>QCCO01000001.1 GCA_003278895.1 Prochlorococcus sp. AG-347-L19
GAAAATTACAACTTAATTCTTTAATTAATTAAAATTCATTATGTCTAGTAAATATCTAAAATGCAAAAAAAGCCATTATATCAACAGTTAAATTAATGAGAAATATTAATAAAAATAAAGATAGAAAAATTTTAAAAGTAATTTTAGAGTTATATCAAACTTTTTCACTTAAAAACCAAAAACTAACCAAATTGGTTTTATTAGTTATAGGAATCAATGCAATAGTAAGTACATTAACAGTTATATCTGCAGCACCATTCATATCAATTATTTCAAATCCTGAGATTATTACAAATAATAAATTTGTTCAAGAATTTATTATAAATCCCTTTGATTTAAATAATCGTGAAGTTGTTTTCATTTTTGGTTTGTTTTTTGGAATAGTCTCCTTAACTTCTGCTGGTATCAAAATAGCTGAATATTATCTAATAACTTGGTTCAGCTCAAAAGTTGGTACATCTTTGAGTATAGATATTTATAAAACCTCTTTATTTAAAAGTTACGCTTTTCACATTGAAAATAATCCAAGTAAAATTGTTGCTTCTGCGACAAAGTTTGTTGATCAATCAGTTCAATTATTAAATTCTATTTTTAATATTTTTTCGGGTTTTGTATCATCTCTCTGCATAATTATATCTTTATTAATTTATGCCTTTATACCATCATTGACAGCAATAATAACTTTTTTTCTAGTCTACGTATTATTAATTAAATATTTTAAAAGCACAATTTCAAACTTAAGCAAACAATGTTCCTATTCAACTAAAAAACAAGTCCAATTATTGCAAGAATCTCTAAATGGAATAAGAGATATAATAATCTCATCCAATCAATTATTTTATATAAAAAAATATAAAAATTTAGATATAGATGTAAGAACTAAACAAGCTAAAATTTTATTTATTGGATCTTTCCCCAGAGAAATAATAGAACTCACTAGTATAATTTTTTTAATTGCAATAACATTGAGATTATTTTATACAAATAATTCAGCAAATCTTATTACAACAGTTGGAATTATAGCTTTAGGCTCTCAAAAATTAATGCCAAATATGCAGAAAATTTATAATAATTGGGTTATTTTCTCATATGCTAAAGAACCATTATTAAATATACTTGAATTTATAGACAAGTCAATTTATACACGTTCTGATATCAAAAATAAGACTAATATAAAATTCTTTAATTCGCTATCATTATCAAAAATCTCTTTCAAATATCCCTCAGCAAAAAAAGTATCACTAAGAGATATAAATATGGAGGTAAAAAGAGGTGAAAAAGTTGGAATTATAGGAAATACAGGTGAGGGTAAAAGTACTATTTTAGATATCTCTATGGGACTAATGATCCCATCTACGGGAAATGTTTTTATAAATAAGTTGGATTTACATGGTTCAAAAAATGATGAACTTTTAAAAGCTTGGAGATCATCAATTTATTGCGTACCTCAAACTATTTATTTAGCTGATATGAGTATCGCTGAAAATATAGCTATAGGAATCGATAAACAAAATATAGATTGGGATTTGTTAATAGAATGTGCCAAAAAGGCACAAATTCATAAATTCATAACAAGTAGATTAGATAAATATGAAACTTTAGTTGGAGAAAAAGGAGTAAAACTTAGTGGAGGCCAAAGACAGAGAATTGGGATAGCTAGAGCTCTTTATAAAAGACCTAGAGTATTATTTTTAGATGAAGCAACGAGCTCTCTAGATGATAAAACAGAAGAAAATGTTATGAGAGGTATTCTTGAAAATTCTAGTGGTTTAACTATAGTTTCAATTGCCCATAGATTAAGTTCTTTAAAAAATTTTGACAGAATATATAAAGTTAAAAATGGTAGATTAGAGTAATAATAATATTGAAAAATTTAAAATTAGATTTGAAAAAATTCTCCTTAAAAAAACTTCTTGGTGATTTCGATTATAATTATCATAATGATATTTTTATTAAAAGTTTAAATAAGATAGAAACATATAGGTGGGAGACAATTAAAACAAAAGAGCCTGAGACAATAGAGTGGATAAATAATATAGATAAAGAATCCATATTCATAGATATAGGATCTAACATTGGAATTTTTACAATTGCAGCTGTAGCTAAAGGTATTAAGCAAATAATTTCAATAGAACCCTACAGGAAAAACTTTATTACTTTGTGTAGAAATCTTGAAGAAAATCATATTAAGAATGTAGCAGCATTTAATATTGGAATTTCAGACTCCTCTGAATTTGTTTGTTTTTCTGGATCAAATTTAGAATCAGGTGGGGCAGAATTTACTTATGAAAAATCTAATCTTTTTAATATAAATACTACTTTATTCAATAATTTTAATTTTATAGAAAAGTATTTAAATGATAAACCTCTTTATATAAAAATTGATGTAGATGGTGGAGAAATAAATGCTTTAAATGGTATTAAAAATTTACTTTTAAGAAGCAATACTAAATCTCTATTAATAGAAAGCTCAGCTAACAATACTCAAGAAAAAATAAATTTAATTATGAAAAAATATGGTTTTGAAATTGACAAATATTATGAAGAATTCCGTCCACATTCTATAGTAAGAAGAATAAAAGAAAATAACATAGCAAGAAATAATGTTTACTCAAAAAGCAAATGATAAATAAAATCCAAAAAAAAGGTATTTCAGAAATAAATGGATTCAGAATTCCAAATTCCCTAGAGATTATTGCTGAAGTTGGCCAAAATCATCAAGGAAATATTGATAACGCTATTAAATATGTTGAAGAATTTTCAAAATTAGGAGCTACCACGATAAAATTTCAAGCAAGAAATAATAAAGAACTTTTTGACTCTTCCAGATATAACTTAATATATGATTCGCCAAATGCATTTGGCTTAACTTACGGAGAGCATCGGGAAAAATTAGAATTTGATGAGAATGAATTTATAAAAATAAAAAAAGCTATAAATTTCTCAAAAAATAAATTTTGTTGCACCCCCTTTGATCAAAAATCTCTTGAAATGTTACTAAAAATTGACGTTGACATGCTTAAAGTTGCTTCTTTTGATATGGGCAATTTACCTTTTCTAAAACAAATAGGTAAATCAAAAAAACCCACAATCATTAGTACTGGCGGGGCTAACTTGGAAGTAATAATTAATAGTATTAAGGCCATAGATTACGGCCAAGATATATATATTTTACATTGCACATCAGAATATCCATGTACAGCTGACAAGGTAAATCTATCCATGATTCCTATTCTTATAAACAAATTTCCTAAACATCAAATTGGAATATCGGATCATTTCAATGGAACTTTAACTGGACCATTAGCAAGAATTCTAGGTGCAACAGTCTTTGAAAAACATGTTACATTTGATAGATCATTAAAAGGTTCAGATCATAAATTCTCTTTAGAACCTGATGGTTTTAGAAAGTTCGTAAGAGATATAAAAAGAACTGAAATTTTGTATCATAGAAATGATAGAAGTAATATTGGTAAAGAAGATGTATTTGAAAGACTCGGCAAAAGTTGTGTTGCTTCTAAAGATATAAAAAAAGGTGAAATTATAAAAATTGAGCACATAACTGGTAAGATTTTTGATAAACAAAAAATTCCAATTAGAGAATGCATGAACCTAATTGGCAAGAGCTTATCTAAAGATATTAAAAAAGGGCAAGAATTTGATTACAACATTATAAATGAATCTCATTAACTCATCTAATTATAAGTTTGTAGCTTTTATTCCTGCAAGATCTGGATCAAAGCGCATTAAAAATAAAAATATTTCAATCATAAATGGACAGAATCTAATTCAGAGAGCAATAAATTGTGCTAGTAAAATCAAACTTATATCTGAAATTATTATTTCTACTGACAGTAAAGAATATGAGTTAATGGCTAAAAAAAATGGGGCCTCAAGTTATGGCTTAAGACCAGCACATCTCTCAAAAGATTCTTCAAGTGATAAAGAATGGTTATTTTGGTTATGTACTTTATTAAGGGAGGGGAATAAAAAATATACTCATTATTTAATATTAAGGCCAACATCACCCTTTAGAAGTTCAGAATTAGTAAATACTGCAATTAATACCTTTATCAAAGCTCCTAAAGATTCTTTCACAACCTTAAGGTCAGTTAGTAAAACAAAAGAACATCCTGGAAAAATGTGGGTTATTTTATCTGAAAATAAAATGTCAAGATTATTCCCATTTCATACAAATAATATTCCTTGGTCAGATCAATCATATTCTTGTTTACCTTCTACTTATATTCAAAATGCCTGCATCGAGATCGGGTCTATAAATGGTATTTTAGAAAACATGCCCTCTTCAGGTTTCTCTACAATACCTTTCATTTGGGAAGGCAATGAAATATTTGATATAAATACACCAGAAGATTTAGAGTATGCAAGGTATATTGCTAATAAATTGGATATATGAAAAAAAAAGCTTCATTAGTAATAACAAGTGAAGAACTTTATCAAAATTATTTTTTATCTGGATTAATCAATATTTTTATTGATAAATATGAATTATCTATAATTTGTGATCATTCTATATATCAGACTATCTTACCATTTGCTAAAAAAAACAAACTTAAATGCATAAGTTATAAAAAAGATTTTTTATTGATGGCGAATTTCATAGGCCTATCATTGGTTAAAACAAAAGAATTATCCAAATTATGTAGAGGATTTAACTTAAGGTTAATAAGAATTCATCCTTCATTTTTATATCTAAAATCTTTTGGTATTATTCAGTTTTTAAGATCTTTTATAAAAGATTACTTATATTTATTAATTTCTAGATATTGTTCAAATAGAAACTTTAAAAGATTAATACCAAAAGTTAAACAAACTGAGCTAATAAAATGTATTTTAAGATTAAACCCAAAGTATATTTTTATACCTTGCCAGGCAGTTAGTTATGAAGTTTTTTATTCCTCTTTTGCAAGAGAAAAAAGCATTGTAAAATCCTTAGAAATATGTTTAGTAGATAATTGGGATAATCTATGCAGCAAAAGTACTTTTTTGATTAAACCTTATAAAGTTGGAGTTTATAGTCAACAAGCAAAAAATTATTGCGATAGGATCCAGGGTTTAGATGAAAAAAGCGTTTTTATTTGGGGAAGTCCAAGATACGATTTATATCAAAGTTCAAATAAAAAAAATGTTAATTTGAATAAATCAAAACCATATATTCTATATGCAGGAACAAGTATTTATTATGATGAATTCAAAGATATAAATTTTTTAAATGCTGAACTTAAAAACTCAGATTTAAAAAATTTAGTGATCAATTATCTACCTCATCCTTATAGAACAATTCCTTATAAATATAAAAAGAAAGTTATTAAAGAAAAATTTGCAGAAAAAAACATTAATTTAATTAAAAGATCAGGTATAAGAAATCTTAATCAAGTTGTAGAAATAGTAAAAAATTCAGAATTCATAATCTGCGGTCCTACAAGCATAATACTTGAAGGTATCTTGTGCGAAAAAAAAGTAATTATAAGCGCAAGGAGTAATCTAAAAAGTTATCAACCAAACCCTCAGATTTTGTTTGGTTATGAACATTTTGATGGTTTAGAAATAAATCCATTAATAAGAATAATTTCTGAACAAAGTTCTTTGCATTCTGCTTTAAATTGGGCAAAAAAAAAGCCCACTTTAGAAGAAATTAAAAAATCAAATACTTTATTAAATTATTATATTGAACTAAATTTAAAAAGAAAAAATATTCTCTCAAAAGAAGCTCCATAATCAAATTCTAAACAAAAAACTATAAATCCTTAAAAATAATTATTTTTCGAATAATCTTTAAAAACAAATTAATAAACATTAACAATTAAAAAGACATGCTATGATCAAGCTTAAGTTTAGATATTAATTGAAGTTAAAAAATAACTAAATTACAACATCAATACATTCAATGAATAACTTAAAACCTAGTGGATTAATATTAGATTTTGATGGAGTTTTTACTGATAACTTTTTATTAACTGATTCACATGGTAATGAACTAATTAGAACATCCAAATATGATAGCCTTGCTTTAAAAGACTTTAAATCTAGATTTCCTTTATTCCCAATCACGGTAATTAGTAGTGAAACAAATAATTGTGTAATAAAAAGATGTCAAAAACTTAAAATAAATCTCTATCATTCTGTTGAAGATAAGGTCACAACAGCCAAAAATTGGTCTAAGCAAAATAATATAGATTTAAAAAAAAGTATTTTTCTTTGTAATGATATTAACGATATTGAACTTTGTAAAATCGTTGGATTCCCAATAGGAGTAGCTGATTGCAATAAAATAATAAAACCTTTTATAAAGCAAATAACTTCTCGTTCCGGAGGTAATGGTGCTATTGCTGAAGTACTAAATTTAATATCAAATATTTTAAACGATAGCAATTTACATAAATCTATTCCACCAACAAAACCAATAAATCGAGATGTAGGTTTTAGAGAATGGGGAAAAGAAAGGTTATTATTTCTCTCGCCATCTTATTACACTGTTAAAGAGCTTTTTATTAAAAAAGGATTTAAAGGCGGACTACAAATGCATAGATTAAAAGACGAATCGGCGTATATAGTTTCTGGTAAACTTCTATTAAGATTTGATGAAGGTGATGGAATACTAAAAAAGAAAATTTTTTTACCTGGAGAATCTATTAGGTTTGAGCCGGGATGTGTTCACCAAGAAGAGGCTCTAGAAGACACTTTGCTAATAGAATGTTCTACTCCACATTTTAACGACAGGATCAGAATGGAATCCCATTATGATGTTGATTATGATAAAGGCAAAGGTTTGCCTACAACCAATTTATTCGACATAGAAATAAAATAAAATTAAAAACTTAAATAAAAAAAACTTTTCAAATAATTAAGATTATTTAAATAGAGTGATAAAGTTTATAAAGATTTGTTCTCTAGAATGATTTTCAATCCTAAGGAAATATCACTTAAAGAAAACCAAAATCTTCGTGATGCTTTAGTCCATTTAAATAAGGGTGGAATTCAAATAGCATTAGTCATAAATGAAGATGATAAATTAATTGGAACAATTTCCGATGGAGATATAAGAAGGGCTTTGTTAAAAAACAAATCACTAGATTGCTCCGTTCTCAAAATAATGAATCCAGAGTTCATCTCTCTCAAAGAGTCTTACAAAAATAAACTTGCTCTAGAGTTAATGAAAAAAAATAGTATAAATCAAATTCCAATTTTAGATGATTTAGGAAGAGTTAAAGATATATTATGTCTTCAAGAATTAATTCCAGTCCCAATTGAACAAAAAAATGCAGTTGTAATTATGGCAGGAGGGGAAGGAAAAAGACTTAGACCTTATACAGATGAATGTCCAAAACCAATGTTATGTGTCAGTGGTAAACCAATTCTTCAAACATTGTTAGAAAAATCTATTGAAGGTGGTTTTAAAAACTATTTCTTCTCGGTAAATTATCTCAAAGAACAAATTATTAATTTTTTTAAAGATGGTTCTGATTGGGGTGTTGATATTACTTATCTTATTGAAAAAAAACCTCTAGGCACTGCTGGATCTTTATCCTTATTACCGAAAGACTTAAAATATCCATTTATTGTGATGAATGGAGATATCCTTACTAAGTTTGATTATAAAAGTCTTATAAATTTTCATAATGAGAATTCTGCATATGCAACAATATGTGTAAGAGAACATTCAACTGATATACCTTTTGGAGTGATTGAATCTGACGGTTTACAGTTAAAAAGAATAATTGAAAAGCCTACTCTGAGCCATCTCGTAAATGCTGGAGTATATACATTTGATCCCGAGGTAGTTAAATATATTGATCCAGATTCTTATATAGATATTCCAGAATTAATATTGAAGTTAAAGAAATTTAACAAAAAGGTTCTGATCTGTCCAATTCATGAATATTGGTTAGATATTGGTAGAAAAGAAACATTAATGGAGGCTAACGATTCATGGAATAATCAGCAGTAAATAAACTTTTCATTACAAATTATAAAATTAAAACTCTTTAATTCTAAAAATTATTAGCCCTCATAGGCTAATATTTTAAGAACAATTAAAAAATTTTAAATATATTATTAAATTCAATTTGATCTTTTAATAAATTGATTTTTGCAAATTTTAAAATTGGATAAATGCTTTCTCTTATAGTTCCTACTTTCAATTCTGATAAAAATATTAAAAAATTAATTGAAAGTATTGAAGCTCAAATCGGGGATATTAATTTCGAAGTTATTTTTATTGATAATCTTTCATCTGATAATACAAAGAAAATTATTGATCAATCAAATATTAAAAATTCATCTTTTTATTCAAAAAAAGATAAAGGGATTTATGATGCAATTAATTATGGTGTTAAAAAAGCAATTAACGAATGGATTTGGATTTTAGGTAGTGATGATGTTATTTTCAAGAACAATATAATTTCTAAGATTTCAAAGACTATCAATAAAATTGATAAGAGTTTTTCTGGAATTTATGGCACAGTGGTTTTAAAATGCAATAGGAAAATATTCAATTCAGAATACTCTATTGATGATCATTTCAAAAAGTCATTATGTCAACAATCAATAGTTTATAGAAAAGAATCTATTATAAAGGCAGGCTATTTTGAAAATAAATATATAACTACAGCTGATTACGTATTAAATATGAAATTACTAAAAAACAACCCAAATGCCTTTTATTATGTAGATTTCCCTCTCGCTATTTTTAACTTTACAGGAGCAAGTTTCCAAAAAAAAGATACTTTTTTTGTTAAAAAATCATTAGAATTAAGAATTGAAAATTTAGGGCATCATATTAACTTAAAATCGCTGATAATTGCATTTTTTGGTCGTAGAGGAATAGTTCATTATTCTTTGAATAATAAAATTAATAATTCACTAAAATTAATAAAATTATTCTTTAGTATTATTTTACATAAGGCTAAAAATGGAAAATAAACTTTTATCCAGAAAAAACTTTAATTACCTTATACTTTTATTCTTTTTTTTATCAATTAATCCAGTTATCCTAAAATATGTATATCCTTTATTAGGTTATCCTTTATCTTTTTCATGTTTAACCTACGCAATTTTTCATTTAATAAAAAATAGTTATATAGAAATTACTGAATATAGAAAATTATATTTATTATCTCTTTTGATATTTGCGATTTGGCAAATGTGCTTATCTTTTATTTCTACACGTACTTTTTTTGCTTTAAATTCAATACAATTTTTAGCCACTATAATTATGATTTTATATGCTTATTCAATTGATAAAGAAAATAATTTAAAAATACTTTTAACTAGAATGTTTGCCTTTTTAGTCACACTAGCTCTTATATCTTTAATACTTGCAGTTATCTTTAAGCCATTACCTTTTTTGATTTTTAACTATAAAGAAGAGGCACAAAGTCAGCTTGTTTTTTTTACATTTAGTAATTTGTATTTTCCATTCAATGGTTTTCTGAGATTTGCAACAATATTCGAAGAATCAGGGACTTTGGGATCTTATGTTCTAATTATTTTATCATCAATTTTATCTCAGAAAGATAAACTCAAATATTCACGTTTCATATTATTTATAGGAACATTATTTTCAACGAGCGTGGGTTATATATTAGGTATCGCAACCTTTTTTGCGACATTTCTATCATTAAACCTTGCAAAGTTATCACAAACATTAGTTTTACGTAAAAAATCCTTTTTTTTAATTTTAATCTCACCTTTACTCTTATTATTAATTATTTTCTTTTTAAATCAGCTAATGCCAGATTATCTCACAATAAGAATTAATAGATTTCAAAATATATATGAAGAAGGAAGGTTCGAGGCTTTTATAACCGATTTCAAAAGTTTCAAACTTGCCCCATTTTTCGGCCAATCCCTAAAAAGCAATCCCGGTTTATTAAGAGGCAATAATCCATTTTCAACTTTTGCAGAATTTGGGATAATAGGTTCATTTTTTTATTTTCTCCCTTTTTTAATATATTTAAAATACATATCAAAACTTTATCAACTTGAGCCAATAAAAAGAAATTCTATAATTTTTTCCCTTTTAACTCTCTTAATACATAGACCAGAAATTGTCTTTCCAAGTATCTCACTTATAATCGGCATCTTAATAATATAATATTGATCTTATGAAAAATTTAACAATAATAACACCTACTTTAAATGCTGAAAAATTTATCGAAGATTGCATTTTATCTGTTTCAAAAATTACCCAAAGATCAAACAACGTAAACCATTTAGTAGTAGATAGTGGCTCAATAGATAATACACTTGAGATAATTAAAAAATATAAAATAAAAACTCTTTATTATCCTCCAGGTAATATTTATAAAGCGATAAATTATGGTATAAAAAAATCAAAGGCAGACTTTGTAACTTATATAAATTCCGATGACCAACTTAATATTAATATCTTAAATGAAATTAACAGTAAAAATGAAGTGGACATTATTACTGGGTGTTTGGAAATCATAAACTTCGAAACTAATGAAAAATATATATGGAAGCCGTTACCTAAATATTTATTTTATAGTTCTTATTTAGTAGGAGGCATGCCATTTCCACAATCTGGGACAATTTTTTCTAAAAAACTTTTTAATAATCTTAACGGATTTAATACTAATTATAAATTCGCTGCAGACTATGATTTCTTTTGTAGATCATATTTAAAAAGTGTGAACTATGCAATTTCAAGTAATATTTTAGCTTCTATAAACTTGCATAAAAATCAGCTTTCATTTATTAACAGAAAGGCCCATCAAGAAGAAATTAAAAAAATAGAGAATAATATATTTAAAAATAATAAATTTAAATTAATACATTTTTTAATTTATAGATTTTTTTCAATAACTCATAGGCAACCTTTTTCAAGGTTAATAAAAATGATCAAAATTAATTCTTCTTCCAGAAATTAATCATAATGAATTTATTTAAACAAAAATTAATTAAAAATAAAAAAATATTTATAGATTTCACTGGTTATATTCATAAGAAAAAGGGAGGTGCTAATTCTTATGTTATTTCTCTTATTAAGTCTCTTATAATCGCAAATAATGGTAGTTATTTGATAACTATTTTTATAAGGAAATCTCAATATCAATATTTTCAAATTTATAAAAATTTTATAAACATAAAAACGGTTAATATCACCAATGATTTTGAATGTATTATGTGGCTCAATTTTTGCTTCCCAATTATAAGTTTAAAAAGTAATTTGGTTATTTTTCCATTAAATATAAAACCACTTTTTTTATTCAAGAAAAATATTCTCGTTATACACGACCTTAATTTCCTATATTACCCTGATAATTTTAAAAGTTTAAAAAAAAGAATCTCAGTATTATTTCGGATAATTTCAATATTCACATCCACAATAAGAATTTCAATAAGTAATCAAGAAAAATTTTCAATTTATAAAAACTACAAACAAAAATCAATAAGAATTTATCATGCTATTGAAAAGCAATCGCAAAATAAATTTAAAAATGCAACTTCTTCATTTAAAACATTTTCAGACTATTATCTTATAATTTCCTCGTTAGCAGTGCATAAAAATATAATAAATTGCTTAAAGGCAATTAATAAGTTATCAGAAAGAAATCTATCCTCCTCATTTATATTTATTGGTAATTGGGATATAGAAGATTTTCCTAAAGTAAGCTCTAAAAATATAATTCCACTAGGTTATGTTTCTGAAGAAATAAAACAACAATTAATTTCAAAATGCAAAGCGATATTAATACCAAGTAAATACGAGGGTTTTGGTATGCCATTTATAGAATCGATAATGAATAAAAAACCACTCCTAGCTTGCAGGATTGCAGTACTAGAAGAACTTCTTGGAGATCTCCCAAACTATATTGAAAAACCTTTTTCATATAAAAATATTTTTAATACGCTAATAGATTTCGAAAAAAGCAATAAAACCAAGATAAACTTAAAAAATGCTTATTTAAAAAAGTTTACCCATGAAAAAATGGGTAAAAATTATTTTAAAGTTATAAGATTAATTAGATAATAATTTAAGAAATGTTTGATGGTAAGAGATTATTAATTACTGGGGGGACGGGCTCCTTTGGTAATGCAGTAATTAAAAGATTTCTAAATCTTAATTTAAAAGAAATAAGAATTTTCAGTAGAGATGAAAAAAAACAAGACTCTATGAGAAAAAAATATGATAATGAGAAACTTAGTTTTTATCTAGGAGATATTAGGGACTACGAAGCCATAAAGAATAGTTTAAATAATATTGACTTAGTTTTTCATGCGGCAGCATTAAAACAGGTTCCTTCCTGTGAATTTTTTCCTTTAGAAGCAGTCAAGACTAACATATTAGGTACTGCAAACTTGATAAGAGGATGTTTTGAAGAAAATTCAGTAGAAAAAGTTATTACTTTAAGCACAGATAAGGCTGTTTACCCTGTTAATGCAATGGGGATTAGTAAAGCTATGATGGAAAAGGTAATGATTGCAGAAAGTACCAAAAATCAAAATTCAAAATTAATTCTTTGCGGGACAAGGTACGGGAATGTTATGGGTTCAAGAGGCTCAGTTATACCATTATTCATTAAACAAATTAGAGATTCAAAGCCATTAACAATTACTAATCCAAATATGACTAGGTTTATGATGACCCTCGATGATTCAATAGAATTAGTAATACATGCATTTGAACATGGAAACTCTGGAGATATTTTTGTTCATAAAGCACCTTCTGTAACAATCGAAATATTAGCAAAATCCATATTAGAAATTTTGGGTAAAGATAATCATCCAATAGAATATATCGGGAATAGACATGGCGAAAAGCTTTATGAATCATTAATGACGAGAGAAGAACTCTTAAAAAGTATTGACATGGGCAACTTTTTCAGAATAGTCCCAGATACAAGAGATCTAAATTATAAAAAATATTTTGATGGTCAAGTTACAGAATCTTTTTCTCATTCTATTGAGGAAGATTATAATAGTAATAATGTAGAAAAATTGACATTAAATCAGATGAAGGAAATTCTTATAAAATCAAATCTTATATCTTGACACAAGCTTTAATAAGGTTGATAAATTATCTGATTTGGAAAAATAATAATGAATATATATAATAAATTAAATTTTCATATATTTAAATTCATTTGAAAAAATTTCCTAGCTGGCCAAGTTATTCCTATGAAGAAATAGAGGCTGTAAAAAATATTCTCGAGGAAGGAAATGTTAATTATTTATTTGGTTCAATAGGTAAACAATTTGAGAAGGATTTTGCAAAATGGTCTGGCTGTAATCACGCAATTGCCTTAGCAAATGGATCATTAGCATTATCATCAGCTTATATTGCATTAGGTTTAAAAGAAGGAGATGAATTCATAACAACTCCAAGAACTTTTATTGCTACAACATCAACTGCCCTAATGCTGGGCGCCAAGCCAATATTTGCTGATGTGGATTTAAATTCCGGCAACATAACAGCAAAAACTATTGAACCATTAATTAATAAAAATACAAAGGCTATTTCAGTAGTACATTTAGCTGGATGGCCTGCGGAAATGGAGGAGATTTGCGCATTAAGTGAAAAATATAATATCCCAATAATTGAGGATTGTTCACAAGCTCATGGGGCTGAAATCCTAAAAGATGGAGTATGGCAACCGGTAGGAAGTTTCGGCAAGGTTGCAACTTGGAGTTTTTGCCAAGATAAAATAATAAGTACAGGAGGTGAAGGAGGAATGATCACAACGAATGATCACTCAATCTGGGAAAAAATTTGGTCACTTAAGGATCATGGCAAATCATTTCAAAAAGTTCAAAATAAATCCTCAAAACCTGGATTCAGATGGCTTTGCGATGATGTTGGTTCAAACTTTAGGTTAACCGAGATGCAAAGTGCTATTGGAATAATTCAATTAAAAAAAATAAATAAATGGAGAGACAGGAGAACAGAAAATGCAGAAATATTGATTGCTATTCTTAAAGATATTAAATTTATAAGAATACCTAAACAACCTCAAGACATAAAACATGCATGGTATAAGTTTTATTTTTATCTTGATAATGAAGCATTATCAATTGAATGGAATAGGGAAAGAATATTAGAAGAAATAAACCAAAAAAAATTCCCATGCTATACAGGAGGATGTGGCGAAATATATTTAGAAAATTGTATAAAGAATTTAGGATTTAGTCCATCTAAACGGTTAAAAAATGCAAGAGTTTTATCTGAAACTAGCATTATGTTATGCGTTCACCCCACAATAACCAGTAAAGAAATTATAAATTACGCAAATGTAGTTAAGAGTACTTTATTAAAAGCATGTAAATAATACTAAATTCATATGCAAAAATATTAATAAATAATATTTAATCAAATAACTTTTAATAGTCTTTTTTAACTTTATAAAATCTATTAAATGAAAATTTTGTCTTCGTTTATAAATCAAGTATATAATTAATTCAAGTTTAAATTTTTATAATCATTTAATGAGGATATTAGTAATTGCTCCGCATGCTGATGACGAAACATTAGGAATGGGAGCAACAATTTCTAAGTTTTCTAATAATGGTAATTATGTAACTGTTGCAATACTTACTGGTCATGGAGAAAAAAAACATCCATTATGGCATCAATCAAAATGGGATGTAGTTAGAAAAGAAGCAAAGAAAGCATGCGAGATCCTTGGTGTTTCCGAATTAATATTTAAAGAATTACCAGCAGCATGTTTAGATAATATTCCATCTTGGGAAATAAATAAAGAAGTAAACAATCTAATAAAAGAAGTTGATCCTGAAGAAATTTATATCCCATTCCCTCATGATTTACATAATGATCATAAAGCTATTTCTTATGCAGCAACAGTTGCTACTAGGCCATATTTAAAAAGTGCATCCAAAATCAAAAGAATATGCGCATATGAAACTCTTTCAGAAACAAATTTAAATTTTCCTTATATGATTCCAAATTTTGAACCAAATATATTTATAAATATATCATCGTTAGAAATTGAAAAAAAAATTAATGCTATGAAGGCTTATAAGAGTCAAATTCAAGAAGATAATCAGCCAAGGTCGATTGAAGGTATTAAAGCACTTTCTAAACTCAGAGGAATGCATATTGGTTGTAGTTATGCAGAAGCTTTTTATTTACTAGGGGAATATCAACATTGATATATTTTCTTACTAAAAGAATTTTTGACTTTTTTTTTAGCTTTATATTGTTAATTATACTTCTACCCTTTTTGATTTTAATTTCTTTATCCATCAAATTAACTTCAAATGGTACAATTTTCTTTACTCAAAAAAGAGTGGGATATAAGGGTCGACATTTTTTAATTTATAAATTTAGAACTATGTATATGAATCCTAAAAGAGATATAAAACAAACAATATTAGAGGACCCTGAAGTAACAACATTGGGCAAGTTTCTTAGAAGATACAAATTTGATGAAATACCTCAAATATACAATGTAATCAAAGGTGAGATGAGCTTAATTGGGCCAAGACCCATACTCCCATTTACCTACCTTTCAATGCCAGACTGGGCAAAAAATCGTTTTAATGTCAAACCTGGATTAACAGGTCTCGCACAAGTAAGAGGGAATATCTTTTTAAGTTGGGAGGAAAGATGGAGATATGATTGCATTTACGCTTCAAATATCTCTTTACTAAGAGATTGTAAAATATTATTTAAAACAATATTTATTGTAATTTTTGGAGAAAAAAAATTTAAAGTAATTAAATGAAAATTATTATTATTGGGAGTGTTAGTAGTTCAAAAGTTGTTGCAGATAGACTCTTTATGTATAACTATAGAAACGTAAGAATCTATGGTTATGAGACAAAAAATTCTCCTTCTATAAGTGATTGGTGTGACTTAAGAGCGGTATCAAACAAATATTCTTATGAATATGAACCATTTATAAAAATTAAAGACTGCGAAACTTCAATTAAAGAATTTTCGCCAGATTACATATTTGCAGTTGGAATTTCTCAAATAATTCCAGATTCAATTTTAAAAATACCTAAAGTTTGTACGATTGGTTTTCATCCAACAAAATTACCTGAAGGCAGAGGAAGAGCACCTATCCCATGGATGATTTTAGAGGATAAAAAAGAAGGTGCTGCAACATTTTTTATTATTAGTAAGGGGGTTGACGATGGGGCAATAATATCACAAACAATTTTTAATATTAATTCAGATGATGATGCGAAATCTCTTACCATTAAAATGCTCGAATCTGAAAAAAAATCTCTTGATTTATTACTTCCTGATTTAAAAAATATAAATAAATTTAGTGGGCTAAAACAACAAGAGGATAAAGCAAGTTGGTATGGGAAAAGAGAACCTTATGATGGACTAATAGATTGGTCGCAAGATTCTAAAAGTATTTTAAAGTTGATAAGAGCCACAACATATCCTTATCCTTGTGCTTTTACTTTTTATAATCAAAACAAAATAAAAATAATTAAGGCCAAGTTAATCTTTTTATCAAACAAGGGAGTTTCTGGAAGAATTATCAAAATTTGTGAGGACAATACATTTATAGTACAAACTGGTAATGGTCTTTTAAAAATTATTTTGTGGGAGGCAAATGAATGGGAGCCAAAAGTCGGATTTTCCTTAGGTCTAAATATCCAAAAAGAAATTATCGAGTTAAGAGGTGAAATAAAAAAAATAAATAATTTTTTAAATAATTTAGATAAAAAAAATAGAACAAATGCTTAAGTTTATAATTATTTATTTTTAAACAAATTAATCTATCATTTTAAAATGATATAAAAAAAATGAAATTTTTTTTTATTATTATTAATCAATATTTTTTTCAAGCATAAAGAGCTAATATAAAGAAGCTAGGGCTTTAAAATACCTTGAATGTTTTAATCACTGGAGCTGATGGTTTTATTGGGAAAAATCTCCAACTACTTCTTAAACCAAGATCTGACTTAAATATATTAAGTTTCACAAAGAAAAATAATTTAGAAGAATTAAGTGATTTAATCTCAAAAGCTGATTTTATTGTTCATCTTGCAGGTATAAACAGAACTGAAAAATCTGAAGAATTTAATTTAGTTAATACACAATTAACCGAATATATTTCGAGTATACTTGCCAAATTGCATAAAAAAAAAATTATACCACTTATTTTAGCTTCAACTACTCATGTGAAGAAAAATACTTTATATGGACAAACTAAACTTAAAGCTGAAAATACTTTACTAAAAACTGGGAAAGAATATGGAATTCCTATATACATAATCCGTTTAACAAACGTTTTTGGTAAATTCTGTAGACCTAATTACAATTCTGCAGTGGCAACTTTTTGTCACAATATTAATAGATCAATTCCAATCAGAATAGATAATAAAAATACTATTTTAGAGTTGGTTTATATTGACGATGTTATAAAAATGTTTTTAAAAATTATTGATGGATATAAACCTCCAAAAGACGATGAAGGTATTATTTCGATTAATCCTACATACAAAATTAAGTTAGGAGAATTAGTTGCAATGCTTTTAAATTTTAAAAAAATTAGAGAAAACAAAATGATAGAAAACATAGGAGGAGGGTTTTCGAGAGCACTATATTCAACTTTTATAAGTTACACTCCAAAAAAGCTTTTTACTTATCCTATTAAAGGCAATATTGATGAAAGAGGGATTTTCGTAGAATTTTTAAAAACCCACAAAAATGGTCAGGTATCTTTTTTTACAGCACATCCAGGTATTACAAGAGGAGGGCATTATCACAATACCAAGACTGAGAAATTTCTTGTTATTTCAGGAAAAGCAAGATTTCGATTTAAGCACGTTATTTCTGAAGAAGAACATGTAATCACTACTGATTCTAAAAATATGCAAATAGTTGACTCAATTCCAGGGTGGAGTCATGATATTAAAAACATTGGGAATTCTGAATTAATAGTAATTATTTGGGTAAATGAGATATTTGATCCTCAGAGTCCAGATACTTTTCCTAGCAAAATTTAGATAAATTATGGATAAAAAATCAATGATGAAAGTAGCTACTGTTGTAGGAACTAGACCTGAAATAATTCGTCTTTCTGAGATAATAAAAAAATTAGATTTGTATTTTAATCACTTACTAATACATACCGGACAAAATTATAATTATGAATTGAATCAAGTCTTTTTTGAAAATCTTGACATAAGGAATCCAGATTATTATCTTAATTGTGCTGAGGGGACATCTAACGTAAATCAAACGATAGGAAATATCATAACAAATGTTGGCAATATTCTTTTAAAGGAAAAGCCAGAAGCACTTCTTGTTCTAGGAGATACAAACAGTTGTTTGTCTGTAATAGCTGCGAAAAGGTTAAAGATTCCAATATTTCATTTGGAAGCTGGAAATCGATGTTTCGATATGAGAGTACCTGAAGAAATTAATAGAAAAATAGTTGATCATACTTCAGATATTAATCTTACATATAGCTCTATTGCCAGAGATTACCTTATTAAAGAAGGTATTCCAGCAGATTTAGTTATTAAAGTTGGTAGTCCTATTTATGAAGTTTTAAATCAAAATATGGCGAAAATTAATTCCTCAAAAATCATAAATCAATTAAATCTACAAGAAAAAAAATTCATTTTAATAAGTATTCATAGAGAAGAAAATATTGACTCTAATAATAATTTTTTAAATATAAAAAATATTCTTAATAAAATTGCAGATTTATATCAATTGCCAATTATTGTTTCCACTCACCCAAGAACTGAAAAACAGATAAAAGTTAGAAATTTAATTTTCGATGATAAGATAAAGTTCATAAAACCACTTGGATATTTTGACTATATAAAACTTCAGATTACATCTAAATTAGTTATTTCAGATAGTGGGACAATTACTGAAGAGGCATCAATTTTAAACATACCTGCTATAAATTTAAGAGAGTCTCATGAGAGACCTGAAGGAATGGAAGAGGGTGCAGTTATGATGACAGGTATTTCAGAAAAAAGAGTTTTACAAGCAATTAAAATTCTAGAAGATCAAGGTAGAGGGAATAAAAAGAGGCTCCTTAACCAAGTTATTGATTACTCCCATAAGAATGTTTCAGATAAAGTTATTCGGATAATAATGAGTTATACAGATTATGTAAATAGAGTTATTTGGAAAAAATACTAAATGAATATAAGGATTTTAATTCTAACGGAATTTTTTGATCCCGAACCACATTTGAAGGGATTATTATTTGCGAAAGAATTAATTAAATTTAAAAACTCAGTAACAGTTTTGACAGGTTTCCCAAATTACCCAAAAGGAAAAATTTATCCAAATTATAAATTGCAAATACAAAAAATAGAAGAAATAGACGGTACAAAAATCATACGAGTACCTCTATATCCAAGTCACGATAAATCATCCATAAAAAGGGCATTCACATATTTAAGTTTTTCTTTCTCAGCATTAATAAGAGGAATCTTTCTAAAAAACAAAATAGATATTATTTATGCTTACCATCCACCAGTTACTGTTGGAATAGTTGGAATATTATTAAAAACATTTTTTAAAGTACCTTTAGTTCTTGATGTTCAAGATATGTGGCCGGAGCAATTGTTAGCTTCCAAAATGGTTTCAAATAAATTAATAATTTCTTTTATAAATAAGATCATTAATATTACTTACAAAAAATCAGATAAAATTGTTACACTATCAAATGGTTTCAAAAAAAATCTTTTAAAAAAGGGAATTCCTGATGAAAAAATAAAAGTAATATATAATTGGACAACAATCCAAACTAGAGTAAATACTGCGAATACAATTAAAATTTCTAATAAATTATTTAAATCAAATAAGTTTAATATTCTATATGCAGGTAATATGGGCATAATGCAGTCTTTAGATACTATTTTATATGCTGCAATTGAAATACAAAAAATTAAAACTAATATAAATTTTATATTTATAGGAAATGGAGTACAAAAAGAATTTCTATTATCATTAAAAAATAAATATAATCTTGAAAATGTTATCTTTCATGAGCAGATTCCGATGGAACAGATTCATAGTTATTTAAATAAAGCAGATGCTTTAATTTTACATTTGAAAAATATAAAAATCTTTGAACAAACAATTCCTTCCAAAATACAAGCCTATATGTATTCTGGTAAACCTATAATTGGATGCTTAAAAGGATGTGGTGCAGAAATAATAGAAAAATCAAAATCAGGAATAATTGCTGAACCCGAAAATGCAGAATCAATATTAAAAGCAATAATCAAAATAGAAAAAATGAGTAAAAAACAACTAAAAAAGATGGGGGAAAGAGGCAGGCTTTTTTACGAAAGTAATATGTCTATTAATAAAGGTGTTAATGATTTTAATTCAGTTTTTAAAGAATTAATTCTTAAGAGTAATTTCTAGTGAAAATCTTTATTATTTAAATAATTTTTTTTTAATATTTAAATTAATTATCAAATCATTATTTACAAATCTTTTAATGAACTATAATAAATCAAGTTTAATTAAGATAAACATAATAAAATTTAATCAATTTTGAATAAAATAATTCAATAAATGCATAACTATAAAAATATAAATAAGAATAAAAAACTCTTTTTGTTTTCAAAATTAATATCTAATTTTAAAGATGATGAAATTATTTTTCATATTAAAAAATCAACCGATAAAACTATTTCATTGAATAAAAAAGAAGTTAAAAAACTTTGTTTTAGCTTGTCAGAAAGAATTGTTTCAAATACAACAAATCAGAAGATAGAGGATCAATTAAAAATTTTCGCTTTGTGCAAAGCTAGTAAAGAGTCAAGTATCACAATGCTTTCAAGTGCATTACTAGGAGCTCATCATTGCATTTGTTTTGAAGAGCTTTCTGTAGAAGCAATTTCTTTAAGATTAGAAATTTTTAAGCCCGATATTATTTTATATAGAAAAGGATTAGAAGATAAAATTTTTAGTGCCTCGAAAAAAGCTGGATTTAATAAAAAAATAATTGAAATAAGCTTTGATCTAGACAAACAATATTCTTTTGCAGATATTACTAAAAAGATTAAATCTATGGAAAATAGTTATGAAGAAAAATCTTCACTATTTACACTTTTCACATCTGGTTCTACAGGAAAACCCAAAGGAATAATTCATAGTGCAAAGAAATATATTAACTATGCAAAGTTTTCAACAAAATATTTTTTTGGATTAGATAAATCCTCCAAGATTTTTACTGCTACAGATGCTGGATGGATTAATGGTCATACATATGCAATTTATGGTCCATTAAGTCTTGGTTCAGAATCAATTATTTGTGAAAATTTAAAATTCTTGTCCAAACCTAATAATTTGATAAATACTATTAACGAAACTAAAGCAACTTGTTTTTATTCTTCAGTAACTTTGTTAAGACTTTTAAAAAGTAAATCAAAAGTAGCTACTACTAATAAATTTGATATTGCACTTGACAGAATAGGTTCGTGTGGCGAACCTTTAGCCCATGAAGTTGGAGAATGGGCAATGAAGTTTTTTAAACCAATTAGGAAAACAATAGTCAATACTTATTTTCAAACTGAGACAGGTGGAATTCTTGTTGCTCCAAGAGATGAAGATGGAATTCCTAATGATTATTCATCTGTAGGTATACCTAGAAAAGAGCTTGGAATTGATTTAGCCAAAAATATTTTTAATTCTGTAGATTTAGAAAATTATAAAATTCAACCTAATGAAATTATTATAAAAAATAAATGGGATGGGCTTTATAAGGATGTCGTATCAGATAGAAAAGTAAATTATTGGATAAATAATTCATACTTTAGATTAAACGATACAGGTTTCTTTGATGAAAAAGGATTTTTATATATTTCGGGTAGAAGTGATGATGTTATTAATTGTGCTGGGCATAGAATTTCTAGCTCTGAGATAGAAAGTATATGCATGAAAATACCCGATGTTACAGAAGCCTGTTGTGTTCCAAGGAAAAACAAAGTTTTGGGAGATGTACCTGTATTGTTTATTTCAACTAAGAGCAAAAATAATAAAAATACATATGAAAAAATTAGAGACTTAACAAACAAATATCTTTCGGATTTACATCAACCAGAAGAAATAACTATTTTTCAGTCACTCCCTAAAACTAGAAGCGGTAAAATCATGAGAAGGATAATGAAAGATCTTTCTCAAAACTACTTTATAGATTATCAAAAAGATTATTCAACCTTGGCAAACTATAGTGAATTTTATGAATGTTCTAATAAATATATTGAATCAAGAATAGACAAAGTTAGTGAAAATAGTTTGATATTCAATCTTGAAAGTTTCTGCAAAAGAGTTGGTTTAAATTTAGGTAATAAATATACCCTTAATACCCTAATCATTACAATTGCGGAATTAATTTTTAGAACTAGCCAATCATCTATAATAAATAATCTTAGTATTAAATTAATTAGCAAAAATAAAGAGTATCTAACATCAAATATTGAATTTAACAAAAAACAATCTCTATTAAATATTAATAAAGCAATTCAAAATACTGAGATTAGGAAGGAATCTTGCTTATTAAATATTGAAAAAATGATTTTTAAATTTAAATTAAACAAGAACGATAATTATATTTTTCTATTTAAAAAAATAAAATTAAAGGAAAATGAATTTTTTATTCAAGATTTTCTATCTACTGATCAAATCAAAGAATCTCCTAAATTAAATAATATTATTAAAAATTTAATAGATATAAAAGAAAGTAATAAAAATTCAATCCCGTCTTTAAATCAATCAAGGATAAGTTTATTTAGATGTTTTAAATGTAATGTTTCTGTAGAAGAAATAGCCAAAGAGAGAGGAATTAATAAGGAAGAACTATTCCTAATATCAATAAAAAAATTTGATGGCACTAATGCTCTAATATGTGATACATGCTTACAGGGTTGGTAAATGTATGGATAAGAAAATTTTAAATAAAATATTTTCTCTTATTAATGAATTTCCATTAAATAAAGATATTGAATTAGATATAAAAACTCCCATATCTAAACTAATTAACTTATTTAGTTCATTAATCCTCGAGAGAATTACAGTAAAACTGGAGGAGTCATTTCCAAATAATAATTTTAATGGTATTACGCTTAATTCAAATATAGAAGAAATTTATAATATGATAAATAATGAATCAAAAATTATAAATAAAGAGGGGGAAATCACTAATAAAGAAAATTTATTTATTAAAAATAATATCCAAATAAATGATCAAAGATTAAAACTAGGTATAGATATCGAATATAAATCTTCATTACCAATTGAAATTTTTGAAAAATCAAATTTGAAGCTCAGAGAAAAATTATTTACTGTTCAAGAAATAGCATATTCACTTTCTAAACCAGACCCTATTTTAACTTTATTAGGTATTTATTCATCTAAAGAAGCAATCAAGAAAACTTTTAATAATGAATTTGAATACAAAGATTGTGAGATCTTGCATGAACAAAATGGCAAACCATATTGCAAGATACATAATACAGTTTTTAAAAATATAATTATTTCAATTTCACATGCCGAAAGTTTAGCGATAGGTGTCTGCACTAGATTTTAAATCACATGAATACTTTGAAAAACGAAAAATTAATTATTGTGGGTTATGGTAACCATTCTGGTGTAATAACAGAAGCAGCACTCCTTATGGGTTATAAAAATATCGATTATATAGTAACTGACAAATCAGAGCCAATAAGCATTGATGGAAAAACTATAACCAATGAATTACCTACAAATTATCTTGGAAATTTTTTCATAGCGATTGGTCAAAATTACTTAAGAGAAAAATTATATAAGGAATTTATTTTTAAAAATCCAAAGTCAAAATTCATAAGAATTATTCATCCTAAAAGCTATATTTCAAGCTCTGCGAAAGTAGATGAGGGAAGTGTTATCCTTCCAAACGCTGTAATTCATACAGGATGTCATATTAAAAGAGGTGTAATAATTAATATCAATTGTCACGTAGATCACAATACAATAGTAGAAGAATTCTCTTCATTATCCCCATCTTCTACTATTGGAGGTAATAGTAGAATAGGCGCAAGAAGTTCACTATTGCTTGGATCTTCTGTATTATCTAATTTAGAAGTAGGAGAAGATGTCGTTATTGGAGCAAACTCTTGTGTTCATGAAAATATTCAAAAAAACTCTGTTTGTATAGGTAACCCTTCCAGAAGAATTAGATTCAGAAAAAATGATCAAAATTATATGTATTAATATGGGATTTTTTCAAATCTTATTTTTATAAGTTCTTAATTAAATTTTCTGAAAATGATTAATATTTTTTTAAAAATTATGTACTTCTGATATTACAGAAATAAAAAAAATTTACTTAAGTTCAACGTATTATGTAAAATACTTAAAGATTTTTGAAAAGATTGAAGCAACTTCTTCAATTAGTTGGAACTAAATTAATCTCTTCTCCAAGGAATATAAGAAGGATTATACTAATACTTATAGATGCATTAATACTTTTTTTTTCATTTGCCATTAGTTATAAATTTTTGATTAATGCGAAAATAGGAATAGAGGTAAACGATAATTATTTAGTATTAATTTTTTATAGTTTTTTAGGAATAATTGTATATTTATTATCAGATCAATATAAAAGAATAAGTAGTTATTTCATAAGTACAACTTTTTATAATATTTGTAAAAGAAATATCATTTTAATAATAATTATTTATTTTTATCAACTTATTTTTACTGAAAATAAAAACAATTTCTATGCTTTAATTCTTTTTTGGTTGATTGCAAGTTTTGCGACAACTTTTTTTAGATTTATTCTCAAAGACTGGATTCTCTTATTGAAGTCCAGTCCCAACAAGCCAAAGATTAATGTTGTAATTTATGGAGCCGGTAGTGCAGGCATGCAACTTTATGCCTCTTTAACTCATAGTAACGAATATAAGGTCAAATACTTTGTAGATGACGATCCTCTACTTAATAAACGATTAATTGGTGATTTAAGAATTCAATCATATAAATATCTGCAATCAAATCATGAAGATGTTGATCTAGTCCTTCTTGCGATGCCCTCATTAGGAAAAAATAAATTAAAAGAAATTATATTAAAGATTCAAAATGTTAATTTATCAGCATTAAAAGTACCAAGTCTTGAAAAATTAAATTCAGGTAATAAAGACATATCTAGACTAGAGTCAATATCTATCGATGATTTAATAGGTAGGGAAAAAGTAGTCCCTAATAAAAAACTTCTTTCCAAAACTATTCATAATAAAGTCATTTGCATTATTGGATCTGGGGGTTCAATAGGTTCAGAACTTTGTAGACAAATAATAAGTTTAAATCCAAATAAATTAATACTTTTTGAGAGAAATGAAATGTCATTATATAAAATAGACAAAGAAATATCTTCTCTAGTAAAAGAAAACAATCTAAAAATAGATTTAATATCATTACTAGGCTGCGCTACAAATAAAAATCTTTTAAAAAAAATCTTTGAAAAATACTATGTATCAACTGTCTTCAACACAGCCGCATATAAACATGTTCCAATAGTAGAAAATAATTTAATAGCAGGTTTATCAAATAATATTATTTCAACTCAGAGTATTTGCGAAGCATGTTTAGATTGCGGGGTTGAAAGATTGGTTCATATCTCTTCTGATAAAGCCGTGAGACCTACAAATGTAATGGGTGCATCCAAAAGAGTTTCTGAATTAATAGTTAAGTCTTATGTAAATAATGAAAGAAATACTAAAACTATTTTCAGTATGGTTAGATTTGGGAATGTGCTTGGATCATCAGGTTCAGTTGTACCATTATTTGAATCTCAAATTAATCAAGGAGGTCCAATAACTATTACACATCCTGAAATCACAAGATATTTTATGACCGCAGAAGAAGCGGCACAATTAGTTATACAGTCTTCTGCTCTTTCAAAAGGAGGAGAAATATTTTTGCTAAATATGGGGGATCCAATTAAGATAAAAGATCTTGCTCATCAAATGATTAAATTAAAAGGATTATCAGTAAAAGATAATAATTCTGAAAAAGGGGAAATTCAAATTATATACACAGGTATTCGTCCAGGAGAAAAGCTTTATGAAGAATTACTATCTGATGGAATTAGTTCGCCAACAGAACATCCATTGATATTTCAGTCTGAGGAGAGTTTGGAAGAAAAAAATTTAGCTTCAGATTTAGAATTACTTAAAGAAGGCCTACAAAATTTTAATAAAAGCAAAGTTGTGATAGCTTTAAAAAAACTTGTGCCAGATTGGAAATCAGAAAAATATTCAATATAAATTTTCAATTATAGTATTATTTCAAAGAGTAATAAAAAACAAAATATTATGTATTTCTAAGTTAAGTAAAATCATTTTTATTATTTAGCAGCGCAAGATTTTCTTAATAAAATTTTGAAAATATAAATAAAGCAAATCATAACTAGATGTCAATATTATGAATTAAGTAAATAAAAGTATTTTACTTTTATAAAGACTACAAAATTAATATATTGCTGCGGTATGATTTAAAAAATAATTAAATCATTGAATGTATTCATTGCTGGTTCTGGGCTTTTAGGAAGAGCACTTAAAGATTTTTTAATTAATTCAACACACAAAAAAATTAATTTATTTAGTATCCGAAATTTATCTATAGATCAAATAAATAATATCCTAGTCAACATTTCAAATAATGATGTATTTGTAGACTCAATGGACCCAAATGTGATTAATAATGATGTTAGTGATGATCATTTAAGAAAAATAGAAATTGTACGTAGCAATGCACTAAGTAATTCATCAAAATTTCATTATATATTTCTATCAACTGCCTCAATATATACTCATAACTTAAATCTAATAAATGAGAGCGATCTTATACAGCAAAACTTTAAATCTAAGTATCTTCAGATGAAATTAAAGAATGAAAATTTTATAAAGTCAAAATCAAAATCCTTTCTAACAATCGCAAGATTAGTGAGCGTTTGGTCTGATGAAAATCAGTCTTCTTTTTTTGGAGATCTAATAAAGGCTTTTAAAGATAAAAAAACTATTTTGCCTAGAGAAGGAGACGATACAGTTATTTCCTATATTAATTTAATAGATGCCTGCAAGTTATTAAATTTTATAATCTTGAATAGAAAAATAGGTACTATAAATATATGCACTAATCAATACAACTCTAGGTCAAATATGAAAGCTATTGTAAATAATAAAAAAACTAACCCTATATTCAATTTAACTGGCTTGAGAATAAATTCCTCTAAATTAAATTGGAAAGACATTATAAAAGAAAGGAAGGAATTATTTTGAAAATACTTTTTTTCACTGGTAGTAGAGCAACTTACTATTTAATGCGTCCATTAATAAAACATATGCTTAAAGAAACCGATTTTGAATTAAGCATTATTATTTCGGGA
Source organism: Prochlorococcus sp. AG-347-L19 (assembly GCA_003278895.1). Taxonomy (GTDB): domain Bacteria; phylum Cyanobacteriota; class Cyanobacteriia; order PCC-6307; family Cyanobiaceae; genus Prochlorococcus_A. The sequence goes on from QCCO01000001.1 coordinate 27,378, forward strand.
GGAATTCTTAAAGAAGAATCTAAAAAAACTTTGAATGATATTAAAGCAGATGGGATTAACATACTAGCTGAAATCCCAATTACAACAAAGAACATTAACCATGCGCATACAATTGGTGAACTGTGTTTAAATATATTACCTAAAATAGAAAAATTTATACCTGATTTGGCAATTGTTTATGCTGACAGATATGAGGCGTTTTCTTTTGCAATAGCAGTAAGTCACTCTGATATTCCAATTCTTCATTTAGAAGCTGGAGATATAACTGAGGGAGGCACACATGATGATCAAGTAAGGCATTGTATATCAAAACTTTCTCATCTTTTTTGCACTTCTACATTATCAGGTTGTGAAGTAATTAAAAGATTAGGAGAAGAATCATGGCGGACAATCCATTCAGGATTAATAAGTTATGACGATATGAAATCAATTAGTGAGAAAGACCGAAAAGGAGTCTTAGATAAACTTCTAATAAAAAAAAATGAGGGTATTATATTGGGGACTATGCATCCAATACCAAAGAACTTAGAGTTAACACAAATGGAAACTATTGAATTTCTTGAAGCTTTAAGAATTATATCGAATAAAATTCCCTTTAAAATAGTATTGACTTCGCCTAATAATGATCAAGGTAATCAAATAATTTTTGATTTAATAAAAAATTATCTCCCTAGAATTAATAACTCGATATATATTGAGTCATTAGGAGGAAAATCTTACCATTCTCTTATGAGCCTCTCAAAAAATAAAAATATAATAGTTTGTGGAAATTCTAGTTCGATAATAAAAGAAGCACCTTTTTTTGGAGCACACTCATTAAATATTGGATCTCGTCAACTAGGACGAGAAAGTGCCAGCACGCAAGTTGATTCAAAGGCTGATAGAAATGCTATTGCAAATAATATTCTTAAACTTAGTAAAAAAAAATGTATAAAGGGATTAAACCCTTATTTTAAAGAAAATTCATCTAAAGTTATTTTAGAATTTATTAAAAGAACTTTTACTTATCATAATAAGGAAGAAATCTTATTCAAAAAATGGAATAGATTTATTGCATGATATTTTTAAATGATTTATATATTTTTAGTGGAAATTTTTTAATCTAGATAATAATCTCTATATTTCCAATACCAGTTGAAAGTTTCCTTCAAACCTGTATTTATTAGGGTTCTATTTTTTATATTAGTAATTTCATCAAGTTTTTTTGTTGATGGACATCTTCTTTCTGGCGATCCAGGGGTATTTTCTAATTCATTTATCTTTATATCTTCTCTATTCATTATTTTTGCTAATGTCAAGGCAAGTTCTTTCATGTTTATTTCAGGATTTTGAGTTCCTAAATTAAATATTTGATTTTCGTTATTTATCTGATTTATTAAAGCAGAAATTTGTTTTACCGCATCATCTATATAGCAAAATGTTCTTTTGTGATAAGGAGAATAAACTCCAAGACATCCATTCTTTTTAGTTTGATTGATTCTTTTTATTAATTGCGGAATTACGTGCTTCATTCCCATTCTAGGACCATATAAATTATGAGGTCTCAAAATCACCGACTTAAAAGTGCAGGAATGACAAATAGCCTCTCCATAAATTTTTGAAAGCATATATGAAGTTCTTGGCAAAGTTAAATCAGGAAGAATTAAATTAGATTGCTCAGGAGTAGGGAATGTTAATCCTCCTGCTAATAAAGTACCTGCATAAATTTCACTTGTTGAGGCAAAATATAAAATAGGATCATTCTCTAATAAATTTACAAAAGATATAACATTATCCAACATCTTAAAATTTAAAGATAAAACTTCATAAGGATTATCAAGAACATTTTGTACTCCTAATAAAGCAGCCAAATGAAAAATATGAGAGAAATCATTATCCAATTCTTTTTCTAATTTATTATTTAATAAATTGATATTTAAATAAGTAATCTTATCTTTTAAAATTAAATTTTTAAAATCCTCATCAAATTCTTCCTTTGATTTGACATCAATTAAAGTAATTTCGCAAGAATTTTTAGCTAATTCTTTAGCAAGATGATAGCCAAAGAAACCATATCCTCCTGTTATTAGAATTTTCAAATGTCGCCTCTCCCGACAATTTTAAAAGAAATTTTCAAATTTTTTAAAATTTCGATTTGATTTTCCGTTAATATGTTATTTGAATCTAATATAAAACCTCTATAATCCGATAACCATTCTTTTAAATTTAATTCTTTATAAAAATGGTGAGCTACAGTGAAAATTATTGCATCAAAATCTGATGCGTTTGGTAAATCTTTTAATAAATTAAAATCCAATGATAATTCATCAATTATCATTGGATCATGAGAATAAACAGATATCTTTTTTCTTATAAACATTTTTGCTAATTCTATACTGGCACTATATCGCGTATCCCCTACCTGATCTCGATAAGTTAGTCCTAATATAAGAACCTTTGAAGAATTATTTAAATCGTTAAGTTTATCTAGCGTAATGTTAAAAGAATGTTTTGGCATATTCGAATTAATTTCAACTGCTTTTTCAGACAACGGGAAATCAATAATATTATTTTTGAAAAATTGATTAGATGAAACAAATCCCATTAAAGGATCTTTCGTGAGGCAATATCCGCCAACTCCAAGACCTGGTTTTTTCATATTTGAGTGAGTAGGTCTAATTTTTATTGCTTCGATAACTTCAAAAAGATTCACTCCTATTTTCTCTGCAAATTTACCCCATTCATGGATAAAAGCAATATTGGTTGCGCGATAGCTATTTTCTAAAACCTTTGAAAGTTCAGAGGCAGTTGTAGAGGATAATTGCGTTAAGGGATAATTTTTTGTATTGATTATTGTTGATAAAAACTCCTTTGCTAATTTTGATGATTTTGAATCTATCCCAGCATATACTCTCCAAAAATTAATAATTGAAGAAAGATATTCGGGCCCAGGCATGACTCTCTCATAGGAGTGTGCTAGAAGAGGTTGGCATTTATTACCAAATCTTTTAGATATATTTTCCTGAAGAATTGGCAAAACAATTTTTTCCGTAGTTCCTGGAGGGACTGTTGTTTCAACGATTACTAATGTATCTTTTTTTATCTTTAAACCAATAGTTTCAATAGCTTTTTTGAAATTAGAGAATTCTATTTTGGATAATTTACCATTTATCGATACATCCAAATTTATATCTACGATTACGAAATCAGCATCTTTATACTCATCTATATTTACTGAACCATAAAAATTGCCATTTTTTATTGACTCCTTATAAGCTTTTTCCAAGTTTTTGTCATTACATGAAATAGGGAATTTACCATTATTAATATCTTGAACTTTTTTTAGTCCTTCCTTATTTGGTAAATCAATTCCCACAACATTATAAAGAGGTAAGCCAGTATCCTTATCTTTTGCAGATGCTACAGCTATACCCATTGCAAATCCAACAAAACCTAAACCTTGTATACAAACTTTTTTTCTCAATTTAATATCAATAAAATAACAATATAATAACTTAATTAGAGTGAGAAATTATTAAATATTTTGCAGATAGAAATAATGGATTAAGAAATCAAATTAATAACATTTCTAATATTATTCATAATAATATTTTATTTTTAACAAAGCTTAAATTAATTAAATTTAATCAAAAAAGTCCCATTTCATTTGAACATTCTTTGATACATCTCTATTTAATTTTTTGCCAACAACATTATCGAATTCATATGCAGGTATTTCTCCTGTTCCTGGTCTTCTTGCCCATATATCTATCTCACTAATTTTAGTTCCTTTAATTAAATTTCTATCAGCAACAATACTACCTCTGGCAAATTCATATACTGATTCTTCTTCTTTAGTTCTTTCTTTAGGATTATTTATAGCAATGTGAATTTCCTCTGATCTATCGATGAGGAATCTTAACTCTGCAGGATCCATTGAACATATAATATCAGGACCTTTCCTATATCTACTATCTGTAAAATGTCTTTCAATTATTTTAGCTCCTAATGCAACTGCCGCTAGCGCAATAGTTGGACCTATTGAGTGGTCTGAAAATCCAATTATTGCATTTGGGAAATTCTTCTTTAGGTCTTTAATTCCTTTTAATGATACTACGCTTGGGGGTGAAGGATACAAATTAGTGCATTCAAGCAGTCCAAATTCAATATCGGAATTTTCTAAAATCTCAACACTTTTTCTTATCGAAGAGATAGAGTTCATGCCAGTAGAGAGAATAATAGGTTTATTGAAACTAGCAATATGTCTTATCAAAGGAATATTATTTGCTTCTCCAGAGCCAATTTTGAAACCTGGAACATCTATATCATTTAGAAAATCAGCGGCAGCTCTTGAAAAAGGAGTTGATAAATAAATCACGCCAAGATCTTCAGTAAATTTTTTTAGTTCAATTTCTTCATCTTTTGAAAGAGCGCAATTAGCTATTAAATCCCAAATTGATTCTTTCATATGTGGAGGGTAAATATTTTTAGCCTCATCAGTCATTTCATCCTCAATAATATGTGTCTGATGTTTAATACATTCTGCTCCCGATTTGGCAGCTAAATAAACCATCTTTTTTGCTAACTCTAAATTGCCTCCATGATTAATTCCTATCTCAGCAATAATTAGAGGCTTTTCAGAGTTGTTAATGATCCTTCCAGATAATTGCACTAATTTATAAAAATTAAATCAATTATACGTTAAATTATTTTAAATTTTTTTAATAAGTTACCTTCTTTGAAAAAATAATTTTTTGAAAGTTGTTGATAAAAAATATTTTTAGTTTTTTTTTGATTAAGAATACCCATCATATTAAGGTTTCTAATAATTTTAGAATATGTAATAATTAAAATAAATTTTGATTCAATAAAGTTTAGAAGCTTTCTCTAATAAAATGAAAGTAATATTACTTACAGGTAATTCAACAAGACATATTGCATTTGCAAATAGAGTAAAAATGTCAAAAAAAATAAATCTGCTTAAAGTATTCTATGAATTAGGTAATCCCCTCGAAGATAATGTAAAAAACCAAACTGAAAATAAACTTTTATTAAATCATTTGTCCCAAAGAAAACAAACTGAAGATGATTTTTTTAATTGGTTTATAGAATTTTCAATAAAAACAAAATCAGAAGAGTCTTATATAGAAAGAGGCTTTATAAGTAGTCAAAAATTTTTAAATCAAGTTTTGAATTTAAATCCTGAGCTAATAATTGTTTATGGTACTTCTATAATAAAAGGTGAAATTATAAAAATTTTCAGAAATAAGATTTTAAATCTTCATTTAGGTTTAAGTCCTTATTATCGCGGAGCTGGGACAAATTATTTCCCATTTGTTAATAATGAGCCTGAGTTTTGTGGTGCTACTTTTATGTATTTAGACGAAGGTGTAGATACCGGTCAAATAATACACCAAATAAGACCTTTAATTTATCCAACAGATTCGTTTCATCAATTATCAAATAGATTTTTAAAAGAATGCTTTAATACTTATGTAAAGTTAATAGAAAACTTTAGAACATTAAATGATTTAAAAGATGAAGTAAATCATAAAAATCTAAACCCTAACAAAATTTACAAAGCAAAGGATTTCACAGAAAAATCCTTAAAAAAGTTACATCAAAATTTTAAGTCTAATATGATAGAAAACTATCTAATTAATAAAAAACAAAGAGATGAAAAAGTTCCAATTATTCAATCAAATAACATTTATTAACAAAAATGAGATCATTAATGTATCACTATGTTAGAGAAGATTCCATTTTTTTCCCTTATTCAAAGCACAAAGAAATAAATGATTTTGTTAATGAAATTAAGTTAATAAAAAAAAATAATATTTTTTTGTCTCTAGAAGATTTAAAAAATTCAAAAGAATTTATAGAAAAAAGTTATCTTTTAACTTTTGATGATGGTTTAAAAGATCATGTAAAAGTAGCTGAATTTCTTAAATCGTTCAATGCTAAGGCTACTTTTTATATACCAATCAAACCATACTTAAATAAACAAATATTGCCAGTACATAAAACGCATTTGATCTGCTCTAAAGTAGGAAAAGAATCATTATTATTACTAAAAAAAGCCTGTATAGAATTAGGAATAGAAATTAATTCTATGATTTTAAGCGAAGAAAAAACAAGATATAAATCAGCCTATAATCATCAAGATGATGAAGCACAGATTAAAGAATTCAAGAAAATAATTAATTATTATGGAAAAATTGGCTTAAGAGACAAATTATTAGATTGGATTCTGGAAAAATTGGGACTTCAAGATATAAATTATAAAGATTTTTATCTCACAGAAAATGAAATTAAGTATATTAATTCACTTGGATTTGAGATAGGTTCGCATGGGGTATCACACACTCTACTTTCTCGTCTTTCTTATAGAGAACAGCTAAGCGAACTAAAATCATCCAAGGAATTTCTAGAGAGAATTATTAGTGCTAGGGTGAATAGCTTTTGTTTTCCTTATGGCGGTAAAACTAGTTATAATAAAAAAACATTAGAAATTTTGAGAAAATTAAACTACCATAATGCCGTATCTGTAGAATCTAGAGATATTTCTCAAAACGATTTAAAGAATTTTTCATTTGAGTTACCAAGATATGACTGCAATGAAATACATAAATTCTTAAAAATATAATATTTTTAATCATCTTAAGAATCTTATTTATATTTTAAATAAAAAAACTTATATTAAGTAAAATATAAAAATAAGATAATTAGCCTATTAATGAATTTACACAACTTCTAAGTAAATTCAAACCATCTCTACCGCTTCTCTCAGGATGAAATTGCATTCCAATAGTATTATATTTTTGTACCATAGCAGCAAATTCATAGTCCCAAAAATCAGAAGTAAAAACTATATTTTGATCAAGGGATTTTGAATACTTAAGCGCATAACTATGTACAAAATATTGTTTTGTATTATTAAATCCTTCATAAAATTCATTTTGTTTATTTTTATTAGTTTTAATGCTGTTCCATCCTACGTGCGGCAGCAAGGTCTCATTTCCTTTTTTAGTAAAATTAGGCAACTTCTCAATAATACCAGGAATAATGCCTAAACCTTCACATTTTTCATATTCTGTACCCTGAGATAAAAGTAATTGCATACCTAAACATATCCCAATAAGGCAACCTCCAGAATCACTATATTCTTTTAATTTTTCTATTAAATTATATTTTTTAAGTTGTTTCATCCCCTCTGGGAAAGCACCTACTCCAGGCAAAACGCATAATTTATTCTTTCTTATAACTTCAATATCAGTTGTTAATTCACTTCTAATACCTAATAAATTGAAAGCATTAATAAGACTTTGAATATTTCCCATACCATAATCAATAATACTTACTTTTAATTTTTCTTTTATTGAATTAATTGCAAAGTTATTGTTGACATCCCTTACTGGTAAATTTAAATTTCTTAAACTTTCCTTTACTTCATATATTTCCATTTTTTTATAATGAAGAGCCCATCCTATAGATACCCCAGAAAGATTTGTATTATTTCTGAAAATATCAGATACGTTTTTTGAAGAAGAAAATCCGCCTCCAAAAACCAATGGAATTTTTACTAAACTTTTAATATCTTCTAGTAAACCAAAATCTGGCCCCCTTCCAGTTCCATCTCTGTCGACTGAAGTTAAAAAGATTTCACCAGCCCCACGTTCTTGGCCCTCAATAATCCAATCTTTTAAATCCTTTTTTGTTTTTTCTCTTCCCGATTCAATCATAACGTCCCATTTAAAATTACCCGAATAAAAAACTTGTATTGACAAAACAACGCATTGACTTCCAAACTTTTTTGAAAGCTTATTTATTAAACTTGGATTTTTTATTGCTTCAGAATTAATTGCAAGTTTATCTGCTCCAGCTGCTAAAAGTTTTCTACCATCTTCAACTGATCTAATTGCTCCCCCAGCTGTAATAGGAACAAATATTTTTTTTGTAGTATCTCTAAGAATTTCATCCAAGCCATTTCTTCCGTATAAGCTTGCGACTGCATCTGTATAAAATATTTCATCAATTCCATTTTTTGCATAATACTCAGCTGCGTCGCATGCATCTCCTATAACTCTCAAACCTTCAAAACGAACTCCCTTAATTAGTCTTCTTCCCTTAATATCTAACCTTGCTATTACTCTCCTACAACTACTCATTTAGCACGATTACCTTCCCAAATGGCAGCATTATTAAAATTATCCAAACTACTATTTTCTTCATAAACAGTTTTTCTTAATTTCCAACCATGTATTTCATCCCAAAACCATAAATGAGGAGACCTTGCATTGTCTGAAAGAAGGTCATAATATTCTCTGTTAAAATTAGGGGATTCAAATTTTTTATATGCTTCAGGAAATTCATTTTCCTTAATAGATAGATATTCAAAAATTTCTTTCGACCATCTTTCAGGGAATTCACAATCAAATTTCTTAACTAAAGCGATACCTTCTTCTCGAAGGAGTTCGCCCGAACGAATATCAATAGCTGCGTCATATGAAGCTCTTCCAATTCCAAACTTTATAGAAGTTGTATGATAATGAAAATCATCTATTCGATCGTCTATCGAATTATATGTATTGTAAGTTCCTACTGTTCTTTCAGGTGAATTAGTAAAGCCACCATGATCAACTGAATAATAATAAGCACCTTGTGGATGCCATTTCTCATAATATCCAAGATAATGTACTTCAATGTTATTAGATTCTATAATCTCAGGGTTAATAGGAAGATAAGAATTCCAATCTGATTTACTTAATCCTAATTCTCTCAATTGAGTTAATGAACTACCACCTATAAAAATTTCATCTTCATCATTAGCAGTGAAATAATCCCATGACATCTTAGTTGATTTCATATCAGCTTTAGGATTTCCATATTCAGCCTGATTTTCTCCGTAGAAAACCAATGGGATTCCATATTTAGCTGCTATTTTTGGACCCAAACTTTTTTGACCTAAAAAAAATGGTTGAAAAGGGTGGAATATGTTGTCAACTGCAAGTCTAGTGATTAGCTTATGAATTCTGCCATTGGGAGTAAACAAAATATTATCAAAACCTGCATGAACCCAAGCCTGATGATTTTTCCATCCCCAATCTGTATAAATATGTGGTGCCCATGTACATGTAAGAGGATTCATTCCATATTTATATTTAAGTAAATGAGCTGTCATAAAACTATCTTTACCGCCACTTCCTGGGACAAGACAATCATAATATCCTTCATTATTTCTATGTTTATCACATAGTTCTCTTAATTCTTCCTCTCTTTGAGACCAATTGATTTTATTTTTTTCCTTTTGCACTTTACATGCATCACAGATACCATCCTTATCAAAAAAAATTGTTTTCTTTGTTTGTTTTATTTTGGTTTTAAACTCAACGCTACTTGATGGTCTTTGATTACTAATAACACATGATTTACAAAATTTTATTTCTCTAGGCAAGCCATAAAATGCTTCTGGATTGACAATATTTTTTCTATAAAGATCTTTATCTACAGGTTTTGGATATGGAATAAACATATAATTATGGTATTTAATACAATAATTAAGAACTGGAATTAATTATCATACTTTAATATATCAAATGAATATTTATCAAAATTTAAAAATCTTGAAATCTATTAATTAAAAAATCTCAAAACAAAAAAGCAAAGCAGTAAAAGATTAAAATATTTCTAATAATTTATTACATTTTCAATTATAAATAGACCAACTCTTCCTAACCAGTTGAGAAGATAATTTGAGATATTAAAATAGAAATTCCAAAAAAATATTATTTTTGTTCCAATATCTTTGATTATTTATATAAAATCAGACTGATATGGGATTACTAATCTTTTAAAGCAACTAACTGAAGATTACAAGTTGAAGAATTCTTAATTGAAAAAATCTCCGAAGATAAAATCTTGAATCCATTTTGTCTCAATTTATGATTGTAATTATGATGATAATTCATATAAAGTCCTCCTGTATAGGGATTATTTGGATTTATCTTTTCAGGAGGTATTAACCTACAAGGCAACAAAGTATTTGCTTTAGGATACCAAGGTTCATTAATGACGATGAACTTTGCTGATTTAGAGAGCTCATAAAGATATAAATCCAACTCTTTATTATTAAAAAGAATACTTGTTGATGTCATAAAATATAAGTCACTCAAGACTTTCTTATTTATTAAAAGATCTAATGCATATCCAGATTGAAAATGCCAATTATTTCTTTTTGGAAGAACAAAGTGATTATATTCAGATATGTTATCTTGAAAATCAATTGAATAAAAATTAATATTTTTATATTTACTGCTTAAATAAGAATTTACTGTATCTAATCTACAACCAATATTAGTAACCGTATTAATTTCTTGAGTATGTTTTGCAATTAGTCTATCTAAAAGTCTCGTGCAATTAACTTGCATTGGCGTTTTATTTCTATTGAGTTTAAGTAAATTTTGATTTACTTTGTAAACCTTTAAATAACGTTTTGCTGATTTAAAACTACTACATTTTTTTATCTGAAAATTCCTTATTCCATTTATATCTTTCTGATTTAATCTACCTTTTTGTTTATTTCTAGAATGTAATCTAAACGACTTTCCTAAAGAGCGGTTGAACAATATCGAAATTTTTTGCCTAATGTCAAACTTTAAAATATTAACCCATGATTTTCTTGTGATAAAAAAAGATGTTTTCATGATTTAATTTAATGACAGAACTTTAATTAAACAATAATCAAGATTATAAAATTTTTACTCCTAATTCAATAATTCTAAAGTTTCTTATTTTCTCTCCAATATTATATGACTATTAGTAATTAATTAAAATAGATTTTTCAAAGAAAGCTTAAGAAAAATATAAAAATTTATAAACTTATGAAAATCAATCTCAATTATCTCTAATTTTTCTTTTTTTTACATGAAGTTTGCAATAATTATTTAAAAAGAATTTAAAAATAAAAGATGAATGATTTCATTTCACTTGTTCCAATAAGGGATGGGTCAAAAGGTCTTAAAAACAAAAATATCTCAAAAATACAGGGAACTCCTCTCTATTTAAGAACAGTTGAACAGGCTCTAAGAATAACAGAAAAATGCATTATAAATACTGATATAGATTCGGTTTTAAAGACTAAGTTTCAAAATAAAAATATAATTCTTTTCAAGAGAGAAAAAAAATTTGCTCAAGACGATACACATATGAATATAGTTTTAAAAGATTTATTAAAAAAAATAAATCTTTTAAATAAAGTCATAATACTTTTACAAGCAACAAGTCCTTTAAGAAAAGATCAGGATATTCAGAATGCTATAAATATTTTCAACAAAGGGGGTTTTTCAATGGTAATGAGTGTAAAAAAAACAGACTCTGTTCTTTTAAAGTATGGTTACGAAAAAAATCAAAAATTTATACCTTTTGCAAAACAGTATTTATATAAAAATAGACAGTCTTTACCAAAAGTATTATCTCCAAATGGTGCTATTTATATTTTCTCTGTAAATGAATTTTTAAAAAAAAATAAACTTCCTGAAAATAATATTGGTTTTTATGAAATGCCTGCTTTAAGGTCTATTGATATCGATAAAAAAGAAGACCTTAATAAGGTAAGAAAAATAATTAGAAAGAGTATTGATTAAAAATAATTATTAAAACTTTATAACCAAATATTTTAGAGAAAAATTTTTAAAATCTAAACAAAATTTGAACTTAATTATTAAGTGAATTAATTAATGATTTTCTATTACAAAATAAGATTTTCAGAATATTAAAGGGTTATTCAATTTCTTGAAATTAGCGAAAAGTTTTCACAAATAAATAAATTAAAATTATCTCCAAAAACTTAATACGACTTAAAAATTAAATGGAGCCAAGCGGACTCGAACCGCTGGCCCCCTGCATGCCATGCAGGTGCTCTACCAGCTGAGCTATGGCCCCATGACAAGTTTTTTCTGATTATACCATCGATCTTAGTGAGACACGTCTGTCGAAGTGTCAATGCTCTCATATATTCCCCGTGGATTTCATAACCAATTATGCGCAATAATTTGCGCAAGATTGATTGACAAAAGGAAATGGACAACAAGGAAGATTAGTAAATCCAAATTCTGCATAAAAACATTCGATTGTTTAATAGCAAAGGATGAGTATTCGAAGCATTGAGTCTGGTAAACTAAAAAAGCTTTAAATAACTCAAAGGATCGATGATAGTTTACAAAATGAAAACCCTTGTGAATCAATCCTAACATCTATCGAATTTATACAAGAACATTAAAATAATTTTTCTAATCCTTTCCAAGATTTACAAGAAATAATAAGTCTACATAATTGCACTTTTTTGGTCGTTCATCACTCAGGTAAATAGTACTCAAGTAGTGCTTTAGATAGTGCAAGAGATCATTCATCGTTAACTGATTCACCAATCAATATTGAGATTTAAAGTACTTAAATCATCATGAGGAATTACAAGAAAAAAGAATTATTTTAAATACAGATGTGAGAGGAGAAAGTTCAAATTTTATTATTAACAGGCCAAACTTATTTCTCTTTTACTGAAGCCAATTCTGATGGAATTTCTCATTTTAGAGAATTTGGAAATGGAGTTATAGTTTTAGAAGATTTATATGATAGTGGCGATAATGATTTTTATGATTTGATCTTTGGATTTACCTTAAATTAATTGTTTAATTTAAAGATTATCTATCACTAAAGATATTATGAAATCTATTTATTCCTACTTCATTATCTTTATTACATCTTTTAAAAGTTTATTTCTGCAAGTACCTAAAGCTAATTTAAGTGTAATTAAAACATATATTTTTTAAAAAAGCTTTCCTATAAATTAATATTTTTACCAGCAATATGTTCTTTTAGTAAATTTAAATCTATTTCACCAATTGATGCTGTATTTTCCATAAAAATATAAATTTTGTTTTTCAAAAGCATCATATCTCTAATCCTCTCTCCTATAAAAATAGACTCTATACTTTCAAGTTGTTTTTTATTATTCAATAAAATTAAATAAAGCGATTTTGCTTTTAATGAAGAGATTAGACATTCAAAATTATTTTTTTGTAAACAAATTATTTCTGAAATTCCCACACTAGGGTCAAAAAAATGAATTGGTTCTACGAAACCATTATCTTTATGAGATTTTAATAAGGGAAATTTTGAATATAGTTCAATATTCTTGATTGAATTCCTATCCCCATAATGTTCTCCATATGAAGCAATTGGCCAGCCATAGTTATTATTTTTACTTCCTAATTCAAACATATTGAATTCATCACCCCCTTGAGGTCCATGCTCAGTAAAAAAAATTGTTTGTTTTCTATTATTAAAAAATAAACCTTGAGCATTTCTATGACCATAAGTTATTAATTTGCTTGAGCCATTTTCAGTATTAATTTTTAAAATTTTACCGAAAATGCTTTTTAAGTCTTGAGCCTTTTCTCTTGCTCTAAAGTCACCAACAGTAAGAAAAAGATTATTTTTATTATACTTAACCATTCTGCCACCAGATTGCCTTGCATTAAAAAGATGTAGTGGCTTATCAAAACTTGAATAGCATTCTGCAGGCGCAAATAATTTCTTGAATTCTAAGAATTTATAGTTCATCTCTGATTCTAATACTGAAATATTCCAACAATCTTTTTTTACTTCATTCGTAAAAGAAACAAAAATTTTATTATTTACTATTAATAAGTCTTTAAATGAGAACCAATTCCCTTTCTTAAATTGCTCTGCATTTAAATAATTATTTAAGTTATTTTTTATCTGTATAAATTTTAAATTATTACCATCTTTAATATTTGCTAAACTTGTTATCCCTCTAGAACTAAGTAAAAAAATATTTTCTTTATATTTATCTAGGAAAGCACTTCCTGGAAAGTTTTCATGAATCCCAGAAGAGATCAGGTTATTTTGTTGAGAATAAATTTTGAAAAAATCTTTATTATCGCTATCTTTTGAATTAAATACTATAGGAATTAAACTTTTTTTTGCATCTATTTCAATTTTTGAAATGTAATCCTTTATATTATCTAATTCTTTTCTAAGATCTAATTTTTCTTTAGAAATTTGTTTCTGATATCTATATGGAAATAAATATTGTTTTATCATATTTTGTTGTTCTTGATTAAGTAAATAATTTTTTAGAAAAACAAATCTATATTTGAAATTACTATAAATAAAATAAAATAAAATAAAGAAAATAGTAATCGGAATTAATTTCTTAAAATTCAAAAACTTTAAAAACAATTTAGAAATAAAATAATTTCAAAAATTTTCTCATATATCTATATTTTTTAATAATAATTTAATTGAAATTAACAAAAATTTGAGTTATTAAAATAACTAAATACATTTTAATTTAATATTTTATTTCCGCACTTAATACATAATTTACATAAACCTTAAAACAATTATTCAGCTTTAAATTTATTTAAAAACTTTTTGGCAATTCCCAAATGAATATTAATGCAAGGAACCATATCGATATATCTAAAAAGACCAGTTCTTCCACAAAATGTAATTTTTTTATTTTGTTTAGCAAGATTTAAATATTTTTGATAAATTTTCTTCGATTGAAAATTATGAATAGGATAATAATATTCACCAGGATTTTTTTTTATGTCAACCGGTATTTCATAAGTAAAAGTAAAAGTATTACTTTTAACTTCAGGACAATTAGGTAATAAACTCCATTGTGTTTTTCTTGTATATTTGAATTTATCCGTAAAATTAATAACTGGGGCTGATAATTTTCTCAAACTATCTTTTTTTTCTTCAAAAATCAAAGAACGATAAGGTAAAGTTCCAAAGCAAAAATTAAAATAAGAATCTATAGGAGTGCATAAAAAAACATGCAAATAATTACTTTCCATTTCTTTTTCAAATTCCTTATTTAGTTCTAAATTAATTTTTTGATGAGAAAGCATATTCTTAAATAAAGATGTATAACCTTTATCTGGAAGTGCTTGAAAAGAGTCATTGAAATACCTATCATCATCATTAGTTCTAACTGGTATTCTTGAACCAATACCAATTTCTAATTCCTTTGGATCAACTCCCCACATCTTTTCTGTGTATGGTCTAAAAAAAATATTTGTAAGTTTTTCACCGAAATTAAAAAGAAATAATTCATCTGTATTTTTTGGATTTAATTCTTTTACCCTTAATTGATCTAAGAACTTTTTTGTTTCAAATTCATTTTTTAGTTTAATTTGAAAAACATCCTCCAGAGTTTTTCTATTTATTGGCAAAGGAGTAGTTCTACCATCTTTTAACAAAGCTCTTACTTTATGTTCATAATTTGTCCACTTTGTAAATCTACTAAGAAAGGTTATGGCTTTTGAATGCTTATCACCGTGCAATAAATGGGGTCCATATTTATGGATCCTTTCATTATTAGTATTAATAAAATCAAATGCATTACCACCGATATGATTCCTTTTATCGATAATATCAACTTCAAAACCATTCTCTGCTAAAACTCTAGCTATTGTGGTTCCAGCGAAACCAGCTCCTACAATTAATACTTTTCTATTTTTCAAAATTTTATATTAAGTCTAAATTAAAATACACTTTTTTTATATATTTAAAAAAAATCAATTAGATATTATTCAAATATAGAAATTTTTAATTTTATATCAGAAAAAACCTGCTCTAATGATAGTATGAATCTATTTAAACCGCAAAAGAAATTTGTATTTAAGTAAGTTTAAGACATTATTTAGTAATCAAAATAATATAGAAGTTTACGATGGAATGAATAGATCTATCTTGGATCATCCTTATGATAAAAATTTTTCTCCAGAAAAAGGTAAATTTAAATTTCTAGTAAATAGCTTTGGTGGGAATTGCACTTCTACTTTAATTAAATTTTTAAACCCTAAATACAAAGATTTAACAAACCATATGTGGTATCACTTAGAGCTCAAACATAAAATTTCACCCCCTAATTATTTCTCGCATAAATATAAAGCAATATACCTTTATGGAGATCCAAGAGATTCATTAACATCTATATATAGAAGAAATTTACAAAATGTACACTATCTAAATACCTTTCAAAAAAATAAAAAATTACCATCCTCAATTAAGAATTTCTTGGACAATGGTATTGATCATTTTAAATTTACGGAACATCATTTAAATTGGACTAATAAGAAATTTAAAAAAAATAATTTTGAAATTTTAGTCATTGATTCAAGAAAAATTTGGACTCATAAAAGCCAAATTTTGGATTTCCTTGAATTACCAAAACAAAAACTTATTGACTTTCCTAAGTACAAAACAAGAGAATCAACTTACAAAGAATTAAGTTATACCTATAGGCAAAAAATTAATATAATGTTTGAGAGTTTATTAAAGCTTATAAACGAAAGACCATTTTTCGAAATAATTTAAGATGAGTAAAGGAATAACTTATGTTGCATGGGGTAAATGTATTGCTGAGGCTGAAAGATCTGCATCTAGTGCAAAAAAATTTGGATACAAGTCATGTCTCATTACAAAAGAATTAATAAATTCCAACTGCTTTGACACAATAATCAAAGTAAAAAAAGAACTTTCACAAAATTTCAATATTCTCGATACTTATAATCTTTCACCTTGGGATCAAACTTTATGGCTTGATGCTGATACACTCGTACTAGGTAATTTAGATTACGCTTTCGAAAAGGCTAGGGATTTTGGGATATCTTTAGTTATAGCTCCTCATTCTTTTTTAGGTGGAAGGAATCTAAAAGATATCAATCCAGAAACTCCAGAATACAATTGTGGTGCAATGTGGATAGATCGAAATCATCCTACAATGATTGGTTTTAGAGAAAAATGGAAAAAAATAGTTGATAATTATAATGGCCGTGGATGGTGGTCAGATCAAAGTAGTATTTCTTATACTATCCATAAATTAAAAATAAATCCCTTCGTATTGCCTTTAAATTGGAATTTCAGAGCCTTTATGAACAACGAATTTACTAATGGAGAATTCCACTCAAATAATGGTTTCGGTCCTATTAAAATTTGGCACTCTAGAACAAAAGTACCTAAAGATTTTAAATATGATGAATATAAATTCTGGAAATTAGATAATGATTAAATATTAATTATCTTTTTAAAATAAAAAATTTTTTATTTTTCGCTAAAAGTTTTTCTGAAAATAAACTGATATTCACCCAATGATTTCTTATCAATCGCAAAAAATACCATAAAGAAAGTAAAAAAGTTTATTAGCAATGAAAATAAGAAATCTAACTTTGTATTTAATATAAAAAATTTATTAAAACCAGTTGTAATTATTATTGAGGCTATTGAGGAATATATTAAAGGTGCAAAATTACAAATTTGTCTATAAAAAGATATTTTTTCAAATTTAGAAACCATAATAAGAGATAAACTAGAAATTATTAATTCTATAAAAATAAAAGATATAACAATATTTGAGATACTTATTTTTGAAAAAATAAAAATATAAAGTGAAAACATTATAATTCTAATTATTGGAAAGATAATTTTAATATTTAATCTATTTTTTACTATCAAATATGGATAAAAAACATACCTTATTGTGATAAATAAACTTCCTATTGATAATAAAAAAATAATTCTTGAAGCATCTTTCCAGTCTTGACCCAATAAGTTACTAATAACTATTTGATTTGAAGATATAAGGTAACAAAAAATTGGTAATGCAAAAGATGATATTAAATATCTTATTTTTAAAAATATATGTGATACTTTTGAATTATTATTTCTTTTTGCCTCTGAGAGTAAAGGCAAAGTTACATTTCTATTTAAGGATTTAAAAAATGAGTGGACTGTATTTACTATTTTATGGGACATTGCTAATATTCCTAAATCAGATGGACTTAGGACTAAGGATGAAATTATTTTTATATATTCATCATTAAAATACTCTAAGATACCGCCTAAAGTTATTGGAAAAATAAAAGAATATATTTTTTTAACGTAATCGAAATTAAAACAAAATCTAAAATTTAACCTATAAAATAAAATAAAAAATAAAAATTTTATTATCGAACGCATAATCAAATAATTTACTAAACCCCAGGTTTTAAAATCATTTAAAAATAAAAAAAATGAAAAAGAAAAAGAAAAAATATCAGCTAATATTGAAAAAATTGATATAAATTTATTCTCGAAATTTCTTTGTTTAGTAGAATTTAATAATGAAGATACTGATTCGGTTAATATTAAAAAAGAAAGGATTCTTAAAATCAATACTTGTTGTGTTGTCCAATTAGCTTGTAAAAAATTAACGATAAATATATTTAATATAGTAATCAAAAAAATTGCATTTAAAATGTTTAATAAAAAACAAGTTGATAATATATCATCTTCTAATTTATCGATCCTAATCACTAATGCTGGTATAGCAGCCTCAGCTATCCTTACAAAAAAATGAACAATTATGCTTATCAAAGCAAATTTTCCAAATTCACTTGAGGTTATATAGTTTGATGAAATTAAAGTAATAAATCCTGCGAAAAATGTATTAGAAAATTTATTAGTAATCCCCCAAAATCCAGACTCTATAGAACTACTTCTTAATTTAATATTTTTATTATTAATCACTATAAATTAATTAAAAAGTATTTATGAAAACTATAAGTAAATACAAAAGCATTTAATTAAATTGATAATAAAAAAGTTCATATCTTTATAAAAAATATTTACTCTTAGATAAGCCATAAGCAAAATTGTTGCAAAAAATTCAAATAAAAAGAATTGATAAATGATTAATTTAACTTTTTATAACCAAAACATTCAAAATCTTGGTGGTAAATCTTGTTTATTATTTTAAGACTATCATTGTCTAAAATATCAGCCGAAATATAATTTTTAATTTTATTAGAACTTTGAATACTTATTGATAAACATTTCTTTTTTATTTTTCCTTCAAAAAACTTATATAATTCATCAAGCCTATTTTCATAATTAATAATTTTGATTTTTTTGTCTAATTTATTATTGATTAACAAAAATTGATATGCAGGAAGCAAGATTTTCTTATTACTAAGAAATTTCCAATTAACATTATCATATTTTACTTCTTCGATACATTTGACAAAATCATTTATAGACATTGATTGATGAATTTCTTTAGTTATCAGATTATAAAAGTAGATTGAAATTAATCTCTCATAAGGATTTCTTACTATTGTGAACTTATTTATTTTATCCCAAGTTTTTTCACCAAGAAGTTCTTTGGCTTGCTGAGCTGTTAAATGATCTTGATAAGGAGAATAGGTTGAATATTCTTTTTCAAAAGTATCTTTTTTACCATAAGGGAATCCAAATGATTTATTCATAGACACTCTTACAGATGTAGAGGATGTTCTTGGTATATCTACAAACCAATACCCAATTTTTTTTATTTTTCTGTTAGCTAAAAAAATATCAAATTCTTTTTTAATGTAATTTTTAAATTTACCAAAAGTTTTAGCAGTAAAAATCCTATTATACATTTTCTAATAGATCAAAAAAAAGATTAAATAATATTTACCAAGATATTAAATTTATTTTTATTCAAAATTCAAATCAATTATAGTACAAATTCAAGAATTAATAATAATTATTTTCAAATTAAACTTTTCTCCAAACAGCTAAAAGTCTCCCTTGAATAACAACTTCATCCAAATTTAATTGAATGGGCTCATAAGATGGATTAGCTGCTTCTAAAAAAATTTTTCCCTCTCTCTTAAAAAAATATTTTAATGTTGTACCTAATCCGGGCACAAGTGCACTAACGATTGTTCCATTTCGTACAGAATCCTTTTCTTTAACAGGCTCCATTAAAACCATATCGCCATGAGCTATACAAGCATCTATCATTGAATCCCCATTAACTGTTAAAGCAAAAACGTCTTTTTTCTGAAAAACATCCGAAATATCAAAATTTTCTTGAACATCATTGTACGTCTCAATCAATCCGCCAGCTGCAACAGATCCCAAAATAGGAATTCCTTCAATAATTTCATCAACAATTTGCATTGTTCTTGCTTTCCCCTCTTGCCATGAAATGTAGCCCTTTTCTTGTAGGTGCTTTAATCTACTTTGTATAGGGGCAGGAGATTTTAAACCCATTGCTTGCATCATCTGCCTAATTGATGGACTATGCTGAAAGTTTTTCATATAATCTTTAATCCACTCATAAAGCTCATTTTGAGCATTAGTTAATTTGTCTTCAGCAGATTTTGACATAGAACATTTGTACCTTAATACATTTGTACCTCTTTAAGGTGACTATCGCAAGTTTTTAAGTAAGCAAGCATGCCAAAAGGGCTTGTTGAACATGCATTCTATTTTCTGCTTGCTCAAAAATTCTACTATTTTTACTTTCAATTACTTCATCAGTTATCTCTTTAGACCTATATGCAGGAAGGCAATGGAGAACAATCGCATCTTTATGAGCCTTGTTTAATAAATCACTATCAATGGTAAAACCATCAAAATGTTTGTCCTTTTCTTCTTTCTTACCCTCCTCACCCATAGATGACCAAACATCGGTATAAAGAACATTTGCCCCTGAAGCCGCAGACATTGGATCATTAGTGATTTTTAATAAATTCTTATTCTTATATATATCTCGCGCTTTGTTAATTATGGAGGCGTTTGGTTCATATCCTTTTGGACATGAAATTCTTACTTCAACTCCTAATAAAGCCCCACAAGCTATTAAGGAATTAGCAACATTATTACCATCACCTATATACGTTAAAACAACATTTTCAAAATCATTGAATTCTTCTTTAATCGTCAAGAAATCTGCTAATGCTTGGCATGGATGTTCTAAATCAGTTAGACCATTGATAATTGGCTTAGTAGACCACTTAGCATATTCTTCTAAGTCAGACTGATTAAAGGTTCTTATTGCAATCACATCACAATATCTGCTTAAGACTCTTGCTGTATCTTTAATTGGTTCACCTCTACCAATTTGAGAAGTCTTTGGATTAAGATCAACCGTGGTCCCTCCTAGTCTAGACATTGCAACTTGAAAACTTACCCTTGTACGTGTCGATGCTTTATCAAAAATCAAGCCTAAAGCTTTATTTTTGAGTTCAATATTTAAAAAATTTTTTTTAAAGTTTTTTGAAAGTTCTAATATATGTTTTACTTCCTTTTTTGAAAGATCAAAGCTTGATAAAAAATTTTTGTTTTCAAGCTTTATAGGTTTTAACATAAACTAATTTCAATAATTCTTATATCCTACATTGCTGGCATTTTAGATTCTTCTAAGAGAGTTTTGAGATCTTCTCCCTCAATTACTTCTTCCTTAAGAATTTTTTGAGAAATTGATTCAAGAAGTGGTAGGTTATTTCTCAAAATATTTAGTGCAGTTTCATGGGCATCATCAACCAAATCTCTTACTTCTTTATCTATTGCTTGAGCAGTAGCATCACTAACAGATCTTCTAGGATTATTTCCATTCCCCAAAAACTGACCTCCACCTTGTTTGTCATAAGCTAGGGGTCCAAGGATATCGCTCATTCCAAATGTACCAACCATTTGTTCTGCTATATCAGTTGCCCTTTGCAAATCATTTGAAGCTCCTGTAGTGATCTTTCCAAAAACAACCTCTTCTGCAGATCTTCCTCCAAGAAGTGTAGCTATTTGTCCTTTCAGTTCTTCTTTGGAATTCAAGAATCTCTCTTCTGTTGGTAATTGAAGGGTATAACCAAGTGCACTCATACCCCTTGGAACAATCGAAATCTTTGCAACTTTAGAGCCACCCGGCATAAGATGGCCAACTATTGCATGTCCAACCTCGTGGTACGCAACAACTTTCTTTTCATCATCTTGCAAAACGCGACTCTTCTTTTCCAATCCAGCTACAACTCTCTCTATAGCTTCGCTTAAATCTTGTTGTTCTACACTTTTTCTTTTTGCTCTGGCTGCAAGTAAAGCAGCTTCATTAACCATGTTAGCTAAATCAGCTCCTGCGAATCCACTAGTAGCTTGAGCAATTGAATCTAAATCTATTGAATCTGCAAGTTTAACTTTTTTGGTGTAAATCTCCAATATCGTTTTTCTACCGGATAAATCTGGCCTATCAACCAGAACCTGTCTATCAAATCTTCCGGGTCTTAGAAGTGCGGCGTCAAGCACTTCGGGCTGGTTCGTAGCAGCAAGTACTATAACTGGCTTATCAGCCGAGGCAAATCCATCCATTTCAGTAAGAAGCTGATTTAGGGTTTGTTCTCTCTCATCATTACCTCCAACAACTCCCATTGAGCCAGAACGACTTTTACCAATAGCGTCTAATTCATCAATAAAGATAATACAAGGAGCTTTTTTCTTGGCTTGCTCAAATAAGTCTCTTACTCTAGCAGCACCAGCACCCACAAAAAGTTCAACAAATTCAGACCCTGAAATAATGAAAAAAGGAACTTCTGCTTCACCAGCAACAGCTTTGGAAAGAAGTGTTTTTCCCGTTCCAGGAGGTCCGACTAGAAGGACACCTTTCGGTATTCTTGCTCCAATATCTGTATATCTCTCGGGTTTTTTTAAGAAATCGACTATTTCTGTTAATTCGTCTTTTGCTTCATCTACACCAGCCACGTCAGCAAATGTCACTTTTGATTCATCATCTGGGACATAAACTTTTGCTTTACTTTTTGTGAAGCTTAATGCCCCTTGGGCTCCGCCTCCACCCATGCTTCTTCTCGCAAAAAATTGTAATACGAGAATAAAAATAAGTGGGGGAACAACCCAACTCAAGATGGTTGAGAAGAAATTAGGTTTCTTTGGTGGTGCAGCAGCAAATTCTACACCCTTACTTTCCAATCTTTGAGGTAAATCCATATCAAAAATTGGCGTTGTAGCTAATACAGATGGAGCGCCCTCTTCAGCTCCATTTAATTCATATCTAATTTGCTCCTGAGTGATATAGGCGCGCTTAACTTCACCGTCATTAACCTGATCAATAAATAAAGAATAAGGAACCCTAGGGATTTGCATATTTTGATTAGGAAAAAGACTACTAAACAGAAGTAATGCTCCAACTCCTATTAAAATAATATTTACAATTCCAAAACGTCTATTAGGTTGATTATCGTCTTGTCTTATTGGCATAGTTGTTATATATTTTGAACTTATTATAAACTAAACCATTAGTTTCCGTACCTGTATTATTTTTTTTGGGTAAGAACCGTACGGTACTTTGACTCCTAGAATTTAGTATAAAAACTAATTTTTGAATGAACTTTTAACGCATATATCATTCCCAATCAAGCTAAACTGAGAATCACTTAATTTAATAATTTCGTTCATTTCTTCAAATTCAAAATCACCTAAGGGATTCATACTATTTTCTCCACCTAAAATTTTTGGAGCAATAAAAGTAGTAATTTCCTGAATACAATTAGATTGAATAGCTGCGGTAGCCAATCCAGGTCCACATTCCCAAAGAACTTTATTACACCCTCTTTCAGCAAGTATTTTTGAAATTAACGCTGGATTATCTGATGATACCTTTTCAACCTCCACACATTTAGGAATCCTTGAGAGGTATCTTTCATTTGCAGTAGAAGAATCATAAAAAACTAGAGTTTTTGCCTTGTCACACTCCCAAAGATTAGATTTTGATGGTAGATCTAAACTTTTTGTGAAAACAACTCGTAAAGGCTCAGGATTTTTTAAACCTCTAGTAGTCAACAATGGATTGTCTCTTCTTAAAGTGTTTCCGCCAATAATTATTGCATCAAATTCTGCTCTAAAAGAGTGAACTAATGACCTTGATTCTTTATTTGTAATCCATTTACTTTTTCCATTTTTTAAAGCTATTCTCCCATCAATACTCATTGCCCATTTGAGAACACCAAATGACTTTTTTGTAATATTCCTATGAAAGAAAGCCTTATTTAGATCTAAAGATTCTTTTTTACATAATCCCAAATGAACTTGTATCCCAGCTTCTTTTAGAAGCTTAATACCTTTACCAGAGACTCTTTTATCAGGGTCTTCAATAGATATATATATCTTTTTTAAGCCAGAGGATATCACTTTATCTACACATGGAGGTGTTTTACCTTGATGGCAACAAGGTTCAAGATTCACATACATTGTTCCACCTTTAGCATCCTTTTTTAAATTATTAAAAGCCATTGCCTCTGCATGAGGCATTCCTGCCTTGAAATGAAACCCTTCTGAAATAAGACTTCCATTCTTATCAAGTATCACCGCTCCCACCTTAGGATTAGGACTTGTTGTATTTTTGCCTAATGATGCCAAAAAAATTGCTCTTTTCATCCATTTTGTATGGCTTACATTTTTTTCAGACATCTCCAAAAATCAAATTCAGTTTATAGATCTCCACTCTTTAACAACGAAGGGAGGTACAGGCAACTCAGAAAAAACTCCTGACAATGATAATCTTAATGGTCTATTTTTATCTAAATTTTTAATCAATTCATCAAGATCGAATTCTGCTGCAGCTTGTCTTCCATCATTTGCTAATTCCACATTAAGTAATGTTTTATCATCTAAAAGCCACTGTTTTCTCCCTGATTGAACCCTCAAGTCAGTGGGATGATCGATCCTGAGATTTCCTGGGTATCCTATTACTCTCAAGATCAATTTATCTTCAAAAAGAGGAGATTTATAAGCTACTAATTGCCATGTTTCAAAGTCCAAGTCCCTTAAAAACTCACTGCTAGCATTCATTAATTCACCATTAATTTCAGTTTCTGCAATTTCTGCAGATACTTTTAATGGGTTAAAAATAAATGATAGTAGTAAAAGTAAAGGTAATATTCCTTTTAAAAAAATATTTTTATTTAATTTTGTAATTTTCTTCATTTTCAGAATCCATCAGGGCATCCAAAGTTACAGCTGTTCTTACAATAGCTTGATATCTTTTAATTATTTTACGATTTTTCTCTATAACTCGAGATAAATTCAAAGTGTCTTTTTCAGAATAGCTAGATGTTAAATCGCTAGAGTCTTCTTCAATTAACTCAAATTCACTATCTTTATTAATAAGAGTTAACAATAAATCATGTAATCTCTTTCTCCTTTCAGACAATTAATTTATTATGATATCTCAAATAATAATAAGATAATTTAATAAAACATTCAAACAATTTAGTTCCATTGCATTAAATATTGATGACTGAAGTTAATAGAAAAATTCATGTAGTTGGAATTAATTCTTATAAATTTGATGATCTATCTTTAAAATTACAAAATCTATTCTTAGAAATAGAGAATATTGCAGTTCCAAATTCATATCTTGAAGAAATTAAATCATGGAGCGAAAATAATTTATTAAAAAAGAAATCATTTTTTTCGAGTAAAAGTAATAACGAACTTCTTAACTGGCTTAGATCTCAAAAAACTGATGTTATTTTAATTTCTAGAGGAGATCCACTTTGGTTTGGGATTGGGAGAATATTACTAGAATATTTTTCAGAGGATGAATTAAGATTCTACCCTTCAAATACTTGCATTCAATTAGCATTTAGTAAGTTAAAGATTCCGTGGCAAGATTCTGTTAATGTAAGTATTCACGGCAGAGATTCTACCAAGTTAATTGAGGCTCTTAAAGCAAGGCCTTCAAGTTTATCTATTATTACAGATTCAAATAAAAAAAGTTTAGAAATAATCAAAGAAAACTTATCAGAATTAAATCTAATTGAGTTCTATGATTTTTGGCTCTGTGAAGAAATAGGCTTCAACAAAGAAAATATAAGAAAATTAAATCTTAAAGAATCATTACCCTCTGATATATCAAGTTTGAACATTGTTGTTCTTACAAAAACAAAAAAAAATTATTCAAATGATAATCTCCCTCTTTTCGGAATTAGTGACCAAATTTTTAAAACTTTTGATGATAGACCAAATTTATTTACTAAAAGGGAGGTTCGCATTCAAATCTTGGCTGATCTAGAGCTCCCTAAAAATGGGGTCATTTGGGATATAGGAGCAGGTAGTGGGTCAATTGGTTTAGAGGCATTAAAATTAAGGCCTGATTTAGATTTGTTCTGTTTCGATAAAAGGATTGGTTCAAAGTCATTAATACTAGAAAACTCAAAAAGGCTTAGAGTTAAACCAAAATTTATTTTTGAAGAAGACATTATTAATACTTTGAATGCGAGAACTTTAAGGTCTTTTGAAAAACCTAATAGATTAATAATTGGAGGATGTGACAAAAAGACTAAACTTCAAATCATTAAAAAACTGGGTAGAAGTATGAATAATGGAGATATTATCGTTATCCCAATAATTGACATCCAAATTATTAAAGAATTAAAAGAGGAATTAGAAGATAAAAATTTCAAAACAAATTTAAATTTAATTCAAACCCATAAAAGCTTAAGTATTGCTGAGGGAATTAGATTAGAACCAAATAATCCTGTTTTTCTATTAAAAGGAAAAAAATAAATTTAAACAATTATTATTTGTTAGGTTTAGCCACGTGGGGCAACCCCCAACCTAATTTATTTCTTAAAACTTGGAAAAATTCATGATCTTCAAGCCTGATAAACTTAACTGAATGTTTACTTTTTCTTATTAAAACTCTATCTTCAGGCCAAACATAACAACCAGCGTTTCCGTCAACAACCATCACCAACCTTTCAGGAGTTGCAGGGAAAACAGTTACTGGCTCTGAATCATTAAAAACCAATGCCCTAGATGCCAATGAATGTGGAGCAATTGGAGTTAATTGAACGACGGGGCAATCAGGAGTAATTACTGGCCCTCCAGCACTCAACGAATATGCAGTAGAACCGGTTGGAGTAGATAAAATTACTCCATCAGCTGAAATATCCACAGGAGCATGTCGCCCTATAGAAATCTCAAAATGGCACATACTTGTGAGAGGTTCTCTATGAAGAGCCATCTCATTAAGACAGAGAGACTCCCATCTCCTCTGATCATTTCTCATTACACTAATAATAAAGCAGGTTCTTTCTTCAATATCCCAATTTCCGGCAATTATTTTATCTATAGCCTCATCTAGGTTAGATAAATAAGCTTCCGCAAGAAATCCTAAATGACCAGTATTTATTGTAAGAATTGGAATTTTAGCGGGTGCCGTTTGCCTTGCAGCAGAAAGAACAGTCCCATCTCCGCCAAGAACAATTGCAAATTCTATTGATGAATCAAACCCCTCAGGAACACAATTCGTATATCCCAAGGGACGAACATGTTGATCAGGATTTGCGAAACCAACCATCCCTCCAGAGCTACTAACTCTTACAACTTCAAAATTAGATTTTTCCAATTTTTTTTGAACAGAAGTTGCTGTTTGAACAGCTAGTTCCTTTCCATCATTAACGATTAGCCCTGCTTTACGTACCAATCAAAAAATTAAAACTAGGACTATCTTAAACTAATTTGTTGGACAATCCTAATTTAAAATTCCAATTTTATTAGAACTGTTCTAAGAATCTAAGATCATTTGTATAAAATTTTCTGATGTCGTCGATCTGATGTCTCACCATACAAAATCTTTCTACTCCTAATCCAGCTGCAAATCCAGTCCATTTCTCAGAATCTATTCCTAATTTTTCTAAGACTTTAGGATCTACCATTCCGCAGCCCATTACTTCTAACCATTTACCTTTCCACTTGACGTCGACTTCTGCAGAAGGTTCAGTAAATGGGAAATAACTAGCTCTAAATCGTACAGGAATATCTCCAAAAAAAGTCTTTAAAAATGTAAGAACTGTTCCTCTTAAATGACTAAAATTAATATCTTGATCAATACATAAGACCTCCACCTGATTAAATACAGGGGAATGAGTAGCATCTACTGCATCTCTTCTATACACTCTCCCAGGAGCAATAATTCTTGCTGGAGGAGGATTTTTCTCTAAGTATCTTATCTGAACAGGAGAAGTATGAGTCCTTAAAAGTCGATTTTCATCTAGGTAGAATGTATCCTGCATATCTCTTGCAGGATGATTTTTAGGTATATTTAGAGACTCAAAATTATAAAAATCAGTTTCTATTTCAGGACCACTTTCAACTGAATATCCTAAACCACAAAAAATGTCTATTATTTCATCTTGAGTTGAAATTAAAGGATGTTTTTTCCCGGAGGGAGTTCCAATAGAAGGTATAGTTACATCAATTTTTTCTGTTTTAATTTTTTTATCTAAGGCTTCACTATTTAGTTGATTTTTTCTTTCAGTTATTAATTCTTGTAAATTTATCTTTATTAAATTCGCCTTCTGACCAACAATTGGTCTATCAGTAGCAGATAATTGACCCATTGTTTTCAAGATAATTGATAAATCACCTTTTTTCCCTAATAATGAAACTCTCAATTGATCCAGTTCTTCATGAGTATTAGAATTATCTATATTATTTTTTGCTATTAGAGAAAGATTATTTAGTTTTTCCTCAATTTGACTTAATGATTCAATTTGACTCACTGATATAGTAAAAATAAGTATTGCTTTATCTTACTTAAATATAGTCCATAAATAAAATTTATTGATTAATGAAACCGTTAAATATATTAATTAGCAATGATGATGGTGTTTTCGCTGCGGGGATAAGAGCTTTAGCAAAATCAGCAAAAAAAAGAGGACATAAGGTAAAAGTAGTATGTCCTGACCAAGAAAGATCGGCTACTGGTCATGGTCTTACTTTACAATCCCCATTAAGAGTGGAAAAGGCTGATGAATTATTTGGAGAAGGAATTGAAGCTTGGGGATGTTCCGGGACTCCAGCAGATTGTGTCAAATTAGCACTATCTGAAATCTTGGATCATAAACCTGATCTGGTACTATCTGGAATAAATCACGGGCCCAATTTAGGAACAGATATTTTTTGTTCAGGCACAGTCGCTGCAGCTATGGAAGGCACTTTGGAAAATGTTCCCTCCATGGCAATAAGTGTTGCTAGTTTTAAATGGAAGAATTTTGAATTTGCTGGAGAAATTGCAATGAATATTGCTGAACAAGCAATTAACGATAGTTGGCCAGCCTCCCTTTTATTAAATTTGAATATCCCCCCTTGCGAAAAAAACAAAATAAAAGAATTATCCTGGACAAGATTATCGGTAAGAAAATATAAAAATCAATTTTCCAAAAGAGAAGACCCAAGGGGTGACGATTATTATTGGTTAGCAGGTGAGGTTGTTTTAGATCTCAAATCAAAAGGTTATGGTCCAAAAAACTGGCCTAGTGACGTATCTCAAATACAAGAAAATAAAATATCTCTTACACCTGTAGAACCAGATTTATTTTGGAGGGGTAATTTAGAGGACTTACCCAAAATTAATAATTCATTTGTAAATCCTTCTTAAAAGCCATAAAGAAAAGCAAAGTCCAAAGAAGTGTGCAGCAATAACTTGTGTATTACTGAGAACTGATAATATCTCAAGTCCAGTAATTGGAATATCTGATGTCGCTGTTATCAATTGTCCAGTTGTCTGAGAGGATGCTTGTATAAAAAGGGCGCCCATAAGAGCTTGATATCCAATTAATCCAAACAAAATTCCTAATAAATCGACAATGAGACCTCTTTTTATTAACTTACTAGTTTGTCCTCTTGAAGGTCTTGCGTTGCTTGCAATTGCTCTACCCGTTCTAACTATTAACCAACCTTGCCAAAGACTAAAAAGTAGTAAAATCAAGGAAATTGTTGTAAGTGATAGTCCAGGTGCTAAGCCAAGCTGTCCTTCGCTATTATTAACAACATTAGAAAAAAGCAAAACAGCCGCAACAACAACACCTAAAATGGACTGAACCCAAAAGCGTATCCATCCAATTCGCCGCATTCCAAATGAAAGGGACTGAAAATCAATTTTGTCAGACATTCATTTGATTGAATAAATTATAATCTATTCAAATTTGCCATCAAAATCATAAAATTGCACGAAATCTGTTGATCTCTTTAATATCGCCATCTGAAGTTAAGAATCCCACTTCAATAGCTATTGGTAGTTTTGATGGCCTTCATGCCGGCCACAGAAAATTAATAAAAAGTGTTGTTGAAGACAATCTATATACCCCAACAATTGCAAGCTTCTGGCCTCATCCAAGAGAAGTTCTATTCAAAGAGACACGACTTAGGCTTGATTTACCTGAAGAAAAGCTATCTATTCTTGAAGATCTCGGGATTGAACAATTAGTTCTAATTCCTTTTAATAAGGAATTATCTAAATTAAGTGCAGAGAGATTTGTAAGAGATATTTTAATAAATCAATTACAAGCAAAAAATATTTCTGTAGGTGCTAATTTTAAATTTGGTTTTAAAAGAAGTGGAGACATAAATACTATAAAAAATATGATTAAAGGTACGGATATAAAACTAAAAATTACTCCAATTTTAGAAGACAAAGAAGGTAGAATAAGTAGCAGTAGAATAAGAGATTTATTAGAGAAAAGTGATCTGAAAAATGCTTACAAAATTCTTAAAAGGCCTTATAGTTTTAATGGAAAGGTAGTCAAAGGCAAAGGTATTGGAAAAAGTATAGGATGGCCCACCGCAAATCTTGAAATAGATGGCAGAAAATTTTTACCTGGGGAGGGAGTCTACGCAGCATGGACTACCATGGAAAATTCCAACCAAAAAATTGAATCTATTATGAATCTTGGCTCTCAACCAACAATAAATCCTTTATTGCCATCAGCAGTTGAGGTTCATTTAATAAACAAAGATATAGATCTATATGGTTTAAATCTATCTGTAGAGCCAATTGAAAAGCTTAGATCTCAAATCAAGTTCAGTAATATAAAGCAGCTTTCTAGTCAAATCAAAAATGATAGAGAGAATGCCCTAAGAATTTTTAAAAACTACAAATAATAAATTACAAATGCTGCATTCCAATACTACAAACCCCGAAGATTTAAGAATTTATCAAATTATTGACGCTAATCTAGATAGAGCTAGAGAAGGACTAAGAGTATTAGAGGATTGGGCTAGGTTTGGTCTAGGTAAAGAAAAATATGTTGAAAAGATTAAAAATTTTAGACAAATTTTAGGAAAAAATCATTTAGAAATTTATAAACAATCTAGAAATCACATTGAGGACAAATGCAAAGGGTTAACACATCAAGAACAAATCAACAGAAAAACTTCTGAGCAAATTATAAGTTCTAATTCAGCTCGAGTTCAAGAAGCATTAAGAGTCATAGAAGAATTCTCAAGGCTACAGAATTATGAGCTTTCAAAAATCGCTTCGGAAATTAGATATGAAATTTATACGATTGAAATTGACTTATTGAGTCATAGCAAGTGTAAGAAGTCGGAGGAGATATTAAAAGAAAATGACTTATATGTAATCACAGATCAAAAAGACAATTTATTAGAAATAATAGAAGAGATTTTAATTGCGGGAGTAAGAATTATTCAACATAGATTTAAAACGGGAAATGATCAAGATCATCTTCAAGAAGCGATTCAGATTAAAAATCTATGTAAAAAATATAATTCTTTGTTTATCGTTAACGATAGACTTGACATAGCTCTAGCAACAAACGCGGATGGAATTCATCTAGGGCAGGACGATTTAGACTTAAAAACCGCGAGAAAGCTATTAGGATATTCAAAAATTATCGGTATAAGTGCAAACAATGCAACTGATATTTCAAATGCTCTTAAGGATGGTTGTGATTACATAGGAATAGGACCAGTATTTGAAACTACAACAAAAAAAAATAAAAAACCTCTAGGTATTGAAAATATCAAAACATTAACAAAAGATTTAAATATTCCTTGGTTTGCTATTGGTGGAATCAAGTCAAATAATATTTCATATTTAAAAAGAAATGGGTTTAAAAAAGTTGCCCTAGTTTCGCAATTAATGAATTCTGAAGATCCTAAAGAAGACGCTATTATGATTCTAAAAGAGTTATCTCATGAAAATTAAGGTAAATGGTGAAGAAAAAAAATTAGAACTTAATCAAGAAAATGCTCTACTCTCTAAAGCTTTAAATTTAATGGGATATAAACCAAACACAATTGTCGTAGAGTTAAATAATTTAATTATAAATTCAATGAAATGGGAAAAAGTGAAGCTTAAAGATGGGGATAATTTAGAAATTGTTTCAATAGTTGGAGGTGGATAAAAGATAAAACCTTAATACCTTAAAATCTTCATAATTTTTTAAGTTTAGGCACGAAACAATAACCAAATTTTTCCTGATTTCGTTTTATATTCTTATTACTTAAATAAAATGATGAAAGAAAAAATTGATAGCAACTCAAGGTCTCTAAAATGGGAGCAAAATGGGGAGTTAGCGCACAAAGATCTCTCAGAGTTAATTGAAAGATTAAAAAATGTGGAAAGTGAACATACCTCATCTGAGCTGTCTAGATTAAGCACAAAATCAAACATAAAAGATTAA
The DNA here is from genome assembly GCA_003278895.1 of Prochlorococcus sp. AG-347-L19. Lineage (GTDB taxonomy): Bacteria > Cyanobacteriota > Cyanobacteriia > PCC-6307 > Cyanobiaceae > Prochlorococcus_A. Next base: position 59,696 of record QCCO01000001.1, read on the forward strand.
ATTTGTTAACTAGATCTTGTCTTTACAAAAATTTGTACCAAATTAAAGTTACTGAATATAGGATTAAATGCCGAAAAGATTTCCAGAGTGGGTAAATACAGAAGTCGTGATTAAGGCAATGAAAATGAGAGAAGAAGGAATGCTTTCAAAACAACTTAATTTATGGATAGAAAACCTATTAGAAATAGAAAAAAAGTAAGTATTCAGGAAAAACTTTTAATAATTCTTAAAGCCGCCATAGCTGCTCCGTAACCATTATCTATATTCATTACTGCAATACCTGGAGAACAACTTGACAACATACTTTTTAAAGCAGTTTCTCCATCCTTGCCAACGCCGTAGCCGACTGAAACAGGGACTGCGATTATGGGTTGTGCCAACAATCCTCCCACGACTGTTGCCAAAGCCCCTTCCATTCCAGCACAAACTATTAATACATCATGTTTATTAATTTCTTCTAACTGACTCATTAAACGATGGAGTCCTGCTACTCCAACATCTATAAAAGATTGACAATTTACTCCATAAATTTCAAGCGCTAATTGTGCTTCAAGTGTTACAGCCAGATCACTTGATCCTCCTGAAATTATGGCAACTTTTTTATTTGTCTTAAGTTTATTAAGATTTTTCCCAATTATCAGACATTTTGCTTCTTCATAGAATCGTGCATCATCATACAAATCTATGAGTTCACAAGCCTTTTCACTATTGATCCTAGTTATGAAAACCAACTCATTTTTATTTAAAATATTTTCCGATAATCTCTTTAATTGATCAATACTCTTATCTTGTCCCCAAATTGCTTCAATAAGGCCAAGCCTTTCCCTTCTTTGAAAATCAAACCTGATATCTAAATTCATACTTGCTTATCTAACTCTCCCTCATAAATTAATACGAAAGGATTTTCTCCTATATTTAAAGCATTTTTAACGTTATCTTCAAATTTTTGTTGAACTACATTTACTTCTGACATTGGAATGCTTTTCCATAGTTTTTTGCTTTTCCAATTTACCAATATTAAAGCTTCCTCTTTCTCTTTATCCCAAAATAATTGTCTCCCCAAAAAGCCCTCTTGAACAGATAACCATGGATCCCATACTTGTTTTTCATTCTTAAGCCATACTTCTTTGAACTTAGAAGGAACTTTAAGTCTTAATTCTTCAATAACAATTTCATTTTGATGATTTTCCATTGGAAGAGCATTTAGGATTTGAGAATTACTTTGGGAGAGAAATACAAATAAGCAAATTAATAAGAATGCATAGCTTTTTATTTTCTTTTTAATTTCTAATATCATTATTATTCTTTTTTCTCAAGTAATACTACAGAATGACAACTTATACCTTCTTCTCTGCCCTCAGGGCCTAATTTTTCATTTGTAGTTGCTTTTATCCCAATTAAATTTTCATCAATATTTAAAATCTCAGAAATATTATTTTTCATTAATTTTATGTAAGGCATGATTTTTGGCCTTTCAGCGACAATAACACTATCAATATTATTAACTTCCCAACCTTCATTCCTTATTAATTCGATAACCTTGGATAACAAAATTAAGCTGTTAGCATTTTTCCATTTTTCATCTGAAGGGGGGAAATACTTGCCAATATCTCCTAGAGATAGGGCTCCTAATAATGCGTCCATTATTGAGTGGATTAAAACATCAGCATCACTATGGCCGTCTAATCCCAAATCATCTGGATGAGTTAATTTGACACCGCCTATTATTAAATTTCTGCCTTTTGAAAGCCTGTGGATATCATATCCATTACCAATACGGAATTTTCGAGATGAATTTTTCATGGTGATATTCCTTCAGTTTCTAAAATTTTGAAGTAGAAAAGAAATCGTAGCTATATTTCTTCACATACCAAAGAGTGTTTTTTATTAAATATATTAACAATAAAAAGCTCGGATATTTTTAATTATATTTTAAACTAATCCTCAAATGATTCAATTAGTTCTTTTGTAAAATAAATACCTTGAAGAGGTGCGGTTATTTCTCTTAGTATTCCTGTAGTTTTGCCAAGGACACTATTCTTTACAGTAATTAAATCACCCTCCTTTAAATAAGGATTTCTTTTTGAACCTCTTGGGGCAGTAGCAGAGTAAGAAATTTTTTTCGTTGCAATTGATCCATCACTATTATATCTAATCAACACAACCTTACCTGATAGTGGCTTTATGGGTCCAGTAATATCTATTGCATCGGATAATGTACCCTCCAGAGGTAGCTTGAAAGTTCCTGGGTTCTCAATTCTTCCATAAATATTTACCTCTACAAAACGGGGCGACAGTCCAGTAATTACTGATTTAGCGATTTGCTTTTTATTGTTATTTTTTAGGGTAGGGATAAATATCTGATCCCCGTCAAAAATTCTTAAATCATTGACTGAATCAAATTCGTTAAGAAATTCATTTAAATTGACCACCGCAATTTTTTTTCCTCCCCCTTTCCCTAGAGGCACATCTCTTATAATTTCAATTCTAGACAAATCACTTAATGATGTTATCCCTCCTGCCCTTCGAATAGCATCTGAAATATTTTGAGATTTTTTAGAGTATAAATTAACAGTAAATTTTTGTTCAAGTGGATTTTCTAAATTATTTTTTTCTAATTCAGGAAAATAACTTCTCTGAATTTCATTATTTTGAGGATTTTTTTCAAAATTAAAAAAGTCAGAACTGGATGCAGATTCATACGCGGGAAACGTGTAACTTCCGGGATATCTAACCTCTCCAGTCACAATTACTTTAGTTTCTTTAAAGATTGCAATCCTAACTTTAATATCTGGCGCAATAAGAAATTCTGAATAATTCTCCTCTAATAATTTTTCTAATTCTGATGGTGTTAAGCCTTTTACATTAACTTCATTAAGTCTTGGGAGATAAACTTCACCTTCTTCATTAACTGAAAAGAAACCACTTAATTCTAAAGCAGGATAGAATTCAATATAAAGCTCATCACCTACCCCGATAATATAATCTTCCAGATCTTTTCTAGAATTTAAATAAGAAGCAGGAATCCGTTTTTTGTTTGCAAAAACAGGATCATTTATTTCTGATTTTGTAACCTCAGCACAAAATAGAGAACTAAAAAAAATTATAATTGGCAGTAATCTAGAAAAACTTTTAAACAAGAAATTTTTTTAGCATAATTATTACTATAGTATATTTGATTGAAGAACATTAGTTCTCAACAAAGTATCTTTAACAAGATAATCTAAATTGATTTTTTATAAACCAATTTTCAATGAAAATATAATCAAATAAATTAAGTTCTATAGTTCCTCTTAATCATTTTCATCGAAATCAAATTTATTTGATTCATCACCTCTCATAAGATCTCTTCTTCTTTTGTAGGTTCTTTTTAACTGCTGTTCCTTTCTCCAAAGTTCTATATCTCTATGATTTCCATTTGTTAGTACATCAGGGACTTTCATATTTCTAAAAACTTGAGGTCTAGTGTACTGTGGATACTCTAGTAAGGGTGAGTTATGACTCTCATAAATTAAAGAATCTGGATCTCCAAGAGTACCTGGTAATAATCTAGTCAAACCGTTAATTATTGATATAGCAGGTATTTCACCTCCAGAAAGTACATAATCGCCTATCGATATCTCTTCATCAGCCAAACATCTAATCCTTTCATCAAAACCTTCATATTGACCACAAATAATTATTATTTGATCCAAAGTAGACCATCTCGCAAGATCCTTTTGCTTTAGGACTTTACCCTGTGGGGTCATCAACAATGTTTTACTTTTAGGTAATTTTCTAATTGATTCATATGCCTTATAAATAGGTTCAGGTTTTAATACCATACCTGCTCCTCCTCCATAAGGCTTATCGTCTACTTGTCTGTAAGAACCTTCTCCATATTCTCTCAAATTATGTAAATTTACATCGATCAAATTCTTATCTAGAGCTCTTGTTATTACCCCTAAATTATTTATTAATTCAAAAGCTTTAGGGAACAATGTAATTACATCAAAATTAAAACTAGTCATCTAGAAATCTTCCTCATAACCAAACTCAATTAATCTTGATTCTTTTTTTCTCCAGTTTGGAACCACTTTCACAAACAACTCTAGGTGAACTGGACCATCAATTAATTTTGACATATTTGACCTTGCTGACTGACCAATGATTTTTAACATTGAACCTTTCTTTCCAATAAGAATGCCTTTTTGAGTTGATCTTTCAACAATAATAGTAGCCAAAATAGCTGTAAAAACTTTGCCATTTTTTCTTTTCATTTCCTCTATCTTTTCTATCTTGACTGCGACACTATGAGGTATCTCTTCTCTTGTATTTATTAATACCTGCTCTCTTACTAAATCAGATAATAAATTATCTAATGGTTGGTCGCAAATCGTCTCCTCACCATAAAATTTTGGCCCCTCTGGAAGAAAATTAAGTGCCATATTGACTAGTTCAGAACATCCCTCTCCTTGAGAAGCACTTACAATTTGAAAGTTTCTATTAATTCCAAAAAATTTTCTATATTGATCTAGTCGTAAATTCCTAAATTCTTTGTTAACCAAATCCCACTTATTTAATGCCACAATAAACTCAGTTTTATTTGCGATTAGAAAGTTCAAAATATATTCATCACCTCTACCAGGTTCTTCACTTGAATCAACTACAAAAATTACCATATCAACTCCATTAATTGCAGATTTTGCATTTTTTACTAATATCTCACCAAGTCGATGATGAGGTTTATGAACACCTGGAGTATCAACAAAAATTATTTGTCCATTATCTTTAGTAAGTATTCCTTTTAATTTATTTCTAGTAGTTTGAGCTATTGGAGAAGTAATTGTTATTTTTTCTCCTATCAATTTATTTATTAAAGTAGATTTACCGACATTTGGCCTTCCTAGTAAAGTTACAAACCCAGATCTATAATTAGCCAAAGACTTTTAATGCATCAATAATAAAATTCTGATCAAAAATGGAAAAAAAAACCATAAATTTAAAAGAAGCTTCGTTCACGCAAGCAATAAACATATCTGCACAATGGTGCAAAGAATGGGGTGAAGATTTACTCAGCGAAGAGGTTTTAGCAGATAGAATCGCAGAGCTAACTAAAACAAGAAATGGACTCAGAGGATTTTTTGCATACGCTTTATCAGATAAAGATTGTTTTTTGTTAGATAAACTTCCTTTTTCACTAATTTACAAACTGAACGAAGGTGGTGATGCTGTAACAGAAATATTGGTAAAAAATTTAATAATGAGTTCCGCTCAAATTATTATTCATCGAAGAGATAATAATTATGAATATGAGATAACATCGGAAAATATTTCAGATAGATGTAAGGCTATTTTAAGACTGCTAGAAACTAAGTCAGTTACAAAGTTTGTCAATCAAGTCCTTAGAGACTTAGATAATATGGGAAATAGTTTTGATAGTTCAATAAAATATGACTCAGAGCAAAAGGAATTCATAAAAAAACAAATTCTTGATATCGCCCAATAAAAAAGCGTAGAAAAAAATCCACGCCTCGAGTTACTTTTAAATAATTAAACTAATCTCTTCTCCCTCCACCTTGAAGAGCAATCATAAGTCTTAGGATAAATACAAATAAGTTTATGTAGGTAAGATACATACCTAAAGCCCCTGCAAGGTATTGATCATCATTATATCTTCTTGGCATTGTATAGAAATCAACGAAAGACATTGCAACAAATAAAACAGTTCCAAATCCTGCAATTATCAATTCGAGTCCTGAACCTCCAAAAACTCCCGGAGCGAAGAATCCTCCAATTAGTTGGACAAACATTGCTATGAGCAGCCCTATCAGTCCAAGGCCAACTACTCCACTTAGTGCTTGACCAACACTATCACTCATTCTTTGGCCAGTGTAAGAGGCAATAACGAAAGTTATACCAGTAGCTAAGGCTGCTGTTCCAACCGAACCAATACCAATCGTACCTATTGCTAAAGCAACTATTCCGCTTAAGGTAAATCCAGTTAGCAAACTAAATCCAGTTAGTAAAGGCAAGGCCTTTGCATTATTTGCATTATTTGCAGCACTTGTGGCTATGAAAAACAAAATCAATTCTGCAATTAATGCAACTATTGAAAGAGGCTGGAAAAGACCAGGATTTGTTGCTATGAGTGAGACACCTGCTAAAACGCCTAAAGAGGTTAGAACCATACCTCCACCCACATAAGGTAGAGCTTTTTGAACAACATTAGGTCCAACAATAGAACTAGTTTGTGCGTCACGAATAGCTTGATTGAAATTACTACTTGCTGGCATTTTTTTTTGAAATTATGATTATATTCTACTTGATTTTTAAAATTTCAGGGTACGGATCTCCTGAGTTATAAATTTATTGATAAGCCTCAATAATTTTCTGAACTAAAGGATGACGAACTACATCTTCTATACTCAAATAACAAAATTTTATACCTTCAGTTTCAGAAAAAATTCTCGATGCTTCAATGAGACCGCTTTCCTGATCTTTTTTTAAATCAATTTGTGTAATATCTCCGTTTACAACCATTTTTGATCTCTCTCCTAATCTGGTCAAAAACATTCTCATTTGAGAGCAAGTAGTATTTTGTGCTTCATCTAGAATAACCATGGAGTTATCTAAGGTTCTGCCTCTCATAAAGGCTAGAGGTGCAACTTCAATAATTCCCTTATCGATTAAAGAATTTGTTCTATCAAAACCAAAAATACTATGTAAAGAATCAAATAGGGGTCTTAAATACGGATCAACTTTTTGTTGCAAATCACCAGGTAGAAATCCCAAATTTTCACCAGCTTCTACAGCTGGTCTGGTTAAAACAATTTTTTCAATTTTTTTCTCGTTCAATAGTCGTGCCGCGCAAACAGTTGCTAAAAATGTCTTACCTGTTCCAGCTGGACCAATCGCGAATGTAAGATCAAAGTTTTCAATTGATTCAACATATTCTTTTTGCCTTATAGTTCTTGGTCTTAAATATCTTCCTTCTTTGGAACGAGCAAGAACTTTTTTTCCAAGTTCAGCATGTGTAGATGACTCTCCCATATTTAAAGAACTTAAAGCCGCTTTAAGATCTACCTCTGGAACTTCTAACCCTTGTTCCCAGATTGGTCTTGTTAGTTCTACTAATGCTGAGGCTCTTTCAATTTTAGATATAACGCCGTTCATCTCAAGTTGTAAGCCTCTTATTGTTAAAGAAACTCCTGTTAAGGACTCAAATTTTTTTAAGAAAGAATTACCTGGGCCTGATAATGCTGTAGCAGCATCAGAGCTTGGCAAGTCTATTGTGAAGTGACCAGTTTTGGAAACTTCCTTCATCTAGTTATTGAATGAAAATTTATCAAATCACTAGCTTTCAGCTTCATTACTCTCGCTTTCAGCTTTGCTACTATCATTATCCTCGTCTTTAGTTTTAGCCTTAGCTAATTTTTCCTTCTCTAACTTTGCTTTACCAATTGCGATAGAGGGCCTTTCTGTTTTTTCTAATAACCCGCCCTTTTCTAATAAAGATCTCACAACATCAGTTGGCTGAGCACCTTGAGTAAGTCTTGTTCTTAAAGCTTCTGTGTCAAGCCTCGTTTCCTTAGTTCTTGGGTTATAAAAACCTAGTTCTTGTATAGGTCTACCATCTCTTCTGGAAGTACTATTGCATGCAACAATTCTGAAACTTGCCTCTTTTTTCTTTCCAAAGCGCTTAAGGCGCAGTTTAATCATCTTAATTTAATATGTTTTTAATAATAATATCATTGAAAGGTAAAAATTTAGAAACTATAAATCAGCAAACCCTTTTTTCTTCTTATTATTTTTTTGTTTTTTAATCGGTTTATTACCACTCATTCCTCCCATTCCTGGCATTCCTCCCATTCCAGGCATTCCTCCCATTCCAGGCATTCCTCCCATTCCAGGCATTCCTCCCATTCCTCCCATTCCTGGCATTCCTCCGTTCGACATTTGTTTCATAAAGCCTCTCATTCTTTGAAAATCAGCTAGTACTTTATCTACATCTTTTGTTTCATAACCGCTGCCCTGAGCGATTCTTTGTCTTCTTGAAGGCTGAGCAGCGAGAACTTCAGGTTTTTGTTTTTCCTCAAGAGTCATCGATGAGATCATAGATTCAATTTTCTTAAGTTGATCCTCTCCATCTTTTATCATCCCATCATCGATTTTATTCATTCCAGGAATCAATTTAATCAATCCTCCAAGTGATCCCATCCTTTTAATTAATCTCATTTGCTTAACAAAATCATTAAAATCAAAAGTTGCTTCTTGAAGTTTCTTTTGCATCGCTTCTGCATCAGCAAGTTCAACTTCTTTTTGGGCTTTTTCAACAAGTGTCAATACATCACCCATTCCTAAAATTCTGCTAGCCATTCTCTCTGGATGAAATGGTTGCAGTGCCTCTATTTTTTCACCTACACCTATAAATTTGATTGGTTTTCCACTTATTTTTCTTATTGATAAAGCAGCACCTCCTCTTGAGTCTCCATCCAACTTAGTTAATATCGCCCCTGAAATTCCTACTTTTTCATGAAATGACTTTGTTAAGTCCGCAGCTTCTTGCCCAATCATTGAATCAACAACAAGCAAAACTTCATCAGGATTAGAAACTTCTTTTATTCGAACCATTTCACTCATCATGGAATCATCAATTTGCAGTCTTCCTGCGGTATCAATGATTATCGAATTAAAATCATTTTCACTAGCAAAATTCAATGCTTCCTTCGCTATCTCTTCTGGTTTGCTATTTTTTTGTTTAGCTGAAAAAACCTCCAAATCATATTGACTTCCCAATGTTTTAAGCTGCTCTACAGCTGCTGGTCGATAAATATCTGCAGCAACCAAAAGAACTTTTTTATCTTTTTCCTTCAAATACAGTCCTAATTTTCCTGTTGCAGTTGTTTTACCAGCTCCCTGAAGTCCAGCCATCAGAATGACTGTAGGACTATTTTCATTTTCTTTTAATGGAGAATTTTCATTTCCCATAATGTTAATCAATTCTTTATTTACAACCTCTATAAATTTTTGACCTGGATTTACACCCCTTACTACTTCTTCTCCAATAGCTTTATCTTTGACATCTGATATAAACTCTTTTACTACAGACAAACTAACATCTGCATCAAGGAGTGCTCTTTTAACCTCCTTCAAGGCATCGTTAATGTTATTTTCACTAATTTTTGCTTCGCCTCTTAAACCCTTTACTGCATCTTCAAAGCGTGACGAGAGTTCATCAAACATTATTAAAAAGTAATTTTAACTATTATAGATGATCTTGAAGTTTGAAATTACAAGCCACTCACGAAATCAACCAATTTCCAAGATTTATTAGAAAAACCAAAAATATATTTAACTTTAAGGGGAGTCAATGATGTTTCATTAACAAATTCTCCAGAATTCTTTAATATTCTCTCAAGATAATTTAATTCAACTAAAACAACTATCCGAGATGAAGTTTGTGATTCCAAATCAATCTTACGAATTTGTGAATTAATTTCTTTATAAATCCCCTTCTTGATATCGTTCTTTCTTTCTTGGATTGTCCGATCAATCAAACCTTTACTAACAATCTTAGAAAGATTAATTTCACTCTTCCCAGCTAAGTAATTACTTTTACTTAAAAGCCATCCATTAATTAAATTACTAATATCTTCCAAAGAAGGTGAAGGGATATTAAGTTCTTTGAATTCATAGGAAATAAATGAATTAGATTTCTCAGGAATAGAATTCAATTTGCTTGAAGGATTTTTTTTTATTTCTTGGATAATATTTTTTTCAATAATTGTTTGATTTTTATCTATTGCAATTAAAGTTTTTTCAGCAATAGCTTCCTGCTGAGTGGATTTTTTAAAATTATTTCTCAAAAATCCAATACCAATACCAAATGCAAATAAGATTAAAAACGCATAAATATAAATTAAATAAGGTGACCGATTAATAATCTCTTTATCCTTCAAAAACTCCCCAAAACTAAACTTTAATTCGGCAATTTTTTCAATTAAAAAATTATAAAGCTCTATTGGTTTTTTCTTAAAGTATTCCTCATTAAAGACGTTTTCTTTGATCTCAACCTTTTCATAATCATTTTTTATACCACCAGGCCAAGGTAATCCCTTTTCATAAATATTGTCCATTAAATTATCAAAGTCTTCAGTCGTTTTTGTGGAGGATTCCTTCTCGATCTGTTGGTTCTGAAGATTTGACCTAATTGAAATTTTATTTGATTTCTTTTCTAATTTTTCAATAAATTCTTGAATTTCCCTGTCTTCAAACCAAGAATCTAGATCCACCTCTTTTGAGTCAATGTCTCTATACCCAACTAAAACATCATTCTCTAACCAATTTTTACAGAAAATACATATCGCTTCTAACTTATTTCCAGGATAATTATTAAGCCAATCTCGTAAATTTTCATCAGAACTACTTGAAAACCTTGCAGAGGCTTGCTCAATATCAGCTAAAAGCAAATCTAAACAACCAACTAGAGGCATTGAATCAAGACCTGATAAATTTAGTTTCTTTAAAATTCTCCTCGCTTCAAATAATTTTTCTGGCTTTCTTCTAGAGAAACCAATAGCTGTTAAGGATAGAAACGCTAAAAATCCTGCTTCCAATGATCCTCTTTTTTGTAATTCAAGAAACAAATCAATCTGTTCTTGCACTGTCAAAAATGGCTTAATTTGTTGAAAAAAAACTTCAAACTCTTGCTGATTTAAATAATCTTTATACTCAGATTTATTATTACCTTCCAAACCGCCTCTTTTGATTATTAAATTTTCCAACATACTTAAGCCTTTTTTATGAGACTCTTGATCATTTAGATCTCTACTAAGTAGATCTAGGATTCTGTAAGGAAGCAAAGCAACCAAATCTTCTTCAAGTTCTTTTCTTATGTCTCCAAGCTTTCCCATTCTTTGTAAGAGTTGTATACCTTCCTGTAAAAAATCTGCCGCGTTTGAATAGGATCTAAGCTGTTGTTCTTGAATTGCAGAATCTCTAGCTGTTAAAGCAGCCAATAATGTTAAATCAGCTTCTCTACTACTCCCTAAAGCTGGAGTTTGTGGGGGCTGCAATGCTTTTCTCGTGATTTTAAACGCTTCTTTTGGTGAACCTGATTCCCAAAGAAGTATTAATCCTGCTACTTCTCTATTTGAGGAAAAATCCAATCCAGAATTGCCATTTAATAACAAATTTTCATACTCTCTTCTGCTTTCTGGATCTGTAAGTAGATCGGCAGTGAGGCGGAGTAACTCAGATCTTTGGGTTAAAACTTCATAAGTAAAACCTTCATTGGGTGTTTTATCTAACCGCAGTTGAAACGCCCTTAATATTTCCTCAGAAGTTGCAGAGGGGCTTACGCCAATTAAACGAAAATGGTCTAAAGGAAGTTCCAAACAAATATCCTATTGAAAATTCTTAGTCAAATTTTATCAAGTTAAAAATTTTTTTCACAAGGTCTTACAGAGTTATTAAAGAAAATCATGAAAATCGCCCATCACGGCTTAGAATGTTAACAAATCAAAACTTCGTTAAGGTATTTTTCTTGGAAACACACGTAGAGAGAATCTCAAATCTTCAAGACATAAAAAAAGCCGAATTAGATAGAGAAACCGGATTATTTCTTTATGAAGACATGACTCTTGGTCGTAGGTTTGAAGATAAGTGTGCAGAAATGTATTACAGGGGAAAAATGTTTGGTTTCGTTCATTTATATAACGGTCAAGAGGCTATAAGCACGGGAGTAATTGGCGCCATGAAAAAGAAACATGATTGGTTTTGTAGTACTTATCGCGATCATGTTCATGCTCTAAGTGCGGGAGTCCCCTCATTTGAAGTAATGAGTGAACTTTTTGGTAAAGCTACTGGTTGTAGCAAAGGCCGAGGTGGATCCATGCACTTATTTTCAAGAGAGCATCACTTACTCGGAGGATATGCATTTATTGGAGAGGGGATTCCAGTAGCCTTAGGGGCAGCCTTTTCAAGTAAATACAAAAAGGAAGTTGCTGGTAATAGTAATAGTGATGCGGTAACTGCAGCATTCTTTGGGGATGGGACTTGCAATAATGGGCAGTTTTTTGAATGTTTAAATATGGCACAATTATGGAAATTACCAATAATTTTTGTTGTTGAAAATAATAAATGGGCTATTGGTATGGCTCACGATAGAGCTACTAGTAATCCTGAAATCTGGAGAAAAGCGTCTGCTTTTGGTATGCATGGCGAGGAAGTTGATGGAATGGATGTATTAGCAGTTAGAGGAGCAGCACAAAGAGCAATTGAGCGCGCTAGAGCAGGAGAAGGTCCTACCCTTTTAGAATGTTTAACTTATAGATATAGAGGACATTCTCTCGCAGATCCAGATGAATTAAGGTCTGAAAAAGAGAAGGAGTTTTGGGGGAAAAGAGATCCTATTAAGAAATTAGCCAAAGAAATTATTGAGGGTAAATTAGCAACGGAAGAAGAATTAAAAATTATTGAAAAGAAAATTGATGCAGAGATATCGGAGTCAGTTAAAAATGCTATTGAAGCTCCCGAACCCCCTTCACAAGAATTAACCAAATATATTTGGGCAGAAGATTAGATTAAATACCACTAGGTAATTTTCTGGTTAAATTCCTTAATTTTCTTAACGCCTTAAGTTCAACTTGTCTTACTCTTTCTCTAGAAACTTCTAGTAATCTCCCAATTTCAGCAAGCGTATGTCTCTCATTTGCATCAAGTCCAAACCTTAGTTTGAGAACATGTTGTTCTTGCTCGCTTAAATGGCTTAACCACTTACCAAGTTGCTCTTGATGCATTTTCTGCTCAACTTGATCTAAAGGCTCTTCATTATTACTATCTGCAATTAAATCACCTAAAAAACTCCTGCCATCATCACCATTTACAGGTGCATCTAAACTACTTGTCGATAAAGCTTGTCTTAAAACAGAGTCCAATTCTTCAACATCAATCTCCATTGCCTCTGCAATTTCAATTCTGCTTGGCATAGCACCAAGCTTATGAGCCAAATCTCTACTAACTTTTCTAATAGAAGCTAACCTTTCACTTAAGTGAACAGGTAAACGGATTGTTCTTGATTGACATGCAATAGCTCTTGTCATACTCTGCCTAATCCACCAAAAGGCATAAGTAGAAAACTTATATCCTCTTGTTGGATCAAATTTTTCAACAGCCCTCTCCAACCCAAGAGAACCTTCTTGTACTAAATCAAGTAATTCCAGTCCTTTGCCTTGATATTTTTTTGCCACACTGACAACTAATCTTAAATTAGCTTTCATCATTCTTTCTTTAGCTCTTCGACCAATTTTTATAGTTCTTTTTTGCTGAGTTGTAAATTCATTAACCTTTTCATTTAATTGTCCATCTTCAGTAAGAATCATCATCTTCTGAACTTGATTGCCCAATTCAATCTCTTCGGCAGGCGTTAATAAGGGGACTCTACCAATATTTTGCAAATACCAACTTATTGGATCATTACTCCTCCTTTTAGGTGGTTCTGATTGAATTGGTAATGATGAGACCATTTTTAAACCTAAATAAGGTATTAAAACTCTCCTATATTTTTTAGGAAATGGCCAAATATTTAATGCGCGCTTCAGATTTCAAGTAATATTTGTACACTTATGTGTTTAAAACTATAAATAACTCTCTAAAATTGTTTCTTTCAAGATATTTGTCTCATTTTTAAATTTCTCACTAATTTTGACAATTCGTCACCAATAGCAGAAGCATTTGACCCTTTTTTGCACTTTGATGCAGCAAATGAATGCAGAAGCACATATTTAGCAAAAAAATCTGTTGATATATTTCTACACAAGGTTAAATCAATCGCAGAACTACCAGCTACAAAACCAGATAAAAGATCACCCAATCCAGCTCGAGCTGTCTGAGAATCGGTCCCAAAAAGTTGCCATACTTTTTTATTATCAGCAACTACACTGTTAGCTCCTTTTAACAAAATACTGATATTGAATTCTTTTGCCGCATCACTAGCAAGCCCAACATTGGTTTTGGATTTGATATTGGGAAATAATCTTCCAAATTCTTTGCTATGTGGTGTAATCCATGTCTTAAACTTTCTCTCTAAAAAGAAATTTGACCCTAACTTAGATTCCGAAATTCTATTAAGTGCATCTGCATCCAAGATCAATAATCCTCCAAAAGCCATAAGATAATCTTTTGATTTTTGCCAATCATCATTATCAATTCCTATTCCTGGACCGACAGCTAATGAATCAAATGCATTTAAATCAATATTCTTTAATGCACTAAATAAAGATGCATTTCCATTTTGGTTAGATTGCATAGTTTCTTTTAAAACTATTTCTGGGGCAACTTGCCAAATAGATTCAGCAACTATCCCAGGAAGGACCGCAGAGATAAAGCCTGCTCCACTTGATATGGCCCCTTTTAATGCCAAATATGCAGCACCAGGATATTTTTCACTTCCGGCTATTAGTAATGTTCTGCCTCTTTGATATTTGTTAGAATTTTTTGGTAAAGAAGGTAAATCAATATTTTTTATATCTTTGTAAGTAACCTTAAAAATCTTTTTATCAACTTTGGACAGTTTACTAGTAGGCATCCCAATATCTATATGGTGCAATTCTCCAATAAAAGGTAAAGCAGAATCTTGGGTTAACCCAATCTTATAAAGACCAATGGCCAAGGTATAGTCTGCCTTTACAGCATTATCTAAAAAAGGCTCTCCTTTATCAGGACATAATCCTGTTGGAATATCAATACTTATTACCTTTCCATATTTTTTATGAAATTTTTGATTAAATAGTTTAATTAATTTATCATCAACTTTTCTTGTTTGATTATTACCAAAAACTGCATCAATCCAAAGCTCTTTCCCATTTGCATCAGGAGGCTCTACTAATTTTGTGACACCAATAGATGTAAGATAATTAAGGTGGTTATTTGTTAATGTTTTTTTTATCGGAAATGGGCACCATACCTGAACATAAAAACCTCTCAAAAAAAGCTCTCTAGCTATTACTGCACCATCCCCGCCATTATGCCCAGGGCCTATAAAAACAGTTATTCCATGCTTGAGAAGAGGTTTCTTTTTAAAGAGCCATCTACTAATTTGGATACCAGCTTTTTCCATTAATGCTTCTTGTGGCATTCCATCAGAAAACATTTCTTCCTCTAATATCAACATTTGCTTTGCATCAACAATTAAATGTTCAGAGTCAATTGTTGGCCATACAAATTCGTTCATAATGAGTACAAAGCAATTGAAGAACTGTTCAAAAATTTAAACTTCCATGTTACAGACACAAAAGGATAAAAAACTTGAGAACTTTTTTTCTTCTAATAATAAAACTAAAAAGAAGAAAAATATTATTGTCGGTCTTTCTGGTGGCGTAGATAGTTCCCTTTCAGCTGCTCTTCTTGTAGAAAGAGGCTGGAATGTTGAAGGACTAACTCTTTGGCTAATGAAAGGACAAGGCTCCTGTTGTTCTGAAGGATTAGTAGATGCTGCTGGGCTTTGTGAAGATTTGGGAATTAATCATAAAATAATAGACTCAAGAGAAATTTTCGAAAGAGAGGTAATTAAAAAAACTACTGAAAGCTATAAGAAAGGATTCACTCCACTTCCATGTTCGATGTGCAACAAGAATGTAAAGTTTGAAGAGATGCTTAATTACGCAATAAACAAAAAAGACTTTACTCATATTGCGACCGGACATTACGCAAGGATAAAAAAATCATCTTATGCTGAAACACTTGATTGCAAGAGCTTTGTATTTAGGGACTTTCTTCTTCTCAGAGGTGCTGACGAAAACAAAGACCAAAGTTATTTTCTTTATTCTCTTTCACAAGAAGTACTAAGCAGATTAGAATTTCCTCTTGGTGAAATGAAAAAAGAAGAAACAAGAAAAGAAGCCCTGAGATTAGGCCTTAGAACTGCTCAAAAACCAGAAAGTCAAGATTTATGTTTAGTTGAGCATTATGGATCAATGCAGAAATTTATCGACAAACATATTGAACGAAAAGAAGGAGAAATTGTGCATGTAAATGGGAAAGTCCTAGGAACGCATAATGGTATTCAGCACTTTACGGTAGGTCAGAGAAAAGGGTTGGGCATTGCTTGGCCGGAACCACTATATGTAAAAAGTTTAGACAGGGTAAAAAACATAGTTTATGTAGCTGATAAAAGTGATCTATTTAATAAGGAAGCAATAATTAGTAAGGTTAACTGGGTTTCAATCGAAGAACCTGAGCAAGAGATAGAAGTAGAAGCACAAATCAGATATAGAAGTAATCCAGTAAAAGGTACATTGATACCTTTGAAAAATTTAGGTAATACAACTACAACATTTAAATTAGTTTTTGAAGAAAGTCAAAGTTCGGTAACGCCCGGGCAAGCTGCAGTTTTTTATAAAGGAGAAATTTTATTAGGTGGTGGATTAATTAGTTAATTTTCCAAAGAAATTTAATCCCATAAATAATATAAACAAAAACAAAATAGGTTTATCTCCAAATTTTGTATAGAAAGTTTTATCGGATGAAAAATTAGGGAACACTATTTCATTTTGCTCAACATTATAATCTAAAAGTTTAATTATTTTTCCATCATCTTGAACTAAGCCCGAAGGGCCGGTATTTGATATTAGTAAATTATTTTTCTTATTTTCAATACTTCTTAATCTAGCCAGAGATAGGAATTGATTATAAAGCTTAGCTGGATATGGATCTAAATTTGCTGCAGTTATTATTAGTTTTGCACCGCTATTAATAGCCTTTCTTATTTCTAGTCCATCACTAATTTCGTAACATATAGCAACTGCTAGTGGGGGTGTAAATTTAGGGTCAAAAAATCTTGAATCAGAGCCTGGTTGAATTCCTCCTACTGCAGATAATCCTCTTGAAAAACTATATAGAAATCTAGGTATTTTTTCACCTATTGGAACAAGTCTATTTTTATCTATAAATGAGGTAAAAGATTTATCTCCAATTTGAAATCCGAGTAAAGAACTTCTTAACTCATTATTTGAATTTCTGAAACCTCCTGACAAGGTATTAACCTTAATGCCTTTAGAAAAATAAAAATTATTAGATAGAGTTCCTTCAGGAGCAACAAGAAGTTTTGCTTTGTTTGATAAAGCATATTTTTGAGCGATAGATAGCTTTTCTTCAATAAATTCATCATTTATTTTTAATTTTTCTCTTGTTGGTATATTAGTTTGCCAAATAGCTACTGGATATTCATAATCTCTTTTTATTGGAGTTGTTAAACCTCCAAATAAATGTAAAAAAATAAAAACCAAAAGTCCAAAAAGAAATATTTTTTTACAGTTAAGTTTTCTTTCCCATCTTCCTTGTATATAAAAAATCCAAAATCCAATCAATATTTGTAATACGCACAAACCACTTGCACCAATCCATCTTGCTAAACCAGCAAGATAAATATCACCTGGGATAAGACTCTCTCCTAAACCTATCCAAAAAAAAGGTGTTTGAGAAAGTATCAATTCACCAATACCCCAGGTCAAAGATAAAAAAAATACTTTTACTGTTAAAGATAATATTTTCATTTTGAAAATATCCTCTTTCGAGAGAATAATTTCAACTAACAATCCCCATAAATAAACTAATATCCCACCCAAAAAAGCGCAAAATAACAAAATTAAAATGGCAATAATTAAACTTGCAAGCCATGAGAACCCGAGCCATGTCAATGGATGAAGATCATAAAGCCAAGAATGACTTATCAAGATAAAGAAAAAACCCCAACAAAAATTTGCTATTCTCCTTTCACTTCCTCTCCATAAAATAAATAATGATATCGGCATAAAAATCAGCCAAAAATGAGTTGAAACTGAAATTCCTCCCAAAATCCCTCCCAAACAAGAGTAAAAATATTGTCTTAGACTTTTAATTTGAGTTGGGATTAACAATCTAAAATTACGAAATTAAATTTATAATCACCCATTTATTGTACCTTCATTCTGTAAACTAAGTTTTAGTAACTTCAAAATTTAAGTGAAAGAAGTCTTTATTAGTTTTGCAGTTTTTGTTTTTTGTGTTTCATTAACTCTTTTCAGTCAATTTAATTCACCTCAAGTTGTTAATGCTGCTGAATCAGAAACTCAGTCAGTTCAAGCTACACCTGTTGCAAAATCATCAAATGTCTCAAATAATAATTTATTTGAACTAGACCCATCAGATCCAAATCCTATACTTTTCGCTATGGCAGAAGAAACATCATCAGACAACAATTCAAGGACTACTGAAAGTGG
Organism: Prochlorococcus sp. AG-347-L19; assembly: GCA_003278895.1. Taxonomy (GTDB): domain Bacteria; phylum Cyanobacteriota; class Cyanobacteriia; order PCC-6307; family Cyanobiaceae; genus Prochlorococcus_A. The sequence goes on from QCCO01000001.1 coordinate 77,935, forward strand.
TCTAATTATTGCAGATATAGTAAACGGGGAAGGAGATGAGGCTAGTGCTGGGCAAACAGTTACTGTAAATTACACAGGAACACTAGAAGATGGGACACAATTTGATACCAGTATCGGCAGAGCTCCATTCAGCTTTCCCTTGGGTGCTGGACGAGTAATAAAAGGTTGGGACGAAGGTGTAGCAGGCATGAAAGTTGGAGGCAAAAGAAAATTAACAATACCTCCGGAACTTGGGTACGGATCAAGAGGAGCTGGGAATGTAATACCTGCTAATGCGACTTTAATATTTGAAGTTGAATTATTAAAAGTCAATTAAATTAAGTAAGAAAAATATCTAAGACTTTTCAATTTAGTTAATATCCAAGTAATATGTACATAACACCAAATATTTGAAATGTTAAGTAAATTCATCAATTCTATTCTTGATAAAAAATCTCCAATGATAGTCCATGCTCACTGCGATGGTCCTTGTGGTGTTTACGACCCAGCATCTACGAGAGTTGCAGCTGAAGCAGTTTTATCAATGACAAAAAAACTTATTGCATTAGAAGCTCCTTCTAGTACTGATTCAGCAGAGTGGGCTGCATACAGTAATACATTTTCTAGATATGTTGCAGTTAAAGAAGAGCAAGCAAAAGAAACAAAGAAAGAGATTCTAATTTTGTGGACAGATTACTTTAAACCAGTTCACTTAGAAACTTATCCAGACTTACATGAAACCATTTGGAAAGCAGCCAAATTATGCAGTGCATGCAAAGTTAATATTGACTTAGCTCAAGCTGAAGAACTCATGAGTTATGTAGAAAAAATTCATAATATTTTCTGGGCTTCAAAAGGAAGATCTGACACTTTTGTAAAAGCTAGTTAATCAGAGTTATTTTCAAAAGTTTTTTTGATTTTGTTTTATTTTTTTTAGGTTTAAGAAAAACCGCGATTATTAGTGGTGAATCTATGTTTCCTTACCTAAAAGAAGGTGATATTGTATTTTTTAAAAAATATAAAAAGAATAAATCAATACTCAAAAATCGACAAATAGTTATTTTTAATCATCCAATTAAAAATAAAAACCTAATAAAAAGGATAAATTCAGTAAATCAATATAACGTTGAGGTTATTGGCGACAATATTGAATTTAGCGAAGATAGTAACAAATTTGGATTAATCAATAAAGAAAAAATAATTGGGATTGTTACCTCTAAATTAATTATTCCTAAATTAAAAAATTTTTTAATTCAAAAAAACAGAAGCACTTCTTTGAATCCAAAATAATCCCAAAGAAAAGGAAAGCCCTCCTGCTACAGCTATTAATCTTTTAATAAATTTTTGACTTGCTTTAAAGGTAGTAAAAGATATTAAACAAGAAAAAATATTCATACTTATGAGTGAACCAATCAAATATGAAATCAAATATAAGCAAGCGCTTGTTAAAGGTAGTGCTAAAGCAGGAAGAACTGCAAGAAAATGTGAACCCCCAGCTATACCGTGAAGCAAGCCTAAACCAGTCAAAGCATGTGAGTGCTTATTATTATTTTTTTGTTCCTTAACATGAAAGTGAAAGTGACGATGTGCGATTCCATTCGCATGCTTATGGGAATGAGAGTGGATACTTAATTGAAAAGAATTTTTTATAGCAAATACTCCAACAATTAAAAGTGAAATTCCAACTAGGAATTCGGCAATACTAGAAAATTTGTTTAATGGGGTAATATCCTTAATAAAAATCGCTAGAAAAGCTAACAAGAGGACTCCAGAAGAATGTCCCAAGCCCCATGAGAAACTATTTTTAAGAGCTTTTTGGGGATTATTAATCGCTACTGGTGCCATTGCAATTAGATGATCAGCGCCACTAACTACATGCACAAATCCTGCGACTATACCTGTTAAAATTACAGCCTGCATATATATTCAGTACAAATCTGTTTAATCAATTTTATAGCACGATTTGAAGTCAATATTAAATTGATTTAAATAATTTCTTGAAAGATTGTTCAATATCAGTTTCTCTCATAAAAGTTTCACCAATTAATACTCCCATGATTCCAATAGATCTAAGTGATTCTAAATCTTCGGCACAATTAATTCCAGATTCACTTATGGGAATAATATTTTGTTTTAAAAATATATCTGCATACGTATGCATCAATTCTTTTGATGTTTTTAAATCCGTTTTAAAAGTCTTTAAGTCCCTATTATTTATTCCAATCAAATTAAAAGATTTTAACTTAAGAATCCTTTCTAATTCATTAGAGTTATGGACTTCAACAAGAACACTCATCTTTAAATTATCAGCTATTTTCTTTAAATAAATTAAATCATCATCACTTAAAATCGCAGCGATTAATAATATTGCATCAGCACCAGATACCCTTGCTTTATAAATCTGATAAGCAGAAATAATAAAATCTTTGCAAAGTAGAGGGAGATTAGTTGATTTCCTTACAGTTTCGAGTATTTCATAACTACCTTGAAAAAACCTTTTATCGGTAAGTACTGAGATACATGATGCACCTAATCCTTCATAACAAATTGCTATGTCTTCAGGGTTAAAATCTTTTCTAATAACTCCTTTACTCGGACTAGCTTTTTTTATTTCAGCGATAACTCCTGGTTTTATTTTTGACTCCAAGATATTTTTGTAAAAATCTTTGGTAGTAGGAAGTTTTTCAATCTTTTTGATGAGATCTTCTAAAGAGACTATTTTTTTAAAATTCTTAATTTCAATATCCTTGTACCATACAATTTCTTCCAGAATGTTTTTTGCTTGTGCTTCTCTATGAGGTACAGCATATTCTAAATTTTCTACCCTTACTGTTGGATTTGGTGGCCTGCGTCTTATCTCCATTAATTTTAGATATTATTTTATTTGAGAAGCCGCCTGCTTATATGCGACCTCAACTACTTCACTAAGAGTAGGATGAGTATGAACTTCTTTAGATAATTCAATTACATCTTGGTTCCTTGAAATAGCGTTTGAAATTTCTTGAATTAAATCAGCTGCATGTAACCCGAAAATATGAGCCCCTAATACTTTCCCATTATCTTTGTTGAAAATCAACTTTAGCAATCCATCACTCTCTAATTCAGCCAATGCTTTTGAATTAGCCTTAAAGAAACTTTTGACAACTCCCAAAGAAAATTTTTCTTTAGCAGATATCTCTTTAGCTTCAGCTTCCGAGAGGCCAACTGAACTTATCTCAGGGTGAGTAAAGGTTGCTGCGGGGATACTTTTATAGTTAATTTCGACATTACCACCACAAATATTATCAACAGCAATAGTACCCTGCGCTGCGGCTGTGTGGGCAAGCATAAGTTTGCCTGTTACATCTCCAACAGCCCAAATGTTGGGTATTATTTCATCACCATTCTTAACTCTCATTTGATCATCTACAGGAATAAACCCTTTTATTGTTTCGATACCAACCGAATCAAGATTTAAATTATTGCTATTAGGACTTCTGCCAGTTGCAACAAGTACAGCGTCAACTTCTAAAGTTTCTACAATTTCTTTAGATTTTGCATCTGTAAGTTCTATTTTTACAGGACATCCAGGTGTTATTTTTGTCGCAAAGACATTTGATTTTGTATCTATATCTCTTGCTTGAATAAGATTCTTCTTAGCAATTTTAGTGATGTCTGGATCAAATGTTGGCATAATATTTTCCAAAGCCTCGATCATAGTAACTTCACAACCAAGCGCTGTATAAACATCAGCAAATTCTAGTCCTATATATCCGCTTCCAATAATTGCTATCCATCTTGGAAGCCACTCAAGTTTAACCGCATCATCGCTAGTAAATACGGTCCTATTATCCAAAGTTATTCCACGGGGCACAAAAGGTGAAGAACCAGTTGCTATAACAATATTCTTACATGTGAAAATTTTATCAATTCCGTTTTTATCTCTTACACCTACTTTTTGATTTCCTTCAATTCTGCCAATGCCTAAAATAATTTCAACCCCACTCCTTTTAAGAGTTTTTGTTAAATTTTCTCTAACATTTAAAACTAAATTATTTGCATGATCTGCAATTTTTGATCTCTCGAACCTTACTGGTGAAGCATGAATACCAAATTTAGCTAAATGTTCATAATCAGCTATTTCTCTAACCTTTCCACTAGCAGCCAAAAGAGCTTTAGATGGAACACAACCCTTGTTAACACAAGTGCCTCCCATATCTGAAGATTCTACTATTGCAACTTTCAGTCCCTTACCAGCAGCATGTTTAGCGGCATCAAAACCTCCATATCCTGCTCCTATTACGATTAAATCAAAATCAAAACTTGAATCAGTCACTTTTTATTTTTTTATTAGAGATGTATGCGACTCTTTTTCGTTCTAGTAATAACGGAACTGCTACACAAGCCACATTCAATGATTCTACAAGCTCACTATGCGGAATTGTAATTGTTTCATTAAAAGCTTCTTGAATTTTTTTATGAATTCCTTGACCTTCATTACCAAAGATTAATGCGGTACTTTTAGACCAATCAACTTCCCAGTAAGGTTTTGAAGGTTTTTTTGAACTTTTATTATGGCTACTAGTAGAAAAAATCTTGAATCCTACATTTGATAAATCAGACAAAGACTTAAGTAAAGAATTTAATATTTCTTCTTGATTTCCATCAAATCTTAAATATGGCAGATGAAAAACTGCACCAGAGGATGCCCTTAATACCTTTTGGCCTAATGGGTGCGCACCTCCAGCTAAAAAAATTGCATCAACACCAGCAGCTAAAGCAGTTCTAAAAAGATTGCCCATATTCCCAGGATCTTGAATCCTATCGAGTACAAGAACAAAATCATCTTTTCTATTAAATTGATAATTAGGTATTTCAGAAATATCTACTAAGGCTGCTATCCCATCTGGATTAATTGTTGAAATCGCAGATGCCAAGACTTCCTTTGAGACAATATTGATTAATGACTGATTAAATTTTTTGCTTAGATTTTGATTCTTTCTTAGCCATTTTTCGGTAACTAAAATCTTAGAGGGATTTTTGCCAGACTTCAGCAATTCTTCAATGAGATGTGTACCTTCTATACAAAAAAAGTCTTGATCTTTTGGAGATGATCCTCTTTTAAATGATCTAAATCTTTTAACTAGATTATTGTTTTTACTAGTTATTTTTAAAAAAGTATTTTCTATGAGTAATTTGAAGAATTCGTTATCAACTATATTTTAATTACATAAATATTTTGATCAATTATTTATAAAATTTTTATTTCCTAAAAATCAAAAAAATACATTTTCACTTTTAATTAATATTCATGACGTTACATAGGGTGGACTTAATATTATTAGTTTGTCATGATGAATCTAATAAATTATGTCTTAATGATTTGCGGAAGCAAAAAGAAGTCATATCTTAAATCGCAAAATTTAAAGATTCTTGGCCAAGGCAAGTTAAATGGAATAGTTAAGATAAGTGGTGCGAAGAATTCGGCCTTAGTTTTATTAGCCTCATCATTGCTAACTAATGAAAGAATAATTCTTGAAAATGTACCTTATCTTACTGATATTGAAAAAATGGGGAATATCCTAAAAAATTTAGGAGTAAATTTAGTTCATAAAAGCAACCAACTAGAAATAGATCCAACAACCATCTCCATTAAAGAACTTCCTTATGAACTTGTTAATGGATTAAGAGCTAGTTTCTTTTGTATAGGTGCACTATTAACTAAATTTGGAGAAGCTCAAGTTCCGTTACCTGGTGGATGCAATATTGGCTCAAGGCCAATAGACGAGCACATTAATGGACTAATCGCATTAGGAGCAGACATTATTATTGAAGAGGGAATTGTCAAGGCAAAAATAAGGGGAAACAAAAATAGACTTCATGGCACTCATATTAAATTAAAATGTCCAAGTGTAGGTGCAACTGAAACTTTAATAATGGCAGCATCTTTAGCAAAAGGAAGAACTACTATTGAAAATGCTGCTAGAGAGCCTGAAGTTCAAGATTTATGCCAAATGCTTAATAAAATGGGCGCAAAAATTTATGATTCCGGTAAAGAAACAATAATTATTGATGGTGTTAATAAACTAGGCGGCTGTACCCATAAAGTAATTCCAGACCGAATAGAAGCTGGAACTTTTCTAATAGCTGCTGCTGCAACTTCCTCTTCAATAACAATTTGTCCAGTAATCCCTCATCATCTTGAAGCTGTTACTAATAAGCTTCAAGAGAGTGGTAGTAAAATTACGATTAAAGGTAATTCGATTTCTATCAAGAGTAAAGAGATTAAAGGAGTAGATGTTGAAACAGCTCCTTTTCCAGGCTTTCCTACTGATTTGCAGGCACCATTTACAGCTCTAATGACAATCGCAAATGGTGAATCAAAGATAACTGAAACAATTTTCGAAAACAGAATGAATCATATTTATTTACTTAATGAAATGGGCGCCCGTATAAAACTAAACAAAAACGTAGCTCACATTAAAGGTGTTAAAACAATTAACGGGATGAATCTAGTTGGCTCAGATTTAAGGTCATCAGCTGCATTAATAATTGCAGGAATCATCGCAAAAGGTTGTAGTAAGATCTATGGATTAGAACATTTAGATAGAGGTTATGAAAATTTTGAATTAAAACTAAAAAATTTAGGTGTAAAAGTAATTAGAGAGATCAGTAAAAGAACTTTCGAGGAGAATGGATATAAAATTGAACCTAAATCTGAGAAACTTTCAAAGCTCGAAGCGGCTTAATCATTTCTAAAAAAATTTTAAAAAAAAGCTTGTTGATTTAAACGTGAGCAATATTGATGAGTGAAATACAACCTAGAAATAATATAAACAAAACTAGAAAGCGGTTAGACCAATTTTTATTTAAGCCATTAAATTTGAATTCATTCATGCCCAGGTTCCACTGTTAGATCCGAATGTTGTCAATATAGTTACCGCAATAAAAAGATAAGGGATAAATTTAAAGGATAATTTTTTAGCTTGGATTTTAGACATTTGTTTTTTTACTTAATATAACACAATATTACTAATCATGAAGCTATCTCCTTTCAAAAGGTATTTTTACTCGTATTTAATCACAAAAATGTATCATAAATGTTTAATTTTTCTTTTTTATCTTATTTCTTGTCAGCAAATGCAATAAATATAATCCCATGTTTTTATCGAAAAGATTAACTATTAACAAACGTTATCTTGATCACTGTTCCTTGACCGAAACAATAGTCAATAAGTTGATTTTTGTTATAATAAAAAAGTTCATTTTTTCAAAAGCCTTGGGAGCGTGGTGGAATTGGTAGACGCACCGCACTCAAAATGCGGCACCTTCGGGTATGTCGGTTCAAGTCCGACCGCTCCCACTTTGATGAATACCTATAATCGATTCGACATATCTTTTAAAAAAGGGAAAGGTTGTTGGCTATGGGACAAAACAGGTAAAAAGTATCTTGATGCAGTCGCTGGTATAGCAACTTGCAGTCTTGGACATAGCGATAGAGTTTTAGGAAGAAGGTTATCAAGTCAACTGAAAAAGATTCAGCACATTTCCAATCTTTACAACATTGAAGAACAAGAACAATTAAGCAGAACTTTAACGAATATGAGTTGTGCCAAAAGCGTATTCTTCTGCAACAGTGGTGCGGAAGCAAATGAGTCAGCAATTAAATTAATTAAAAAATATGGTAATACAACAAATAAAGGTAAAGAATCAATTATTCTCGCAGCAGAATCTAGCTTTCATGGAAGGACGCTGGCAGCCTTGAGTGCTACTGGACAGCCCAAATATCAAAAAGGTTTCGAACCAATGATTCAAGGGTTCAAATTTTTTAAATTTAACAATTTTGATTCGGTAAAAAAATTATTTGAGGAGTGTGAAAATAATGATCAAAAAATTTCCGGAGTTTTAGTTGAACCAATACAAGGAGAAGGTGGCGTGATTCCTGGAAGTAAAATATTTTTTAAAAGCCTGAGAGATATTTGTGATAAATATAATTCTCTTCTCATTTTAGATGAGGTCCAAAGTGGAGTAGGTCGAACTGGGAAAATGTGGGGCTATGAGAATTTGGGAATTGAACCTGATGCATTCACCCTTGCTAAAGGATTAGGAGGAGGCCATGCAATTGGAGCATTATTAGTAAAAGAAAAAGCCAACATTTTTTCTCCAGGAGATCATGCAAGCACTTTTGGGGGGAACCCTTTCGCCTGTAAAGCTGCCCTAACAGTATTAGAAGAAATCAATAGAAGAAATCTTATCAATAATGTTTATCTAAGAGGGGAACAATTAAGTGCTGGATTTGAAAAATTGTCAAAAAAATTTCCAAATATTATTTCCGGGAAAAGAGGTTTAGGTTTAATACAAGGTCTTGTGATCAATGATGATTATGCTGATGCAAAAAAAATTACATTAAAAGCTTTTGATAAAGGCTTACTGGTAGTTCCTGCAGGAGGGAACGTTGTAAGGATTGTCCCACCATTAGTTATATCGCGAAGAGAAATCAATATTCTTTTGGATAAGCTAAATTCAATTTTTGAAGATTTATAGCAATTTAAATTTTGAAAAATACAAATTTAAAATTTTTTGAATTATCACCCAAAAATGAAAGGGATAATATCAAGTTAGGTTTATCAAGAATTAAAAAAGCACTTCAAGAACTTGGCAATCCTTGCGAGAATATCCCTGCTATACAAATTATTGGAACCAATGGGAAAGGATCAATCGCGGCATATTTAGAAAATATACTTTTTGAAGCTAAAAGGAATGTTGGTGTAACGACATCTCCCCACCTCTTGGACGTATGCGAGAGGATTAGAGTTAATAAAAAAAATATTAACAAAACTGATTTTGAAAAAATCTATAGATTAATAGAAGATAAATTTTCAACATTTGAATTAACTCCGTTTGAAAAAATCATTTGCTGCGCGCTAAATTTCTTTGACAATAAAAAAGTTGAATTGCTTATTCTTGAAGCTGGCTTAGGGGGACGATTAGACGCGACAACAGCCCATAAATACAGACCAATAATTGCTATTGGGAATATTGGCTTAGATCATAAAGAATTTCTTGGAGATACTATTGAAAAAATTGCCGAAGAAAAATTAGCAGTTATTGAAAAAAACTCAATTGTCATCTCAAGCGAACAAAATAGTCAAGTTGAATATTTAATAACCAAAAAAGTTAAAGAGGTTGGAGCAGAAATTATCTGGAAAGATTCAATTTCAAACAGCTATGAGCTTGGATTAAAAGGAATATTTCAAAAGCAAAATGCTGCAGTAGCTTTAGGAGCAATTGAAGCGTTGAATAATTTGAGATTTAATATAAAAGGAACACACATATATGAAGGTCTTAAAAAGACATCTTGGAAGGGAAGGCTAGAAATAATAAATTTTTTGAACAAAGAAATTCTTGTGGATTGTGCGCATAATTATCCTGCAGCAAAAGCACTCTCTCAGGAGCGAAGCAATTGGGAGAATGAAGATAAAGGAATTTATTGGATTTTAGGTGTCCAAAGACAAAAAGATTTTTACGCCATATTAAAAACGCTTCTAAAGAAAAATGATCACTTATTACTTGTCCCAGTACCAAACCAACCTAGTTGGCAATTAAAAGATCTTTCTCAGATAAAAGAAATTGACATTCAAAAAATAATTGAATTTAAAAAATTTGAACTTGCCATTGATTATTTATTTTCCCTAGAAAAATGGCCCCCTAATCATCCTGTCCTAACGGGTTCTATTTTTTTAGTTGCTGAATTTATTAAGTTTACAAATAAACAGAAATGTTAAATATTAAATTGTTCCTTTACTTCCCAACCTTCCAATTTTCCAGGATTTAATAGCCCCTTAGGATCAAATTTTAATTTCGCCTTTACTTGATCTGCGTCAACCACTCCTAGGCCTCCACCTTCGACAGTTAAAACATGGGGATTAAAAATAAACGCCCCAAGTTTCTTACAATCTTCCATTATTTCATTTAATTCATCTATCCCATTCCACTTTAATACAGGTAAAGCCGCTAATCGCGGTGATCCTTGTTGAGAAACTGCCTCTAAATGCCAAAGAACTTTTCTACCCCATTTTTTTCTCAGAAAATTAATCAATTCTAGTTCACTATTAAGTGGCAAAAGCATCTGTAAATAAGTCCAATTTTTATCTTTAGACCTCATATGAAGAGTTGTATGATTCCATACAACTTCAGAAATTCCATTAACGAGTTTTTCTTCTTCCCCAAGGAGGGCAAATTCAACTTTGAATTTTTTACAAATCAATTCGATAGTTTTTGTTCCTCCAAAAGTAGATTGAATTAATATCTTGTGACTTCTAGTATTACTTTTAAACCATTTTGGCATTTGATCTACAATTTCCTCTTCAAGAATTGCCCCTAGTTTTAGATCAATTGCTGCGCTGGTGAGAGTTTTTAATATTTCTATTGTTTTTTCAAATTCAATACAGCTGATAACTATTGAATACCACTTACGTTTGATATCAGTAGCAAGTAGTAAAGAAGTAATTATTCCATTAGTCCCATAAGCATGATTTAGAGGTTCGGATTCTTCAGCATCAAATTTTAATAATTCTGGTTTTTCATTCATCGTTACTGCCTCTAAGCCAATAAGATTCCCTGGATCTCTTAAAAATCCCCACCTAATTGAACCAATACCTCCTGATCCACCTGCAATAAAACCTCCAATAGTTGCAGTTTTCCAAGTGCTAGGAAGCAACCTCAATTCCCTCCCATATTTCTCTAATTGTTTGTTCAAATCTCCCATAACACAGCCAGACTGCACTTTTACAAAACCTGTATCTGGATCAAATTCTTCTAACTTATTAAAGTGACTCATCTGCATTACAACTCCTTTAAACAATGGGACAGCTTGTCCATAATTACCTGTACCTGAACCCCTTAAAGTAAGTGGGATAGAAAATTCCCAACAAATCTCTGCTACTTCCTTTACTGCTTTATGATCACCAGGTCTTACCACCAAATCAGCAATACATTCGTCTAATTTTTCAGTAAGGATTGGAGAATAGTTATAAAAATCTTTTGAAAGCCTTTTTATGTCAGATTTGCTTTCAATAATCTCTAAGTTGTTAACTTCCCTAAATTTGTCTATAAATTTAAGAGTATTTGATGTCATTAATTAAATTCTTATTGTTTTATATAAATTAGCCGATTAGCAATATAAATCGCCTTTTATAAAAACTTTTCTCTTTAAGGAACTCGAAAAAACATCTGCCCATCTTTGTGCATCTAAAATCACAAAATCAGCAGGGCAACCCTTTTTAATTAAACCATCCCACTTTAAGTTTAATAATCTGCTTGGAGCTAAAAAAATAGAAGATAGAGTCATTCTCTCCCAGGGATTTAGTTGAAGCATAGGTATCGAGCAAGACAACATATAAAAAGGATCAAAATTACCAAATGGGTACCAGGGATCTTGAACGTTATCACTACCTAGAGATACATCCACGTGTGATTTTTGCAATTGCTTTATTGGAGCAACTGGTCTTTTAAATGAGGTAGTTTTATTACGATTGAGCAGCCAAAAATTTGTTAGAGGTAAAGCAATAACTTTAATGTTTTTCTCAGCCATTTTTTCTCCTAAATTTAAAATCTCTCTATGACTCAGAGAAATAAGACTACTCAAATGACTACAAGTAATTGGAATACTTTTAATTTTTAAATTTTCGATTGTCTCCAATAAAACTTTTATTCCCGCTCCAGGCTCAATGATCGATTCGTCTATATGCAAATCAATTTCTAATTTATATTTACTAGCTAGAAGAAGCATCTTTGCGAGAAATTTGCTTGTATCTTTTTTATTAAAAGGAGGTACAATAACACCTCCTAAAATGCCTCCACTAGAGGAAAATATTTTTGCCAAATCTTCTCCATTAGTTGTATCCCAAAATTCCAATGGAGCTAAAGCAACGAATTGTAAAGTCAACTCAGATGAATATTTTTTTTGTAATTTAAAAAGTTCGATCCAAATATCAATAGATTGACTCATGTAAGTATCAATATGACTTCTAATAGCTCGGTATCCATTTTGTATGGCAAGTTTTAATGATTTTTCAACTCTTTCAAGAACCTTATCTGTAGTTCTAGTTTTATGTTCTTCAAGATTTACTGATAATGCTCCTCCATAGTTTGATTCCAGATTAGGAAAGTCTTCCCATGTAAAAGATTTATCAAAATGCGAATGCGTTTCAACAAATCTTGGGAATAAAATATTTTTTGGTTTTGTAACTGTATTTTTTAAAGGGTTTAACTCAGAAACAAATCCATCTTCCCAACTAATGGAAACTGAACATAAATCCTCTACGTCGATAATGAGGTTATCTATATCTTCTATTAAACAAAGGCTTCTGGGAATAAGAACCTCAGCCGTGCCGGAATTATCCAAATTTTTAAATTTTATTTCATTTTAAATCATAAGAAAACTTTACTGAATTAGAAAATAATTCAAATTTCGCTAAAAGATAAAAATAATTATGAAAAATTACCCTTGAGTTGTTAAATTTATAAATGTGAGGCGGGCGTCGCCAAGTGGTTAAGGCAGCGGCTTGTGGCGCCGCTATTCGGGGGTTCGAATCCCCTCGCTCGCCCTCAAAAATATTGCAGCAAAATTATTTAACTTGTAATTTTGAATTAAAGAATCATAAAAAATTCTAAGCAAAGTGCTAACAAAAACAAAATCAGACGAAAAAAGAACTCAAAAGATTTCAACTTCTGGCAGTTATTGGATAACTACATTTGGATGCCAAATGAACAAGGCTGATTCTGAGAGAATGGCTGGGATATTAGAGAAAATAGGATACACCAGAGCAGATAACGAGTTAAATGCCGATTTGGTCTTATACAATACATGCACTATCAGAGATAATGCAGAGCAAAAAGTTTATAGCTTTCTAGGAAGACAAGCAAAAAGAAAGCACAAAACACCTAGCTTAAAACTTGTTGTTGCAGGTTGTCTTGCTCAGCAAGAGGGAGAATCCTTACTAAGAAGAGTCCCAGAACTTGATCTGGTTATGGGGCCTCAACACGTAAATAATCTTGAGAATCTTCTGGGGAAAGTTGATTTAGGAAATCAAGTTGCTGCTACAGAAGAAACCTTCATTTCTGAAGACATAACAAGTGCTAGAAGAGAAAGCTCTATTTGTGGCTGGGTTAATATCATCTATGGATGTAATGAAAGATGTTCATATTGTGTAGTCCCCTCTGTAAGAGGAAAAGAGCAATCAAGATATCCAAATGCGATAAAAAGTGAAATCCAAAAATTAGCTGATAATAATTTTAAAGAAATTACACTTTTGGGTCAGAACATTGATGCTTATGGTAGAGACCTTCCAGGAACTACAAAAGAGGGGAGAAAAGAGAATACTCTAACTGATCTTTTGTATTATATTCATGATGTTAAAGGAATTCGCAGAATAAGATTTGCTACTAGTCATCCTAGATATTTTTCAAAAAGGTTGATTCAAGCTTGTTATGAACTTGATAAAGTCTGTGAACATTTCCATATCCCCTTCCAAAGTGGAAATGATGAAATTTTAAAGCAAATGTCCAGAGGATATTCTATCAAAAAGTATAAAAATATTATCGAGAACATAAGGTCATTAATGCCAGATGCATCAATCACAGCTGACGCGATAGTTGCTTTCCCAGGAGAAACCGAGCAACAATATCAAGATACATTAAAGCTAATATCAGAAATTGGCTTTGATCAGGTGAATACAGCAGCATACTCCCCAAGACCAAATACGCCTGCAGCAGTTTGGACGAATCAACTTTCTGAAGAGGTAAAAAAAGCTAGATTACAAGAAATTAATGATTTGGTCGAGAGAACTGCTAGGAGTAGAAATCAAAGATATATCAATAATATTGAAAGCGTTTTAATTGAGGGTTTAAATCCAAAAAATTCCTCTCAAATTATGGGTAGAACTAGAACAAATAGATTAACTTTCGTAGAGATTCCCAAAAACATTGACTTTAATTTTTCGTTGGGAGATGAGATAAATGTCAGAATAAATGAAGCAAGGCCTTTTTCTTTAACAGGAGAACTTTTTTTATAAATTTTTTTTAAATGATCGGGGGAAAGAAAAAATGTATTGGGTTAATATTTGGCGGGCATTCCAATGAACATGAAGTATCGATATCCTCTGCAAAAACAGTTTTTCATGCATTTAATGCAACAATAAACAAAGAACGCTTTACAGTTAAAGCCTTTTACATAAACAAATATGGAGATTGGCTTGATAGTGATAGTTCAAAAAAAATCCTAATTGGTGAAATTGAAAACAATAAAACAAAAAAACAAGAAATTTTTAATCAAGAAAAAATTAACTTCCTTGAAGGAATTGAATTTCAAAATGTTGATGTTTGGTTTCCTCTTTTACATGGATTTAATGGTGAAGACGGATCAATTCATGGCTTTCTTAGATTTACAAAGAAACCTTTAGTCGGATGTGGAATTATTGGCTCTGCACTTGGAATGGATAAAATATTGATGAAAACAATTTTCTCACATCTTAAACTTCCACAAGTTAATTATCTAGTTTTTCAAAATAAAGATCTCAACGATAAAAAGGTAAAAAATAAAATAATTAATGAAATTTTAAAAAAATTAAATTTTCCTGTTTTTGTCAAACCATCAAACTCTGGATCATCTCTTGGAATCTCCAAAGTCATAAATGAATCAGAGATATTACCAGCATTAGAAAAGGCTCGGGGAATAGATACAAGAATCTTAATAGAGGAAGGTTTAGAGGTAAGGGAGATTGAATGCGGAATAATTGGTAATTCAAAACTCTTAACCTCTGAGATAGGCGAGGTAAATTATGAAAGTGATTGGTATGATTACGAGTCAAAATATCACTCACATAATAAAATAATTATCCCAGCCGAAATAGATTCAAAAATCACAAAAGAAATAAAAGAAATTGCTATTAAAAGTTGTAGAGCATTAAATATTTTCGGTTTTGCAAGAGTAGATTTCTTTTTAGAAAAATCTTCAAACAAAATTTTGTTAAATGAAATTAACACAATTCCTGGTTTTACAAAAAACAGTATGTTTCCAATGCTTTGGGAAGCTTCAGGTTTAAAAATTGAACAACTTGTGGCTAAACTAGTTGATATATCTCTAGATTTGTAATTTAAATCAAATGTTGCATGGACTACTTTGGTTACCATTACTTTTAATCTTCATTTTATTAACTGCACTTGGATGGTTAGAAAGAAGAAGGCAAAATCTTTTTAGAAGTTGGGCGAGTGATTCTGAACTTTGCAAGTTAGATAGTTCAGGTGCAGCTTCCTTAAAAGATGGGGAGTTAAAGTGGAGCGCATTTGAAGCTGGTAAATTTGAAGAAAAAGATTGTTTTACAATCAAGAAACTGGAATTAGTTGAATTAATGGCACTAACTTCAGGAGAAGCTCCTCTAACAAATGAATCTCAAGGTAAGTGCAGGTTGAGATTAGTTGGGGATGGGAAAGAGATGGATGTACCATTTTCAGATGCAGAGCAGGCTAGAGAATGGATGGACCAACTGATGAAAAAAGCTCGATGTGATTTGTGAAAAACCAAAAAGTAATCAAAAATAGGAGCATTATTTTTTTAATTTCATTTTTATTTTTAATAAGCTTATTAAGCATAAAAACTCTCAAAAAAGTACATACTCAGGACATTAGAATTTCAGGTAGTGAATTATTTTCTCAGAATGATGTGGTAAAAAATTCATCTTTAAATTTTCCGATCCGATTAATTTTTGTTGAAACTAATTTGTTAGAAAAAGAGTTAAAACAAAATTTATCTCTCAAAAATGTTTCCGTAAATAGAGAATTATTTCCTTTTGGTTTGAAAGTTTATATTAATTCAAGAATTCCAATAGCTTATGGTGAAAGAATATTAAACGATGAAAAAATATTAGGCTTTATTGATAAAGATGGAATTTTTATCAATAAACAAAATGTTGATAAAAAAAATTTGAATAAATTAACCATAAAAGTTTTTGGATGGAAAGAAAAATTTAAAAATATACTATCTGAAATTTTTATCGCTATAGAGGATTATGAATTAGAGATAGTTAAAATAACTTTTTCATCCGATGGGTTTCTAACTCTTGAGGAAAAAGATTTAAAAACAATATTCTTAGGATTTAAGCCAAATTTAATCAACTATCAATTACAAATAATAAATAATCTAAAAAATGAATTTAAGAAAAATAGCTTTTCAAAAAAATTAGATAATATTGATCTTACTAATCCAGATAAACCAAAAATAAAAGTGTTCAAACCCTAATATTTGAAAAAGGATTTTGAGTAATTTTTTTTAATTATTGTAGTGTTTATATGGGTTTTGCATTCAAAACAAAATATTTAACAAATAAATATTTTTAGGGTTTTCCTCAACAAATTCCTACAAGTGAGCTCAGTAAGTTCATAATGCACCCAATACTAGTATTAGATTCCTATTAAGAGATGAGCTTCGGTAACAATCCAAACTTTGATCAATCGAGAGAAATCCTTCCAAGCCAAAACGCCAAAATAGAAGTTATTGGGGTAGGTGGTGGTGGCAGTAATGCAGTCAATAGAATGATAAATAGTGATTTAGAAGGGGTTTCATTTAGAGTCCTCAATACCGATGCACAAGCACTACTACAATCTTCTGCAGAGAGTAGGGTTCAACTTGGACAAAACCTCACTAGAGGTTTAGGTGCAGGTGGGAATCCAAGTATTGGGCAAAAAGCAGCTGAAGAATCTAAAGAAGAGCTTCAACAAGCTTTAGAGGGATCTGATCTAGTTTTTATAGCCGCTGGGATGGGCGGAGGAACTGGTACAGGAGCAGCACCAGTTGTCGCTGAAGTAGCCAAACAAAGTGGGGCTTTAACGGTAGGTATAGTAACCAAACCATTTTCTTTTGAAGGGAAAAGAAGAATGCGTCAAGCAGAGGAGGGGATCGCAAGATTAGCTGAAAACGTTGATACTCTTATAGTTATTCCAAATGACCGATTAAAAGACGTTATAGCAGGAGCTCCCCTACAAGAAGCATTTAGAAATGCTGATGATGTTCTAAGGATGGGCGTCAAAGGCATTAGTGACATAATTACTTGCCCAGGATTAGTTAATGTTGATTTTGCAGACGTAAGATCAGTTATGACGGAAGCTGGCACTGCCCTTCTCGGAATAGGTATAGGCTCCGGAAGATCGAGAGCTATAGAGGCAGCACAGGCAGCAATGAATAGTCCTTTATTAGAAGCAGCAAGAATTGATGGAGCTAAAGGGTGCGTTATAAATATTACTGGTGGGAAAGACATGACTTTAGAAGACATGACCTCCGCATCTGAAATTATTTATGATGTTGTTGATCAAGAAGCAAATATTATTGTAGGTGCCGTTGTCGATGAAGCAATGGAAGGGGAAATACAAGTTACTGTAATTGCGACAGGATTTGAAACAACCCAACCATTAAACCAACAAAGAATAAAAAACAGATTATCTAATCAGCCCTTATATAATTATTCCGACAACAAAGAATCTGGAGCCAGTATTCCTGAATTTTTGAGATTAAGGCAAAATAAAAAAGATATAGGCTAAAAGGTAAAATAGAGTGACTCGGTTATCTCGCCTGCCTCAAGCATCCCTTGTGGCTGCTACCTTCCGGTCCTGACCAGGTTTAGGCGTTAAAACCGCGAAAGGCCGAGTCAAAATAATACTAGCAATTCTTGATTAAAAAAGATACATAAATTTATCATGTTACCCTCAGACCTTGTTAATTATAAAAAAAAGTCTCGCAAAATTATTGCATTAACTGCATGGGACTCCATATCCGGATCTATTGCAGAACAAGCAAATGTTGATCTTGTACTAGTAGGAGATTCATTAGCAATGGTCTGCTTAGGATACAAATCGACATTGCCATTAACTTTAGAAAACATAATTTATCATACTAATGCTGTTTCAAGAGGATTTAAAAAGAAAATTGAGGAACAACCTTTAGTTATTTCAGATATGCCTTTTCTGACTTACCAATGTGGTGAGGATAAAGCTGTTGAGTATGCAGGAAAAATTATTCAGAGCACTTATGCAAAAGCTGTAAAAGTAGAAGGAGCTGAACCAGAAATACAAAAAGTTATTTCTAGATTAATAAGAATGGGAATCCCTGTTATGGGTCATATAGGTCTTACACCACAAAGCTATCTAAATATTGGATTAAAAAAACAAGGAGAAAGCTTAGCAAGCCAAGAAAAAATCAAGAAAGAGGCTTTAATTCTCGAACAATTAGGATGTTTTTCAATAGTTCTTGAACATATTCCTGATTTGCTTGCCAAGGAAATACAAAATTCTTTAACAATTCCCACAATAGGTATCGGCGCAGGTAATTATTGCGATGGGCAAGTAAGAGTTACTGCAGATTTGTTAGGCCTTAATGATGATCAACCCCCATTTTGCCAACCAATTATCCAAGGGAAAAAATTATTCAAGGATAAATTAAAAGAATGGGTAGAGTCTGAAAGACTTAGTTAATCTCATCCCACCACTTAAACATAGAAACAAGAACTTGATTACTAAGTTCCATGCCATTAGGCTCACTTAAAAAGAATCTATTCCCCTTTCTTACTAGTAGTCCACTTTCAAGAAATCTTTCCCATTCTTCAACCAATTTACTGAAGTTACTTTCACATTTTTTGTTTTCCCAGTTTTGTTCTTTAAACACTTCTTTGATATCTACACCCTCTTTAAGTCTTAATCCCAGCATTATTTTCTCATCAAGTTCTTTATAAACAAACTCCTTATTATTAAGAGATGAATCTAAATTAAATTCGTCTTGTCTAGTTACCCATTCTTTATATTCTTTACTAACTCTTGGGCGAGTAAACTTTTCCCCCCAAGGGGAACTAGTGGAACCTTGACCAAAACTCCACCAGCCTAAACCACTCCAATAAACTCTATTATGTCTCGACTGATGTCGCGGAAGGCAATAGTTTGAGATTTCATATCTTGAATACCCTGAGTTTTTTAAAATTAAATGGGTTGATTCACTATTCCTAAAAGCTTCTTCATCACTTGGGAGTTTTAATTTACCTAAATTAATTAATTTTTTAAAAACAGTGCCATTTTCAATATTTAAATCATAAATAGATAGATGAGGTGGTGAAAATGTAATTGCTTTTTTTAAGTCATCTTGCCATTCTTTAAATCCACTTAGTGGCAAGTTTTGAATTAAGTCTAAACTCCAACTTTTTATTAACCCAGAGTCATATTCTCTCTTCAACCATAAACAAGATTTCTCTGCATCTTCTTTCAAATGACGTCTCCCCGACTTTTGAAGTATCTGATTATTAAAACTTTGTACTCCAAGACTAAATCTATTTATCCCAGCATTTATGAATCCAAACAGATCAACTTGAGTAAAACTTGCTGGATCAACCTCCATAGTAATTTCAGCACCATAGTCAATTCCATAATTTTCTCTAAAAAGATCAATTAATTCTTTGATTTGCGTTGGATCTAAAATTGATGGAGTGCCACCTCCTATATAAATTGTCGATAGAGGTGATTTATGCTTAATTGACAATATTTCTTTATATAAAAATTGCAAATATTCTTGAACAGTTTTGCTTCCATAGCCTTTTAAAGTTTCAACTTTGTTTCCTAATGGAATAACTGCAAAATCACAATAAAAACACCTTCTGTGGCAAAAAGGAATGTGCACATAAGCACTTCTTGGAAACTTATTCATAATATAAATTCATTTTTAAGCTCCAAAAAAGTATTAAGGATTGAAAAAAATAAGATCCTTATTTACTCAATTAGTAAATCCTAGTAGATTATAGATATGACAGATATCTTAGTATTAATTTTATTTGTATTGTCTGGGGCTGCTTCAGGATGGCTTGGTGTTGATTTATTGCCAGTAGACATACTCAAACAGGTATCTAATGTAGAAGGTTTTAGAATTGTTTTAGCAATAATTGGTTTTTTTGTAGGATTAGCAGCTGGTTTTGTATTTCTTCAACTTAGAAAAACGTTTCTTGATCAAATAAGAACAATGCCAACTGACTTACTAATAAGTAGGTCCGTTGGATTAATTTTAGGATTACTTGTTGCGAATCTCCTACTTGCTCCAATACTATTAATTCCCTTCCCTAGAGAAGTTTTTTTCGCAAAACCTTTAGCAGCCATATTAAGCAATATTTTCTTTGGTGTGCTTGGTTATAAGTTGGCAGATACCCATGGAAGGACATTATTGAGATTATTTAATCCAAATAATACTGATGCATATCTAGTTAATGAAGGTATCCTCCCTGCTGCAAGTCCAAAAATTCTAGATACCAGCGTAATTATTGATGGAAGAATCAATGGCCTATTAAATTGCGGATTATTGGAAGGGCAATTAATTGTTGCTCAAAGTGTAATTGACGAATTACAAACTTTAGCTGACTCAAGCAGTAATGAAAAAAGGTCGAAAGGCAGAAGAGGGCTCAAGTTATTAAAAGAATTAAGAGATTTATATGGGAGAAGACTTGTAATCAACCCAACAAAGTATGAAGGTAATGGGGTAGATGAAAAACTCCTTAAAATTACTGAGGATATGACAGGAACTTTAATTACGGCTGATTATAATCTTTCTCAGATCGCTGAAGTTAAAGAATTAAAAGTTATGAATTTGAGTGATTTGGTTATTGCTTTAAGGCCAGAAGTACAACCAGGAGAGTCACTTAATATAAAAATCGTGAGAGAAGGCAAAGAAAAAATGCAAGGCATTGGATATTTAGATGACGGCACAATGGTTGTTATTGATGAGGCAAAGAATTTTGTGGGAAGCAGATTAGATATTGTCATCACAGGAGCATTACAAACTCCCACAGGAAGAATGGTCTTTGGAAAACTAATAAATAATCCTGAGTCAAACAAATCTTTTAAATCACCAGCGACACAGGGCTAAATCTAGCTAGAATCAGTTCAATCTTAATTTTGTGATACAAATGACTGTATCTGCTCCTTATTACGGCGAAAACACCGTTATGAGGACCCCGCCCCCAGATCTCCCCTCTCTTTTACTGAAAGAGCGAATTGTTTATCTTGGTTTACCATTATTTTCAGATGATGATGCGAAAAGACAACTAGGAATGGATGTTACTGAGCTAATCATTGCTCAACTTCTTTATTTAGAGTTTGAGGATCCAGAAAAACCAATCTATTTCTATATCAATTCAACTGGGACAAGTTGGTACACTGGTGATGCAGTAGGTTTTGAAACAGAAGCTTTCGCTATATGCGATACAATTAGCTACATTAAGCCTCCAGTACACACGATATGTATCGGACAAGCAATGGGGACTGCTGCAGTTATTCTTTCATCTGGAACTAAGGGACAAAGAGCAGCTCTTCCACATGCTTCTATCGTTTTGCATCAACCTATAAGCGGAGCAAGAGGCCAAGCAACCGATATCCAAATACGAGCTGAGGAAGTTTTGAAAAATAAAAAATCAATGCTGGAGATTTTATCTCGTAATACTGGAAAGACCATCGAAGAACTCTCAAAAGACTCTGACAGGATGAGTTATCTCAACCCACAAGAAGCCTTAGATTATGGAGTTATCGATAGAATACTCACAAGTCAAAAAGATTTACCAAATAAAATTTAACACTCACAAAACTATTTTAAAATCATGCCAATAGGAACTCCAAGCGTGCCTTACAGACTTCCAGGAAGTCAATACGAAAGATGGGTCGACATATATACAAGACTAGGTGTTGAAAGAATTCTTTTTCTTGGACAAGAAGTGAATGATGGAATTGCTAATAGCCTTGTTGCACAAATGCTTTATTTAGATTCTGATGATAATTCCAAACCTATCTATCTGTACATAAATAGCCCAGGAGGATCAGTAACTGCTGGCTTGGCAATTTATGACACTATCAAATACGTAAAAAGTGATGTAGTAACCATATGCGTAGGCCTCGCAGCCTCCATGGGAGCGTTCCTATTGGCCGCTGGTACAAAAGGTAAAAGGGTTGCTTTGCCCCACAGCAGAATAATGATTCATCAACCCTTAGGAGGGACATCTCAACGTCAAGCAAGTGATATTGAAATTGAAGCTAAAGAAATTTTAAGAATTAAAGATATGTTAAACATGTCTATGGCAGATATGACAGGGCAATCATTTGAGAAAATTGAAAAGGATACTGATAGAGATTATTTTCTAAGTGCTGAAGAAGCAAAAAATTATGGATTAATTGATAGAGTAATTACACATCCAAGCGAAGCAAATCAGTCTTAAACTTTCTAAATTAATATTTTTATTTTAATTTTTTAAATTAATAATTTTTTTGGTTTATTGCCACCTTAATGTCTAAAATATTTATTATCAAACGCAAAGAAGCTACAACTAATGACCCAACTCTTTTACGACACAGATGCAGATCTAAGTCTTTTAAATAATAAAACAATAGCGATCATTGGATATGGATCACAAGGTCATGCACACGCCCTAAATCTTAAAGATAGTGGTATGGATGTAATTGTTGGATTATATAAAGGAAGTAAGTCTGAAAGCAAAGCTACTAGCGATGGTCTACAAGTCTTTAAGGTTTCTGAAGCTTGCGAAAAAGCAGACTGGATTATGATTCTCCTTCCAGATGAGTTTCAGAAAGATGTTTATCTTAAAGAAATAGAACCAAACTTAAAAGAAGGAAAGATATTAAGTTTTGCTCATGGCTTCAATATAAGATTCGGACTTATCAAACCTCCTAGTTTTGTGGATGTTGTAATGATTGCCCCAAAAGGACCCGGACACACTGTTCGTTGGGAATATCAGAATGGTCAAGGAGTTCCAGCATTGTTTGCAGTAGAGCAAGATTATTCTGGGAGTGCAAGATCATTGGCTATGGCTTACGCTAAAGGGATTGGTGGAACGAGAGCAGGAATTCTTGAAACAAACTTCAAAGAAGAAACAGAAACTGATTTATTTGGCGAACAAGCTGTATTGTGCGGAGGATTATCAGAACTCGTCAAATCTGGCTTCGAAACTCTTGTTGAGGCGGGATATCAACCTGAACTTGCTTACTTCGAATGCTTACATGAAGTTAAACTTATTGTTGATTTAATGGTGAAGGGAGGCTTATCTCAAATGAGAGATTCCATTTCAAATACTGCAGAATATGGAGATTATGTAAGTGGTAAAAGACTAATCAATAATGATACAAAAAAAGAAATGCAGAAAATTCTAAAAGATATTCAAGATGGAACTTTCGCTAAGAATTTTGTAGAAGAGTGCGATAAAAACAAACCCTTAATGACAAAATTAAGAGAAGAGAACTCAAAACATGAAATTGAGAAAGTAGGTAAAGGTTTGCGCTCGATGTTCAGTTGGCTGAAATAAATTTATTTTTAATATTCCTTGGATCTATTGGTTTTGATTTATTAATCGGCGATCCAAGATTCTTAATCCACCCTGTTCAAGTAATTGGCTTTTACATAAAAAAAATATCTGATTACCTCATAAATAATTTTGGGGAAAATAAAAATATATTGTTTTGGGGAGGCTTAATAGTAGCTATATCCACCATAGGAATGAGTTTTGGTTTAGGTAAATTGATAGAACTCAGTTATTTGCAATCAAGAAATAATTTTTTTGGTGGATTGCTAATTTTTTTTGGACTTTCAAGTTGTATTGCGACTAAGGGACTTATTTCAAGTGTTAAGGAGATCGCAGAGCTAATAGAACGCGAAGAAATTAATGACCAAAATAAAAGAATAATCAAAGAGAAGGTACAAAGAATAGTTAGTAGGGATGTAAGTTCATCTTCTTTAGAACATCTTTTGAGATCAAGTACAGAGAGTCTTACTGAGAATTCTGTTGATGGAATATTTGGGCCATTATTTTGGATTTTTATTGGAATTTTTTTTATGAAATTTTCAATTTTTCTGCCAGGTCCTTTATCACTTGGTTTTTCTTATAAAGCCATAAGTACTTTAGATTCAATGATAGGTTACAGATATGATTATTTTAGATATTTAGGTTTTTTCAGTGCAAAAATCGAAGATATTTTTACGTTTGTTCCTTCAAGATTAGTTTTAATTACATTACCTTTAGTTAGTCCCAAAATTAATGAGTATGGATCAATCATAAAAAAAAGCTATCTTGATGGTAAAAAATATGATTCGCCTAATTCTGGGATTTCAGAAGCTATATTTGCTTATATTTCTGGAATAACATTGGGTGGAAAAAGTAAATATAAAAATGAGATTATTAAAAAGCCAAAGATCAATGCGAATGGAGATAATTGCACTGGAGAGAAAATTAAATTAATTTGTCAATTAATTTTGAGATTACAATTATTATGGATAATAATTTTTATTTTAATTTTTTTTATAATTTCAACTTTAATTTAATAATAAACTAGTTTAAAAATTACTAGAATAACTACAAAAATTCTATGCAAGAAAACGGCTCTCCAAAAGAAAATCAAAATGATGATTTTACTGATACATCATCAACTGATAATGAATACTCAAAATGGGTAGACAATCAGGGAGATGAAGTAAAGAATGTTTTTGGATTTAATAGCAGTGCTGAACTTGTAAATGGTAGAGCAGCAATGATCGGATTCTTAATGCTCATATTAACCGAGTTAGTTTTTAGCGGCAGACCTGTAACTTCTTCAATTTTTGGTATTAATTAAAAATGGAAGCAAAAAAATCTAATCCAATAAAAGTATTCTTATACATATCTGTTTGGGTAATTATTTGGGGTACTATAGGATCTTTAGTCGATTTTCCTCTATATAAAAATAAAATCTACTTAGAAGGAAGCATATATCAATATCTTACTTTCACAATTACAGCTGTTATTTCTATTATATCTGCAAAGTTTTTTTATAAGAAAATCGATTTATAAAAACTTGTACCTAAATTTCTTAATAATTTTTGCTGGTTCTTTACTTTCATTGGACTCATAAAGTATCCACTGATGAGTCTCAGTATCATGGTCACAACCATAATTTCCAGATGGGTTATCGTAACTTGAAAGATATGAATGACAATTTTGGTCTGCCTCGAAAGCAGAGTCATAACCTGTTAGAAAATATATCAAAAATAGAACAGTTATCAACAAAAAAAATACTTGAGAAACTAAATTAATTACCTTCATAAGATATTCTAAAATTTAAATATATCATCTAATAAAATCTTTCAGTCTAAAAATATAGCTAACGTCCAACATTAAATACAAAGTCATGGAATTCTTGATTCTTTAAATACAGGATGACTAGCAATACTAAAATGATATTTAAGCCTATTACTATTGATCCAAAAATATTTATTTGTTTTTTGCCTGGCAAAGTGTAAGTAAATTTCTTGCCTTTAAGAAAACCAGCTAAGCCTTTTTTTTCTTTTATTTGAGTATTTTGATTATTATTCTTAACTTCATTTTCAGAAAAACCTTTTACCATTACAAATAAAATAACAAACTTATAATATTCCAAAAAAATAAATTATTTTAATAATTAACAATTTTTAATCACATATGGGATCATTAATGAAATTCTCTCATTTGAGAAATTATTAAAGAAATAAGCTTCAATAATTTCCGTTTGCAGCCCCAATAAACTTGATTGACATTTGAATCTATTTTGGTCAAATACTACTAATTGAAGTTTTTCTATTTCAGAAACTAATTCTTTACATATTTGGGTTCGAGAATCTTTAAAACAATCACTAGATTGTTTTAAAATCTTAGACTTTGTTGGTATTGCTTCAGCCATAACAAAATTAGATAACAACAAAAATTTAAGGAATAAAATAGTTAAACATTTCATTACTTCTTAAGATTTCAAAATTTTGGATACCTCGTTAAGAGTATTGGGCATTGAGCTAATTGCATCTTGCGATTTTAAAAAAAAAGATGCCCTAAAAGAGCACCTTGTTATTAAAGGAAGAAACAGATTAAAAAAATTACCCTTGAACTCTATCCTTAAAAAGTTTACCTGCAGAGAATGTTGGAACTCTTTTAGCGGGTATTGCTATTTTTTCGCCTGTCTTAGGGTTTAAACCCTGTCTTGCAGAACGATCTCTTGGTTCAAAAGAACCAAATCCTAGTAAAGAGACTTTTTTGCCTTCCACTACTGAATCAACAATAGTTTCAATAGCTGCATCAACAACTAAAGAAACATCCGTTTTTGTGAGCTCTGTACGAGCTGCAACAAGATTTACTAAATCAGCTTTGTTCATTGAAATTTAAATTAAAGCTAGGGGTTAAAAAAAAGATTTAAATCGAGTTTAAACCTCGAACTTTCACATCATATGGAGCAAATACAAATACGGCAACCGAAAATGCCGGCGGCGCAAAGCTTTATACAAATTTTAGGGACATTTTTAGCAACATTATTTATTTCTTATAACCGCGCTTTTTCATTTATAAAAAAAGCTTCTTCATTCAGAGAACAGCAAAAAGCATTGGTGGCACTAGATTTAGGATTAAAAATCTAACTAGATTTAGCAAAGAGGAAAAATGTCAAAGGGGGGTGAATTTAAGAATTTGAGCTATTTATTATGTTTTATTAATTTTCAGATATATTTCCTTCTCATCACATGAAAAAACACAATTTGTATTTTGAAATCAAGAAAAATCTAGTTTTCTCATTATTAAACTTTCTCTATAAATCGTTTTATGCACTGAGCAGATGGATGAAGAAATTGTAATTAATAAGAAAATTAATACTCTCCAAGATCTAATAAAGTTGATTAGTGAAGCCTTAAATTTGAGTTTTTTTTTAAATTTTGCATCTATTATTCAAATATTAGTAATTTAAATAAATTATCTCAATATTGAACTAATCAATGATAAAGAAAAAGTGATTCATCTCAATAAAGGTAAACCGTTTCCTTTAGGGAGTTCTCTAACTTCACAAGGGATTAATTTTTCCTTAGTAGCCACAAATGCAGAATATGTAGAAATCTTATTGTTTGAGAAAGAGGACTCTATTTCCCCAAAAAGCACATTCAAATTAGATCAGACTCATAATATAGGTCCATACTGGCATGCGGAAATAAAAAATCTAGATGAAGGTTGTATTTATGCTTTTAGGGTAAAACAAAAAAATAATGAGATAAATAATAACTATGAAAAAAAAGTATTACTTGATCCATGTTCCAGGGGTATTACCGGTTGGAGAAGTTATAAAAGAGAAAATGCATTAAAAAATCAAGAAAATACTAATTCTTGTCTTAAAAGTGTTGTTTGCGATAGAAAATTATTTAATTTTAAGGATTATCCAAGACCGAAACATTCTTGGGAAGAAACAATTATTTATGAACTCCATATCAAAGCTTTCACTGAATCAACTGATAAAGATGAAAGTTGTTTTAAGAAATTTTTAAAAAAAATTCCTTATCTCAAAGAACTGGGTATTACAACAATTGAATTACTTCCAATTTTTTGTTTTGATCCTACTGATGCCCCAAATGGTCTAAAAAATTTTTGGGGATATAGTCCAATTAATTGGTTTACTCCGCATTTTGAATATCTTTCGAATGAATCTCCCGAAAAGAATAGAGAGGAATTTAGAAGATTTGTAGAGGAATGTCATAAAGCAGACATTGAAGTCATCTTAGATGTTGTATACAATCACACTTGCGAAGGTGATTCAAAAGGGCCCGCAATATCTTGGAAAGGTATAGATGAAAATCTTTATTACTTTATTGGAAAAGATAAAAATTATCAGGACGTCTCCGGATGTGGTAATACTATTGCAGCAAACAGAGGATTAGTTAGAAAACTAATAATTGAATCTTTAAAATGTTGGGCGAGTGAATTAGGAGTTGATGGTTTTAGATTTGATTTAGGAATTGCCCTATCAAGAGGAGAAAATCTTTCACCGCTTGATAATCCTCCAATTTTTGAAGATATAGAATGTGAACCAGAACTTATCGATATCAAGTTCATAAGTGAGCCATGGGATTGTGGCGGTTTATATAAATTAGGTGATTTCCCATCTAAGAATACTTTCACTTGGAATGGTCATTTTAGAGATGACTTGAGGAGATTTTGGAAGGGGGATAAAGATACAGCTTGGAATATGAGCGATAAAATAAAAGGTTCTCCATCTATTTATAAAGAAGATAATATTTTTCCAAAGTCGATAAATTTTATTACTTCACATGATGGATTCACTTTAAAAGACTTAGTAACTTTCAATAGAAAACATAATTTTGCCAATAGAGAACAAAATAGAGATGGAGACAACCATAACAATTCTTGGAATCATGGTTCTGAGGGACCAACTACGAACTTATTAATCAATGATTTAAGAAAAAGACAACAAAAAAATCTTGTTCTTAGTTTACTTATCTCTAAAGGTGTTCCAATGATACTTATGGGTGATGAAATAGGAAGATCACAAGGCGGGAACAACAATTCTTGGTGCCAAAATAATTTATTGGGTTGGATGAATTGGGAACATTGTCAACAAGATTTGGAATTATTAGATTATTTTAAATACGTTATAAAAATCCGAAAAAAACTAATAAATATTTTTAATCCATCATTCTTCCCTAATAATCAAACCAATGAAAATATTCCAACATATCATTGGCATGGAACAAAGTTAGATAGCCCAGATTGGAGTAGTTGGTCTCACACAGTTGCCTTTAGCATTAACAAAGACGATACTTGTCCGCTAGTTTGGATAGGTTTAAATGCATATTCAAAAAGTATCGATTTCCCCTTGCCGAAATGTAAATATAATTGGTTAAAAGTTATCGACACTAGCATGCCTAAGATTTTTGAACCCTTAACTATTAATGAAAAATCTGTTTCAATAAGGAGTAGAAGCTCTTTACTAATCATTTCAGAAGAAGTATTTGGGGCAAAAAATAATTTATTCTAAAGCGGGCGGCGGGAATCGAACCCGCATCTTCAGCTTGGAAGGCTGAGGTTTTACCACTAAACCACGCCCGCATTAAGTAATTGAATTACCATTGCAATAATACATTATCAAACAATAAACAAAGTAAAAAGATTGGAAAATTCACACTCGAAAAAAAATATTTCTAGATCAACAACAAGATTAATGTTCTCTTATGGGCTAGGAGATGCAGGCACAGGTTTAGTCGCGACACAATTTGGTTTTTTTCTTTTCAAATTTTTTATTTCTGCAGGTTTACCAGTAATAATTGCAGGATCATTATTAATGTTAATAAAGATATGGGATGCAGTAAATGATCCGTTAATTGGATGGTTAAGTGATCGTACTAAATCAAGATGGGGGCCTAGAATCCCTTGGATGGTAGCAGCTTCTGTTCCCCTTGGTTTCTCTTTAGCTGCGATATGGTGGACACCCACTGGTTCAGTGCTAACCAAGACTATTTACTATGCCATAATTTCTATAATCGTAATGACTGCTTATACAAGTATTAATCTTCCTTTCGCAGCTCTTTCTACTGAAATTTCTGAAAAAACAGAAATAAGAACAAGACTAAACGCATCTAGATTTACTGGCTCAATAATCGCAGGACTAACTGGTTTAATAATTGCTGGAGTTGTATTAGGTTCCGAAGGATCAGCAAATAATGATTTTTTTTTAATGGGTAAAATAAGCGGATTTATTGCAGTTGCTGCAACATTAATTTCTTGTTGGGGATTAGCTCCATTCGCAAAGAAAGCAAGAAGGCCTTCAGGAAAAGTTGAAGCCATAACACTTCAATTCAAAAGGATCTTCAGAAATAAAAAATTTCTAAAAGTTATTACGCTCTATATTCTTCTCTGGTGCGCCTTACAATTAATGCAAACAGTAGCGTTAATCTATGTCGAGGATGTACTGAACGTACCAACATATATTGCGAAGTGGATCCCGATACCTTTCCAAATTAGCGCTTTAGTGGGTTTACAAATATGGACCAGAGTATCAAATAAATTGAACAGGATTTCAGCATTAAACTATGGAGCGATTATGTGGATTATTTCATGTACAGCAGCTTTATTTTTACCTTCATTATCAAAAATTTCAGTAGCTGGAGATAGTTTATTCCTAAATGCCAGCAACATATTTCTGTTCATTCTTTTAATTTTTATAATCTGTCTTATTGGAATTGGAGCTTCAACCGCTTTTCTTATCCCTTGGTCACTACTTCCTGATGCAATAGATGAAGACCCAGAGAAACCAGCAGGATTATATACTGCTTGGATGGTACTTATTCAGAAGATTGGTATCGCGTTTAGTGTTCAATTATTAGGATTTTTATTGTATTTATCAGGCTATCAATCTTGCTTTGTTGATAAAGATGGTCTAAATATTATTGAGCAATGCTACTCAGCTCAATTAACTATTAGATTATGTATTGGTTTTATACCCTCACTACTGGTAATAATTGGTCTTTTAATTATGAGAAAATGGGATCGGAAATTAATTACAAACTAATATAAAGATATGTATTACTTTTATTTTTTCAAAAGACTTCTAAGCAGTTTAATCATTGGCGGGCAAGCAATTAATTTTATCTTTAAGGGTAAAATTTCCAAAAATGATCTCTTTGACCAACTTATGGAGTCAGGTCCTGGCAGTTTGTTAATTGTATTAATTACAGGAATTGCCGCAGGTACAGTTTTTAATATTCAAGTTGCATCACAACTTACAAGCATGGGGGTTTCAAGTGAAATTGGAGGTTTATTAGCAGTAGGCATGGCGAGAGAAATGGCTCCTCTTCTGACTGCTACTTTAATGACTGGGAAGGTTGCCACTGCATATGCTGCTCAATTGGGCACTATGAAAGTCACAGAACAAATTGAGGCAATAACCATGTTAAGGACCGAACCAGTCCAATATTTGGTAGTCCCAAGGTTACTATCGATGGTAATAATGTCTCCAATTCAGTGTCTTTTATTTTTATCTGTAGCTTTATGGAGTGGACAAATTTGGAGCGCAATTTTTTATAAAGTTCCTCCAATAGTTTTTTGGACATCTGTAAGATCAGGTAATGTGAGTTTAACCAGTACAGACTTATCTTCAATGTTAATAAAATCTGTTGTGTTCGGATTACTTATTTCAATCATTGCTTGTGGATATGGACTCACAACTAAAGGAGGTCCAAAAGAAGTTGGGACAAGTACAACAGGTGCAGTTGTAATGACTCTCGTTACTGTATCTTTAATGGATGTATTACTAACGCAAATTTTATTTGGATAATTCTATGTTTAATACTAAATCAAAAAAAGAGGAACCAGTAATAATATCTCCTTCATTTCAGTTGCCAATCATTCTAATAGTCTTAAGTTTTATGCTTTTGTTTTTGAATATTGGTTCTTTGCCAACCATTGTTTTTGCTTCTTTTAGCTTTTTTTTATTACTTCAGTCATTCACCTTAAGAATAAAAATAACAAATGATGATTTTATCGTTTTACAATTAGGGAAAGAGATTAGAACTTTTCCATTCAAGAACTGGATATCATGGAAATTCTTTTTTCCTGTAATCCCAGGTATTTTTTATTTTAGAGAAAAGTCCAGTCCTCATTTATTACCAATTTTATTTAATCCAAAGCAATTAAAAGATGAGCTCATAAAAAAAGTTGACTCCCTAGAAATTAAAAATTCTTAAAATTCAGACTTTGCCTAATTATCAAAATTATTTAAATGACCAATACAGAAATTTCCGACAATAACCCTGAAAAGGAATTAATAATAGACAAGTCAATTCCAGATGATAAAACCAAGCAAATTACTAAGAAAAATACAACGCAAAATAAAAAAATTACTCCAAAAAATGATAAACCTACTAAATCTTTTGATGAAATTTCTAATGAAATTTTTAGAGATCTCGTTTCAAAAAAAGACTCTTTAGTTAAAGAAATAAAAGAGTTAGAAACAAAAAAAAATGAAATAGAAAAAGATATTGAGTCTAATTTTAAAGGACAGTCAGATAATATTGCTAAAAGAGTTAAAGGCTTTCAAGAGTACTTAACTGGAGCTTTGCAGAATCTTTCACAAAACGTAGAGAAACTTGAATTAGTTTCTCAACCAATAATCGTAAAGCCATCTCCTCTTGATGAGAAAAAGCAAAATAACAGCACAAACAATGTAGTTAATGTTCCTGCTCTTTCTGAAACATTTAAGCCGGATGCAAAGATTATAAAAAGTTGCTTTACAAGTTTCACGGAACAACCTGACTTTTATGCAGAACCTTGGAAATTAAGACGGAGTCTTGATTCGTCTGACATAGAAATTATGGATGATTGGTTCTTTAACATGGGCGGAAGAGGTTCTCTTGAAAGTAGAGGATCTCGACAAAAAAATGCATTATTATCAGCGGGTTTAATATCTATTCTGGGCGAATTATATGGAGATCAGTTTCAGACTCTTATTTTAGCTTCGCAGCCCGAACGATTAGGTGAATGGAGAAGAATTCTTCAAGATTCACTTGGTCTCACAAGGGATGACTTTGGACCTAATAGTGGGATTGTTCTGTTTGAAAGACCTGAAGGCGTCATCGAAAGAGCTGATAGATTAGAGGCTAATGAAGAGTTGCCATTTATTATTATTGATGCAGCTGAAACCTCTGTTGAAATTCCAATACTTCAATTCCCATTATGGGTTGCATTTGCTGGTTCAGATAATGAAATTTACGATGATCTTGAACTAAACTAAGCTTTATGAATATCTTAATAATTTTTACAAGTTATCTTTTAGGATCACTTCCGACAGGTTTTTTAATTGGAAAATATCTTAAAAATATAGATCTAAGAACTATGGGTTCTGGATCTACAGGTGCCACAAATGTCTTAAGAAATGTTGGGAAATGGCCAGCACTTTTTGTATTTGTCATTGACGTTGGGAAAGGCCTTATTGCTGTAAAAATTGCTCAATATTGCACAGATCTAGGTTTAATAGAGATATTAGCAGGGATATCCGCTATCTCAGGACATATTTGGCCAATATGGTTAAGAGGTAAAGGAGGGAAAGCTGTTGCGACAGGATTGGGTATGTTTTTAGCTCTTTCTTGGAAAGTAGGTCTAGCATCTCTTGGCATTTTTTTAATAGTCCTAACAAAAACTAAATTTGTTTCTTTATCCAGTATTTCAGCTGCAATCTTACTTCCTATTTTTATGTTTTTTTACCTTGGTAAATTTATGCACCCATACTTTTTTATAAGTTTAATTGTGTCATTATTAGTAATCTGGAAACATAGAACAAACATAACAAGATTGCTTAAGGGAGAAGAATCAAAAATTAATCAGAATCAATAGATTTAAATATATCTATTAGAGCTTTATTAGGATCTATAGCTTTTGAAATTGATCTTCCAATGACTAATTTAGAAGCTCCATTATCTATAGCTTCATGGGGAGTCATAATTCTATTTTGATCATCTTTATTGTCAATATTTAATCTGATACCTGGTGTAATAAGTTCAAAATTATCTTTATAAATAGATCTCAACATTTTTACCTCCCAAGGCGAACAAACACATCCATCTAATCCGGCATCAAAAGACAATTTTGCGAGTCTTAATACATTTTCTTCAATTGAATTATTTCTATCAAGATCAGTTTGAAAATCTTTAAGAGAAAAGCTTGTTAAAACAGTTATTCCTACAACAAATGGAGGTTTTAGGCTAACTGAGGTGGCTCCTTCTAAAGATGCTTTTTTCGAATCCTTAAGAGCTTTTAGACCTGCTGAAGCATGAATAGAAATTATATCAACCCCTAATTTTGAAACTTGGAAACATGCTGCACTCATGGTATTTGGAATATCATGAAATTTTAAGTCTAAAAAAATTTTTTTATTTAATCCTTTTAATATTTCGATAACTCTTGGTCCTTCTCTAACAAAAAGCTCTAAACCAACTTTTACCCACTTAATGTTAGGACATTTTCCCAAAAGTAATTTTGCTTGGCTTACATCTAATCCATCAATTGCCAATATTATTTTATCTTCTGAATCAAATCTCTTATTCATCAATTTTCAGTTTTCAAACCTCTTAATTATTTTTTTCCCAATTTGCAAAATTTTCCCTTCTAAATCATTTTTTGAATTAAAAACTAAATCAGGATTAATTACTTTCTGACTATCAATTTTTACACCCCCACCATTAATAGATCTTTTGGATTCGCTGCTAGATTTGAAAAGTTTTAGGGCACTTAATAAGTAAAAAAACTTTACTGGGAAAACTACTTCTTTTAAAGAAATCTCTGGAATTTCTCCAACTTTTTCTTTATGTCCAAGGAATAATTTTTCGCAGTTTGATTGAGCCTTTAATGCTGCTTCAGCCCCATGGAATAAAGTAGTAACTTCTAAAGCCATTCTTCTCTGTAATTCACGAGGATTTGAGTTTTCAAAAAAACTTAAATCTAATTCAGTAAGTAATTCAAAATAAGTGGGTATTATATTATCCGGTACTTTTTCTAATTTTGAATACATTGAAAGAGGATCTTCAGTTAAACCCACAGTATTTAATTCAGATTTACTCATCTTCTTAATTCCATCTAAACCTGTCAAAATTGGCAGCAGAACACCAAATTGAGGGTCTTGTTGAAAATGTCTTTGAAGATCTCTTCCTATTGCAATATTAAATTTCTGATCTGTGCCTCCAAGTTCAATATCTGATTTAACAACAACAGAATCGTAACCTTGTAATAATGGATATAAGAATTCATGCAAAGCAATTGGAACTTGCGAAGTGTACCTTTTATTAAATTCCTCCTTAGCTAACATTTGACTAACTGTTACACTCCCCATTAATTCAATTATTGAATTAAGGTTTAATCCTTTAAACCATTCACTGTTATACCTAATTTCTATTTTATCTTTTGAATCAAAATCTAGAATAGATTCATTAGCTGGCTTTCCCATCCCTAGTTGGGTTAAGTATGTTTTTGCATTATCCTTAACTTGTTCCTCCGATAACTGCACTCTTGTTTTGTTTTTTCCAGTTGGGTCTCCAATTTGAGCAGTAAAATCACCAATAATTAAAACTGCAACATGTCCATGATCTTGAAATGCCCTAAGTTTTTTAAACAAAATACTGTGCCCAAGATGAATATCTGTGCCAGTTGGATCGATCCCGAGTTTAACCCTTAATTTTTTATTATTTTTTTTCGCATTACCAATTATCTCCGAAAAAGTTTGATATGTTCCCTTGATTGGAAAATATTCTTCTATTCCTCTTGACAACCATGATGGCAATTTTAAATTATCTGACATGAAGCTTTAACCGTTAAATTTAAGAAGTTTTATCAAGTTCATCCTTCATTCTTATTAAAGTTTTATTCATTTGATCGAACATTTGATCAGGAGTAATCCCAAATTGACTTAACTGAGTCTTTAATTGCTCTACAGTCATTTTTGCTTGAAAATCTTCAGACAATTCAAATCTTTTCATAAAAACCTTATAACGATCCATAAGAGATTCCATTTTTTTTATAAACATTTTTTTCCCTTCTCTGTCAAATTTTCCATAATCAGAACCAAGTTTCATAAGTTCTTGGTAATCTGTAAAAAGCTTTTTAGCTTCTTCTTGAACAATGTCTGACTCAAAAAATCCCATTTCTATTTTTTACTTCTCAATATTAAGACTCAATTACAAGATAACAAGAATCTTTTAAATTGATTAGTACATTAATAAATTTTAGTTTATAAATAATTCTTTGATTTTTATTTTTTCAGAATTAAATTATGTAAACATATTTCATAAATATTGGAAAAATTCAACGTAAATAATATTTCAAACCAAAATAGACAATTTGAATTATTTAGTTCAAATTTAAATACATCAATTAATTTTCGACACTCAAATAATTTAAAAATCAAAGGCGAAATCCTAACTGAATGGAGAAATAGAATACATAATCACCAACTCAAAATTTCAAAAGATACTCACAATGAAACTTTGCAACAAACAATTCTTCCTATAAATACAATTTCCAATAAAAGAAAAATTGATCCGTTTTCACTGCAGCCATTATCATTGAACTTTTGGAGAACCAATCAATATATACACAATGGTCCAGCCATGTATTTTGTAATTGACTCGATGGAGAATTCTAAAATAATCCTATATATTGGAGAAACAAATTCAGCAAATAAAAGATGGAAGGGAGAACATGACTGTAAAAATTACCTAATGAACTATAAAGAAGCCCTAGCTCATAACAAACTCTCAAGTCACCAAGATATTCGTTTTTTCTTAGATGTACCTAAAGAAGTAAAATTAAGACGTAAATTAGAACAGCAACTGATATATTTATGGTTACCACCTTTTAATAAAGAAACTCGAGATAGGTGGGGAACTACTTTCACAAACAACTAAAAGTTAATTAAATCTATTTTACAAATGCAATTTTCCACATTCCAAAAAAGTTTAGATCAATGGCAAGGTGCTTCATTAATTTTTGGAGTTTTAGAGGAAGAAATTGCAAGCCAACTTGAAAACATAAAATTTGTTATTGACCCAGAATTATTACTGAAAAAAATTTCTCAGAAAAAATTTAAAGGAGAAAAAGGAAAAACTTTAAGCTTTGAATTTTTAGATCAAAAATTAGAAACTTTAATCATAGTTGGTCTTGGCAAATCAAAAGACCTAAATAAAAGTGATATAGAAAACTCTATAGGAAATCTAGTTAGGAAAACTGTTGATAAAAATGAAAAAATCAGCATCTTGCTACCTTGGGAATTAATAAATTCAAAACTAGAAATAAATCAATTAGCAGAGTCAGCAAGACTATCTGCCTATAAGGACAATAGATTCAATAAGAAAAAAGATGAAAAGAAAGTTCTTAAAGAAATAGAGTTTTTGAATTTACAAAAATTTGAGAATATTAGCTTTGAAGAGACAGCACAAATATGTGAAGGTGTAGAACTAGCGAGAAGACTTGTAGCCGCCCCTCCAAATAGCCTTACTCCTAAGGAAATGTCTTCACAAGCTTCTCAAATAGCTAAAGATCATGGTTTGGAAGTAAAAATTTTAGAGGCAAAAGATTGTGAAGATTTAGGAATGGGTGCATATTTAGCTGTAGCAAAAGGTTCTGATCTAGATCCTAAATTTATACATCTTACTTTAAAGTCAGAGGGGCCATTAAAAGAAAAGATTGCGCTTGTTGGTAAGGGTTTAACCTTTGATTCTGGAGGATACAATCTGAAAGTAGGAGCCTCTCAAATTGAAATGATGAAATATGATATGGGTGGAAGCGCTGCAGTTTTAGGAGCAGCAAAAGCACTTGGGGCAATAAAACCAAAGGGATTAGAAATTCATTTTATTGTTGCATCTTGCGAAAACATGATAAATGGATCCGCAGTACATCCTGGGGATGTAGTTAAAGCATCTAATGGCAAGACAATTGAAATAAATAACACTGATGCAGAGGGTAGACTCACATTAGCTGATGCTTTAACTTACGCATCAAATTTAAAACCGGATTCAATAATAGATCTCGCCACTTTAACAGGAGCTATTGTTGTTGCATTAGGGAATGATGTAGCTGGATTCTGGAGCAATAATGATGATCTAGCAAATGACCTAAAAGCGGCATCAACACAGTCTGGAGAAGAATTATGGCAAATGCCTTTACAAAAATCGTATAAAGAAGGGTTAAAGTCTCATATAGCTGATATGAAAAATACAGGGCCCAGAGCAGGTGGATCAATAACTGCTGCTTTGTTTTTAGAGGAATTCTTTGATAAAGAGATTAAATGGGCTCATATTGATATTGCTGGGACTTGTTGGACTGATAAAAATAAAGGGATTAACCCATCAGGTGCAACCGGTTTTGGAGTTAAAACTCTTGTGCAATGGATTAAAAATAAATAACTATATTTAAAATCATTCAGTCCAAAAATTAATTGATCTAACATTATCTCCCCATAATTTTTCCAATCTCTGATCTCTCCCACAAGAGAATCTATAAAACTTATATTTTAATTCATTTCTCTCAGCAAAATCCTGATGATATTCTTCAGCCAACCAAAATTTATCTTTTGATTTTAGTTCTACAGATATTTTTTCTAATGGCACTCGCAATTCTTTAGAGGCCGAAAGAATTGCATTTTTTGCATCACTTTCCTCAGTTTCATCTTTGAAAAAGATTACTGGCCTATAAGAATCTCCACGATCACAAAATTGACCCTTGCCGTCCAGAGGATCAATATTTCTGAAATAGAGCCTTAGTATCTCGGGTAAAGTTACCAATTGAGAATCATAGTCCACCAAAACCACTTCCTGATGTCCTTCATGATTTTCGTAAGTAGGATTTTGTAAATCCCCACCTGAATAGCCACTT
The DNA here is from genome assembly GCA_003278895.1 of Prochlorococcus sp. AG-347-L19. Lineage (GTDB taxonomy): Bacteria > Cyanobacteriota > Cyanobacteriia > PCC-6307 > Cyanobiaceae > Prochlorococcus_A. The sequence continues at coordinate 116,160 of QCCO01000001.1, forward strand.
TGTACAAAATTTATCCCCTTTAATGACTCTAAATCGTGTTCTAAACACCAAAAACAACCTCCTGCAAGAATCAATTCCTCTGCAAAAGCGTGTACAGGGTTAATAAATATTGAAAAAGCAATTATTAGAGGTAAGAAATATTTCATCTTTTTATTATAAAGTTTAAATAATAGAATCAATAATTTCTTTAGCAGCTCTCTGGACTACGCCCTCTTCACCTAATTCTTTTTTTAAAAAAGCATAACCTTTTTTAATTTTTATTTTTTCTGACTTCCCCTCAAGAATTTTACAAGATTTATAGAAGATTTTCTTTTCGTCAAATTCTTCCTGTACAAACTCAGGGATTATTAATTTATTAATTAACAAATTAACAGGGGAAATAAATCTTACTTTAAATCTAAGAATTTTTTTAGCAATAAAAGCAGTTACCCTACTTACTCTATAACCAACAATCTGTGGGATTTCGTATAAAGCTAATTCCATATTAACTGTCCCTGATTTACAAAGAGCAATTTTAGTTAGCGAATAAATATAAGGTTTTAATTTTGCACTATTTTTTTGAGAAATAACAAGTCCTTTAACTTGATAGTTTCTAAAGGCTTTTTTGAATATTTCATCAAAAGCCTTTCGACAGGAGGGAATATAGACAACTAAATTTGGATACTTTTGTTGTAATTTTCTAGCCGCCAGCATAAAAGTAGGTAATATATATTTCAATTCTTGAGGTCTTGATGCAGGCATTAAAAGTAGAATATTTTGATCTGGGCGAAGCTTTAAAATAGCTCGAGCATCTTTTTTTAGAGGAAGTTTTTTTGTTAAGTCAATCATTGGATGTCCAACCCACAAAACATTTCCACCTCTCTTTTTATAAAAAGCAGCTTCTTTCTTGAAAATCGCAAAAATTTTATCAGAAAATTTTATTAGATTTGTTGTAGTATTATTTCCAACCCTCCAAGCCCACTCTTGGGGAGCAATATAGTAAAAAATTGGAATTTTTGTCTTCGAATTTTTTAATTTAGTACCAATTTTTATATTGGGACCCATATAGTCAATCAAAATTAAACAATCTGGAGGATATTTTTTTAGTAATTTATAAATTCTTTTTTGAATTAATAATGTTGGGAGAATAAGAGGTAAAGCCTCCCAAATCCCTATTGCACTTATAGATGTAGTATCTTGAAGAACTTTTACGCCTTCTTTCTTCATCCTTTCCCCACCTAATCCGCAAATTTCTAAATCTATAGATCGTTTTTTAGCTTCATCTAATAACCCTTTTGATAACAAACTTCCATGCAAATCTCCTGAGACTTCTCCAGTGCTTATAAATATCTTTTTATTCATAAATTCACTAAAGGCATTGGTCCGCGTCTTTCGTTAGATATTGATTCTTTTAAAAAACTACATAATTTTGAAGATGAAAGATCTAATTCTCCTTTCATTGCTTTTTCTATTGAATTTGAAATCGTATCATTAGATTTGAAAAGTAGATTCCAAGTATTTTGAAGAATTTTTAAGTCAAAATCTTTATTTTCTAATAAACCACTTCTTTTAATTCCAATCCTATTCAAACCTCTCAATCTTCCTGGGTGACCTTCGGCTAAACAAAAAGGAGGAACATCTCTATCAACTCTTGTCATTCCTCCAATCATTGCTAAATATCCAATATGAACAAATTGATGAATACCTAAACAACCTCCAATAATAGCTTTATCCTCAATTTTTACATGGCCAGCAACTTGAACACTATTTGATAAGACTATCCTATTACCAAGTTCACAATTATGGCCGATGTGAGTGTAAGCCATCAACAAATTATTATTGCCAATAATAGTTTTTTCTCCTTCATCAGTTGCTTTATTAATAGTTACACATTCTCTGAAAGTATTATTATCTCCAATAACTACTTCAGTAGGAGCCCCTTTATATTTAAGGTCTTGGGGATCAAGGCCTATAAAAACACTTGGAAAAACTTTATTGTTTATACCAATTTGAGTTCTTCCAGAAATAACTGCATTAGGTCCTATTTCGGATCCTTTCCCGATAATCACATTAGGACCTACAACAGCTCCTTGAGAGATAATAACCCCATCATGTAATTCGGCACTTGGATCAACAAACGCATTTGGGTGTACTTTTACACCACTAAAGCCTAAGTTTAGTTCAGTATTTTTAAGATCCATATCTCTAATCAACTAATGAAAACATTAATTCTCCAGCACAAACCAAATTCCCATCAACGTGAGCCTCACCTTTAACCTTCCCAAATCTTTGTCTTTTAATCGACAATAACTCACAAGAAATTATCAATTGATCTCCAGGTACAACTGGTTTTCTGAATTTAACATTATTGATTCCAGCAAAGACGAAAAGCCCTTTTGGAAGATCGGGCATTTGCGTTACAATAATTCCACCAACTTGAGCCATTGATTCAACAATAAGAACACCAGGCATCAAGGGTCTTTCAGGAAAGTGTCCCTGAAATTGAGGCTCATTTAGAGTTACATTTTTTACTGCAACAGCTCTCTCCCCTGGAATATTCTCTATAACCTTGTCCACAAGAGCAAAAGGATATCTATGAGGTAATAAACCTAGTATTTGCTCAGAGGAAAGTTGATTATTTTCACTGGATAATTTCTTTTCCAAAACAATTAAAGATAAAGTTAATTTTTTAGCGATGAGGCCAACAAAGCATTTAAAGAATGTGATCCTTTATAAACTAAAATTTGAGCCTTAGGTAACCCTACCAAAGCCAAGTCCCCAATAAGGTCCAAAATTTTATGTCTTATTGGTTCATTATCAAATCTTAATGGTGGATTAACCCATTTTTCACCGTCACAAACAAGGGCATTGTCCAAACTTCCGCCTTTTATTAATCCAAGTTCACTTAACTCTTGAAATTGATCTTTAAAACCAAATGTTCTCGCAGGAGCGATCATTTCAACAAAACTTTTTGGATTTAAATCAATCACAAAAGTTTGATTTCCAATTGCTTTATATGCAAAACTTATAGTGGATATAATTGTGATTTTTTCAGAAGGAGTTACTGCTATGACTGAGCCTTCTTTATTTAAAATTATTGACTTATTAATTTCTTGAAAGAAATTATCTGGTCTAGGTGCCTTTTTTATCCCTACTTTTTCAAAATCTTTAACCCACTGGATTGCCGATCCATCTAAAAGGGGAATCTCTTTACCATCAACTTCAATATGTATATAACTCAACCCACATCCTGCCATTGAAGATAATAAATGCTCGATAGTATACAAGTTTCTTCCCCCTAATTTAACCGCAGTACAAAGCATCGTACTTCCAATTAAATCCTGAGTTAACTTAAAAATCTCATTAGGTTTATCCCTAAAAGAGACATAATATCCTTCTTTGTCATAAGAAGAAATTCTAACTCTTGTTTTTTCTCCACTGTGTAGACCAATACCTTCTCTGGAAATAACACCAGCCAAGGTATAGCAAGAATCATAATTAGCAGGCCAAGAAAACACTTAAAACTTCCATCCAACTCCAAGTGTATATCTCCAATCTCCACTTAAGTCCTTGCTAGCAACATCTAATCTTAATGGACCTATTGGTGTTTTGACCCCAACTCCACCTCCAATAGAAAAACCAGAACCTGATTTCTGCAATAATTTGCCAGGTTTTCCAGGAACTTCCTTTTGAGAGCCTAAATCACTCCCTGCATCAACGAATAAAGCTCCTGATATCATTCTCCAAACGGGGAATCTATATTCTGCTGTGCCCTCAACAAAACTTTTACTCACAGCCAAATCACAAGATCCCCAACCTCTAACAGATGATGTTCCTCCCATACAAAAAGCTTCATAAGGAGGCAATTCCCCAAGAATAGTTCCGGCCTTAAATTGAAATCCAATAGCTTGAGGGCAGTCGTCACTAGTAGCGCTACTAGACTTACATGCTTTAGTTAAATTTATTAATTTTGTAGGTATAAAAAATGAATATGATGCTCTCATTCTATTAAAAGTTGGAGAATCTTTTCCTATTGAGACAAATTGTTCAGTACCAAAGCTTAATTTATTTCCTGCTGTTGGATTGATAGTATTGTTCAAATTATTTCTGGAAGTACTCGCAATAACACTCACTAATGTATTTTCTTCAGGGCATGAACCGTCATTTGGAGTAAATCCAATACAAATAATGTCATTTATATTTCCTGTTGTTGGAGTCATATCACCATAAGGCTTTGTGTTCCCATCACCATCAATCATCTTTACTTTCTTAAAATTCATTCCTGCAAGAACTCTCCATTTGGCTACCTTAAATGGATCTCCACCATTAAGTGGCCTTGAGAAAGAAAATCCACCTCCTGTTTTTTCTAAAACTATTGATGAAAAAGTATCAGAGGTTGAAGTGGTAGTATCATCTACTGCGTATATGCGTCCATTATTTTCACTTTTAAATTCTTGTGGATAATCTCTACTTAAAAAAATATTTGTTCTAAAAGATGTTTTATGTTTATCTCCTTTAATCCATGGATCAGATAATGAAAAATTATAAGTAGTTGAATATTCTCCGAAATTTAGATTTAGATTTGTAGACCATGCTCTTCCAAGTGCATTTGATTCTTGCAAACCTATTGAGGCGAAGATACCTGAATTATTGCTATAACCAAGTCCACCTGTTAATGAACCTGTTCTTTGCTCGCTCAAGTCTAAAAAAATTATGACTTGACCAGGATTTAAATTATCAGGGCCAAGAGAAACCTTTACATCATCAAATAATGATGTGGCATAGAGTCTACCAATATCAGCTTCTAAAATTTTTCTATTAAATATTGAACCAGGTTGGGTTTTTAATTCTCTCTTTATCACCCAATCTTTTGTTTTCCCTTTTCTAGGTTTTCCATCAATAACAAATTCACCATCAGAATCAGGGAATCTTATTTTTACGTCAGATATAATACCTTCAGAAACTTTTAATGTTACTATTCCGTTCTCAAAGATTCTATCGGGGCCACTAATTCTAATTAAAGAATAACCCTCTTTTTCATAACGTTTTTTTATTATTTCTATCTTATTTTGAAGTTCATTTAAGTTAAGAGTTGTCCCATAATAATTATTAAAAATATCATCTACATATTTATTAGATATTAAAGAGTTTATTGGTTTAAGTTCAACTTTCTTCAAAATTGGATTAGGCACTACATTTACTATTAGCCGAACGCCTAGTGGGCCATCTTGAGAATTTATTTTAACTCCTGAGAACCAACCACTAGCATATATTGCATTGAGGTCTTGATTTAAAATTCGATTATCAACAATACTTCCTGGCTTTATGCTCATAGAATCATATGCTGCCAATTCAAGTTTTCTGCCTTCAGGATGATTTTCCCAACCTTCGATAATTATTTCTGAGATAAGAACACTTTCTTTCTCAATATCATTTTTATTTTCTGCAATAAGAAAATTTTTCTCTTGTTTGATATCAATCCCTTGAAATAAACCACTATTAATATTTGTTATTTCTAAAGTTGTTATTGGATGACTACCATCATCTTGAGAATATCTAGCGGCCAGTTCTGAATTATTTGATATCAAGATCAACGGAGAGCATGCAACATTAGTAAAAATCTTTCCAAATTTTAAAAAATGTTTGTGCATAATACTTTTGATTAAGATAAATAAATCATTCTTAATTGAATTAGTTTAGAGAAAATCGTTTATTCTTCGGTGAATTTCACTATAGGCTTCAATTAGACCACCTAAATCATTCCTAAATCTATCTTTATCTAAACTTTTTATTGTATCATTTTTTTGGTTTAGATCCCACAATCTACAATTATCAGGACTTATTTCATCCCCAAGGAGAATGTTATTTTTATGATCATAACCAAATTCCAACTTGAAATCCACAAGTTGAAGTTGAATATTTTTAAAAAAACTTTTCAGGATTAAATTAATTTTTAAAGTTAAATTTATTATTAATTCTAAATCATGAGAACCTATTATATTCATTAATTCAATTCTATCTTTTGTAAGAAGGGGATCATTAAGTAAATCATTTTTAAGATAAATATCAATTAAAGGTTTTGAGAGGAAAGTTCCAGGTTTTATAGTTGTCTGTTTACACAAAGAACCATATGCAGTATTTCTCAAAACAATTTCTAATGGAATTATTTTTATTTTTTTTGCAATCATTGTATTTTCATTTTCAAGTTTAATAAAATGGGTTGGAATATTCTTCTTAACAAGAATCTCAAAAATTCTTGCACTTATTAAGCAATTAAGTTTGCCTTTACCTTCAAATTTTTCTTTTTTCAACGCATTAAATGCTGTAGCATCATCTTTAAATTCAATTTTTACTTTATCTACATCATCATGAGTAAATACTTTTTTTGCTTTGCCTTCGTAAATCAACTCATATTTATTATTCATTAATTTAAAACCTCATAATGATTACTAAAGTTCTTTTTTGTAATTAACATAATTATTAGAGATCATTTTCGAATAATTTTATTTTATTTTAACTGATTATTTATCGAAACCTCATAACCTCAAAAAAACAAATATATGGGAATTCATTCATCAAGTTCTATGAGCTTTATAAGATTAGAAAATATATTAATAATTGGAAATGGCGGGAGAGAGAACTCTTTAGCTTGGGTTATTCAAAAAAATGAATTAGTTAAAAAAGTATATTTAATCCCTGGTAATGCTGGATCAGAAAGAATAAATAAATGTGAAAGGATAAAAATGGATATAAATAATAAGGACGAACTAGTAGAAAAGCTTGATTTTTTTAAGATAGATTTAGTTGTAATCGGACCAGAAATACCTCTAGCAAATGGATTAGCTGATTTTCTTCGTAAAAAAAATTTTAAAGTTTTTGGTCCTAATAAAAATGGAGCAAAATTAGAATTTAGCAAATCTTGGGCGAAAGAATTTATGAAAGACGCAAATATTCCAACTGCAAACTTTTGGACAGTCAATTCTCTAGAAGAAGCCAAAAAGATTATCAATTCATCATCTATTCCACTGGTGGTAAAAGCTGATGGTCTGGCTTCAGGTAAAGGAGTTTTTATTCCTAATTCAAAAGATGAATGCTTTAAGGCAGCAGAATCAATTTTTAATGGTAGATTTGGCAAATCAGGGGATGTAGTTGTTTTGGAAGAAAAAATTAAAGGTCCAGAAGTTTCAATTTTTGCTTTATGCGATGGTAAGAGATATATATTACTTCCAACTGCCCAAGACCATAAGCGACTTAACGAGAAAGATAAAGGCCCTAATACAGGAGGTATGGGAGCTTATTCTCCTGCCCCATTACTAACAGAAAATTACCTTGATAGAATTATCAAGGAGATAATTGAACCCACAATAAATGAACTAAATAAAAGAAATATTGACTATAAAGGCGTAATTTATTTTGGGTTAATGATCACAAAATCTGGACCCAAAGTTATAGAATATAACTGCAGATTTGGTGATCCAGAATGCCAAACGATAATGCCCTTGATGGATCAAAATTTTGTATTCCTTTTAGAAAAATGCTCAATGGGAAATCTAACTGGTGATGAAAAAATCAATACTTCTGATAAAGTAAGCGGCTGTGTTATTGCGACCTCCAAAGGTTATCCTCACGAATATAAAACTGGCTTTCAAATAAAAATAGGTAAAATTGACCCAAATGATTGCCAAATTTTCGACTCAGGCACTTCTTTAAGTGAAAATGGCAAATTAGTAACTGATGGAGGAAGAGTTTTAAGTATCGTCTGTCAAGATAAAGATTTCGATATGGTTTTTGAGAAAGCATACAAAAATTTAAAAGAAATTCATTTTGAGGGTATTTACTTTAGAAATGATATAGGTCATCAAGTCAGAAAAAACTTTTCTAGGGAGAATTAAACTTATGGTGGATACCAATAACCGAGAAAGTAGAGAACATAACATTACCGATAATGAAAATATGAATAGTAACTATTGGATTAATAGACTAATCGCTTGGTGGAGTGGCTTCAGTTTAAGAACAAAGTTATTAGCTATAGCAACCCTTGTCGTAAGCCTCCTCATGACAGGAATAACTTTTTTTGCATTAAATAGTATTCAAAGAGATGCAGGTATGAACGATACTAGATATGCTCGAGATCTTGGCTTATTATTATCTGGGAATGTTACAGAATTAGTTGCTAACAACCAAAAAAAAGAAATTTCAAATGTAGCTGAAAAGTTTTGGAGATCGAGTCGAAATCTGCGTTATATATTTTTTACTGATGCTGAGGATATTGTTCAACTTGGGATACCGATCAGTGCTACTCCTACAAGTGCAGACAGTCAGTTTCAGCTCACTCGAAGATTAAAACTGCCATCAGAATTAAAGAAGAGACCACAATTCCCGTTAGTTAGACAGCATGCCACACCTCAAGGGCAAGTAACAGATGTATTTGTCCCAATGTTGTGGAAAGGCAAATATCTTGGAACTTTAGCTTTAGGAGTCACTCCCAATAAAAAAGCACTAGCCAGTGCTGCCCTAACTAGAGAAGTAACCATCGCAGTTTTTATCTCTATTTGGGTTTTAGTAATACTTGGAGCTGTATTTAATGCACTAACAATTACGAGACCTGTCAGAGAGTTAGTAAGAGGTGTCAGAGAAATTTCAAGAGGAAATTTCAAGTCCAGAATCTCTTTACCTATGACAGGTGATCTAGGAGAACTCTTAAATGGATTTAACCGAATGGCAACACAACTAGAAAATTATGACGAAGCTAATATTGAAGAACTGAAAGCCGCACAAATTAAGCAGCAGTCGCTTATAGCTACAATGGCTGATGGTGCAATTTTATTGGACTCACAAGGCAAGATTGTACTTACTAATCCAACAGCAAAGAGATTATTTCGTTGGGAAGGAAGATTTCTAGAGGGTAAACATTTTTTAAATGAAATCCCCGAAATTTTATCCAACGACTTACATACAAATATAGAATCTATCTTAAACAGGGAAAAGGAGAAAGACGATTTAAGATTCAGCTTAGGAGAACCGGCAAGAACATTAAGAATTGTCTTGCAATCAGTCTTAGATACAAATAAAGTTGAATTAAAAGGAATTGCTGTAACAATCCAAGACTTAACTAGAGAAGTTGAACTTAACGCGGCACAAAATAGATTCATAAGCAATGTATCTCATGAATTAAGGACGCCACTTTTTAATATCAAAAGTTATGTAGAGACCTTACATGATTTAAAAGATCAGCTTTCTGATGAAGAACAAATTGAATTTCTAGGAATTGCTAATTCAGAAACTGATAGGTTAACAAGACTTGTAAATGATGTATTAGATTTATCTAGATTGGAGTCTGGGAAAATTGTTCAGCTAGAGCAAATGGACATAAAACCAGCAATAGAACAGACTCTTAGAAATTATAGACTTAATGCTTCAGAAAAAAATGTTTCATTAGCTCATGACATAGAGGAAACTATTCCTCCAATTCTTGGAAATTTTGATTTACTTTTGCAGGTTTTTGATAATTTACTAGGAAATGGACTGAAGTTTAGTCCAAAAAACAGCGCCTTAATTATAAGAGCTTATACTTGGCCAGATTCCTGTCCAGCTTTCCCTCCAAGCATTAAAAACGATGCAGCCCCTCAATGTGAATTAGTTTCACCACTTCCAAAAGTAAGAATTGAGATTGCTGATACTGGCTCAGGGATATCTCAGGCTGACCAAGAAAAGATATTTGATCGTTTTTATAGAGTTGAGAATTCTGTTCATACTGAGCAAGGGACCGGCTTAGGTTTATCTATAGTTCGGGGAATAATTGAAAAACACGGTGGGGAGATTCGTATGGCTAGTGAATTGGGAGTAGGAACAACGTTTTGGTTTGATTTAGCCTTGGCACAATCTGATAAAGATGAATTATTGACAAAAGCTATTAATAATTCGGATTCTTTTTCAGGTTCTGAAATTAAAGAAATTATCTAATTATTATCTATTCCTTTAAAGACATTTTGAACATTTTGATCAGGCACAACTCTGTGAGGAGCACCACTAAATATTTGTTCAAAATTAGAAAAAGAATCCCTTATTTCTGGTCCACTATTTGTAATGATAAATTCTCTTATTCGCTTATCATGCCATGATCCCCGCATTTTAAAAACATTTAAAGCTCGTGCCATTTCACCTTTTATTTCCACATATTGAAGCAACAATATGGTGTCTGTAATTGTTGAGATATGAGAATCAGTTATAGAATGGCTTCCCATAAATTCTTCCGCAGTATTAGTAAAAAAGCCCGCTATTTCCTCTTGTTTTGTATAACCAGTAACGGCAATTACAAACTGTCTAAATGCATTCAAACTTACCCCTCTGGCTAATGCAGAGAGAGAATCAATTGCCATTCTTTTTGGTTTAAATTGATTAATTTGGGTTTTTATAATTTGTAAGTGATCCTCTAAACCAGTTGATTCAGGATATGCACAAATAATTTTTAATAATCCATCACTTTCCATTTTTTCAAAATCTATACCCCAGCTAGTAGCATTCCTGAGCAATTGAGCCCTGGATTCTTCATATGCAAACAGGATTGCTCTTTCATTATTGTTATAAGCATCTTCAACAAATTTTGATACAAGCATTGTTTTGCCCGTACCAGTTGCTCCAGTAGCGAGAATAATGGAATCTTGAAAATATCCTCCACCACACATATCATCAAGATCTTTAACTCCAGAGCTAATCCTAATATTTGAGGATCTCTGCGTTAATCTCATTGCTCCTAGGGCAAACACACTTATTCCATCCATTCCCATAGTGAATGGATATTCACCTTTCATATGTACAGTCCCTCTTAGCTTCAGAACTTCTAGAGTTCTTCTTCTCTTCTCTGACTCAAGAACATTTCTTAATAAGACAACATTATCAGATACAAATTCTTCTACTCCATATCTAGCAATTGGTCCGTAATCATCCACCCTTTCTGTAGTCATAACTGTTGTCACACCTATTTCTTTTAATCTTGCTATCAATCTAAATATTTCCCTTCTAACAACATAAATAGCATCATACTGTTGAAAAACAGCAGTTATTGAATCTATTGCAACTCTTTTAGCTTTATATTTTCTAATTGCATAACTAATTCTCTCAATAAGACCGGACAAGTCAAAGTTACCAGCTACATCCTGACCATCAGGATCAGGAGATGCATCCAAAATAAAAAGTTTGTTTTGATCAATTAATTCTTGTAAATCCCAACCAAAACTTGCGGCATTTCTAATAATATCTAAGGGCGATTCCTCAAATGTTACAAAGATTCCAGGTTCTTCAAAATTACAAATTCCATGGTGTAAGTATTGCAGAGAAAAAACTGTTTTACCAGTTCCCGAGGTACCACTTACGAGTGTACTTCGGGATACAGGCAAACCACCCCTACAAACATCATCAAAACCTTCTATTCCAGTTGGTAATTTTTGTACTTGCATTTTATTTGATTTGCCAAATTTCTTATCATTCATAGTTTTGTGCTAATAAAAAATAATTAAATAAATTTTGAATTTATTGTTAATTTTAAAAGTTCATATATTTTATTTATCTCCACTATATTCAGTTTCAGTTAATTCATCAAAAAGTAGATCTAAACCAATTAAAACTTTCTCTCTATCTGAAAGATCCCCTATTATTTTTCTAACTGGTGGCGGTAAAATTTTAGCTAATGTTGGAGTGGCTAAAATTTTATCTTCTTCTGCAAGTTGTGGTTGCTTAAGTACATCGATAACCTTCAAAGCATAAACTCCTTTGAATTCATTATCTAAAATTTCTCTTAAGGTATTTAAAGCTCTCATAGAATTAGGAGTATTTCCAGCGACATAGAGTTTTAAAATATATGTTTTTCTTGCTGCCATCATTATAGTTCCTGAATTTATATGAAAGATTTAAGACAACCCTTGACTTATTACACTACAAAATAAGAAAATAAACAAATTATTATGATTGCTAATTGGGTTTAATCAAATTATTAATTTGAGCCTAGTAGCGTCTTTAAGATATGACAAATTCTAAAAACTCCTCAAACAATTCATCTAAAAGTAATGAATTGTATGCAATAGCAGAAACTTCCGGTCAACAATTTTGGTTAGAAGTTGATAGATACTATGACATAGACAGGTTAAATGCAAAAGAGAAAGATAAGATAACACTAGAAAAAGTTTTACTTTTAAAAGACAAAGATTCCATTACTGTTGGCAAACCTTACATTAAGGATGCAAAAATCGAATTAGAAGTAGTCTCCCATAAAAGAGATAAGAAAATTCTTGTATACAAGATGCGTCCCAAAAAAAAGACAAGAAGAAAGATGGGACACAGGCAAGAACTTACAAGAGTTATGGTAAAATCTATTAGTATAGGCAAGAGTTCCCCTAAGTCTTCTTCTAAGAAGGAAGAAACCGTGAAAAAGGAAACTAAACCAAAATCCGAAAAATCTACTAAATTAAACACTTCTAATGGCACATAAAAAAGGAACTGGTTCTACTAGAAACGGAAGAGATTCAAATTCCAAAAGATTGGGTGTAAAAGCTTACGGCGGAGAAAAAGTAACTGCAGGATCAATTTTAATTCGCCAAAGAGGTACATCTTTTTTGCCTGGGATCAATGTCGGGAAAGGGAAAGATGACACCCTTTTTGCACTCAAAGAAGGAACAGTAAGTTTCGAAAGCATTAAAAGAAATTTAAGAAATAGAAAAAGAGTTAATATAGTTATCTAATTTTCTTATAAGCTCTTGTAGTTATAAGAATAGGATGAAATACTTCTAAAAAATTTGATTGAAGAGTCTCAAAAAACTTTTCAACAATTTTAATATCGTCGATATGAAACGGGTATTCATTCTTTTCTCCTTTGTAAAAATACCAATTAAATAGAGCAATAGAATTACTATCCATAATCTCACTGAAATTTTTAATTTGGGAACTTGGATCTGCAAGATGTTCCAAAACATCAAGACAAACAATCGTATCAAATTTCAATATTTGTGTATCTTGAATTGTCTTGCAGAAAGTAAGTTTTTTTTCAACCCCTAATTTTTTAGCCCTATATTCAACAAAATTTCTATTTGTTTGATTAATATCTACAAAAAAAACATGCTCAACTTTTGAAGACATGGCGTTAGCTAAGGCATGCGTACCAATACCTCCTCCAAAATCCAAAACTAAATCTTTAGAAAATCTCTGCTGAAGTTTTAAAGTATCAGCGATGTAGTCCCTACTTGTGATATGCCAAGCAGCTAAATCGGCTACATGTCTATCTCCTACAATCTCAGTATAAAATTCCGAAACATCATTCAAAGCATCTCCAGGATGTGAATTTGCCAAATTGATCTTTGCATTTGCAAGGAATCCATCTAAATCAGATTCTCTAATAGATAAATATTCCATTAAATGTGATTTCAAATTAAAAGCATTGTCTAAAAACTCTTTTACAATAATATTATTGTTCTTCAATTTCTCACTCTAAATTTCCGATACCAAAATCATAGGATGGTTATAAATCTTTCTCAAAGTATTCTTAATATTAAAAATGGAAACTAAAGATGGATTCTTAGTAATAAATAAAGATAAAGGATGTACCTCACATGATTGTGTTAAACAAATAAGGAAGTTACTAAATACAAAAAAGGTCGGTCACACAGGAACTCTTGACCCAGAAGTTACAGGAACATTACCAATCGCGATAGGCAGTGCAACAAGATTTATTCAATATCTTCCTCAGGGTAAAACTTACATAGGACAAATTAAATTAGGGATAAGAACTAAGACTGATGATATTCACGGCGAAATAATTAATCAAAAAAGTTGGCCTAAAATCAGTGATGAAAAATTAGATCAATACTTAAATAGATTTAGAGGAATTATTAAACAAATTCCGCCGAAAGTATCTAGTGTGCACGTAAATGGTGAGAGAGCTTATAAAAAATCTTTAAGGAATGAAAATTTTGAATTACCAACAAGAACAGTAAAAATAGACGAATTTACTTTAATTAAATGGGACCAAATAAACGGAATCATAGAAATAAAAATCAAATGTTCAGCTGGCACATATATAAGAGCAATTGCAAGAGATTTAGGAGAAATACTTAACTCCGAAGGTTGCCTTCTACAACTTAAAAGAATTTCAGCTTGTGGCTTTGATGAACAAAATTCGATAAAAATATCTGATATGGAAAAAGAAAAGGGGGGAGGGAGCTCGAAAAATTTTATTATTCCAATAATTTCTGCTCTTAACCACATTTCAACATTTGTCTTAAATAATGAAGAACAAATCAATTTTTGGCAAACGGGAAGAGCAATAAAAGTCGATATTAATTTCTTCCAGGAAAGCAAATCTTTTGACTACAAAAAACCCATAAAAGTAATAGATAAGAAAGAAAATCTACTTGGGATAGGCTTCTTAAATAAAGATCAGCCTATTATAAATCCAAAATTAGTCCTGAATGCTAAATAATTTCTATAGGTAATCTTTTCTAAATGGTTTAATCTGCACACCCCTATAAAAATGCTTTAATATTCTTCCAGCTTTTTGACCTCTAGACGCCAGATATTTTGCGCCCCATTGACTCATGCCTACTCCATGCCCTGATCCCTGTCCAAAAGCTATCAAACCCTTTTTTATAGGAAATTTATTATTCAATTCTTCCTCAAAAAATTTAAATCTCACAAAATTACTGTTGAGGCCTAATCTTTTTCTTAAAACCACCCCAGACATTTGATCAGAACCATTAGCCCCAATAAGTTTCACATTTTTTACCCTTCCTGTGCTTGTAATATCTAGAATCTCTATATCTCTTAAACCTCCAATCTTAGGAAATAAATTTGTTAATTCATTACTCGAAAATTTTTTTTGCCATCTAAATTTTGGATTATTTTTATCAAAATCCTTCACACTTGTTAAATATGGATATTTATTCTTCCATACATCTTGACTGTTTTCTGTCATTCCACCTGAGCTACTATGGAACAAAGCATTAATTAATTTATTTTTATACGTCAAAACCAAAGATCTTGTACTTTTAACGGCTCTGATAGTTTTATAAGTTCTTGACTCCAAGCCATTATAAACTTGATTTTTCTGGGTTGAATCTATATCAAATAAATCATTTCCCTTTTGCTTTAAAGCATAAGTTCTTGAGGCAATTGCTTGTGCTTTTAATGCTTCAATAGGCCATTTTGTTGGCATCTCTGAACCAACTACACTACTTAGGTATTTTTCTATTCCTAAAACATTCACTACCAATACTTCAGAATCAAGTACAAAGAGATTAAGCTTACCGGGAAACCTCTTCTGACCAACCCATATACCTCTTCCATCAAAAGATCTAACTTGCAATTGTTGATTACTTTTTAAATCATATTTTTTTTGTTTATTTTTATCAAAATATAAAATTTTTCTATTTTTATCATTTTTCAAAGTTAAGCCTTTTATTTTCTTATTTGAAAAAAGTTGCCCCTCTATGATTAAAGGAATTGATCTATCTGATCTGATCCTTAAATAATCATTTTTTGATATTAAAACTCTTATTATTGGCTCTCGAGATGCAAAAACACTTTCACTCTGAAAAACACAAATAAATAAAATACTAATCAGGCAACATTTACTGTAGTAATTTTTAAATTTAAGTATCACTTTGTTTAAAAAACAAATGCTTAATTTGCCTAAGTTTGACTAAAAGTCTAGATTTAATCCAGATATAAAAATAAAAATATCATAAATTAAGTGAATATCACCTTCTTAGGAACAAGCTCAGGAGTACCATCCTTAACAAGGAATGTTTCTTCCCTAGCACTTAAACTTTCACAGTCATCAGAAGTTTGGCTTTTTGATTGTGGTGAGGGAACGCAACATCAAATAATGAAAAGTAATATCAAATCTTCACAAATCAAGAAAATATTTATTACTCATATGCATGGAGATCATATTTATGGTTTACCTGGACTTTTGGCTACCTTAGGTTTATCAGGAAATAGTAAGGGAATTGAAATTTACGGTCCTTCAGAGTTGAGAAGTTTTATAAATTCTGCACTTAAAAGTAGTTTTTGCAAATTATCTTTTCCATTGCATTTTGTGGAAGTTGAAAATTTTGCATCAGAAAACAACATCCTATTTGAAAACAATAAAATAAAAGTAAACTGCGCATGTCTTAAACATAAAATACCTGCTTATGGTTATCGAGTTAGTGAAAAAGATAAACCAGGTATATTTGATATCAAAAAAGCAGAGTCTCTAAAAATAGCACCTGGACCAATTTATTCAGAACTGCAAAAAGGTAAAAAAGTAGTTTTAGAGGATGGCAGGACATTTGATGGGAAAGAATTCTGTGGACCCCCTAGAGAGGGTGAAAGTTTTGTTTATTGCACAGATACAGTCTTTAGCGAATCAGCTGTTTCATTATCAAAAAATGCCGATTTACTCGTACATGAATCGACTTTTTCAGAGGAAGATGAAAGCATGGCATACGAAAAATTACATTCCACAACAATCATGGCTGCCAAAACAGCATTATTATCTAACACAAAAAAATTAATTATTACTCATTTAAGTCCAAGATATACCAATAAAAACGCAATTACTCCAAGCGATTTGCTTAAAGAGGCTCAAAAAGTTTTTCCAAATACTCAACTTGCAAAAGATTTTCTAACGGTAGAAATAAAATAAACTGCAACAGTTCGTTAGCAGGAGCGTTGTAAATGACCAACCCATGAAATAATAGTCTTAGGTTTTTCTATTTGATGTCGATCGAAATGGTCTCTATTTTTTCATCACTACATAAGTCTTGTAAAAGACTATTTATTTTTCTTCCATTAATTGTTGGTTTACTTATTAATCCAATATCTGCAAATGCACTCTATCCTAGTGATCCTTCATCAGTTGACGTTCTAAAAGATGATCTTCACGGTGCCGACCTTCATAATACTGAATATGTTAAGTATGATTTATCTAATCAAGATTTAGGAGAAGCTAATCTTCAAGGCGCATATATGAGTGTAACTACAGCAAAAAACTCTAGTTTTAAAGGAGCCAATATGACAGACCTAATTGCATATGCAACACGCTTCGATAATGCTGACTTTACTGATGCAAATCTTACTAATGGTGAGCTAATGAAAAGTGTTTTTGATGGAGCAATTATTGATGGGGCAGACTTTACTGATGCAAATCTTGATCTTTCTCAGAGAAAATCATTATGTGAAAGAGCTAGTGGAACTAACCCACAAACTGGAGTTAATACAATTGATAGTCTTGAGTGCACTGGCTTAAAAGGTTACATGCCTCCAAAGCCAAAAGCATAATATTTAAGGCTAACCAATTTCAGAAGGGAAAATATTACCAGGCTCTTTTGAGCCTGGTTTTTTGCTATACCACCATTCTTGTATATCAGAAGAAAATTTCTTTGAAAATAGAGTTATAACTGTCTCAACAGGCTTTGATCCAGGCTCCAAAATCTGAACTGAGTAAGATGGGCATTTTCTTGAAGCCATATCAGCAACGAACCTAGACCCTATCCTTCTCCAACTAGGCTCCTTACTTCTCCAAGCAAGCCTTGAGCAGGGCCAAGGCAACTCTTCCCTATCATAAAGTCTGCAACATGGTCCAATTACCTTATAACTGTACTGACCTCCATAACTTGATTGAACACTGCCAGTCTTGAAAAATTCAAATTTATCCATTTACAAAAAAAGCCACCTTTATAGAGGGTGGCAGAGAAATAATGAATAATCAACTTAGAAAAGTTAAATTTTTATAATTAGTACAATTCTTCCTCAGCATGAGTTGTAATTGTTACGTCAGATGTTGGATAAGCAACACAAGTCAGAACAAAACCAGCTTCTAGTTGGTCGTCATCCAAGAAACTTTGATCAGATTGATCAACACTACCTGAAGTAACTTTTCCAGCACATGTTGAACATGCTCCAGCTCTGCAGGAATAAGGAAGGTCGATACCTTGTTCTTCAGCCGCATCGAGGATGTATTGGTCATCAGGTACTTCAATAGTTGAATTGAGACCTTCACCTTCGCTGATGAGAGTAACTTTGTAAGAAGCCATTTAATTAAAAAATTGTTGGTAATTAATACCTATCAAATACATTTTTAACATCGATTAGGTCGATATGTGAGATTTTGAAGTAAAAAATGACACAATAAAATGTATTAAAGAGTATCGATAAGAAAAACTTATATTTAGGTTGGATTGCTGGCTTTTTGCGCAGAAATGCATGCCCAATCTTTTCTAGTTGTTACATCCAATAATTTCAAGTCATTCTTAATTAATATTTTTATAATTTCATCCTTTTGAGAATTCAGAATTCCACTGAAAATAACTTCCCCATTGTTTCTCAAGCACTTATAAATACTTGGAATCATTCCTTTTATCACTTCGGCGAGAATATTGCAGAAAACAAAATCAAATTGTGTGAGTTGGTTTTTTAAAATTACCTCATTAAAAGATCCCAAATATGTATTTAAATTTTTTAAATCACCGAAATTTAGTTGGAAATTAGATTTTGTTGAATTTATAGCTAAATAATCATTATCTACTGCATAAACGTCTTTAGCGCCAAGCAATCTTGCGGCGACACTCAAAATCCCGCTACCACTACCAATATCTAATATCTTTTTATCAGAAAAAAAAATATTCTCCATTTTTTCCAAGCAAAGATAAGTCGAAGGGTGACTTCCTGTACCAAAGGCTGCTCCAGGATCAATTTTTATAATTTTTTTATCTTTAAATTTTTCATTTAGATTAATCCAACAAGGCAATATTAAAAAATGATTTCCTACTAATTCAGGCGCCCAATATTTCTTCCAACTTATCAACCAATCCTCCTCTTTGATAATACTCCAATCAAAAAATTGATTCGTAGAGGGTTTAATATTTAGAAGTTTGCTAATTATTTTTTCAAAATCACGCCTAGAATTCTCGCCCCAATTATCTACTGGAAGCCATATGTTCACCTCTTTTTTATCTTCATTTTTAATTAAATATTCAAATGAAAAACTAAATATTCCCAGCTCATTTAATTTCCAAATAATGATCTCTTCTGAATCACTTTCTATCAGAAAAGTTAGTTTATGCCAATCTTTAGTTTCCATTTACTAGGACAAAGAACTTCACAAAGTAACTGGATTAGCGTTGGTGATCCCATCTACTTCAATAATGGCATCAAGCAGCTTATTAGGTATTGGATCATCAATACTTAGCACCATAACAGCTTCCCCTCTAACAATTTTGCGTCCAACTTGCATTGAGGCAATATTTACATTGTTACTCCCTAATAAAGAACCAAGCTTGCCAATAATGCCTGGCATATCTCTGTGCCTAGTAACCAACATATATCTACTTGGCGATACATTAACTGGGTATTGATCAATACTAATAATTCTTAATTCGCCATCAGCAAAAATGCTTCCTGCTACGCTATGGTCGCCATTGTCTCCGTAAGTGGTTAACTGAAGCGATCCACTAGCAAATTCAGGTCTTGCCTCATCTTTATTCTCTACTACCGAAATGCCTCTTGAATCTGCTTCTAGCGAAGCATTCACATAATTAATCCTATCTCCCAAAGCTTTACTTAAAAGGCCTTTTAAACTAGCTATTATTAATGGCTGAGAAGGATGTTGAACAAATTCACCTTGAAGCTTTACTTCTATTTTCTGTATCTGCCCACCTGAAAGCTGGCTTATAAGCAGACCCATTGTTTCAGCCAACTGCAAATGAGGTTTTAGACTATCCATAATATCAGGGCTCAAACCTGGAATATTTACTGCAGTTCTAGCAGATAAACCAAGCAAGACATCTCTTATTTGTTCTGCGACATCAACAGCTACATTTTCTTGTGCTTCCCGTGTAGATGCTCCTAAGTGTGGGGTAAGAATGAGATTCTTTTCGACCTTCAAAAGTGGTGAATCGGATTCCAAAGGTTCTTTAGAAAAGACATCTATTGCAGCACCTGCAATCAATGATTTATTTAAAGCTTCTGCTAATGCCTCTTCATCAATTAAGCCTCCTCGTGCACAATTAATTAATTTTGCGCTACATTTCATACTTTTAAGGACGTCTATATTTACTAAATTCTCTGTCTCTGGTGTGCGAGGCAAATGCAAAGTTACATAATCAGATTCTTTGAATAAATCCTCTAGTTCATATAGTTTAACTTGTATTTGTTGAGCTCTTTCAATTGAAACAAAGGGATCATATCCGTAAACTTCCATTCCTAATGAATTAGCAACTTTCGCTACATGAGCACCAATTTTCCCTAAACCTACTACACCTAATTTTTTCTTATAAAGCTCATTCCCAACGAATTTCTTTCTCTCCCATTTACCTAGCAAAGTACTACTATTAGCAATTGGAATATGTCTAGATAAGGCCAACATCATAGCTATAGTGTGTTCAGCCGCAGCTATTGTGTTACCCCCTGGAGAATTAACAACAAGGACTCCTTTTTGCGTAGCAGCCTTAACATCTACATTATCGACTCCAACTCCTGCTCTCCCAATGATTCTCAGTTTACTTGAAGAGTTAATAATCTCTTCTGTCACTTGAGTGCCAGAGCGAATCATTAAAGCATCATAATCTTTAATAATGGAAGCTAACTCAGAGTCTGAGATTCCTATCTTCTGATCAACCTGAGCAACTTGCGAAAGAATATCGATTCCTGTTTGATCAATTGGATCTGTAATGAGAACTTTTGTCATTTAAGATTGGTTCTTTAATCTTTTACTTTAACTTAATCTATAGTGTATGTATCTTATTTTATTAATTTGAATAACACACAAACATTTGAGGATTGAAATTTGACCAAAAGTATTGTGATATTTGAAGACATTGATAAATGTATCCAGCTATTTGATGTTTTCAAAGAAAAATCAGTAATGCTCTCTGAAGCTATTTTGATCCCACCAATAAGTGAGAAAATATCATCAGACGAAACAGAATTGCTCAATGCGAAAGCAAATATCTTATTCAAATCTCAAAATTTTGAAGATATAAGAATCTTAAATCCTAAACTTGATAGAAAGATCAGACAACAAGATATGAGTAGATGGCTTATGCCATTTGGGTTTATAGCTGGAATAGCTTTTTCTAATATGACAAATTTATCTACCTTCAGCTTTCTTGGTTTAAATAACATCGGTGAATCATTAATTGGAGGTCTCTTAGGAATGGGTTCAGGATATTTAGGAAGCATTGTTTCTTCTGCAAGTATCAACATTAATAGAAATAAAGAGTTAAGATCGATTATTAATTTTAATAAAGAGGGTAAATGGCTTGTTCTACTTGAAAATCAAATTGGAGCTGAATTACCATGGGCTTTGATAAAACAATCAGAAGCAAAAGATATAATTTTTTTAGAAGGCTAAATGATTGACTTAAAAGAGATCTTAATAAATTCAAACTACAAAAAAGAAACTGAGGAATTAATAAATATAGCTAACTTAGCCTACAAACACTGGGAAACTTATTGGACTGGGTTTAATTCAACTTATGTTTGCGAAGAGATTTTAAAAGATTTTGAAAATTTAAATGATTTCAAATTTTTTATTTATGGAGGATTCTCCTCTTCTCAAAGATCTAGGATTGCTTGCTTTAGAGGAGATAATATTCCTGAAGAGGATGCGCTAAAAAGTAATTTTCCAGCTCAAGGAATAAAAATTAATGGAAATTTTTTATTTGATAATGCTACACAAGACGACTTTAGATCCGTCTTAATTGAAAATGGGGTTAATCAAACAAAAGTTGGAGATATATGGACTATTGGCGATAGAGGAGCGCAAGGGATAATTGATAATTCAAATATTAAGCATCTAGATGAAAAGATTTTTTATTTAAGAGACGTAAAAGTAAAAGTTAATGTAGTAGGTATAGATGAATTACAAATACCTTCTGGAAGATCAAAAAAACTTGTCAATACAGTAGAAGCTTCAACAAGATTAGATGCTATAGCTTCAGCTGGCTTTAGGGTATCACGAACCAAAATCATTGAAAGGATAGAGAATGGAATGCTCAGATTAAATGGAAGCAAAGTTAATAAGCCAACAATTAATCTGAAAATTGGAGACAAACTAGAACTTGAAAATAAAGGATTTATCGAAATTCTAAATTTAGAAATAACCAAAAGAGAACGATGGAAAGTTAAATTACTTAGAAAATGAAACGCAACCTGCTATTTTCTTATAAGGGGGATTAAAAATTCCCTAATTGGGGCGATTAGCTCAGTGGTAGAGCACTACCTCGACACGGTAGTGGCCACTGGTTCGAATCCAGTATCGCCCATTAAAACTATTGACGACCTAGGTTATATCCACAAAAAATAATTTCATTTTTTAGATTATAAAAAAAGATGAAACTTAATCAAATAATTAATCTACATAAGGGACTCACTGCATTTGTGGTAATAGGTCTTATGATGTTTTTTGATAATTTTACGATCGCTCCTTACGTTTATTTAGCTCTGCATGGTACTTATGGATTACTTTGGCTTCTAAAAGAAAAGATATTCCCTGATCCTTATTTTAAAGAAGAAATCAATTTTTTAACTTCAGTTACTGGTTTTATTTTTCTTGGAAGTTACTGGGTAGCTCCCTACATTCTTATCTCATCTCAGAAATCTGTTCCAAATTTCGTAATAGCTGCATCTGTATCTATAAATATAATTGGTGTGTTTCTACACTTTGCTAGTGATGCCCAAAAATATTTTTCTCTTAAATTAAAAAAAGATCTAATTAAAGAAGGATTTTTCAAAAATATAAGGAATACAAATTATCTTGGAGAAATACTAATTTATCTATCATTCGCCATACTTTCAATGAGTTTCATACCATTAGTAATTCTTGCAATATTTTTCTCTATAGTTTTTCTACCAAGAATGATAAAAAAAGATAAATCGCTCTCAAAATACGATTCATTCGAAGAATACAAAAAGAAAAGTGGTCTTATATTGCCTAAATTAAATGCCTGATAACAACTTACCCAGTTGGAGGCAAGTTTTAAAATCTTCTAGAAAAAAAGAGGGCAAATCACCCTATAATAGATGGATACAGCTTGCAACAGTCAGCGAAGAAAATGAGCCAAGATTAAGAACAGTTGTTTTCAGAGGATGGCATAAAGATAGTTCAATGATTATTTTTACAGATAGAAGAAGTGAAAAAATTGGGCATTTAAAATCCAACCCTAATGCAGAAATATTATGGTTCTTTTTGAAAACCAAATCTCAATATAGATTCAAAGGAAAAATACATGAATTAAGTGATAACAAAAACTATTGGGATTTATTATCAGAAAAATCAAAATCTTCTTGGTTTTGGGGATCTCCTGGAGAGAAAATAAACCCAAAAGTCCAATCTGCTTATGAAATATCATCCAATTTTCCCAAGTCAGAAAATTTTGTAGTTCTAAATTTTGAAATCGATTCAGTAGATCTTCTTAAATTAGAACAGCCTGTTCATAAAAGATATCTTTGGGAAAAGAGTAAGAAATGGGAAAAAGTTGAAATTAATCCTTAAATATTTCTAAATTGTATATTTAGGTTGAAAAACATATAGTGATCGGTCAGTTTTAAAAAAGAAGTATTATTCATATGAATTTCTCAGAAGTTCCAGAAAACCCTTTTATTTTTTTATCTTGGGTGACTGCTATAGGCCTATTTATAAGTCTTTCTGAAGCAACAATTAAGATAAAACTTGAGAAGAGAAACAGTTATAGAAAAAGGTTAGAAATAATCAATAACCTTTATCCTAAAAAACTAGCTTGATGTATCTGAGAGTATGTTCGCTTGCAGAAATTGAAATAAGCCACCTTTACTTGTTTCTTCTTTAACCTCGACTTCCTTAGAATTTTTTGCTTTTGTTGAAGGAATGATTTCGTCTTCGTCTTCTGATTTCAAAATTCTGATAATGACTTCATCTAAAGAGAAATTACCAGGCCCTGTTAATGCAATTGAAGTTGCTGAAGCGAAATATAAAAGTAAAAGCTCTAGTAAGAAAATATTAAAACCTGAAGTAACAAGTGCATGATATATAGCGACAGAAATTGTTCCCACAATTGCCAAAGCCCCGAATCTTGTAGCTAAACCGATAATTAGTAGCCAACTACCACCTATTTCCGAGAATGCCGCTATGTATGACAAAAATATTGGGAATGGAAGATGTAGAGGTCTGACAAAAGCATCAGCGAAATTTTCTATATTTGCTAATTTCTCATAACCGTGATGAATAAGAACAGTTCCAGTTATAACTCTAAGAATTAATAAAGCAGTATCTTTGCTAAACGACTTGGTAAGAATTGTTGAAAGCACTTAAAAAAAATTATCCTTAAGTAAAAATAACTAGTCACAATATCCATCGTGGATTAAACCGCAAAAGTCGCGCCTAATTAAGTATTTATACTTAGTGCTCTAATGAATTCTTTTTCTGATTAGGAATTCAACTAACATAAAAATTATTTTTTGAATAATTTTCTAATATTCTCTGATTGATTTTCGGAATATTTTCTTTAAATTTGAAAAACCCTTTTTTGGCGAATTTCCAAGCAAATAAATCTTCATCTCTAACAAGGTTAAAAATTTTTTTATGGTGTAAATTTTTAAACTCAGTTATGAAATCATAATTTTCTCCCACTCCAGGATAAATAATGTCTATTTCGTTGGTATTTTTAAAAGTATTTTCCATTGAATAAGAATCAATCTGTTCAACATTATCAAAATCCTCTACAAATTCAGAGACCAAATCTTGTTTGAATTTCAAAACAGATTCAGACAATTTAATTTGTCTTTGTTCATTTTTTAAAAGGATAATAAATACTTTTTTATAGCTTGTAAGTAAATTTTTAAGGGTTGCAAGGTGCAGATCATTTTCAAACATAATCAGATTATCTGATTTAGGATGCATATCATTTTTATAAATCTCATCTTCTAATGGTATTTGATTAGATTCTTCAAGAAAAATTTGTTGATTACAGATTTTTTCTGCATTGAATCTATTATTTGAAAACTTTCTGAGGTTTGATGATGAAAAAAGATATTGTTTTCCCTTCGTTTGCAATCCTCCGACCCATCTCCAGCTAAGGAGATTAGATGCAGCATCACCATCAAAAAGATATTTAAAGAAAAACTTTGCTCCCAATTGCCATGGAAGGCCTAAATTAAATATCCAAGTACTCGCAAACCACATTCTTGTATGGTTATGCAAATAGTTGTACTGCTTTAATTCATGGACCCAAGAATTAAAAAAATCTAATTCTGTATTGCCATTAATTGCACTTTCATATAGCTCATAATCAAAATCGAGATTGTTTTCTGAAATAAAATTTCTCCAAACTTTAGGTCTATTTTCCATCCACCCTTTCCAATAAACCCTCCAAAATATTTCTTCAACAAATTTAGTTGAATTTTTGATTTTGTACTTACTCTTAATATCATGAATCAGATCATATTCCGACAAAATTCTATGAGTAATGAAAGGCGATAATTTTGAAACTGAACTTTTGTTATTCGGCCCAAAATCAAAATTTCTTAATTTTGCATAATCATTAATTTTGTATTTCGCAAAATTTTCCCAAGTATTTTGAGCTTTTAATAAAAATGACATTTTCTAACAACTTTAAAAAATTTTTTTTTGTATTGATAGAAATTTCAAAAATTTGCTTGCAAATTAATCCTTAAAATTTTCTATTTCACTTTTAAGTAAATATGTTTGATTGAAGTATTTAATTTAAACTCCTAATCCGTACATTTTATACTCTTAAATTGCTCTCTGCGTAGGAGGATATTTAGTGGGCAATTACTTTTTAAATCTAATTTTTATTTTCAAATCATTATTTAAATGATTTTTTCTAAAAGGTTTTTAAAATATTTATCAAAATTATTATGAATAATTTATTAGTGAGAGATGTTAAGTATCTAGATGAACAATACAGAATAGGTGAAGGCATAATTTCGGATAATGCATTTAAGCAACTTGAAAAGCTCTTTATTCCTGTTGATCCAGAACCAGACTACTTTAATCAAAAAAATAATAAACTTTTGCCAAAATTAGCTAAAGAAAACTATAAAGAATTTTTGAAAAGTTTATTAACAAAAACAAGATTAAGCATTCAACCAAAAATTGATGGCTGTTCTATTGCAATTAGATATATAGATGGCAATTTTAATAAAGCTATTACAAAAAATGGATTAGATGTCTCAAGCAAAATTAAACAAATTAAAAATGTCCCCGATTGTATTCCTATCAAACGAGATTTTCAAATTAGAGGTAAACTATACGCTACAAACCAAGTTGCCGGCATTTCCCAAGGAATTACAAGAAAATACCTCAATGATAAGAAAGGGATTGGAGAAAGTCTCCGCTTTTGCTGTTTCCAAATACTTAATGGAAGACTTAATCAATACGAAACCCTTAACTATCTTAAAAAATGTGGCTTCAGCACCCCTGAAAGTTACTTCACAAATCATACAAGCGAAATCCAAATATATAAAAAAAATTGGTTAGAAAGAAAAATATTTGCGAAATATCCAACTAATGGGATAGTTATAAAAATAAATAGTAGGAAATTACAGTTACTTAGAGAGAAAAGTTTATCTCAAAATAACGAATGGCAATATGCAATTCAAAAATAATATTTAATAGTACCCTCAAAAAGAGCTCACGATACTGACTTCTAGTATTTACAGTAGAAAAATATTTATATTTGGTTAAATTCCAAAGCAATTTGCAGGATCACTAAATGACTGCCACTATTTCAAGACCTAAAATTTCTAACTGGGAAACATCTAATATTCCAAACCTTGCAGGCAAAACAGCACTAATTACTGGTGCTAATAGTGGTCTTGGATACTACACCGCAAAGGCCTTAGCAGAAAAAAATGCTCATGTTGTTATAGCTAGTAGATCGCTTGAAAAAGCTAATCAAACCATCAAAAAACTTAAAGGTCTTAATCCTGAAGGATTATTTACACCTTTAGAATTAGATTTGTCAGATTTAAAAAATATTGTTGAAGTTCAGTCCAAAATTTTTGATAATTTTGAAAATTTGGATTTACTAATCAATAATGCAGGCATTATGCATCCGCCTAAAACTCTTAGTGCCCAGGGATATGAAATACAATTTGCAGTTAATCATCTAGCTCACATGCTTTTGACTCTAAAGCTACTTCCAATTATTGAAAAAAAAGAAGAATCTAGAATAGTGACGGTTACTTCCGGAGCCCAATTTTTTGGTAAAGTTGGTTGGAAAAATCTGAAAGCCGAGAACTATTACAACAAATGGGAATCTTACTCCAATAGCAAATTGGCTAATGTAATGTTTGCTTTGGAACTAAATGAGAACTTAAAGCACAAAAATATACTTTCTTTAGCTGCTCACCCAGGAATTGCAAAAACAAATCTCTTTACTGCTCAAAAACCTAACCCTGGTCCATTAGAAACATTCTCAATGGAATTATTTAGCCCTATTTTTCAAACTGCTGAGATGGGTGCTTTACCCCAACTTTTTGCAGCTACTTCACCAGACGCAAAAGGCGGTGATCATTATGGTCCTAGATTTAATTTCAGAGGTCATCCAAAACTATCGCCTACTTCTCCTTTCGCCATGAATAAAAAAGAAAGAAAAAATTTATGGGAAAAAAGCCTCGAAATACTCAATAACTTCTTATAAATTTTTCATTTTTACTAACTTTAAAAAATACTTCAAGATATGTAATTCACTTTCTGAGAGTTTCATAAATTCTGTTAAGGCATCATAATTTTTTTCATCAATTTTTTTTGACAATTTAATAAAACTATCATGGTTTTCATTAACAAAGCGCTCAGCAATCTGAGACGGAGTTAAACCCTGTTCAATTAATTCACCTGGAGCATTTTTCTCCCACTTTTCATAAAACCAAGAGAACCAATATTTTGCAGTATTATCTTCCATTAATTAACTTGTCTTGGGCGAATACTATAAATACTGAAGAAAAATCTCATGATTGAATTACCCCTTAAACAGAATTAATATAAATGCAATTATAAATTTAATGATAGATAATCATTCAAGTAAAAGAAATATTAATCTTGTAATTGGATTGGGTAAATCTGGATTTTGGGCTGCCAAGTATTTGAGAAGCATCAATAAAAGAGTAATTGTTTGGGAAAGTAAAGATGGGATAGAATTCTTAGAAAGAAAAACAGCATTAGAAGAGCTTAATATAATAGTTTCTTTAAATAAAGAATTTGTATTTGAAGAAATTCAACCTTTTATGAAAGAAATCGAATCTGTTGTTGTAAGTCCATCGATACCTTATGACCATATAACTATTATTGAATTAAAAAAAAAGGGAATTAAAGTAATTGGAGAAATTAATGTTGCATGGGAAATTTTAAAAGACACAAATTGGATAGGTATTACTGGCACTAATGGCAAGACTACTGTTACTCATCTACTAAGCCATATACTCTGCGATACTGGATTATATGCTCCTTTTGCTGGAAATATTGGTACACCTTTATGTAAATATGCTCACTCCAAAAAACATGAAAAAATTGATTGGGTTGTAGCTGAATTAAGCAGTTATCAAATAGAAATATCTCCAGAAGTAAAACCTAATATTGGAATATGGACAACCTTCACAGAAGATCATCTTGAAAGACATAAAACACTTGAAAACTATTTCAACATAAAAAAAAGCTTGTTAGAAAAATCTGATTTTAGAATTTATAATTATGACGATAAAAACCTTAGAAATCACTACAGTTCGCTATCAAGAGGGGTTTGGATAACAACTAGTTTCGAGAAATCAAATTTTATTCATTGCGATTATTGGATAGATGATCAAGCATACATTGTTGAGAGAGGGAAGAAATTATTCAAACTTTCACATTTTTCTTTAAAAGGAATGCATAATCTTCAAAATCTTTTATTGGTAATTGCAGCAGCAAGAAAAGTTGGATTATCTGGCAAGAAGATTAAAGATTCTTTATCTAATTACAAACAATTACCCCATAGGATGGAAACAATTTACAAAAATAATGATCTGGAAATCATTAATGATAGTAAAGCTACAAATTTTGACTCATCTATTGCGGGAATAAGTTCAATTAAAGGTCAAATAATAATCATTGCTGGGGGTAGATTAAAAGGCAACGAATATAGTGAGTGGATAAAAGTTTTAAAGAAAAAAGCTAAATGTGTTTTCCTTTTTGGAGAAAGCTCAAAAGTCCTAAAAATTGCGCTTATTAATGAAGGATTTAAAAAAAATATTTTTGAATTTTCAGAACTAAAAGAGCTTTTAAATTTTGTTTTTGATTATTTACAAAATAATAGGGTTGGAACATTATTATTCTCACCTTCATGCTCTAGTTTTGATCAATTTAAAAATTATGAAGAGCGTGGAGATTATTTCAAGAAACTAATAAGTGAAAAATTAAAGGTTAATAAATCCATTTTTTGTTCAAGTATCATTTCGTAATTTTCAGGTCGGTCATCACAACCGTTTACCCTCTAGCAAATATTCACTTAATTAGTTAGATTTTGACTATAAATTAACTACAAGCAATGAGTGAATCTAACAATTTACCTCAAGCAATAAGTCATAAAAAATTAAGTTACTTGATGCTTAAGGCGCAAAAGGATTCTCATTTTTCTGATGAATTAGCAGAAATAGAAAGCCCCGAAAAAAGAGAATTTGAAGAGTTAATAAACAATTGGGAAGCTTCAACTAAGAAGGTAGTTAATGAGTTATCAAAAAGAAAAGAGAATTTACTAAAAGATAAATCACCAAATTCTTTAATAGCACTTGGTGCTATGGAAGTACACCTTAATATGGCTTTGCAAGCCTTAAATGCATTTAATAAAGGAGTTGATGGGAAAAATTAACAGTTAAACTTATAAGGAAGGCATCGAAAATAAGAGGAAATCTAAGTCTTTTTCAGTATCTATTGAGACATCATCATAATAATTAACCTCAAAACCTAAACCATCTCCAGATTCGAGAAATATATTTGAATTAGAGTCTTTACTTTTTAATAAAAGATTACCTTCTATTATTTGTATCCAATTATATTTATCGATTTTTAATGGCAATTTTTTTTCTTTAATTGTCTTATATTTACAACGCCATAAAGAGATACTTTGATTTAGTAATAGCTTATTATTTTTACCGTCTTTGTAATTAAAAATAAGATTGTCCCACAACTTTTCATTTAATGAAATTTGATCATATCGAGGTTTGATATTTTCTTTTTGAGGGTATATCCAAATCTGGAACAACTTACAGTTCTCATTTTCTTCATTCTTCTCGCTATGAGAGATTCCAGTACCCGCAGACATAACTTGTACTTCATCTTTATGGATTTTTCCTAGATTGTTTAAAGAGTCTCTATGAGTAATTGCTCCTTTTGTTACGACAGTAATTATTTCCATATTTGCATGAGAATGTGTATTAAATCCTGCATTAGGAGAAATAATATCTTCGTTTATAACTCTAATTTTCCCAAAATTATCCCATTTTGGATCTCTATGCTCTGCGAAAGAAAATGAATGCATCGAATTTAGCCAATCTCTAGTCGATCTAAATCTTTCGTGTGATTTCCTTATTTTAATTATTTTCAAGGACATAAATACTAAGAAATAAATATGGTTAATTTGTATAAATTCAATTTTTTTGAAAATTATAAATTATGAATAGGTAAAATTACTTTTTATTTATTTGTTGATTTTACTTTGTGCTTTATTTGCTTTGTAAATTATTTTTTTTGCTTCTTCTCTTGTAGAACATTTTTCTGCCTCAACATTCAAGTTTTTTAGTTTATTTAATTGCTTTGAAATTTTCATATTAGGTTAACTTAACAAGTAGAAATTAACACATATTTAATGGAATAGCTAAAAATACTGGTTTACATTTGATCCTTACTACCTAAAAATAAGATTGGAGGATGGAATTATCAGAACAATATAGAGGGTGTATTGGATTATCTTTGATTGTTTTCTTAATTAAAAGGGGTCCAAGAGGATTATCAAAATTATTTTTCCTAATTGAGTTATATTGCATTATTTTTTTTGATATTCTTTTATTTCTATTTAGAAATTTACCTTTGTTACCCCAACCTAACCATAAATCACAATTTTTACTTTCAGACCAGTGTTTTAAGTTTTTATAAATATGATTATTATTAAGATAACCCACAGGGTTTTTATGTTTAAAAAGTTTTTCTGGTTTGCTTGAAATAAGAGCAAATAAATTTATTAATTTTACTTTGCCGTAATTATTGCTTTTAGCAATTTTGATTATCTTTTTTGTTGTGTTGTCCAAGAAAACTTCATTCGAAAATGAGGGATTTAAACCAACAAAGATAATCTCTTTTTTAGATTTAGAAATCTTATAACTTAAACTCCATCTATATAGTTTGTTAGCGCTTATTAAACAATTTCTTTCTAGAAATAAATTATTCAACCTAAACCTACACCTCTAGCCATGAGAGTGGCAAACAAAGGTATTGTTGCAAAGCCCACTAATTCAGTTGTGATGATTAGTCTGAACCTCATAACTAGATTTTCAGATATTTCAGGTAATTTATTTTTACTTAAAGGAATGGCCCATAAGATATAGGTTGTTGTTGGATACAAAGAAAGTAATCCCACCAGAATGTAAAGAGAAACTTTTATCCAAAAAACAGGATTACCTGTATAAAAATCTCCTCCTTGACCAAAATACTTAACACGCAAAATCCCAGTAACCAATATTGCAACTCCTGCCAAACCATAGACTACATCTGCAATTATCATTGAAATCGTCTCATTTCTATTAAGACCTACTTTGAGAGTCAATCTTTCAAATAAAAGAGAACCGAAACACAATATAATTCCTAAATAATGAACATATGCCACTAATGCACTTTTAGCAATTTCACCTGTTAATAAAGTTCCTAATAACATTTCCTAGTCAAAATTTATACAATACTAACCACCAAATAAAGAATTTGTTTAGAAAATAGATTAAACAATAAAAAGAAGGTTCTTGATTCTAGGACTCTAAAAACCTTTTTTGACCATCTTCAAAAAAATCCTTTTTATTCCACACTTCGATTACATCTGGGAAATGTTTTTCCATACAATTATCACAAACCCCATGACTGAATCTAATATCACTAATTTTCGAAAGATATTTTTCTAAATGCATCCAATCGCCCTCCTTATTTTTCACTTCTCTGCAATATGAACATACAGATAAAATCCCTTCCTGTTTATGCAAATTAGATAAAGCATCTAGCAAATTTAATGACTTTTTTCTAAGCTCTAAAAATGAAACTATTTGCTTTGATAATAATTCCATAATATTAAATTGTTGTGTAGTTAGATTTCCTGGCTTTCTGTCTATTACACACAGAGTTCCAAGCTTATTACCATCATTATTTCTAAGGGGAAAACCTGCATAAAAACGAATCTTTGGATCTCCAGTTACCAATGGATTATTTATAAATCTTTCATCTTGGAAAGCATCATGAATAATTAGTGGACTATTTTCTTTTATTGCATGTGTACAAAAAGACCAATCTCTTCTAGTTTCTGATATTTGAAGTCCTATTTTGGATTTAAACCATTGTTTATCTTTGTCTACTAAAGTCATTAAAGAAATAGGCACATTACAGGTTGTAGCAGCAATTTTTGTAATATCGTCATAACATGATTCTGGCTTGGTTCCCAAAATCCTATATTCTGCTAAAGCTTTTAATCTTCTTTCCTCTTCTTCTTTTTTTGATACAAGATTCTGCATTAATCTTCACCAATAATTAAAACTTTAAAATTAAAGTTTCTCCAAAAAACTTTTTCCGTCTAATACTTAATAAAAAAAAGATAAACTTATTGAATTGTTACTTACTGATTTATTACTTATTAATTAATTATTGATTGATTTAGCTTTGAGACTGCCATCCCAGCGATCCATCCACTTGTCCAACAATGTTGAAAATTAAATCCACCAGTGATACCATCAACATCCAAAACTTCTCCAGAAAAAAATAACCCTGGACAAATTAAGCTTTCCATACTTTTAAAATTAACCTCATTAATTTTTACGCCTCCGGAAGTAACGAATTCCTCTCCAAATGGACCTTTGCCTGAAATTATATATTTATCCCTCATTAGAGTATTTATCATTCTCTCTCTTTCATCCGCCAGTAAATCAGCCCACTTTTTCTCTTTATCAATACCTATTTTCTTTAATAAAAAAATCCATAATCTTTTTGTTAATAGTGGCACAGGTCTACTATTAATAAGATTCACCTTGCCTTTATTTAATCTTAAATAATTAACTTTTTCTTTTAACTCCTCATAACTTAAAGAAGACCATTTAATGATTAGATTAAATTTATATTTTTGGTTATAAAGTTCCCTTGCTGCAATTGATGAAAGTTTTAATACTGCTGGCCCACTAAACCCCCAATGCGTTATTAGTAAATCGCCTCTATTTTGAAAATTCTTATTATTTAATTTAATTTCTATATCTATGCCCTTTATCGATACCCCACTACATTCATCCAAATTTGGTTCTTTTGTAGAAAAAGTAAAAAGCGATGGTACAGGTTTAACAATGGAGTGTCCAAGATTTTGAGCTAATTTATATCCGCTTGGATTACCTCCAGTTGAAAGAATAATATTTTTTGCAGTTACCTTTGCTTTTTTAAGACTAAAAATATTGAATATATTATCAGGAGTTTTTGAAATTTCTTTTACAAAAAATTTTGTTAATATCTCTACGTTTTTTGATAAAGCACTTTTTCTCAAACAATCAATAACATCTGAAGAAGAATTAGATACTGGGAAAACTCTTAGATCTTCCTCAATTTTTAATTTTAATCCTTTTTTCTCAAACCAATCATATACATCTCCAGCAGCAAAACGATTAAATGCTTCCAAGAGCTGAATTCCACCTCTTGGGTAATTCTCAACTAATTCATTCGGTATCCATGTCGCATTAGTGACGTTACATCTTCCCCCTCCACTAATCCTTACTTTCTCCATAAGTTTTGATGTGCCTTCAAGAATTATTATTTTTTTTATTCCATTTTCAGCAGCAGTTATTGCTGTCATAAAACCAGCTGCACCGCCTCCTACAACTGCTAAATCAAAAGGTTCCAAAAACTTATCATTCAATATGCTTCTATCTGATAATAGCAAGGAGTTATAAAGAAAAATTATTCCAAAAACTATCAAAAAAATAAATAAAAAACTTCATAAAAAATAGCTGCAATTCACTAATTTTTAAATATCAAAAAAAATCAACGCAGTCGTTATTTTTATGCTTTAACTTAAATATATGAGTTTAATATTTTCTTACGTCAAATATTCTGAGGCCAGTTTTCCTATGACAGGTCAATATACAGCTCTTCTTTTAATAACTTCTATTATTTGGGTTTTACTTTGGTTTGGTTACAGACAAAACAAGATAAATGATGAGATCAAGAAAAAAGAAAAAGAAGAAAGAATTAATGCGAAAGTTCAAAGAAGAAAGAAGTTAGAAAGTTTATATCCTAGTAATAAAAAAACTGTTTAGAATTAAAAAATTAATTAAGTAAATATGAAAAAAAATAATTTCAAATCACTAATTCAGTACTTGCCAGGGATTTTGATTCTTATTTATGTATTCTTTTTAGCATTTACTCAATTTATAAAATAAAATTTCTAAAAATTACTCGTTTTGATTGGAATCCTATCTGCTTTTGGAGCTGCTGCATCTTGGACTTATGCGTGCTTTATTTGGCGCTCGCAAACTCAGAAATATAAAATAATAGATATTAATTTAATAAAAAATATAATAGCTTTTTTAGTTTTTGCACCTTCCTTTATCAATATTAATCCTACAATTGAATTAAAAAACATATTTATACTATTAGTAAGTGGAATAATAGGTATTGGTTTAGGTGATACTTTCTACCTAAAGTCATTACAAACAATAGGCACAAGAAAAACTTTATCTGTAGAAACTCTTTCTCCGTTAATGGCTGCTTTTTCAGGGGAAATTTTCATTAATGAAGATTTAACAATTAAATCATGGGTTGGGGTAATCATAGTATCGATTTCGCTATTTATAATTCTCAAAAAAGGGAATGATTTTAAAGATGAAAACCCACCTTTCTCAGAAAAAAATAATTTTAAGATTTTTGCTTTTCCTTTTTTATCAGTTTTATGTGCTGTTCTTGGAGGTCTTTTTTCAAGGATGGTTTTCCTTCAAAGCAATTTATCACCTTTCATTACAACTGAGATAAGATTATTAGGTGCAATAATTTTTTTGATAACTTTAAAAGGGTTTAAGATCAATTATTTTTTAAAAAACATAGAAAAAAAAGAACAAAAAAGATTTTTGCTTTCAATACTTCTTGGAACGAATATAGGAATATTGCTACAACAAATTGTATTTAAAACTCTTCCCATAGGAATAGGTTGGGCATTATTAAGCACATCTCCAGTAATTTCTTTACTTTTAGCTAAGAATGAGGAAAGAGAAATTACCAAAAAAATAATATTTTTTACTTGTTTTTTATTTTTTGGCTTAACATTAATAATTATTTAATCTAAGAGTTAATGTAATAAATACTCATGTTAATAGAAATCAGATTAAATAAAATTATCGTGTAAAGATTCAGAAAAATGAAAATTTTTAAGAAAAAAAGACTTGGAACAATGGAGGTTTATTTTATTTTTTTAAGCTGTATTTATTTAGGATTTATAGGTTATAAATCTCTATTAAATATTTTATTTACTTGAGATTAATTAATTCTTTGGAATGATTTAATCAACTTACCGCCATCTTGATCATCATCATCGTTTGAAGCGAAAAAAATAAAAAATATCCCTAGAGAAGCTATAGATAATGAAATTGACAATACAGAAAGCTCGTCCATAGATTTTAATTTATTTTATGATAAACCAAAAAAAATAAAAGACAGTAAACAAATACACATTCTTGCAAATATAAATTTCCTTTATTTGTAAAATAAAAAAAATGTCCGAACTATTTCGTGAAAGTTTTAATCACTTCCCCTTGTAGTGCAAGCACAATAATTCAGTATGGAATAAAAAGTTGGCCTATTTGGGAATGTGACCCAAGTAAATTTCAATGGAATTACGATGATAAAGAAATTTGCTTAATTCTTGAAGGCCAAGCGAAAATTAGTACGAAAAACGGTGACATTTATTTTATTAAAGCTGGAGATCTTGTTGAGTTTCCTGCTGGACTTAACTGCGAATGGGAAATAACCAAAAGTATTAAAAAACATTATCGATTGGGTAGCTAGATTTAAGAAATAAGATTTTTTCTTTCTTTACTGCAAACTCAATGCAGATAAAATATGGTTAACAAATAATTTTCAAAAGGGGAACTAATATTATGCCTTTTTCTGATCAAGAATATTTTGAGGTTATTGAAAAAAATGAAATAGTAAAAAAAGCATTTGAAAATATTAAGCAAATTTGCATTGATTTGCAAAAACAGACAAATTGTCCTGAAGAGGACCTAAAAGATTTTCTTGAGTTTATTTCTAAACAATGGAATAAGTAATAATTAACAAGCCTTTTAAGAATACTAGATTTAAAATCTCAATTTATTTTTCTCACATAATCAGTTCTAATCTAATTCCTTTTTTGGTTTTGTATTGATACTGGAAGTTCCCTTAGCAGCAGAAACAAAGAAAAAGAAGCCTACAATTCCTGATATACCAAATATCGCAGCCAAAGGATCAAAAGTGAAAGAAAACATAGAATTTATAAAATCAAGATAAATAATAGTTTTTGAATCAAAATTGCACAATTATTGTTAAGTATAAAAAATAACAATAACGCGATTCATTATGTCATTATTATTTTCTCATAAGGTTCAACAAAATTATTATTCACATTCATGTTGAAGAATAAATATGAATAAATACTAAAGATTTATTCGTGGGACAGAGAAAAGTTTAAAAAATATTTATTGAAATATTGAACAACACTTCCTGGAGGATCCACAATTGTTGTTTCTTTAGATTATTATCAATCCATGACAGATTTTTACTCAGCTTCTTCAGCAGTAAGTCCTTTTACAGCTGTATTATGGTGTCTTTATCCAATAGCTGTACTTGTAATCATTGAATTACTTCTCGGGGGTGGATTTGATGATGATAACGATGACCAAGATGGTGGAATGCTTATACCTGCTTACTCTAGATCTGACGTTTGAAATTTTTTAGATTTTAAATTACAATTTCTATAAAATTTCAGTAGATTGATTAACAATATTAATATCACTCATATCTCTTTAATTACACTAACCATTTTTATCATTTCCTCTCTGTCTTGGCTTGTCTTAAGAACCCTTAAAGAAGGGAGAAAAGCTTTAACAAATATAAACAAGGATAAATCGTAAAAAACTTAAATAAATACTAGAATTTGAAGGATAATTAAGTTAAACAACTACAAATTCATAGTAGTTCCTTGTTGTGACGGGGCTCTCCTACAAGTTACTTTAATAAATACAAATGCATCTAAATTCTTTACTTTATATTTGTTCTATATCTTTATTCATTTATATAATGGCGCTATTTTGGAGAGACTTGCCAAATCAAAAAAAGTGAATAATTAATATTAAATTTATTGCTTGTTAAAAACAATTGAGTTATTAATTAAATATTGGATTTAATTTTTTTATATAAATGCTGAAAGAATCTTCAAATAACAATAACAAAAATATATTCTCAGAGACTACAAGTATTTCAAAAGAAAAGATGATTTGCAAAGACGGATTCTGTTCATTACCAAATAAAGATGAGATCCCAAAACAAGATTCAAATGATATTAATTTATTTGATCCTGTTTAGGAAATAAATAACACCTTAATAAATTAAAGATTAAATAGAATATGTTCAATTTTTTTAAATTTTTAATTTATGCTTAAGAAATTTTTCTGCGCATATAAAGGGTTTTGGATTAAAGCTACAGACTTCAAAGGATTCACATCCCGAATGGACTGGTGGTTAGTTCAACTAGCGAATCTTATAATTTCTTTCCTAACTATCCCAATATTTTTAAAAACGTTTGGTTTTAATGCTTATGGATTAGTTTGTATTATTCCTCAAATAGCTATTGATATAAGAAGAATTAGAGATTTTGGAAAAGATTGGAAATGGATTTTTATTAATTTAATTCCTATTTTCGGATGGATCTTGTGGTTCATCTGGCTAGGCTTTGGAAAGACTGGTAATGGGAAAAATAAACTTATGTAGAAATTAACGCCTCATTTTTTTCTTTTTTTAAAATCTACAAATCTTACCTTTTTTCTAAATTCTATTTGTTTTTCAAGAATTCTAAACACATGCATCTCGCATTCGGTTAATTTAAGAAACTGATCGAGTGTATCTTTATCTTCTTCATCAAAATCTTCGAAAACTTTTGATATAGCAGTACTATTTCTATAAATAAAATCCTCTGCTACATCTCGTGGATTCTTTCCAGATTCGAAACCCTTAAAAGCTTCATAAGAATTAAGTTCTCTCGTTAACCATTTAAACCATGGTTCACTTTTATTATGTTTTTTATTTATGATTTTCTTCATGAAAAATTTTTTACTAGTTTAATCATTATTAAATATTCATTCTTTGACAGCTGTACAAATACTTATTTAAAAAATTTAATTTAAGATTAACCTTTTTTATTTTTTACAAAATAACTAGCATAATTGCCATAAAGCTTTTTAAAAAATAAGTATTTATTACTCATTTTTTTGTTTATGAGATAGCTAGTATTTGTTTTTACTAAAGTAATTTGTCAATTCCATTTTACGACTTTCCTTCATCTCCGATTTTAATAATTGGTGCTCTTGGCATTGCAGTAGCAATAGCAGTTTTTTTTGTCTCCTACCAAAAATATTTCAATTCTCCCTTGAATAGAGAGCTTGCAGAAAAGAAAAAAGCCTTAATTAAGGAACAAAAAGAATTAAATGAAAGATTAGAAAAAATAGAACAAGATTTAAAAAATTTATAAAAAATTACTCTCAATAGAGATGAATTAATGATCTCGAATTCAAGACCTTAATTTTTTTAAAAGGAATTTTGGTCTATAACAAGTTATGGATAAAGATCATCTTATTGAGTTAATTTCTAATAGTCTTCTTTACGAGAGTAAAAATTCTGACTCTAATAAGAACCTTAGTGACTTTAAAAATTACTTAGAGAGATTAAATCTAGATCAATTGAGAACTATGTCTAAAGAATTTATTCTTTAGTATGGCTTTTAAAATTTGTTTTTGTTTATTAAATAATCAATAGTTTTTGAAAATTGTTAGTATCTAAAAAATAAGAGAAATATGCATAGAGTAAATAGAGGTGAATTTTTAATAAAGCCATTTCTAAAAAGAAATAATTTTAGAGCTTCTTATCAAATTATTTCTACCATCTTTCCGATAATCTCAATTTGGTTAATAATCCACCACATAATAAATCATCCTTTTTCATTATTGATTAAAGGATTTCTATTAATACCTTCGATAGTTCTTCTAACTCTATTCTCTTCTCGAACATTCTCATTAATGCATGATTGCGGTCATAATTCTCTTTTTACAAAACGGAAATTAAACCGCTTCTTTGGATTTTTACTTGGCTTAGTTAATGGCATTCCACAAAAGTCATGGTCGATTGATCATGCATTTCATCATAGAAATAATGGAAATTGGGAAATTTACAAAGGGCCGGTAGATGTTTTAAGTCTTGAAGATTATGAATCCCTTACAAAAAGAGAGCAAATATTTTATAAAGTAAGTCGAAACTGGATGATGATTTTCCCAGGCGGTTTTTTTTACTTGGTTTTAAAACCCAGATTAGGACTTGTTATTGTTATTTTTAATTTAATTAAAGATATATTGAAAGAGACTTTTATCAAAATAAAAAACAGACAAATTTCTCAACTTCTAGGTATTAATTCAAGAGTCAAACCACCTTTTTCTGATTATGGAGATAATTTCGGTGAACTAAGTGAATTAATAATCAATAACATAGTAGTAATAACAGGGTGGATTTTTATGTGTAAATGGTTGGGGTTAGTTTTTTTCTTATCATTTTATTCCATTGTATCAACATTATCAGCAGCAATTTTAATATGTGTTTTTTTCGTACAACATAATTATGAGAATGCATATGCTAAAAATACTAAAAATTGGGATCTCATAGATGGAGCTATTTTAGGTAGTAGCAATTTAGATATCCCTAATTGGCTAAATTGGTTTTTAGCAGACATATCCTTCCACAGCATACATCATCTCTCTGAGAGAATACCAAATTACAACTTAAGAGCTTGTCATAAAGCAAACATTCATTTGCTCCAACAATCAAAGTTCTTAAAATTAAGCGATTTTTCAAACTGCTTCAAATATATTATTTGGGATAACAAAAATGAAAAATTAATTCCCATAAATTAATACCTAATTCAACCTTCTTCTTAATTTTCTTTTTAGAGGAATACTGCTATACGCATGAGTACCAATAGATGGGGGCAAGTCATTCTTTAAAGGATGTATAAATGCATTTGCCATACTCTCTAACATTTTCGAAAGCCAATTAATTAATGATTTCATTTGAAAATCTAAAAATTTACTTTTTTAATCATCTAACTAAATTACTGAAAAGTAAATCAGTCTTTATGCTGATTTTTTTGAAGATTGCCTTATAAATTTAATATTAAATAATCAAAATTAATGTTTCATTTGCTCTTTTTAGTAAAAAATATTACTCCCTTTATAGAAGGCAAACCAGGTCCAAAATCAATTTAGTAAATAATACTTATTTTTTCTAATTCACTTAATAAATTAAATTATTCAGCATAAATTCATGCTATATCTCTATTCCAAATAAATCTAACAATATTATGAATGACTCATTTGCTTCCACCAACCAGAATACAGAAATAGATTCTATTAATTCATATTTCGAGTGTATTACTGAATGCAGTATTGTGGATGGTCATCAAGAATGTATTACTCGTTGTTTAGAAGTCCATTTAAAGGGAGGTGATCTAAATGAATAAAAAAAATTCACCTCAAAGGAAAACAACTTTAAAATGGAACTCAAATGGAGAGCTTTCCGAAATTGATATGTTAAGAATTTTAGAAAAGTTATCATCAAATGATCTTAATCAATGCGATTTAACATGCGATTCTGATCAATTTTAAAATTAATTATTTCTAGATCTTTTAAAAACATTAATTACTCAAAATCTAATTCTAATATCAAAAAAATATTTCTATTAAGCCGCATTTTAATAATCTGAAGTCAGACTTGATTTTAAAATTTCTTTTTCAATATTTTTAAAAAAGCTGCTGATGCAAAACAGCTTACAGGATTTTAAGATATCAATTTTTAATTAACCAGATTTCAATGAAGATTTAGAACATTTTCACAATAACTTACGTTTTTTAAAAAAATTAATTTTTAGAACTCCTACCTTTTTTTAAGAATGTTGTATTAATTTCTTTTTTTGTTAGTTGAATCGGTTTCACTAAACCTGAATCACCATGAGTTGGACAATAATAAGTCATTAGCATCCACTTTTTTTCTTCATCCATAATTAATTTCTCATAAATAATGATTAAGTAAATAGGATGAATTATGAAAAAATTGATTTTTTTTAATCTTTTTTTCTTTTTTACTTAATAATTGATAAAAATTTTGAATCTATTCTCACAAAATAGATATAAATACGCATGACTTTAAAAAAAAATCCTGCTATTTATAAATAAATTCAAAATTATTCATGTCCCTAGAATCTATAATGATGGTAGTTGCTCCAATCTGTCTTTTTACGGTAGGAGTTATTGTTTTACCAATTTTAGTAAAGCCGCGTAAACAATCTGGTTTACCTAAGAGATATATACGCGGTCTTTAAATTAGTTAAGCTTTAAACAAGAGTAAAGACAAGCAGAATAAAAAGAAATAAAGAAAGAGATAATTAATAAGATTGCGATAAAAAAATAAAATAAAAATGTTTAGCACAAATAGTTTTATTTGAAGATGAAATTGAAATCATAAAATCTTTATCGAAAAAATTATAAATTCTTTTCATTATGCGATCCTGTGATGGATAATAGAATATATAAATTCACTTTTATTTAGCAAAATTCTTAACCAAAAATTTGATTAATATAAAATTTTCAGGTCTTAAAGGCCGAGCGCTTGTAATAGAAGATAAAGATATTCCAAGCATAAAAGAATTCCAGAATGTTATTCCAGATCACTACTTTAAGAGCAATACCAAAACTTCTTTGAGATATCTTTTACAATCAGTTTTAATTCAAGCATTAGTAGTTGGGATAGGGTTATCTATTCCATTTACTCCAAAAATGATCCCAATTTGGATTGTTTATGCATTAATATCTGGTACCACTGCAATGGGATTCTGGGTAATTGCCCATGAATGTGGGCATGGAGCATTCTCTAAAAACAAGACATTGGAATCCATAACTGGTTATTTACTTCATTCACTACTTCTAGTGCCTTATTTTTCTTGGCAGCGTTCTCATGCAGTTCATCATCGATTCACAAATAACATAACCAATGGAGAAACTCACGTCCCTCTAGTCATTAAAGGGAATGGAGTTACAGAAAAAGTTGGAGGTGAAAAAGAATTACATTTTTCAAATTCCTTAGGTAAAAAAAATTATGGAATTCTTCAACTTTTTTTACATCTAATATTTGGCTGGCCTGCTTATTTACTTACCGGAAGTACAGGGGGGATTAAATATGGTACTTCAAATCATTTTTGGCCAATTAAACCATTTTCTAAGGCATTATGGCCATCAATATGGGCCAAGAAAGTTTGGATATCAGATATTGGTGTAGGTTTGACATTAGTGGTGAATGTTTATTTAGTTTTCAAGTATGGATTATTTCCAGTAATTGCTCTGTATTTTGGCCCTTTATTAGTGGTTAATTGTTGGTTAGTAGTTTATACATGGCTTCATCATACAGATTCAGATGTACCTCATCTTTCAAATACTGAATTTTCCTATATGAGAGGAGCATTTCTATCTATTGATAGGCCATACGGTAGAATCCTTAATTTTCTTCACCATAATATAGGTTCTAGCCATGTCGTTCATCATGTATGTCCAACGATCCCTCATTATCATGCAAAAAGGGCAACTGTCTTAATTAAAAAAGCATTTAAAAAAGCATATCTTTTTAATCCTGATCCAATACACAAAGCTCTATGGAATATTGCTTGTAATTGCGTTGCTGTTAAGTCAGACATTAAGAGAGGAAGATATATATGGCAATCTTCATACAAAATAGTGGATTAAAAAGACAATAAACATTAATTCTTTATCACATTAATTTACGCAAATCTGAAAAGAATATAAAAGAATTAGCAATAACAAAATTTTCATCTTAGAAATTTATTTAGAAATAAAAATCTTATGAGTGGTGACAATTT
This sequence comes from Prochlorococcus sp. AG-347-L19, assembly GCA_003278895.1. Classification (GTDB taxonomy): domain Bacteria; phylum Cyanobacteriota; class Cyanobacteriia; order PCC-6307; family Cyanobiaceae; genus Prochlorococcus_A. The sequence goes on from QCCO01000001.1 coordinate 159,584, forward strand.
GCATGGTAAACAGCCTATTAAATTTTATTCGGAAAAAATAACTCTTACAAAAGTTGAATTATTAGAAAGACAGTTGAGCTTAGGCGAAAAAATTTCAGATTTAGATCAAAAACATAAAGAGTGGAGCAAAAAACTGTTAGGTTAATCAACTAACATTATGAATATTCATAACTTATTTATATCTATTTTTGTATTTGAATTATTAAGAAACTTTTCTGTAAATTATTGAAAAATTATTTTCAAGGAAGTGTTTTTGAAAAAATACCCCATGCTCACCACTGGCACTCCCAATTTCCAATACTGAACCTTTTTTTATGAATCTGGATAATACATTACCAATGCAATCTCTGTTTCTTTGAGTTGCCGAAAAAAAAGTCTATTATCCAAAATAAAAAAAATTGAGCGTTTCAGAACAAAGAATAATTCTAAAATCCTTCGTTATTTAACTTTTCTCAATTTTGGAGCCTTAAAAAACATAATTTTAAGACTAAAAAACAATATTGAAATTGTAAGAGCAGGCAAAATGTAAATTATTAAATCAGAACTAATCAGAGATGGAATTCTTCCAAAAATTAAATGCATGTAATAAGTCGCAAATGACATAAATTCATATAGATCTAATATATTAATAGCAATTATTTAAATTCTAAAAATCTAATTTTATTAAAAAACTAAAAATTCTAAAAAAAAAGAGTCAGCCTGTATCCCTACTAGCTGACTCTTAGAATATATTAATTTAAATTACCTTTAAATGAGGATTTAAATTTAAAAGAAAAAGATAAAAATTTATATTTTTTCTTTTAATTTTGAAGATATAAGAATAAAAGAAATAAAAATTATATGGTAAGTATTGATACATAAATGTAGCAGTTTTTTGGAGAATACCAGACTAGTTGGGTTTTTTTAACTTTTTTCTTTACATTAATAAATAAATATGTTATATTTTTTAACAATTACTTTAACAAAATGACTCCAGAAGCAGAACGTTTTAATGGTTGGGCAGCTATGTTAGGCTTCGTTGCCGCTGTCGGCGCATACGTAACAACAGGTCAAATTATTCCAGGCTGGTTCTAATGAAAAACAACGAATCAAAAATAGTTGAAAAAGAAAAAATCATTGCTGAAAAACTTAATGGTAGATTTGCAATGGTTGGTTTTATTGCTTTAATTGGAGCTTATTTAACAACAGGTCAAATTATACCTGGTTTTATCTAACAAAAAAATCTTTTTTTTCTAAAGAATCTAAATTTAAATTAGGTTCTTTTTTTATGGATTTTTTTACATTTTTATATTAAATTTTTACTATTTGATATTTGAACAATATTATCTGATAGAAAAAATTGTTAAAAATTAAAGTAAAATTTTTATTGCAACTTTTAAAGTAAGACTTCTATAGATTTTTTGTTTAAAGGTTATCTATTCAAACCAAATAGGGTTATAAATAAAAATATTAAAGGATTAAATTTTTATTTAAAAAGGAGCAATAATAACCGAATATAAAAATTCGATTAAAGTCAAAATATTAATTAGATTATTTTTTCTTTTTTAAAAATTAAATTTAATTATTAAGAGATGCTATCGTTATCGAGATAATCGAGGATTTAATGAGAGTAAAGCTTGAACCGGAGACAGCTTTTATAGGCAAAAAATTTGCCTTGATATTCCTAGGAATAATATTTAGCCTAAATGCTATAACTTTTATTTGGTTTTTCTTATTTTCAAATTTAAAATAAATTATTACTAAAACAACTAGGTTGTTAATTTAGAAAAAATTCTAAACTTGATATTTAAAAAACTCTAAGAATACAATTTTTTTTAAAAAGTAGTCTAGATACTAAAAAATTCCTGGAATTATTTGTCCTGTTGATATGTAGGCCCCTAAAAGTGCAACGAAACCAACCATAGCCCATCTGCCATTTACTTTTTCTGCATTTTGAGGGTACCCATCGTAAGATACTGTTTCATCAATATAAGGCCTAGTTTCTGATGGGAACATATTCTGTCTTCCACCTGATTCTGTAGTCACTCCTGATTTTGTCATTGAAAAGAAATTAATTGTTAACTAAAGTAACACAATTATTAACTTATGTAAACCATGACCTTTAACGATTTGGCTCAAAATATTTACAGGTCAATAAGTGACATTACTGTTTAAAAAATTAGCAGGGGGTAATTTGTTAACTAAATCACTTTTTTTATCAAATTTACGGGTAAATAGCCAAAGATAAGCATTTATACTCACAATAAGTAATTTTACTTAGTAAGCTAAATATAGCATTTAGGAAGTGCTTAGCTGGTTAAAACAGAAAATCTGCATTTAACTAGGTCGTCATGAGCTTGCAGGTGGGATACTTGCAAGCTTTTTTAATTTAAAGATCAAGCAAATAAAATAACAAATTATGTAATTTGTATTTTCTAATAATTTCTATCGAAAAATTTTAGGAATATAGCATCTGTCAAAATCCTATTTTGTTGCTAAATAATAAATAAACTAAAAAACGTATGTCTTTAGACTTTATTTTAATTCCTTTTTGTATTTTAATAATCATTTTTCTGTTAAATAGAGAAAATAAAATATACAAAAGGGGGCAAAAAGCTAAGTAGCTAAAATATTTAGAAGAACCTCTTTAAGAATCTACAAAAACATTATTATTTTTCCTTTTATAAACTTATCAAAAAAATCTGCCAGTCCAAGGTCGCTGCGAATTGAAGTGATTTCTAAGAAATACTAAGCTGAGTTTTTCCTAAAAATTAATTCTTCCCAATATAATCTGGAACTATTGATCTGCTCCAATTTTTGTATGCAATGCTTACATTGGCAATCTTTAAATAAAGCTTTATTTTTCATTAATTTTCTCTTTCTTTAAAAGAAACACATAATCAAATATTTTCAAGTCTATTTAATTATTTTATAAGTGATGTAAGCTGAATAAAGTAAAGATTTGATTAGGAAGAGAATTTTAATCCTATAGTTTTAATGGATTAAAAAAAGAGTAAAAAGTAGTAAAGTAACTGCCTTAGTTGTCTTCTTATCTTGAGGAGTGAGTATGTAATAAAAATAACTAAATTTTATTGGATCTACGCAATAAATGAGTTCCAAAACCCAAAAAAATAAAGACAGGAATCCAGGCAGATAAAAATGGGGTTATTAGTCCAATTATTCCCATAGAACTAAATACAAAGCATGTTAAATAATATAAAAAAATAAGTATTATGCTTAATCCAAATCCTTGACTTTTAGAAGATCTAATATTTTGTTTTATTCCCAAAGTACTTCCAATAAGAGAAAAAACTATACAAGAAATAGGTAAAGTTATCTTTTCGTAAATTCTAACTTTCATCTTTCGAGATTCTTTAATATTTCCAGCCATCGCATACATTCTCTCGGCTTTCCTAGCTTCAGCGATTGTCATATTTTTCGCATCATTTGGGATAGCAGCTAACTTAGAAGGACCATTATCTAAAGGGTATTTATAAGTATCAAATGAAATGGTAGATAATGACCCTTCGTCGTTGGTAATAATCATTTCTCCATTACTAAACTCCCAATTATTTAATTGATCAATAAATTTGCCATTATCTGCTGCTATTAAAATTTTTGTCCCTTTTTTAGATAGATCAACAACAGTTACTTCATACATAACATTTTCAAGGAATCTTCTTGCATAAAAAATATGGGTTAAGTGGGAAGCATTATCAATTGGTTTATTAGTATTGGGATCTATTATTGACCCGTATTTCGAGAAAGAGATATTATATTTTCCTTTTTCTGTTTTTATAGATTTACCTATACTATTCTGCATAATATCCGCAGCGACACGATTAGATATTGGTACCAAATTATCATTAAAAATAAAGGTTAGTATTGTCATAAAAAGTGCGAGTGATAAAGATGGCAGAATTATACGGAAGTTATTAATTCCCAGACTTTTTAAAGCTAATATTTCTGAATTTGAGGAAAGATTTCCATAAGTTAACAGGCATGTAAGCAAAACTGACATAGGAAATGCAAGTACCAAAAAACCAGGCAAGCTCAAGAAAAAAATTTTTAAAGCTACTACAATTGGCAGTCCAAACTCAACGATTTTCCGTATCAGATCAAACATCACTCCAACAGATAGTGATACGATAGTGAAAGCAGAAATCGCAAAAAATAAAATTGGTATTAATTTCGAAATTATCCACCTATCAAGAAGTGGAATTCTTTTAAATGTTGAATTAAATTTTTGCAAATATTTTATATTTTTCAAGAGGAAATTTTTTGGTTAGAAGAAATTACTTCTATTGGGAAAATATATACACTATTGGATCTACTGTAAGGGTTATCTCTTTTCCCATAAAGGATAGATTTTTTGTTGTAATTCATTGAATCAAAAAATACATTATTTTCTTGAAAATAAGGATCCTCTATTAATTTAATCCTAACATTTTTATATTTAGTAATAAGCTCGTCCCCTTTCTTTAAATTTAATGAAAAGTTTTCAATCTCTTTTATGCTTTGAGAAACTAAAAGTCTTTTCCCAATAAAATCAAGTGGGACATATGTGTAGGGATCTTTTTTATTATAAGTAGCTCTTATTTCTGAAAAATCATTATATAAATAATGAGTATCACAATCAACTAAAGAAATCGTATTAGTTTGATTTTTAGCTGCAAACTCTCTGATTTTTATCGGTATTTCATTAGTTTTAAGTGGATCAAATCGTAAATAAGATGAATAACATGACACTATCACTAAAAATGTGATGCAAATAATTGTTAATAATTTCTTGAAAAGAAAAAATCTCGAAAACTTTTTTTCTAGGTCTAAGTAAATTATTTGCAAACCAACTGCTACTAAGAAGAAAATATAAGGCTGAATAAATAATGAATGCCTAGTTAAACCAAATGATAGCTGTCCAAAACTAATCAAAAGAACTACAAATATTAAATTTATTATTGTTACATCTAATGCAAATTTTAGTGATTGAGATTTTTTATATGAAATAGAAATTTTTATATTATCCTTTAATCTTTTATAAACAGTATAGATACACAGAAATAATATTATAAATGAATTTGATAATGTAAGAATACTGATTTTAGAATATTGAGGTAAGAAGGCAAATGGAGTGAAAAAACCTCTATAGTCAAATGGAATTCTTTGCCCGCTATTAAAAGGTAGAAAAAATATAATTACCAGAAAAAATGTTAAAAAACCTAATTTATTGAATTTAATTAAAGCAATTAATTTATCCAATAAGAATTTTCTTCTTGAATTTATTGAAATTAATTTGATTTTAAAAATTCTCTTTAAGTAAAAATATAAATTATGAGAAAAAAAATGTACTAGAGAAGGATAACTTGTAATTAAAGACAAGCAAAAACCATATTTTGAAGCCTTATTATGAAAAAATATTGTTGAAGAAATAGATAATAATGAACCATATATAAACCAAATAGAACTTCCCAAATGATATGTATAAGAATTTATAGAATAAAGACCCAACAAGCCAAAAGAACAAATAAAGGATATATATTTTGATATACCTAAAAATTTAAGTGATTGATAAAAAAGCAACATCAATAAAATAAAAAAGAATATGTTAACAAACGAGGCATATTCATAAAAGTCTCCAAAACCATCAGGTAAATATAATCCATATACAAAACCTGATAAAGGTGGATATGTCATTTTAAAAGACAAAAAAAGTAGAGATCTAACAAAGTCGAAAGGAATTATCTCAGCAACTAAGGCTAATAAATATCTAAAAGGAGTAAATATTGAACCTGTTTTCCATATATGACCAATCCAATGACCTCGCGAAAAAATTGAAGAATCAGTTAGATATTTATAAACATCGCTAGAATCACATTCGTGAAAGTGAAATACAGAAACAATTGAATGATTTATTAATGTTAGAAAAATAAATATTAAAATTATTATTTTTTCTTTACTATCAAGGATATTAGTAAGTTTTTTTAAAATAAACAATTGATTAAATTGCAACTAACACTTTAAAAATAACTTAAAAATACATTGATTCAAAATTAATCACTAATTTTCTAGTTTTTATTAAGTCAAATATTTATTGAATTGAATCCCCCTTTTTATTTGCTTTAACTTTTGGTGAAGTCTCAATTATGGGCACTACATACACCCTAAGCTTATTAACGAGAACTATTACAGAAGGTCTTCAAAATAAATAGTTTTTAAAGGAATAATGAATAACCAATTTTTATTAGATATAAAAAGATTTATAAGGAATTATTCTAATAGCATTTAATTATCAATCTAAGTTAGATAGTAAGGGAATGAATTATCTTTAATCTATTCTTAAATCGTAATTATTCAATATTCTCCATATGTTTAATTCTTCATTAACGTATACCAAAGATATTTTGGATAATAAAATTTTTTTCCTTAGTTTAGGCATTCTTGAAATCAAAAGATCTTTATGATATTTTTTATGATTCCCATATGCGAGGCTTATATGTGGTTCATAATCTTTTTTGCTAGCAAACTTAGATAATTTATAAATATTATTTCTTAAATTATTTAATTCAATAGATTTATTCGTTTTTATAAAAAATGATTTAAATTTTTCATCACTAAAATCAAATTTTTCTAAATTTAAAATTATTGCTTGATTTTTATTACTTAAATTTTTCAGATTTTTTAAAAAATCACAACCCAATTTTTCATATGGACCGCATATTGTTAAATGGATATCAAACTTTGGACTTTTGAGAAATATTTGCACATTATCTTTAATTGAGTTTAGATATAAAGTGTCTTTTATGGAAAACTGTCCCCATATCCAATAGGCCTTACTGATCCTCATAAGAAAATTTATAACAGTAAAACTTTAATTTCGATTCAAAAATTTTAATTAGAAACATTTAGTCACTTAATATACTATTAAATAATTTAATCCCTTATATTTAAATTATTAATTATTAATAATGTTTAGTGAGATTTTTAAATTAAAAGAACTTTCTGCAAAATTAGGTAATGATTTGTCTTTAATACAAGCCAGTGGAGGTAACACATCAATAAAATTAGATGGTAAATTATTAGTCAAAGCTTCTGGAAAGAAATTAAAAGATGCATTAAATGAAGATATATTTGTTTCTCTTGATTTAATAAAGATAAGAAATGAATTAGCAATAAATAAATCTAAAAAAGAACTTAATTTTAAAAATATTTGTGGATCAAGTTTAAGAGCATCAATAGAAACTAGTCTGCATGCCATCATGCCATATAAGGTTGTCCTCCATACACATTCAGTTGATACAATTGCTATCACCTTATTGTCTAATTCATATAATTATTTAGATAAATTAATGAAGGATATTAATTGGAAATTTATACCTTATTTCAAACCAGGCATAACACTAGCTAAAGCAATCTCCAAGGAATTTCAAGACAATCCTACTCCTGCGAATGTTTTGGTACTTGCCAATCATGGGTTAGTTGTTGGAGAAGAATCAATTGAGAAAGCGGAAGCATTGCATAAAGAAATCATCTCAAGATTAAAACAGAAACTTAGGAAGCAAATAACTCCAAATATACAAAAATTAAATTCAATAATTAATAAAATCCCAAATTCAAGACTTCCCACTTTTGAAGTGATACATAGTTTAGCGACAGATCGACAAAGCTTTAAATATGTACAAAATAATTCTCCTTTCCCAGATCATTTAGTTTTTTGCGGGAGAAAGCCATTAATAATAAATAATGATTTCAGTTTTAAAGAAAATACATATGGGATTATCAAAGGACTAGGTGTGATATTGTTCGAGGATTCTAATATTGCGACAGAGGAAATGCTTAAAGCTCAAGCAGAAGTCTTCTTAAGAATACCTGAAAACAAAAATATAAATTTTTTATCGGATAAAGATTGTGATGAAATCTTGAACTTAGAATCTGAAAAATATAGAAAGAAATTGTTTGTTTAAAAAAACATAAAAATGCAAATAATAATACCAATGTCAGGAAAAGGTGAGAGGTTTAAAAAAGCAGGTTATTCGCAGCCTAAACCTTTGATAGAAATAAACAATAAACCAATAATTGCTCACGTACTAGACATGTTCCCTGGAGAAAAAGATGTGACTTTTATATGTAATCGAGATCATATTGAGACAACCAATATGGAAGCTTTGCTTAATCATTATTGTCCAACAGGTAGAGTTATTACAATCGAGCCACATAAATTGGGTCCTGTTTTTGCTGTCTCTAAAATTTTTGATTTAATTGATGATAAAAAGCCTACAATTGTCAATTATTGTGATTTTAACTGTTATTGGAATTATGAATACTTTAAAAAATGGCTTTTGAAATTAAATCCTGATGGATGTATTCCTGCTTATAAGGGATTTCATCCGCATTCACTAGCTGGTAATAATTATGCCTTTATTAGAGAGAAGAACGGGTGGATGACAAAAATACAAGAAAAAAAACCATTTACGAATGATAAGTTAAATGAATTTGCGTCTAGTGGGACCTATTACTACGCAAACGGGAAAATACTAAAAGATTTTTTTAAAAAAACGATTGATTCAAATTTAAAAGTAAATAACGAATATTATTGCAGTGTTGTTTATAATTTAATGGTTAAAGAGAGTCTAAAAGTAGCTATATTTGAACTTCAGCATTTTATGCAATGGGGAACCCCTGATGACTTAAATGAATACTTGAGATGGTCTAATGGATTTACCGCATTAGCGAGTTACAAAAACTCAAAAACTATTTTTCCATCCTCGACTCTAATTCCAATGGCAGGGAAAGGGAGTCGTTTTAAAAAAGAAAACTATAAATTATCTAAACCTTTAATACCGATATCGGGAATTCCAATGGTTATTCAGGCCGTAAAAAGCCTCCCAAAAACAAATACATACTCTTTCATTGCTTTAGAAAATTTATTTAATAAAAATGATTTAAAAAAAGTATTAAATTCTAATTTTGAAAATATTAGAATTAAATTATTAAATAAAATAACTGATGGACAATGTTCAACATGTTTAAGTGCGATAAATGAAATCCCGTGTCAGCAACCAGTCACTATTAGTGCTTGTGATCATGGCGTCATATTCAAGAATCAAAAATTTGATAAAATGTTTAGTGATAAAAATATAGACATAATTGTATGGGTAACAAGAAGCCATCCTGAAGCAATAAGAAAGCCTGAAATGTTTGGTTGGGTACAAGAATCAAATAATAAAATAAATAAAGTATCGGTTAAGAAGCCGTTAGGTAATCCCAAAAAGGATCCAATATTAATAGGAACTTTTACATTTAAAAAAGCTTCAATTTTTAAGGAATGTGCACAAAATCTAATCCATAGAAATGGGAGAGTTAATGGTGAGTTTTACGTAGATAGTTGTATAAATGATGCTTTATTACTTGGATATAAATGCCACGTTTTTGATGTCGATCATTATTTCTCGTGGGGGACTCCAAATGAACTTAGAACCTTCGAGTATTGGCAATCTTGTTTTCATAAGTGGAAAAGTCATGAATATTCATGGTCCAGAGATCCTTGGAAAGATGATTTAACTAATGGTTTTGAACCAGAACACTTAAAAGAAATAAATCCCAAATTACCTTTATTAAATAATGCTTAAAAATAAAAAAAATAAAGAATTACTAAAATATATTTTTGTAGGTTTATCAACGGTTCTTATCGATTTTATTATCTACAAATTTTTAATAAAATTTATTGTTATTTATTTAGCCAAAACCATAAGCTTTTTATCCGGAACCTTTTTCTCCTACCAATTAAATAGAACTTGGACTTTTAAATCAGGAAAAAAAACAGTATCACAATTTATTAAATACCTAATTATTCACATCACTAGTTTAATGCTAAATGTATTTATAAATTCATTACTTCTTAATACATTTTCTAAGAATTATTTTTTGAGTTATGAAGTTTCTTTTTTGATAGCTACTTTAACATCAGCTATTTATAATTTTTTATTTATTAAAGTGTTTATATTTAATAATACTAAGAGTTAATATTAATCTTTGAGTTAAAAACTTAACAATTAAAATAACACTAATTAAAGAAATTTTATTAATTTGAAAAAACTATCTGTCATATTACCTTGTTTTAATGAATCAAAAAATATTCCTTATGTGCTTGAGAAATTTGGCAAAGTGATAAATAGTGATGATATTGAATTAATTATTGTAGATAATGGCTCTGAAGATAATACTCTTAAAATATTAGAAGAACTAATTCCTAAATACTCTTTCGCTAAACTTGAAAAAGTTAAAGTAAACAAAGGATATGGTTATGGAATTAAATCTGGTTTAAAGGTAGCGCAAGGTAAATATTTATCTTGGACTCACGCTGATATGCAAACTGATCCCAATGATGTAATTAAAGGACTTAATTTAATTGAAAATTGTAGCTCAAGAGATAAATTATTTATTAAAGGGAAAAGAAAAGGAAGACCATGGAGTGATGAATTTTTTACAATAGGAATGTCTTTTTTTGAAAGCATTTTACTTTTTACACCTTTATGGGATATAAACGCTCAACCTAATATTTTTTCAAGAGAATTATTTGATAATTTGAAATGTGCTCCGGATGATTTTTCATTTGACTTGTTTTATTATTATTTGGCAGTTAAAAATAACTACAAAATAATTCGTTTTGAAGTTAGTTTTAGGAAAAGATATTATGGACAATCTAGTTGGAATATTAATTGGTTATCAAAGATCAAGTTTATAGCAAGAACTGTTAAATTTACATTCAAACTTATTTTGAAAATCAATTTTAGTAATAAACTAAATTATAGGATTTAGTATTGATAAATAAAAATTAAAAATGCTGGTTATACACCATAGAAGGAATACTATAGACTCATTAAAGGCAGTTAATTCCCATTTAGGAGTCGAAGTTGATATTAGAAGTTTTGGAAACAAATTAATCATAAATCATGATCCTTTCAAAGAATCTATAAATTTTGAAGATTGGCTAATCCACTATAAACACAAATTATTAATTCTTAATGTCAAGGAAGAAGGTTTAGAGGAACCTTTAATTCTTTTGATGAAAAAGTATAAAATAAACAATTTCTTTTTTTTAGATCAATCATTCCCCTTTCTTATAAAAACAATCTTTATTGGCGAGAAAAGAACATCTATAAGAGTCTCTGAATATGAATCAATTGAAACTGCCCTAAAATTGAGTGGGAAAGCTGAATGGGTTTGGGTGGATTTTTTTAATTATTTCCCTCTTGATTATGAAAGTTTTTTAAAACTAAAAGAAGCAAAATTTAAACTTTGCCTTGTTTCTCCTGAACTTCAAGGGCATTCTTATAAAAAAGTTGATCATTTAAAAAATGAAATAAAAAAAATGAAAATTAATTTTGATGCAGTTTGTACTAAAAATCCAAATCTTTGGAATGGATGAATAACTTATGTTTATTAATGAAAATTTCACAAAAATTATATATTTATATAAAAAAATTACTTTAATAGCATCTTCCAATATTAGAGAAAAGCAATTATTAAATGAGGTCCATAAATCCAAATTATTTAAATTTGGTTTAGTTATTAGATTATTGTTGATTATTTTTTGCATCCCATATATACAAAAAATTTGGTTTCTAGAATTTATAAATAACAGCCTAGAAAGTCTTTCCTTTAATCCTTGGCAAGCTCATTTAAATGCAGGAGGTGATATTAAAGCTTTTCCCTATGGATACATTATGTATTTGTTTTATCTACCTTTAACAACACTAGGATGGTTATTCGATAAATTATTAAACTTAGAATACTTTTCTCGATTTGGTTTTGCCATAACAACTCTAATTTTTGATTATGGAATCTTGCTGGGTATTATTCGTCTTCTCAAAAATTATTCTTCAAAACTAATCCTACTTGCTTATTGGTGTTCTCCTGTAATTTTTTATATTTTTTATTGGCATGGCCAAATTGATGCATTACCTGTTTTTTTCTTAATTTATGGTTTATCTCTCCTACAAAAGGAAAAAACAAATTTAGCTGGATTTTTTTTAGGGCTTGCTATATCTTCAAAATTTAGTATGCTCGCTGCGATACCTTTTATATTTATATACCTTATTAGAAACAAAAGATTAAAAAACAAATTAAATATTTTATTTGCAAGCATTTTTATTACTTATTTTTTTTCAATCTTACCTTTCATAAAATCTACCGCTTTCCAGTCAATGGTTTTAAAAAATTCTGAGACAGAGAAATTATTCAGTGTTTTTATAAGTTACGGATATGATTTAAAGTTATTCTTGTTACCTACTGTATATTTTCTTTCTCTATATTTAGTTTGGCGTTTAGAAAGAATAAATCTTGATTTATTTTTAATTTCAATTGGGCTAGGATTTTTCTCCGTATTATTATTTTTACCTCCTTCACCAGGGTGGTTTGCATGGATTATGCCTTTCTTGGTGTATTATCAACTTCGTTCGAAGGACCACTACTTAATATCAACCCTTCCGTTTTTTTTCATATACCTTACATATAATTTACTATATTCGACTGGTGCTGATATAACTTTCTTTAATATTCCTACAGACTTGCCTTTAGAAAAACTTTTTAGATTAAATAACTCAAGATTAAAGTCTATTCTGTTTACTGGATTACAAGCCACTGGATTAATAGTTTGCACTAGGATGTATCTTTTTGGAATAGTAAGAAATAATTATTACAGAGGATTTGGGAATAAATTAGCTATAGGAATAAGTGGTTTTATACCAGATTATATAAACGATATATTAAAGTCTTTTGAGAATCTTTTCGGACCAAAATCAATTTCTTTTTTGGAAGTTTCAGATTATAAAAAATCAGATAATAATAACCATTTACAAGCTTCAAAAAGTTTTTTAAATCCCAATTCTTATAATTTAAGTCGATTAACTAAAGACCTTTATTTATTAGCTGATGGCAAGTCAATTTGTCAAAACATAAAAAATAATAGAAGAAAAATTGATAGCCATGATTTTATATTCATTAATGGGATTCATAGTTTAACTGTTAAACGTTTAAGACAAAGACTTGATTTGAAGATTTTTTTTGAAATTGATCAAGAACTCCATGACTACTTTTTTAAAAAAAATAATCATAGTATATATTCATTTAAATCTAAGTTAGAAAAAAAAGAGTTTAATAATTATCAGGAAAGTCAATTTAAATATTCCGATCTTTCATTCAAAATTTCCCCTGTAAATTCAAATTTATTAAAAAGCAAAGAAGAAACATTAATTCCTAAATTAAAACTATTTGTAAAAATGGATAACGGGTTTTTTCATGAAGAACTGATTCGAAGTCTAATAAGTTTATGTGGTATGTATGTTGATGTAGAACAAACTTCTTTTTCTGACGATGTTTATCTTTGCATTGAGGGCGAGGCGACAAAAGAAGATATTGCTCAGATAGCAAATATATTAATACCTAATCTCGAAGATCTTTTGATATGTAATCCATCATGGGAAAATGGTTATAGGGGATTAATTCAATTAATAATATTAGTTCACATTTCAAACTTATTGTATAGATCAAGTTCATCAAAAAATTATGTTTAAAAAAATCAATTCATCAAAAAATATATATAAACCTGATGCCGTTATTTTTGATACTGATAATACACTTTATGAATATGCTCCAGCAAATGAAAAAGCAGAGGAGGCAGTCGAGAGAAAAGTAAAGGCTCTTCTTGGAGTTAATTCCAAACTATATCGCACTACTTATGCACAATCAAAAAAGGAGATTAAAAAGCAATTAGGCATGACTGCGAGCAGTCATAGTAGACTTTTATATTACCAAAGATTTTTAGAAATCTTAGGATTCAAAGCGCAATTAATGACAGCGCTTGACTTAGAACAAACTTTTTGGAGAACATTTCTTGCTAATGCACCCCTTTTCCCAGGAGTAACTCAATTACTTGATTATCTGCGCTCCAAAAATATATTAATAGCCATAGTGACAGATTTAACTTCTCATATACAAATGCGAAAAATGACATACTTTAATCTAGAAGAAACCTTTGATGCTTTTGTTACATCAGAGGAAATTGGTGCTGATAAACCAGACTATAGGAATTTTGAGTTAGTATTAAATAAATTAGGTCTTACAAAGAAGAATAATATTTGGATGGTTGGAGATAATCCATATACCGACATAATTGGAGCTAGAAGTATAGGAGCAACAACATTTCAAAAAATAAATAATTTAGAAAAAATTGGAGAAGGCAAATACATGCCAGATTTCGTATTTAGTAATTTTGAGGACTTTTACAATAACATCATAAATCTCATTAATTAAAGTAATATATTTTCGCTATATGTATTTCTGATTTAAAAATGAACTCTTGGAACTGAGATTTTTTATCCTCAATGTTCAAACCAAAAACAATTATAGATTTTACAAATAAAGATCAAATCCTATCAATTATACTAAAAAAAGACTATTTACAAAATTTTAAAAATATTTCCCTTTTTAGAATTGAAAGTTACTGAAATTTAAAATATCAGAATTATTTCTAAAAAATTTTTATTAAATTAGGAATTCCTTTAATTAAACCAACCTTTTTTCTTTTCTTTAACTTTTGGTGAAGTCTGAATCTTAGGCGCTTCATCTACTCTACCTTTAATAATCATTAAGGGGACTATTGCCCATAATGCCAAAAATAATATCCAGAATAGGTAAATGTTCATAGTATTAAAAATTAATGAATTTATACTAAGGTGAATTAATTAAAATTCGTGGCTTTCTTTTTGTAGTACTAATTTAAATGTACAATCAAATTTTTTTATTAATCAATAAAAATTATTTGCACTCAACAAAGCCACTGCTTTGCTTCAGGATTTTCAGAGTGCTTATTTATAGTGAGATGATAAAAACTTTTTCGTGAATCTTTTAAATAAACCTAGTTTATATCTAAAATTTATTTACCAAAGTTACTTATGCATGAAAAAATGTGATTTATGTCTTAAGCCAGATAAAACTCATTACAGAGTTAAATCCATAATTCATACTGATTGGATTTTTTGTTGTAAAGAATGTTGGAATCAAATTTCTAAACATAAAAATTATTCCTATGGTGGCACTAGAAAGTCAAAATAACTAATTTTTTTAGTAAGAAGTATTTTAATTTTCTAAAAAAAATCGTTAATTTCTTTTTTTAGAGATTTATATTCTAAATTAATATCTTTAATAAATTCATCTGCTCCTTTTTTTATATTTTTATATTCATTTATTTTTTGTTTGCTTTTCTTATAAAAAATCGATTCAAATTGTCCCGGATTTGCCACCTCAATCCAATATCCTGCTAGACAATAAATTTGGTTTGGAACAAAAGTTATAATAAATAATTTTTTGGTATTTTTATATTGATCAATTATCTTATTAGCTAATTTACCTTTAGTTTTGTTAGTCCCAAATAGAGTAATATCTTTTGCTAAAGGCTTAAAATTCTTCGATAAATTATTACTTCTTTCTACTGAATTTCTAGAAATTATTTTTTCTAGAGAAAAACAATAATTGAAAAAGTTTGTATTTTCTTTTTTTGAAGGATATATAGTTATGAGAGAACTAAAAAGTAAAAAAGAAGTTAAAAGTAATTTATTAAACATTTTTAATTTAAGCTAAGCTTATAATTATATAAAAATAAAAAGATAATCCAGAAGAAACTCTTAATTTCCTTTAAAAGATTCATAAGAATTGAATAGATTTATATTAATTGCAGAGAACACTTTTAAAAAAAATTTAAAAGTATTTCGGACTAATTAAGAATTTGTCAAACGAATAAATTTTTTTCTTACAATTAGATTATGAAAAATTCTTTTTTGAAAAATAAAAGTATCAAATCTTGTTTAGATTTTTTTTCAAGAGTATCAATTTCAGCAATATTTATTTCAGCCATACCAGGAAAAATAAATGATTTTGAAAAAACAGCTGAATATATTTCTTCAAAAGGTATTCCTGAACAAATTTCATCTATTCTTCTAGTGGCGGCGATTATATGTCTTATCTTAGGTTCGGGATTTTTTATATTTGGAGAAAAACAAAAAATCGGTTCAGTCTTTTTATTACTATTTCTTATTCCAACAACAATAATTTTTCATATATTCCCTTTCCATCAAAGAGCAGTATTTATGAATCTCGGATTAATAGGTGGATTAATTATTACTGCAATAAGGGAACCGAAATAAAAAAATTAATAAAGAAACCTAAATTTTTTTATTTTTTCTCTCTTAATTCTGGGAAGCAATTCGCAATATGAATTAACTCATAAACCTCTTTGCTATCGTATTTTTTATTAGGAATTCCACTTCCTACCTCTATGCCTCTCTCTTTCATCTTCTTTAATATCAATTCTTGTCTTTGCATACTTGACATAGACTTAAATCTTTTAGTTCGTTCTTCTTTATTCACTAGATCTTAATTTAGTTAAAATTTATTGTTAAGGTTATTCAATTAGCGATTCATTAGATAAGTAAGAAATCCAGTAAATGTAAGTAATTTAAATCCAATAAAGAAAGGCAAATATTTTTTGAGCTTTTTGCCAACGGGCAATAATTTATTTAATGAATTGATCATGATTTACATTAAAAATCTAATTATTTCGGTCATCCTAACGAATTTTTTTTAGAATTATCTATTTGATTTGTACATCTTTAAAAGTAGATCTAAACTAGAAGGGTTACGTTCCTTTTTTTTATGAATGATAAAGAAACAATAATTTCATTATTAAATGAGTTTGCTAATCCAAAAAAAATGGCCTCATTTTTTATTGACAATGCGTCACCAGAATTTTTATTCATTAGACCGAGTGGTAATCCTATAAATGCAGAAGGGTTCGAACAAATGATTAATGATGAAATTGTTCAAGAAAAAGCAGAAATAACTAAAATTCACCGATTCGAATTTTTAAGCGAAAATGTAGTAATGTGCATTTTTACACTAGGTTCAAAATTTACTTATAAAGGGACACCTAATGATGACTTACCAACAGTTACATCAATTTTTAAAAAAGTAAATAATGTTTGGAAAATTCACTGGATGCAAAGATCTACAGGAAATTCGGATTTATCTTTATGGGATTAGCAAAGTTGATAGCACTTTTAATGGTGCTACTACTTGTAGGAAGTTCTTTTGTTGGTTTAATTTTTTATTTTATAAAATAAGTAGATCAAATAAATAATACCCAGTAACTATTTCTTGTTTTAGAAAATAATTGCTTCTTTTATGCTAAGTAATTTGATTTTCAGGTAAAAATAAAAACTTTAGACAAACTAACGCCTATATCTAAAGCCAATAAAGCAATTAGTAACTTACTCATTTTTTAGAACTCTCAACTATTTTTTTGTAAAGTTCCTCAGAAATAGGTTGCATAACCTTTTAAAAATCTAATTACAAATTAATTATTTTAAAATTAATTTCTCGTTACAAAATATACGAATATATGAATTTTGAAATAGGCAAAAAATATATTCACTATAAGTTCTTCTTATAAAGTATTAATAAATACTTAATCCAAAAACGTCAATAAATGTCCAAACTTTTTTTAAAAGAAATTAGAGATCTTATTTTATGTAAATAGATCCTCTATAAGTAAGCTTTATAATCTTTTCTTCTTGTTTTCTACAATATACGAATGACTTTCCATTGAAATACATGTTTACCATGATGCAGCTCCTGAGCCTGCTCAAGTCCCCGTCCTATGGCTTGAGTCGTACTGCGGTCTATCAGATGGTAGATCGGACGATTTTGTAGTATTCACTACAATCTATTTATAAAGTATTTATACTTAGATGTCAACAATTAATAGAAACTAAATTTAAATTTAAAAGTTGTTTCAGCTCTCATACACTCCCTAACAAGAATATAGAACATATAACTACGAGTAACTCCCATAAAAACTGAAACAAATGCTAGAACTACGCAAATAGGGCAATGTGGGAATCCCATTATTTATTTTCCAATATAAATTTCAATTCAGTGTCTGCATTAAGAATATCGATTCTTCTCTTGAGCAGTTTAAAAAATTTAATTATTTTTTTCAAAATTAAATCTTCTTTAGGCATCAATAATAATATTATTTAAGAATGAATATATCAATAAGCAAAAATACTGAAGCCATTGATATAACACAAGTTTCGTAGCAAATTTATACAATAAACAACACCAACATATGCTCAGATAATCTTGCTCAATTAGCTTATACAGAGTCAAATATAAAAATTGGTGATCTAGTTACCTTGCAGTGCTATTTTTCTTTTGCTAAAAAAATAGAGCGGACTAAAGTCCAATACTCCACGAGGATTTAGTCCGCTGCCTAAAGTCTGAGAGTGCAAATTTTTCTTAATTAATATGCCAGTATGCTTTATGAGGTAAATATCTTGATTGCGCAATAAATTTATTTTGTATATTGCTATTACAAAAATGATGAGTTTATTTAAATAAGTTACTAAATCCTCGTGGAGAAAGCTTTAGTAAATTTCTTTTATTGGTTACTGATAAGATCAGCCGAATCTCATTATGGAGAATCATTTGTATCTGTAGAAGTTCCATCTAATTCAATCAAAAGTTTTTCTTGATTTTAGAAAGTTTTTAATACTTAAATTCATAGCTTTCTGAACATCGAATAACTAATTTGAGTTAAGTTGGTTAATTATCTCTATTGCAAATAAAGGTAAGGTTGTTAATCTTGCACTTAAAGAAGAAACTTCATTTCTTAAACTGATGCAATTTGATCATTTAAATTTCAATCAAGATGATGGCCTCATGTCCATAGAAGATTTAAGGGCTTTACGTCTTCGAAAAAAGAAAATTGAAAGTGATAAGAAAGCTAGAAAGTATATCCTTGATATAAATCAAAGATATAGAAAAATGAGTACCCGCAAAAGTAATAACTTTTTAAGGAATATGAACCCTTTTAAAAAGGCCGCATAAATTGTTAATCTTGATTTTGTTAATTTGTTTAACTTTGCAACTTTCAGAGTAAGATTTTAATGGTGTTTCTTTGGAAGAGTTTCACCAAGAGGGGCCAATTTTTGGCCCCTTCTTTGCGAAGATATTTTTTAATTGAAACTCGTTATAAAATTAAAGTAATACTTTCCTAGAAGGCGAAAGTGATGTAAATCTTTTGTTTAAAGTTTTTTATTACCACTTAATGAAAACTCTACATCTTCAACTAAATCCACTTATTAAAAAAACAAAAGTTTTAGCTTATGGATCATTTCCCATAATTTATTGAATTTTTTCAATTACGATTTTTAATGGCTTCACCTACAAGTTGGGAATTCTACAAAGAAGTTGAAACTAAAATTCTATGGGTCAATATTTGTACCCAAAATTTAGAAGGAGTAGCTATTTCGATCAATAAATGGTGGAAGACAAGATATCCAGCATACAAAATCAGAATAGTTTCTAAAAAAGAATTTGAGCTAGTAAAAATGCAAGCTGAGAAAAAGGAACAATAAAATTTTTTTTGGTAAATATTGATGCTGAATATTTAATTTTTGCAGCTATCATAATAAAAATAAATTAAAAAACAAATGAACTCTGCATTTGCAAAAGTCTCAAATTTGAAAGTTAACAGGGCTTCTAAAATAGCAATTACTCTTGCATCATCAACTTTCTTTTTGTATGCCTTGGGTCAAGCACCAATTTTTAAAAATATTCTTGCAGGTGCCTTCTCTTGCTCTGGCTAAATAAAATACTGTTTTTTTAGAGAAGCTAAAAAGCTAAAATAAACTTTGATTGACAGTCGATCTAAACTTAGAGGGATAAACCCCTCTTTTTTAATGTTTAATAGATTTATTGCTGAAAAGATAATGACTCTTCTTATTTCTCTTTTCAGCTGATGAATATTTCCCCCCACCTATTAATTGATGCTTTAATATTAAGCGCTGCCCTTACGATAACTTTGGTATTAAGAGCAAAAGGTAATGCTGCCAGAAAAGAAAAAGAAAATAAATGATTACTAAAGAAGAAGAAAAAGAATTTAAAAAACCTAAATTATATAGATTTTGGAACTTTCTTATTTATGGAAGTTCCATAGCTATTGGAGTTTTCTTAGTTTATTTATATTCTGCTTATATCTTTATAAATAAATGACTTACATCTCCGGCATAGCGATTACTTACGGGGTTGTGAGTCTTTTATTGCTTGGTGGGTTTGTATACTTTACTTTTAAAATGAGACGCTAATTTTTAAATCTTCTTCAATAAAGATTTATTAGATAAATTTTTTGATTTTTGTAGAGAATATCAACAAGAAATTCCACCTTAAAAGATGGTTGAGACTTTAAGAGAATATGCAGATAGATTAGATGAATGATAGATACAAACTGACCTAAGAAGGTATTAAGAGAAGAAAATTTCTAGCAAAATTCATATAAATTTTTTTAAAGTTGGAATAAATTTTTTGAAGATATTTTCCTTGCAATTATTCATAATTTGAGATTTTTTTTTGATCCTTAATCCGTACAATTTTGTTCCTCTAACCGCACACATAAAACTTGAAATTTACTATTCAAATGAATTAGAACATAGTTGTAGTCAAGTGGTAAGTCTTATGGCACTAAATGACACATTTACTATCCAAGAAATTAATTTGGATAAAAAAGAGCTTTCATTTGATAATAAGCTCAAAAAAATTGAAGCTTATTGGAATAATGAATTTACAGAACATCCGAGTAACAACCATTGCAAGATTTTTTGTGATTAAAAACTTTAACTTTTAGGTATTCTTACGCTTGATTTTTACATAATACCCGTACTAAAGAATAATCAGATAGAAAGGAGGCCAAGCAAATGACTAATTTAGGTATAGAAATTTTATTTTGGACAATTTTAATTTCTTATCTGGGATTAAGATTTTCTCAAACTTGGAATGGATTCAAAAAACAGTATTAATTTGGAGAATAGAAAATGAAACTACAAACTCAGTTCACGGTTCCAAAAAAAGAATTAAAAGATCTTGATTATGTTAAGAAAGTATATTTTTTAGAAGAAACTTTAAATAAAGAATGTATAGATTATCCAAATCAAGAAGATTGCTTGGTTTGTTGCAATTAAAAATCAAAAAATAGTTGTTTTTAAAAGTAAATATATTTTTATTAGAATCTTAAAATTTTCTAAAAGGGAGTTAGCACAATGGAATTAAGATTTTTCTCAATAAATGTTTTTAGAGAGACCCCAAAAGTCACATTCTTCGATGCAGGCATAGATGGTTCTGATGGTTCTGATGTTGTGATCCATTCTGGGGAAGCTATATCTCCTCCAGATGATTTAAAGGATGAGCAATACTATGTTCACAATCATCAAATTGACCACAATTTAGTTATCACTGGGGAAAGGACATTTGTTTTAATAAATCCTTCCTGGGATGAACCTCATCATGTGATTTATTTAAATAGATCTATGGGAGCATTAGAAATACCTATAGGTACTTATCACAGATCAATCTCAGGGAAAAAGGGTAGCATTGTTTTAAATCAACCCAAAAGAGATAAATTTTTTGATCCCGCTAAAGAATTTATCCCACAAAAATTAGACAAAATTAATTTAATTAATGCCAGAAAAAGTCCACCTGTATATTGGATTTACGAAAATAAAAAAATCAAAAGAGTCTATTTTAATCCTCTAGAAAGAAAAGTTAAAACTCTTGCATGACATGAAAAAAACGAAAAAACATATGTCGCCTGAAATTAATAATTTCAAAAATCTGAATTTAATTATTAATTCTGATACTTATAAATTAGCTCAGGAAGATATTGGTTTACTTAGCCGAAATGAAATGCGTGGAGTCAGAATGCTTCTTGAAATTACTAAACCGGATTTAATCCTTGAAGAAAATAAAATTATTTCAACCATAATTATTTTTGGAGGGGCAAGCATTACGGAAGAATCAAATACGAAAAAAAGAATTGAAAATATAGAAAAGTTAATTGAAAAAAATCCTAAATCAATACTTCTAAAAAGAAATTTAAAAAGATTAGAAAATTTACTACTAATGAGTCACTACTATGAATCCGCAAGGGAGTTTTCAAAACTTGCTTCAATTAGTAATCAAAATAAAAACTGTAATTCTCATGTAATCGTGACAGGTGGGGGTCCGGGAATTATGGAAGCTGCAAATAGAGGTGCATTTGAAGCAAATTGTAAATCTATAGGATTAAATATCAGTCTCCCTAATGAACAAATCCCAAATGCTTTTATAACTCCAGGTCTTTGCTTCAAATTTAATTATTTTGCATTAAGAAAGATCCATTTTGTAATGAGATCAGTAGCTGCTGTATTTTTTCCTGGAGGTTTTGGAACACTAGATGAATTATTTGAACTATTGACACTTTGTCAAACAGGCATGAAAACTAAAATTCCAATCATACTTTTTGATCGAGAGTATTGGAATAAGATAATTAACTTCGATTGTCTAGCTGATCTTGGATTAATTAAAGATGAACACTTAAATCTTTTCCAATATGCAGACAGTGCATTAGAAGCATGGAAAATTATCAAATCATCAAAAAAGCCAGCCTAGAAAATACAAACTGACTTAAAAACAAATGCAAAAGAAGATTGATTAATAAGTATTTGATATTTTGTTTTTCATGCTTTCAATCTTATTAATTAATTCATCTAACCATTCTGTATTATTTTGCTCTTGTCTTTTATGGCTTTGACTTTTTTGAGTACTCATAAATTTCTTACGTTAATATTTTATTTAATATATCCTCAGAATTTCAGGAATCAATAAGCAATATTACCAAATCGATTGGGAAAACAAGCTTTAGTAGCATTTCATACAAACCTAACCATCACAAATTAACTATGAAAATCTAAATCTCTTCAGTTAAGTATTTTCTACGATGTTTTTATTTGAAATTCTGATTTGAATTAGTAAAGGTATAGATGTTTTTATGGAAAAATCATTTCTTAATTTTATTTATTGGATCCTATTAAAGTCAGCTGAAAGTTACTACGGAGATTCATTAAAAACAGAAGTGCCTTATACACCCTATTTTTAGTTTTGGTGGACCTCAACTTTTAATATTAGAGCTCTATTGTGAGAGTTATTAGTTTGAAATTAATTTATTAAAAAACACAATATAGGTTACTTATAGATTCACTACAAAATAATCACTTGCGTTGAATTTCATTTACTGATTGTTAATAAATTTTAGCGGTAAGTATCCTTCCAAAATTAATTAAAACTATAATTAGAAGAAGTAGCTCAATTGCAAGGTTGGTCATAAGATCGCTCTCATTAAATTTATATAGAAGCCTTATAACGGCAGGATAAGTATTGAATAGAGTTTAAATTCCTATTTTTAGCCATCGAGATTCTTTGGTACTAGACTATTTTCACAATTTTCGACGCATTCTTCTAAAGACTTTTCAGAATTACTCTTAATTTCGCAACTACGAAGACAATCATAGAAGGCATACTTGGGATCTAATTCATTTTTAAATTGTTTATTTCTAAATATATTCATGATCAAACTCCCTTTGATTTTTTTTCAAGTTGATTAATTAATCTATCCAACCAAAGAGTGTTATTGATCTTTTTTGTTTTTTTAAAGTATTTCGTTTTGTAAGTACTCATGAAGTCAAATCTCCAATCAGTGGATCTAATTTAAAGGTGATGATTCAAATTTCCTAGAGCAAAAATACTGATTATGAATTTAGTGAAATATTTAAAAAACAATTAATTTATAGTTTGTATTTTAGGTATTAAAACTCTTGATCTTTGTATCTATGTAATACTAAATAAATTCTAAAAAAGGGGGTTAATTATGATTTACGGAAATCTAATTAAAAATAAAATTCAAAATGCATTTGGTGGTTTGTTTGATACGTTATAAATTGAGAGGAAAATAACTGATGCTCAAATAGAATGTATGCAATTCGGAATTTGTGATTATGTTCCAAAACAAGTTGAGGAAGTTCCCTTTTTTCATTATTAATTTGAATTTATTTCTAAAGAAGAGCAATTAGCTCCTCCTCACCCAATCAGGAGATCCACTAAACCAATCAGCAAGATCATCATTTTTGGGGTCGAAATGATTTTCAGTCTCTAAACCATCCAGGCCAAGATTTTGGATAAGTCCATTTATTCCATCTGATTTTTGCTTACCATATCTCCTCAAGCTATTAGCTTTCTTAAGCCATGTCCATATTGTTGAATTATGTTTTGCAAACTTTTCTACATAAATTCTTTCTTCCAATGCGACGTGTTCATCTAGTGAAATCCTTTTTACAATATCCTTAATTTTTAAACGAGTCTTGTTGGTTAGAAACATATTTATAAAAGAAGTTAATGTTTTATAAAAGTTTTTTTTATGAATGTCTTGTCAATCTTTATTTCAAGAAAAAGTATTTTTTAGGGGCTTTTCAAGCACAAATGTATTTATTTAAAAACAGGTATATTTAATTGGTAAAATAGACTACTTAATTCGATTTATATAACTTATACAAAACGACTTGCGTATAAGTTTATCTACATAATTTAAGATTTAATTTATAAAAAAGAATAAGGAAAATTTACAATGACACTCAATTTAAAATAAGAAGCTCAAGCACCGCATAAAAGATTTGTACAAAAACAAAAAAGTTAAATCAAGTTCTGAAAGATATTTAAAAAATAAAGAATGATATTAATGCTCCAGATCTGATACCTAAAATGTTGCCTTTTTATATGTTTTAATTTATTATTTCCAAAAAATAATAAAAGTGCTAAAAGATATAGTATTCATTTCCTTTTATACTGACCAAGGGAAATATCCAGAATTAGCAATAAAGTTAAAAAAATCTATAAATAAATTTAATCTGCAATCTCATATTGTAAAAATCAATAGTAATTTTGCCAGTTGGGAGCAAGGAACTCACTTTAAATCAAAGTTTATCCTTCAATCTCTTTTGAAATTCAGAAAACCTGTAGTGTGGATGGATATTGATACTGAAATTTTGAAATTCCCAGAATTATTATTCGGTGAACATGATTTTGCTATTTATAATTGGATAGCGGATAAAGATCATCATTTATCAGGTAAAATTCCCTATGATCCCAAAACTAAAGCCTTATTATGCTCAGGCGGTGTTCAAAAATATAGCTATACAGCACCTTCGATTCATTTATTAATTAATTGGATAAATAACTTAAATGAACCCAATAATAAGAATAAGGGTGATGATCCTTGCTTGGATATAGCTTTTAATAAAGGAAACTTTGACTTAAAAGTTCTATGGCTCCCAAAGACTTATAACAGAATGGATAAACATTCCATTTTTTGGTCCAAAATTTCTAGAGATTCAGTGGTTATTAATCATGATTATGTAGCAGGAAACCACCGAAAAAATTCTTTGAATATAAACAAAGGATTTTAATAAATTAATTAATAATATTGAGGACATGAAGAACAAGATATCAAAAGATTCTTAGAAATTTAAGAAAGAAACTTTTTTATTAGTTCTTTAGTTTGAATGAGAAGCAATTCAAAAAAGATCTGAATTTTGTATTTAAGGTAACAGCTTTTTTGTGAGCATTATTCAGAAATTGTAAAATATTTATAGAACTTAGAGCCCCCTCTAGATCCTCATCCACTACCTCAGAGAATTAATCTTCTCTCACATACCAGGCATCAAATTGAGTATATGGAGCAAACATCCTTTTATATTTATTTTCTTTAAATAAAGAATCTAATTTCTTTTCTGATGAAGTGAAGTTATGTTCAACAGTTACAATTTTAGGACCATATTTATCAAAGTTAAAATTTGAAAGAATTAGGAATTCACTTCCTTCGGTATCAACTGACATATAGTCAATTCTTTCTCCATTAAAGTATTTAATAAAAACATCATTTAGTGAAATGGTGGGTACTTTAATAGAGTATCCATCGTCATTTCTTATTTTTGTATTAATTGGAATTGATTCAATATCTGATTCTCTGAATTCTTCTATTGTCGAATAAACCCCTTCTTTTGAAACAAAGAAATCAACGTTTTTACCTGTTTCTGAATATATGCATTCAGTTAATAATTGACTCTTTGGACGATTTTCTCTTAGTTGAGTTTGCCATTGAGGGCTTGGTTCTGCTAGAACACCATTCCAATCAAACTCTTTTTCAAGCAAGAGACTATTTGACAATTCAACCCCATTAGTTGCACCAAACTCTAAATATTTACCCTCCCTTTTCTTTTCTAATAAATAAATAACAAAAAGATCCTGATATAATTGAGAAAATGAAATATTTTTATTATTAAAAATAAAAGTATAGAAATCTAATAATTCATTATCATAAGAATTAATTATTGAATTTAAATCAAAAAATTTGGGAATAGATTTTGGATTTTTATTAATATTTTGCAAATAAAGAATATATTGCATTGTCTTTTCATCAACAAATGATGATTGTCCATTTTTAAAATTTATTTTGAACTTTTTTTGAAGAGGATTATGATCCAAACCCTTTTAAATATTTTTTATAACTGTTCAACATTAATTGATAATAGTTTTCTTGCCAATGTTAATTATATGATTTCTAATTATTATTTCATGATTGATTTTTAGGCGAACTCTTATGTAAGCGGATAAACTCTATACTTGCAACACCTCAATGAATTAAGCATCTTTTGGTGTATTCTTCAAAGATACAAAAGCCTTCCCTAGAGCCCGTTCCTCATAGGAGATTACAGAAAATAAAAAAGAGTATCTGGCGGTTTACATAGGAACACGGATGACTCAGGTTACTCACTGACATCCCTCAAAAACTTAGGAGTGAGAAAAAAAAATGGTAAAAACATTCATTCAAATAATCCTGTAGAAAAAACACTTTTTTGTAATTATCATATTTAGTTTTTAAATATTTTTTTTACTTTAATTTCTTATTTTTATTATCAACGTCATTAATGAGCCAATTTGTTATTTGAAAAGATATTGGGACTTTATTGGTCAGCGTGAAAAGCATCAAGCTAACTTTACTTTCCTTAGCTATTCCCTCACTGGGGTAAACAAAAGCTACATTTCCAATAATTGTTCTATCCTTTTTTTCATAATTTCGAATACCACTCTGTTGATGATGAATTGTTTTTATTCTTAGACATGGATTTATTAATTGCCAATTTCTAAGCCAAAACTCATAAGCTAACTTATTATCACACCTAGGTATACCAAGAGCTATTTTCAAGGAAGATAAATGTGATTCTTCAATATTTTTTAAATCACTAGATCTCAAACACCATGTATCTTGACTATAGTAAGCATTTTTTACCAATCTTAGCTCTTTATCTCCTATAAGATCATAACGACTTAATAGTAAAAAGCTCTTGTCATTTTTTAGTTCATTTGAAATTAACTCTTCAAAATCATCTTGAAATTCAATATCAGCATTTGCAATTACAAAGTATTTATCATCAATAATAAATTTTTTTGATTCTCTTATCCAATCCTCGAAAGTTGGTCTCCTATTGAAACGAATTATTGTAATTTTTGGACTTATTAAATTTTGATTCTTGAATGTATCATCATCAATTAATAATAGGATTTTCTTTATAAATTTTTTTTTGATATTAGAGTTAAGTACTGAAAATAATTCTTCGCGTCTTTGATTATTTTTTGGAGTATAAAAAGGAACAGTTAAAATCAATTTTTAATTTTTAACAAATTTTTAAATATTATAACTATATTTCTACAACTAGCTTTAATGGCTTGTTTATTAGCAGTAGCCTTATTCAATACTTTTAAAAATTAATTAAAAAATAAATTTTTTTTTAACAACTTTAATTGATCAAAACTGTTTTACCCCCCTTACCCATTATCACTTTCCTAAAAAGGAAATTTGATGGATAATGAGCCTAGAATTGAGCGTTTTCAGTATTCTGTTCACACACAGTTCACACATTGTAATTTTCTTATAACTAATTGATATGACTGAAATTAATTACTGGCTAATGAACCATGTACCAGCTTGATATAACTAGGTTTTTCGAAATTTATAAAGTTTTATTCTAGCAAAATTCTAGAAAAACTAATAAATATAAAGCATCCATTGAGGTAAAGATTTAGGATAATTTGTGATTGACAGTCGAGCTAAACTTAGAGGGATAAAAGCCTCTTTTTTGATGAGAAACAAATTTAAAAGATCAGCTTTTTTTGATATGTCTGATGACCTTTTCTATCGAATATCATTAATAGGATTTTTAGTTGTTTTTAGCTCAATGGTATTTTTTCTAACGAAATATAGAGAAAAAAAAGTTAATAATATAAGCCAGATTTCCATAACTGAACAAATTTAATTTTTAAAGCAGTAATGCAAAGATTTATAATTTCACCATTATTTGCTTTATCTAGGTTTTTTATAAATATTTACGGAATATTTTTAAAGTTTTTTCTTCAATTAAATGGTGGTTATTGGTCAAGAATTGGTTTAGCCGAAAATATTACAGAGGAAAGAATAAAAAAAAGAAGATTTTATATCCTTCCTTTTTATATTCTTCTTGCTTTATTGTTTGGATTACTATCTGCTCTATATTGGTATTTTGTTATTCTCCATGTGCCACTTTCAATAGAAAAATATTTAAGTCCATTGAATAACAATATTGCTTTAATAATTGCTTTTGCGACTTTCTTTGGTTGGCTTTATATTCTTTGTAAAACAAACAAATAAAATGCTTACTAAGAGATGATGTGGTCCGCGGATTAAAGATTTAATTAATCATGATTAAATCATTCTTAAGGATTCATGCCAAATATTTATGACCGATTACTTTATATATACGACAGTTCTGGTGATCGACTCGTCCAAGGTTGACCTACTAGATCTTCACTAATCCATGGTCTGCAACACCAAGGTAAATTAACTTATCTAATCTTTACGGTAAGAAAGTTAAGTGATCAGATATTAATCTTTCGGGATTAATTCTGAACTATCTTAAAAATAAAGTCGTTTGTAAAGCATGAAGAAGTGAGTAATCACTTTTACATTCAAAACTAATTTCTAAGAAAATTCTTAATCTGATTATCAAATAGATCTCCTCTCTGTCGTACCATTTAAAAAAGACCTGTAAAAGGGTCTTTTTTTATGTCTTAAATTTTATTTATTTACTGTTAATCCACAAATAATTAAATATTTTTATCTCGCTCTTTCGCGATCAGTTAATCCTTTATCAAAAGTAAAAAAGAAAGTACAGATGCTATTCAATGCAACCAACAAAAGAACTACTGATCTTCCATGTTGATTTAATTGAAGTGATCTTTGAGTCATACTTTTAATAATCTTCATTGTAATCGGATGGACTACCAGTTAAAGAACAAACAACTGATTCCTCTTTTTTCATTTCTTTTATTTCCATTATTGGTCTGCCCATTTTCTTAAGAACATCTATATCTTCTTTAGTCTGACAGCGAGCAATTATGTTTCCTTTTTGATCAAAGCAACTGTAGTAAGTCATTTTATTAAATGCAATTTAAAGTTCATGGTTGATTTCAGTTGCAGCAACGCAACCAACTCATGACAACCATATATTTAATTTAGGTCAGCCATAGATTTAAATGGCTAAAAAAACATACCTCTTTCCGTACCTAAATGTTCCTCAAACCGCACACATTAGATACGCAGTGTTTTAGTCAAATCAATTATAACAAAGAGGTAGTTAAACGAATATACAAAGGAGAATTTATGAGTGGAGATTTTGAGACTCTTGAAATTAATCAACCTAAAATTAAATATTTAAAACCAGAAGATAATACAGAATGGTTAGACAAATTAATTAATAATATTGAGGACATGAAGAAGAAGATATCAAAAGATTCTTAGAAATTTAAGAAAGAAACTTTTTTATTTGATCTTTAGTTTGAATGAAAAGAAATTCAAAAAAGAATTTAAATTTTGTATTTAAGGTAACCGCTTTTTTGTGAGCATTATTCAGAATAAGAGTCCGACTATTTTTTTATGCAAAAAAATTTAGATGAAAATTCTTATGAAAAAAGAATTGAAAATATAGAAAAAGGAAAATCTTATTTAAAAAGTAATGGATTTTTTAAATCAAAATCTAATTTATTCGAAGACATACAAAGATTTATCTATAAAAGGTAATTTAAAAAATATTTTTTACTTTTGATTAATTAAATCTCTCCATAAGCAAGCCATTACATAAAAGAAAGAAAGACTTGAAAAGGTTAGGAGAAAAAAAGAATGGGTCAATTTTCTATAACTAAATTAGACCAAATAATCCTACAGTAAAACCAACAGCCGAAAAGAA
The DNA here is from genome assembly GCA_003278895.1 of Prochlorococcus sp. AG-347-L19. Taxonomy (GTDB): domain Bacteria; phylum Cyanobacteriota; class Cyanobacteriia; order PCC-6307; family Cyanobiaceae; genus Prochlorococcus_A. The sequence goes on from QCCO01000001.1 coordinate 189,817, forward strand.
TATGAACTCAATCAAATCTCTTGGGGCAGAGTTCATAAATAAACCGATTTGAGTCATGATTTTATGACTTGATAGAATCTCTTAAATCAAACTTTTCAGCTTTTTCAATTTGACACTCAGTATCATCTTCAGCACATTTGATTTCAGCTTTTTTGTTTATGTGGCTACTACAACCGCCTGCTATGACTGGTAAACCGGTCGTAGCTGTAAAACCAGTTAAACATGCAAAAGCTATATAAGGAAAAAGACTTTTCATTTTATTGTTACTTTATGTAAACCTATTATGTTACATAAAAAGCTCAAGTGTGAGTATCTGATAATTCGCGTGCACCCTATACCAATCATCTAATGTGATTAAGCAAACCTATGAGTTTTATACTTATCTGAGTATTTTTACTTATATGTTGAATTGAAGACTTTAAATAATTAATGTTTGTTTTGGGTTTATATATAAGTCATGGATAAAGACCATTTAATTGATTTAATATCTAATAGCATTATTTCTGAGATTAAAGATCTCGAAATTAATGAGGAAAAATTGATTGCAAATAATTATTTAAATAATCTGAATTTAAATCAGCTTAGAATAATTTCTAAAGAATTTATTTTGTAATTTTTATTGAATATTTATTTAAATAAATGAGATTTTCTTTACTATCATTTGAATTTTAATAAGTTAATACCTTTTAATATGAATGATTCAGAAGAATTTAAACCTAGCCTTAAACAGATAAATGAGGATATCAGACCTACATGGGAAGATATCAAAAAACAATCAGAAGTTTTAGTTAACAAACTTGGTTGCCCTAGATCATTTGTAGGAGGGATGCTTCATGCAATAGCAAGCGACTTCTCTGATATGAAAACTTGGGAATAAATGAAAAACTTATTACTTACACCACTTTTCAAACTATTCAAAAAAAGCACTTTCCTCTTATCACTAAATCAAAACTCTTGCCCTGTTTTAGATGCTGAAGACATAAAACAGCAAGAACAGAAAGAAGCTATTGAAAGGTTGTACCCGTAAACTTTTAAGAGAAATGTATCAGATCATATATGCGATGCAGCACGGTCCTAAGACCCCCCATGCCACCCATTACTTTCCTAAATTCTGACTTTGATGGATAATAAACATATAAAAAAAATCTGATTCTAGCAAAATTCTAGCAGATAAATTCCTCCAATTACCTTGATATGACTGAAGAAAATTTTTGGCTAATGAACTATGTGCCAGTAGTCATAGCAAAGGTTCTCGGAAACCTATAAAAAAATGTTCACGATATGTTCACGATTTTTGCAGCTAAAATTGATTGAAAAAATTTGATAATAATGGCAATTTCACACTATAGAAAACAAAGGATAATGCTTTTAGCAAGACTCAATCTTGGTTTAGCTACTGAAGATCAAGAAGAAATTGATCTTTATAATCACTATCAAAAAAATATTTATTTAGAACAAAATCAACAGCAGCAATAAAAAAATATCTGATTGACAGTCGATCTAAAATAAAGTGCAAATAGCTCCTTTTTTTATGTCTCTTGAAACTACTGTTTTTACATTCAAAATTAGTGTCCCTTATGAAAAATGGGCTGCTGTTTATGACAGCGAAGAAAATATAAAAATGATGAAAGAAACTGGAATGACTTGCTTATACAAAGGTGTAAATAAAGATGATCCAACCAGTGTAATTGTCATTGAGCAGGGTGAAGAAGGTAAAGCAATAGCTATGTTTAAAGATCCAGAAGTTAAACCATTAATTGAGAGTGCAGGTCATATTTATGATTCAACTGTTATTTCGAGCTACTTTTAATTGACAGTCGATCTAACCTCGACCCTACTTTTTTAGATAAAGTACCTATATTTTCTTTTTGATTTAAAAGTTATTATTTTTGCAAATAACGGGATTAAAAAAATGATGAAACTTGCGATCATTTTCTTACCAATTGTCTTTGCACTTATATGGGCTCTGTTTATTGGGTTAAGAATAAATAGAGTAGAAACTAGAGATGGAAAGAGAAAATTAGTTAATTATTAAAGGATTTTCCTCAGATAACAATCTTATTTTTATCTAGTTATTCAAAATCTTCTCCGGTTTGACTTTCACCTTCCCTTTTCCAATAGTCCTCATATTTTAAATTTCTTTTTTGATAATCTAATGCGTTCATGTTCTTATCGAGTATGGCAAAAGGAGAATTAGTAAATTTCATGGCATAACACCTCTAAAAAAAATAGTTTATTGAATATCTAATAGATATGAGATTTTATTTATCTCAAGTAACTAGATCCTCTATAAGTAAGCTTTATTGTTTTCTCTTCTTGGCTCTTGCAATATACGAAAGATTTGCCGTTAAAATACATGTTTACCATGATGCAGCTCCTTGTCTTGATCAAGTCCCCGTCCTATGGCTTGATTCGTACTGCGGTCTATCTAATAGTAGATCGGACGATTTGGTAGCATTTACTACACTTTATTTATAGAGTATTTATACTCAGTTGTCAACCCTTAAGATTAAAATTCTCAGTCGCAATAGACTAAACAATGCTGATTAGTTGGATGTTCTCTACATTCCCTCTTCCAATAGTCTTCAAATAAATGGTTATCTCTATCAAGATTTCTTGTTATTTCTTCCATTCTGTTTCCAGCATAATTAAATGCTTTTAGGTATCTTGGAAGGATTGTGAATTGATTGAATAGTTTCATTTAGACCTCCTAGATCTATACTTATATTGTCCTCCTATAGCCTTGAAATTTATAGGTCGGTTTGAGGAACTATTAGGTACGGGAAGAGGTATATATTTTGAATCAAAAAATACTAAAGCAGTCCTAAAATTAATACATGGTTGTCATGAGGCAGTTGCAGGGATACAACTGAAGCCAACCATAAATTATTAGAGATCAATTCAAGATTTAAAACACACTCATTATTTAAAAAGAAATCTTCTCCACTTTAGATAAAACTAAAATAAATCAGGATTTGAAAACAATGTAATCATAGATACCAACAGGTATTTAGCTAATTGATTATATATTTAACACACGAGTTAACCCGTTCCAATTTGTTGACTCTGAGGTTTTACCGTTGATTCCTTATCTTCTGAAAGTTGTTCCTTGCAGCTTTAGATTAAAAAACGGTCTTTATTTAATCTAAACCATGCAAAAGAAAATCGTAAAAAAATATGCTGAATTAATGCATCAGGCGCAACAAGCTACTGGAAGAAAAGAAGCAGTTGGACTAATACATAAAGCAGCAAAGTTAAAAACTAAATTTGATAATTACGAGATGATGTGATCATCTACAAAGCAATTTTCCCAAATAAGAATGTCATTCTTAAATAAATTCTCGATTAAAGATATCATTCTCTCAAGCAAAGAGGCATATCAAAAGGAACTCAAGAACAACGGTGTGGGTTCACAAATAGGTAAGTCATTATTTAATAAATTCTCGATTAAAGATTTTTCCTTCAATATTTCCAACAGATAAGCGTAATTTATAAAGGGGTACCGTCATGATATATAGAGGAAAGGGGTACACTTTCCTAAATAGAAACTTTGATGGATAATAAATTCATATTCAAAGAAGTTACCCAAACTTTACTCAAACCCTATATATTCGCCGAGATCCTATGGTACAACAGGAACCTAGCTACTAGCTAATGAAGTGGGTACTTGATGCTAAAAACTAAGCCTTCCAAATCCCTTAATTCTTTTTTCTGTTTTATATCCTGCTTGTACGAATTGAGTATTATCAGTCCCGACATCATAAAGAGTATAATTTTTTCCTGCCCCAATACCAATAACAGCTTTTTGAGGAACTTTCTGCTCTTTCTTACGATTTCCATTTAAATCTTCTACTTCAGAATTAACAATCCCCTCTGTCAATTCCAAGTGAAACTGCTGTTTACTTCTTGCAGTAAATAATCTGTTTACCTGAAGACGTGTAAGTCTATCAAGGAGTGTCAGTGGCGGCGTATCTAGTGTTAAATTTTCGCCAACATCTTTTGAGCTTCCGTGAATCAAACCACAATCAAGTTCAACAAATCCAAATTGAAGTGCTGCTATCCAATCAAGAAATGATTTGTCTACAGCATTCGTAAGAGACTTAACTACTTCTTCACCCTTATTTATTCTCAAAGCTTCAGCTCTTTGATCACCACGGTAACCACTTTCCAAGAGGATTTGTTCTTCCCACCAACCATATATGCACCATGGTTGTAAATCATTACTTTTTGGATTAATTAACCTATGGAGAAGCCTATTACAGTTTTTTTCAGGACCTATCATATCCCCCAAAACAAAAAGAGTTATATTACCAGGAGTTTTTTTTAAGTCTTTTTGAATAAGTTCATAAGTATCTAGATCCCCTTTAAGACCACTTACGAGTGCCCAGCGTTCTATCATCTTTCACAAACATGAGATGCATCTTCAGCTTGTTCTGCAAATTCGAATCCATTTTTTAAACGCCATGCAAAAATCGGAGGAAGACCGGCATCTATTATTGCTTTACAAGTAAGTTCAATATCATATTCCACTTCTCTAATTTTTACTTCATTAGTGACATCGTTATAAACAACATAAGTAGCTTTAGTTCCTCCATGTCTTGGCTCTCCAACTGAACCTGCATTTACTATTCTTCGCATCGGCAATTGAATTTCTTTTTCTTGAGTATCTTTGGGAACAGCATTTTTGATCTTTACAGCAATTGAACCATCTGCTAATTCGCGAATATAAGGTTGGTGAGTATGACCACAAAATAGAATCTCTGCTCTGGCATTTTCAACTCTCTCAAGAGCTGCGAATGCATCCATATCGGGTAGAAGATATTCATGTTGACTATTAGGACTACCATGAACAAAAAGACACTTATCTTTACGTATTGAGTAGGGTAGATTAGCTAGATAATCCTTATTTTCTGTAGTTAATTTATCTGTAGTCCATTGATGAGCAAAATGACCTCTTTTTTCAGCAAGCTGAGAAGGATAACTACAATCGCAAGCATCTAATCCATCAACAACGTCTTCGTCCCAACATCCCTGACAAGTAGGAATTTCTTTATCTCTTATTAACTCAATAACCTCATTAGGTTGAGGACCATAACCCACTAGATCTCCAAGACAGGTAATATTTGTAATTCCTTGGAGTTCAATATCTTTTAAGACAGCCTCTACTGCAGGTAGATTTGCATGTAAACATGAGATGACAGCTTGATTCATTTTTAAGTTAACGGCGAGCAGTTTGTAATTGTGAATTTCTAAGTGAAGTTTGATGATGATCTAGTACAGCATCATTAAGAAGGCAATTATGAATCGTTGCTTTTATTGACTCGAAGTTTAAATTTTTCCCTTGTATAACAATTTCAGAACATCTTTCTGGTCTTCCATTAAGAGGGGCAACTTGGTTTAATGTTTGATATTGAGATCCTTGCTGACTGACTATCCAATTAAACAAGATGTAACGCCCATCAGGTAAGTTCATTAATGCTTTTGCTCTATATACATCCCCATAAGCACCATTAACTAATTCAAACCAAAAAGTATTCAAGCTTGCAGGATCCCAAATATGCTTTTGAAGATCAAGGCTTATTGATTCAATTTCTCTAAAATCTAAAGTATCTTTAATTGATAATTCTGGATCTCTACCAAAATGAAGATATCTATTTGGCTGGAGATTATATTTTTCAAGTTCATTAATAATTCTCAGATCAACTCCATTAATACCCTGAGATTTAGGTATAAAAAATTGTGGAAATTCAATAATAATAAAAATGTTTTCTTTATCTTTCTCTGATATTGAGTTTGAAATAGATAAGTCTAATAAGTTAGGAATTTGATCTTTCAAAAAAGCAAAATCAATTTTTGAATTTATTGCTTGCTCTAAATTAATTTCGGAATATCCTCCTAGACGTAAGTAACCACAATTACCAGAATAATTCTTAAAAGTATTTAGTATCCAATTTGTCTTACCGCATCCTGGCGAACCTGATATTAAACAGACTTGACTCATAAAAAAATACTACCTAATGTATAAAATTTACACCAATATGAAAATGAAAATCATTTCTGTTTTCGATTTTAAATATTTATTTTTTGATTTAAGTGATAAAAACATTAATATTTAGAGAATTAATTACTCCATACCAACCATCACTTTCCTAAATAGATAATTTGATGGATAATTAACCTAGATTTGAACGTTTTTAATATTCTGTTCACACACCGTTCACACATTGTAATTTTCTTCTAAATTATTGATATGACTGAAATAAACTACTGGCTAATGAAGAGTGAGCCTGATGCCTACAGCATAGATACTTTAAAAAATGAAGGCGTAACTTTATGGGACGGAATAAGAAATTATCAGGCTAGAAATTTTATGAGAAAAATGAATAAAGGAGATAAGGTTTTTTTCTATCATTCGAACTGTAAACCCCCAGGTATTGTGGGACTTATGGAGGTAATAGATTTAAATATTGTTGATCCTACTCAATTTGATAAAAATTCAAAATATTTTGATCCAAAATCGAAACCAGATAATCCAAGATGGGATTGTGTAAAAGTAAAATTTAAATCTAAGTCAGATAAAATTTTAAGTTTACCTGAATTGAAGATTTTATTTAATGAAGATGAGTTATTAGTCGTAAAAAAAGGGAATAGGTTATCTATATTACCTGTCAAAAATGATATTGCAAAAATACTACTGGGAAAAATATGAAAAATTTTTAGTCCTTAAAATTCATTGAGAACATATTGCCAATATAGAGTCTCGTTAAATGCCTATTTTGAAATCCTTTTTGCATCAAAAATCCTGCAATAGCAGCTTGCAATATCCTGTATTGATCCCAGTTAGGATGCTCCTCAACAAATTCTTTCATAGCCATTTGAAGATTTTCTTGAAGTTCACATTTGAAACTTATTACTTCATCATTATGATTTAGAACTTTTGAATTTCCGTAGTTATCTAACTCTTTCATATTGAAAAAACTTGTTTGAAATTTAAATCTACAAAATCTAGTTTTCTCCAAAATTATTAAATCGTCAACAAGCATTATTAAGAAACAGTCTCAGGTAATAGAATAATGAGAATCTAGTCATAGTGTGGAGGATCATGGAAATTAATTTTATAAAATTAAATCTTACTGAAATATAAAGATTTATATAAAATCAGAAGTTTTCCACATGCTTTAGATCAGTAGATATTTTTTAAAAAAATGCTGTGGAAAAGATGTGTAAAAAATTTTTTTAAAGGGGGAAATATTTTCTAAAAATTCCAATTTTATTTATCTTTTAATCCATTGATTCCCACATGTTTTTTATTTCATAAAATAAATTTTGTGCAATTGGTATCGGCCAATACATTTCGAAAGATCTAGTTTGGTCTTGACTTTCAAAAACAAACCTTAAACTCCATTCATTCTTTTTCCCCTCTAATCGTATAAACCAAGGGAGTTGTTCTAATTCTAAAATTATAGATTCTTCATCCATTAGTTCATCCTTGATAACCAATAGTTGTTCATTAATTCTTAAGAGTAGAAGGTAAAGTGAATAGAATTCACTTTTTTGTAACTCAATTGCCCAATTATCAACACCAATCAAAAAGCAAAATTTGCCTTTTTTAAAATCTCTATGTAATCTCCAACCTTTTTGGTCTTTTACCAAAATTAGCCTGGAAGTAAATCTGGTTGATCTTGTTCATCGCTTAGCTCAATAATTGACCTTTGAACAGGTTTAATAGTTGACTCCTCTAGTAAGCCATCAAAATCATCAAAACGTCTTTGTTTAGCTCTGAAAGCAATTTTCACTGTCGTTAAATATCTATTAGTTGATTTTCTTATTAAGCTCTCGCCTCTTTTTGCAAGATCATTAGAATCAATTCCTGGATTATTTGATATGTTCATTAAAAAATTTTTTTTACTATAAAATAATCTTACAATTTATTGGACCATTTCAAAACATAAATTACAAAAAGAACTTAATTGATTCAAACAATATCTTATGGATGAAAGTTTAACTGGAACACTTGCTATCGATTTAGGCAACACTAATACTGTAATAGCTTTTCAAGATCAAAAAGATATAAATTCTATCCTAGTTGAAATACCAAATATTACATCATCTCCAGGAGTTATTCCTACAGCAGTTTGGTTCGAGGAACCTTCAAAAGTTTCTAAAATTGGTAAAAGTGCTCTAAAGATGAGGGGCAACTCGAATTCTGATTTGTTTTTTCATTCGAACTTTAAAAGATTAATTGGAAATTCTATTGAAAAAATTGAGCAAAAAAATATTTTAAACCCCAATGAATGTGGCAAAAAATTTTTTCAAATATTGTGGGCAAGCATTCCCAATAAGTATCAGATCAAAAGGCTTGTTTTAACTGCTCCAATAGATACATATAAGGGTTACAGAGAATGGTTAGTTAACCTTTGCGAGGAAATATCTGTAGACGAAATAGCACTTGTTGATGAGCCTACTGCAGCAAGTTTAGGAATAAATACGCCATTTGGCTCAAAAGTTATGACATTAGATATTGGAGGAAGTACAATCGATATGAATATCGTCAAAATAGAAGGAGGAGAAGGAAAATCTGGTCCAATAGCCGAACTATTAAAATTTAAGGGAACTGATATAAGCTCAATTTCAAAACAAAAAATCAGGTGTGCCGAAATAATTGGGAAAACAGGCTCAAAAATTGGTGGAAAAGATATTGATCAATGGATAGTTGATTATTTTATTCCAGGTAATAATTATGCAAATAATCTTTTAAAGGCAGAAGAAATAAAATGTAAACTCAGTTCATCTGCAATCAAATATGAAAATAAATATCCGATAAAATTATTTACCGAGCAAAATCAAGAGAAGGTTTTCTACCTAAGTAAAGAAATATTTGAGAAAATACTTATTGAAAATAATCTTCTTAATCACTTTAACTCTTTACTAAAAGATTTATTAAATCAAGCAAGAGGAAAATTTTGCACGGTTGACGACTTAAATTCAATTGTTTTGGTTGGTGGAGGAACTCAAATACCATTGATAAAAGAATGGCTAACAAAAAAGATTTCAAAAATTCAAATAAAATCGCCGCCTCCTATCGAATCAATAGCTTTGGGAGCTTTAGCAATGACCCCAGGGGTAAAAATTAAAGACGTATTAAACAAAGGATTATCCATAAGATTATTTAATAAAAGAGAACAAAAACACTTTTGGCATCCTATTTTTTGCAAAGGTCAAACATGGCCAACAGAAAACTCATTTAAACTGATCCTTCAAGCCAGTAAAAGTAATCAAAAAATATTTGAAATTATAATTGGAGAGACACATAAAGAGAGGGAATATGATGTTATTTTCGAAAATGGATTACCAAAATTATCAGAGGTGCAAAATGAAGAAGAAATTATAAAATGGGATAAAAAACCACTCAAAATAGTATTAAAAAATAAATCTAATATTGGTGAAGACAACTTAAAACTTTTCTTTAAAATTACTAAAAGTGCTAATTTACTAGTTGAGTGTTTTGACATTCAAGATGAATTCTTAGGAGAATATAATTTAGGAAATATCTATTAAAATCAAGCTATTCAAGAAAAACCCCTTCTTCATTATCAATATTATTTAAACGTAGGCTAATACTTTCAATTTTACTAGTTGGCACTTTTTTACCACAAAAATCTGGTTGAATAGGCAATTCTCTATGACCTCTATCTACCATTACTAAAACCATTACTCTTTGAGGTCTGCCCCATGAATATAAAGCATCCATTGCAGCTCTAATTGTTCTGCCAGTATAAATAACATCATCTATTAAAAGAATTTCTTTTTGCTCTATAGGAGTTGGGATATCTGCAGCTTTTATCAGGCGAGTACCAACTCTATTTTGATCATCTCTATAAAAAGTTGGATCAATTGTTCCTTTTTTAACTCTTAAACCTGTCCTAGAAAATAATTCCTTTTCTAGCACCTCGGTCAACTCAATTCCTCTAGTCGGAATTCCAACCAATAGAAGGTTTTCTAGGTTTTTAACTTTTTCTATAATTTCGGAAGTTAAACGTGAAATAGTTTTTCTAAGCTCAACTTCAGTAAGTATTACGATCTTTTTTGTTTTCTTGGACATAATTTGTCAATAAATAAAAATCGTCTAATGCTTTCATAAATTAGCAAAAGCTAACTATTTTAAATATAAATTGTTAAAGAGTAACGTTTGAAGCTAGATTTAAGGTTGGATCAGTTAAAAATGAATTTGATCTAAATATGTCAAAGATTAGCAGCAAAAATATAAAAAGATTAAGTGTTCCTCAGAGCCCTGTAGTTCTCGCGATACTTGATGGATGGGGATATCGACAAGAAAAATCAAATAATGCTATTAAAAGTGCCAATACACCAATAATGGATTCATTGTGGCATGCTTATCCCCACACACTAATAAATGCTAGTGGATCTGATGTAGGCCTCCCAGATGGTCAAATGGGCAACTCAGAGGTAGGGCACCTCACCATTGGTTCGGGAAGAATAATACAACAAGAACTTGTAAGGATTTCAAATATTGTAAAAAATAATCAATTAGGATTGGTTAATGAGTTAAAAGAGATGGCTGACTCATTAAAGAAAAATAATTCTACTTTGCATATCACAGGATTATGTTCTGATGGAGGCGTTCATAGCCATATTGATCATTTGTTAGGTTTAATAAAATGGGCATCTGAGAATGAAATAAAAAAAGTTGCAATCCATATTATTACCGATGGAAGAGATACTCCTGCAAAAAGTGCCTCTAAATATCTAAATCAAATAGAATCGTGTATAAAAAAATTTAACACAGGCGAAATCGCTTCCATATGTGGAAGATACTGGATAATGGATAGAAATCTTTTATGGGATAGAACAGAAAAAGCATATAATAATTTGACTGATCCAGATATTCAAATAACAAATATTTCTCCTCAGGATTATATAGAAAAAAGTTATGACGAAGACATAACCGATGAATTTATAGAGCCTATACGAATTTCTGAAAATTATCTTAAGGATGGGGATGGTTTGATTTGCTTTAACTTTCGTCCAGACAGAGCAAGACAAATAGTCAAATCCCTTTCAAGTAAAGATTTCTCAGAATTTGGAAGAAAAAATTCTCCAAATCTTGATTTTGTAACTTTTACTCAGTATGATCCGAGCTTTCCAGTTAAAGTTGCATTTCCTCCTGAATCGCTCAATAACTTTATAGGCCAAATAGTTTCAGAAAACGGACTTAAACAATATCGAACCGCGGAAACTGAAAAATATCCCCATGTAACATACTTTTTCAATGGAGGTGTCGAAATTCCTTTACCTGGGGAAGAGAGACATTTGATTCCATCTCCAAGAGTCGCAACTTATGATATGGAACCCGAAATGTCTGCCGAGGAATTAACTATTAGTTGCTCTAAAGCAATTAAAAGCGGGAATTATGCTTTCGTTGTAATTAATTTTGCCAATCCTGATATGGTTGGTCATACAGGAAACATGGATGCAACAATTAAAGCTATAGAAAAAGTAGATAAATGTATAGGTCAAATAGTTAATGCTACTGGAGAAATGGGTGGAAGCATTCTTATTACAGCAGATCATGGTAACGCAGAGGTAATGAAAGGACCTGAAGGTGAACCATGGACAGCTCACACAATAAATAAAGTTCCATTAATTTTGATTGAAGGTGAAAAAAGAAAAATACCAAATATGGGAAATGAAATTAATTTAAGAGATAATGCCGGCTTAGCTGATATTGCACCCACTTTATTGCAATTATTGAATCTCCCAATACCAATAGAAATGACAGGTAAATCACTTATTCAAGAAATTGAATTAAAAGGTTATAATAAAGTCATTCAACACGTCTAAAGTTAATAAAAGTCTTAAGCAATGATTCAAATTATTAGTTGGATTTGGGTATTTTCTGGAGTTCTTCTCATTCTCTTAGTTTTACTTCATAGTCCCAAAGGAGATGGAATGGGAGGAATAGCCGCTAGTGGAAGTTCTATGTTTAACAGCGCAAGTAGCGCTGAAGCCTCTCTAAACAAAATAACTTGGACTTTTTTAGTGATTTTTTTGTCTCTCGCGATTATTCTTAGCGCTGGCTGGATTTCATAAAATTAAAAAAAAGAGATCATTTTGCATGATCCCTTTAAAAAATTTATTAAAAAACTTTTAGTTAGTTAATAATCAAAGTCGCCGCCCATACCTGGAGCGCCTGCTGGAGCAGCCGAATCTTTTTTCTCAGGTAAATCTGCAACTATGCATTCTGTGGTTAGAACCATTCCTGCAATTGAAGCTGCATTTTGTAAGCCAGAACGAGTAACTTTCGCAGGATCGACTATACCTGCAGAGGACATATCTACATATTCTCCTGTAGCAGCATTGAATCCATCATTAAATGGTTTAGTTTTTACATTTTCAGCAATCACTGCTCCATTAGAACCTGCATTCTCAGCAATTCTCATTAGAGGAGCAGTAAGTGAAGCTTCAACTATGTTAGCTCCAATTAATTCCTCTCCCTCTAAATTTTTATCTGCCCATTCTTTTAGGATGGGAGACAAATGAGCTAGGGTTGTGCCTCCTCCAGGTACAATTCCTTCTTCAACAGCTGCTTTTGTTGCATTAATAGCATCCTCAAGACGAAGCTTTTTATCCTTCATCTCAGTTTCAGTAGCAGCACCAACCTTAATCACTGCTACACCTCCAGCTAATTTAGCTAGACGTTCTTGAAGCTTTTCTTTATCGTATGAAGAATCTGTTTCATCCATTTGCTTCTTAATTTGATCACATCTAGCTTTAACTGCTTGCTCATTACCTTCGGCCACAATAGTTGTAGTCTCTTTATTGATAGTTATTCTTCTACCAGTTCCAAGCATATCTAAGGTAGCATTCTCCAATTTCAAGCCTGCATCTTCAGTAATAAGTTGTCCATTAGTTAAAACGGCCATATCTTCAAGCATTGCTTTCCTTCTATCGCCAAAACCAGGAGCTTTTACTGCAGCAACATTTAACACTCCTCTCAATCTATTGACAACAAGAGTTGCTAAAGCCTCTTTTTCGATGTCTTCTGCAATAATGACAAGTGGTTTACCAGTTTTAGCGATTTGTTCCAAAACGGGAACTAAATCTTGCACTAAGGCGATTTTTTTGTCTGTCAGAAGAATATAGGGTTCATCTAAAACAGCCTCCATTCTCTCAGTATCAGTTGCGAAGTAGGGTGAAATATAGCCTTTATCAAAGCGCATACCCTCAGTAACTTCTAATTCAGTAGTCATTGATTTGCCTTCTTCTAAAGAGATAACACCTTCTTTACCAACTTTATCCATAGCATTGGCAATCATTTGGCCTACTTCCTCATCGTTTCCAGCAGCAATAGTTCCACATTGAGCTATAGCATTGCTATCACTAATAGGTTTGGAATTCTCCTGAATTTTACCAACTAGAAATTCAGTCGCTTTATCAATACCCTTTTTTAAGGTAATTGCATTAGCTCCTGCAGCAACGTTTCTTAACCCTGCTTTAACCATTGCATGAGCTAAAACAGTGGCAGTTGTGGTGCCATCTCCAGCTGCATCGTTTGTTTTTGAGGCGGCTTGTCTGATTAAAGCAACACCTGTATTTTCAATGTGGTCCTCTAATTCGATCTCTTTAGCGATTGTGACACCATCATTGATAATTTGTGGAGCACCAAATTTTTTCTCCAGTACAACATTTCTCCCTTTTGGTCCAAGCGTTACAGCCACAGACTCAGCAAGGATATCAATTCCTCTCTCGAGCGCTCTACGAGCTTGCTCATTGTAAATAATTCTTTTAGCCATGTTTAGGCAGTGATTTAGTAATAAGTTTTAATAATTTTTGAAACAAATATTTTAGCTTACTACAGCTAAAATATCTTTTTCTGAGAGCAAGACATATTCATCTCCTCCCAATTTAATGTCTGTACCAGCGTACTTGCTGTACAAAACTTTATCGCCAATACTCACTTCTGGAGTTTGTCGAGAACCATCGTCATTAAGTTTGCCAGGGCCCACCTGAGCAACTTCTCCAACCTGTGGTTTTTCTTTAGCTGAATCAGGCAAAAGAATGCCCCCAGCAGTTTTTTCCTCAGATGCGGAAACTTTAATAAATATTCTATCTCCCAGTGGTTTTACTGTAGAGACTGTAAGTGAAACAGCTGCCATAGATTAATGGAGGATCATGATTGAGACGCTTTGCGTCATAAAAATGGAAAGAGAAATTCTCAGTCCGTATCATCAACAACATAATCTGCAAAGTGTCAATTCAACCATACTCAAACTGTGCGGGTGGCCGAACCCATTTAACGAATCTACCCATGAGGTGGTAGTATTTTCGGATTATGAGCTGTTTAAAATCAGCTATTCATCACCAATCAATAAAAAATGGTAGCAACTCCATCAACTTCTTCACAGACAAAAGGCGTAGTACGCCAGGTAATTGGCCCAGTTCTGGATGTAGAATTTCCAGCTGGGAAATTGCCCAAAATATTAAATGCTTTAAGAATCGAAGCTAAAAACCCTGCTGGACAAGACATAGCGCTCACTGCAGAAGTTCAACAGCTTCTTGGTGACCATAGAGTCAGAGCAGTCGCAATGAGTGGCACAGACGGTCTTGTAAGAGGCATGGAAGCAATCGACACAGGCGCGCCAATATCTGTACCTGTAGGAGAAGCAACTTTAGGAAGAATATTCAATGTATTAGGAGAACCTGTAGATGAACAAGGTCCAGTGAATACAAAAGATACTGCCCCAATTCATAGAGCTGCTCCAAAGTTAACTGATCTAGAAACAAAACCAAAAGTTTTTGAAACTGGTATTAAAGTTATTGACCTTTTGGCTCCTTACAGACAAGGAGGAAAAGTTGGATTATTTGGAGGTGCTGGTGTGGGGAAGACGGTTCTTATTCAAGAATTAATCAATAACATTGCTAAGGAACATGGTGGAGTTTCTGTTTTTGGCGGTGTGGGAGAAAGAACTAGAGAAGGGAACGATTTATATGAAGAATTCAAAGAATCAGGCGTTATAAATGCAGATGATTTAACTCAATCAAAAGTTGCCTTGTGTTTTGGACAGATGAATGAGCCACCTGGTGCGAGAATGAGAGTGGGCTTATCAGCACTTACAATGGCCGAACATTTTAGAGATGTAAATAAACAAGACGTACTACTTTTTGTTGATAACATTTTTAGATTCGTGCAAGCTGGCTCTGAAGTATCTGCATTACTTGGAAGAATGCCTTCAGCTGTTGGATACCAACCGACTCTGGGAACTGATGTTGGTGAATTGCAAGAAAGAATTACATCTACATTAGAAGGGTCAATAACATCTATCCAGGCTGTTTACGTACCTGCTGATGACCTAACAGACCCTGCTCCAGCTACAACCTTTGCACATTTAGATGCTACTACCGTACTTGCTAGAGCTCTTGCAGCTAAGGGAATTTATCCAGCAGTTGATCCATTAGACTCAACAAGCACTATGCTACAACCATCAGTTGTTGGCGATGAGCATTACAAAACAGCCAGAGCTGTCCAATCAACTTTACAAAGATATAAAGAGCTTCAAGATATTATCGCAATTCTTGGGTTAGATGAGCTTTCTGAAGAAGATAGACTAACAGTAGACAGAGCCAGAAAAATTGAAAAATTCCTCTCACAACCCTTTTTCGTAGCCGAAATATTTACAGGAATGTCTGGTAAATATGTAAAATTAGAAGATACCATTGCTGGTTTCAATATGATTTTGTCAGGCGAATTGGATGATTTACCAGAACAGGCATTTTACTTAGTTGGTAATATTGATGAAGTTAAAGCAAAGGCGGAAAAAATAAAATCAGAAAAATAAATATTTGAATATGTATATATTTAACCTTCAATAATTTTAAATTAATGGCAATTTCTCTAAAAGTTTTAGCTCCCAATAAAAATGTTTATCAAGGCGAAGCTGAAGAAGTAATCCTTCCTAGTACTACCGGTCAAATTGGTGTACTACCAGGACACATTTCTTTAGTTACTGCTATAGATATTGGCGTATTAAGGCTAAGAATGAATTCCCAGTGGAAGTCTATAGCTCTAATGGGAGGCTTCGCTGAAATTGAATCAGATGAAGTAATAGTTTTAGTAAATAATGCTGAAATTGGTTCTGAAATTAATGTTCAAACTGCTGAACAAGATCTTAAAGAAGCAAAATTAGCAATAAGCAAATTTTCTGATAATGAAAAAAATCCAGAAAAAATTAAAGCCTTGAAAGAGGTTTCGAAAGCTGAGGCTAGGATTCAAGCTGCAAAGAACTAATATTTAAGCTGTTCCACAAAAAGTTACTTCGGGAAACTTTAATTTGGCTTCTTCTAATTTTTTTGTTTTACCTTCTTCTTGCCAATAATTTATTACTTCAGTAGCTTTATTCAATATCTCTACTCTTTCGTTATCTGTAATCCAAGCTTTATTTTCTAATTCACTTTTTAATTTTTCCCAAGCATCATCTCTCGGCCAAAAATAATAAGCAGTAAGAGGGCTTGGCCCCCCACCTACTATCTGATCCACTGCTAAAGCCACATTATCAGGTAACCACAATACCTTAATTATAAACCTTCCTTCATCAGGTTTAGGGGTGTAGCCAGTAGGTACCCCATCTTCATCAATTGTGGCAGCTGCTAATACAGCTGTGGCGCCCATCATTCCTGAATTAGGAGAGGAATTTTTAGACTTTGGTGCACCACTATTTTTTTCCTTTTTTTCTGTTGAATCTTGATTTAACTTATCTGATGAAGTCATTCACTTATTTATGTTTAATAAATAATTTATCAGTTTATGGTCACATTTTGATTGATTTATTCAAAATTTCTTGATTTTAGTTATTGATAGCTTCTAAATAGGATTTTATCTATCATGAGATACTTCATAAAAATCATAAATAGTAGCTTCCAATGAATCCCAAAGATCTTTAGGGATATCGTTTTCTTCTGCGAACATGCCAAGCTGACTAGCTAAGCCTCTTGCTTGAGAAAGTTTAGAATCATATGAATTAGATTTATTCATTTTTGAGCTTTGAACTTAATAAAAATAAATCTATTCACTGGATAAGTCAAATTTTAAAATTCTAAATCAGAAATTTCTTTTAGTGCAGTAATACTTAAAACTTCTGGGTTTGTATCTTTGATCAAAACATCATCTTCGATTCTGATCCCAATGCCTTTCCATCTTTCATGAATAGTGGGCTGCCCCTCTGGAATAGGAATCCTGTCACTTATATAGATACCAGGTTCCACCGTAAGAATCATTCCATTCTGTAGTGGCACTTCATATTCCCCCATTCTGTAAGCTCCAACATCATGAACATCTAATCCTAGCCAATGACCAGTTCTATGCATGTAGAGATGTTTGTACGATTGGTTCTCGATTATCTCCTCAGTGCTGCCCAATAATAATCCAATTTCTTTCAATCCCTCTACTAGAACTTTTAACGCAGCATAATGAACAGCGCTAGAATTAGATCCAGTTATAGCATTCTTTATTGCAGTTTTTTGAGCACTTAAAACAATTTCATAGATAATTTTTTGCTCTTTAGAAAATTTCCCGCTTATTGGAATAGTTCGTGTTATGTCTCCATTGTAATAATCAGTTAAGGAGCAGCCAGCATCAACCAATAACAAATCCCCTTTATTCAATGAGGAGTTATTTGAAGTGTAATGCAAAATACATGCATTATCTCCTGAAGCAACGATAGAATTATAAGCGGGCCCTCTTGCACCTCTTTCCAAAAAGAATCCCTCTATAATACCCTGAATTTGTCTTTCATTTTGCTTAGATGAAATAGATTTTCTGACTAGTTCATGTGCTTCTGCCGAAATTTGTATGGCTTCTCTCATTCTCTTGATCTCAAATTCACTTTTAATTAATCTCATTTCATTTAAGTAAATTTCTGGAGATTCTATAGAATTTGCGCCAGTCCCCAATCTTGAGCGATTTTCAAGTTGTTGTGAAAAAATTTCCAGTATTATTTTCTCAACCGATGGATGCTTACCAATAGAAAAAACAA
Organism: Prochlorococcus sp. AG-347-L19; assembly: GCA_003278895.1. Classification (GTDB taxonomy): domain Bacteria; phylum Cyanobacteriota; class Cyanobacteriia; order PCC-6307; family Cyanobiaceae; genus Prochlorococcus_A. Next base: position 207,867 of record QCCO01000001.1, read on the forward strand.
GTTCGTCAGATCCATTTATGTAGGCTGGGAGTAAATCTTTTAATTCGTTTATTGAGTGAGCCTTATCAGCCTTAAACTCTTTTTCAGCGCCTTCTAAACCCCATCTAAAGCCATGCCAGACTTCGCTTATAATATCTTTAGGAGCAACAAACATAATAAATCTCTCTCCCTTTGGCTTATGCGATAAGAAAAGAGCGATTGCATCTGGCTCATCGAAGCCGGTTAAATACCAAAAATTACTATCTTGTCTAAACGGATATTCACAATCAGCATGATGCTTTACGAGACTAGCACCAGGGATAATAGCAGCTTTTCCATTTAATTTATTGAGAAAGATTTCTCTTCTTTCTTCAAAAACTTTATTTTCAGGTTTAAACATAGATTGTGTATTGGCGTGTTTTAAAAAAAAATGGAAGAATGAATTAATACAGATTTAATAACTAATCTATTTTAATGGAACCAAGTGTTTACGGTTTATTTGTTCTTATAATAATTATCTTAATTGGGTCAGCATGTTGTTCGGGAGTAGAAGCTGCTTTTTTAGCCGTAAATTCGATTCGAATTCTAGAGATAGCCTCTAAACAAAAACCAAAGAGTTCTGCAAATCAACTCCTTAAACTTAGAAAACATCTTGGAAGGACATTAACTGTAATTACTATTACTAATAATGGATTTAACATAATTGGAAGTCTTATTTTAGGTGTATATGGAGCATTGGTTATTAATAGTAGTTATGGCCTAACCCTGTTTTCAATTTCTTTTTACATACTAGTCGTACTAGTAGGAGAAGTACTACCTAAGGCTCTTGGTACAAGATTCTCAGTTCAAATAGCATTATTATCAGTTCCTATCTTGAGAATATTGAATACTTTAATGAGGCCATTTTTAGTATTAATAGAACAAATATTTCCAGTTATTACGGCAGAAAATGAAATTTCAACAGATGAAGAAGAAATTAGACAAATGGCAAAGATTGGAAGCCAAAAAGGTTTGATAGAAGCTGATGAAGCAGCAATGATATTTAAGGTTTTTCAATTAAATGATTTAAAAGCTAAAGATTTAATGATCCCTAGAGTATCAGCACCTTGTCTTGATGGGTCTTCGAATCTTGAAGAAATTTCAAAACTTATAATGGACGATAACTCTCAATGGTGGGTTATTTTGGGAGATAAAGTTGACAAAATACTTGGGGTGGTTCCCCGTGAGAGAATGCTAGCAGAATTAATTAATGGAGAAAATAAAAAATTATTGTCAGAAATTTGCGAACCTGTGGACTACATTCCCGAAATGATTAAGGCAGATCAATTATTAACAAGATTTGACAAGAATCATAAAGGAGTGAAAGTAGTAGTAGATGAATTTGGAGGATTCGTGGGCATTATTGGTGCAGAAGCTGTGTTATCTGTTTTAGCTGGCTGGTGGAAAAAATAAATCATGAAACAATTCAAAATTAATAAAAATTATTTACTTTTAAAAAATTGGTGGGAAACTATTGATCTTACCAACTATGAAAAAAGTTATTTTAATAGGGACATAATTTCTTTTAATCAAAAACTTTTTAGGCTCAAAGAAAAAAAAATAAGAATCGGCGCATATGGTAAATCAGGCGTAGGAAAATCTTCTGTTTTAAATTCTTTATTAGAAAAAGATAAATTTAAAACAGATATTATCAATGGGACCACAAGAGAAATTCAGGCTGAAGAATGGAAATTTAAAGATCAATCACTTTACAGTATAGAGTTACTAGATTCTCCAGGATTTGATTTCTGCGATATTAAATTCCCAGATAAAGTTTACTCCTCTATAAATAACTCAGATGTTATTTTATTTGTAATTTCGGGAGATTTAAATAGAAATGAGTTAAACGAAATCAACTCTTTTATAAAAGATGGAAAAAAAATTATTTTAATTTTAAACAAAATCGATCTATTTCATAAAAATGAATTAAAAGAAATAATTGAAAATATAAATTTTAAGCTTCCAAAAGATTTAAATATTCCAATAATCATTAATAATGAAACCAATCTTAAAAATTACATAGCTAAATTAATCAATCAATATGGTGAGATACTATTAACATTAAATTCTATTCAATTAGCTGACAAATTATTTCTGAAAATAAAAGAGCAAAGATTGAAAAGAAGGCAGAAATTAGCTCAATCAACTATTGGTAAATTTTCGACTATAAAGGCATCCGCAGTAGCTCTTAATCCTTTTATCTTATTTGATGTTGCAGGTAGTTTTGCACTAGATACTGCATTGATTAACGAATTAAGTAATATTTACGGCTTAAAGTTGAAAGGTGAATCTACAAGAAAAATATTTAAAAATATATCCATTAATAATTTATGTTTGGGAATCACTCAAGTTGGCATTAATACCTCTTTCAACCTTATTAAGAAACTAATTCTTTTAACAGCACCTTTTACTAACGGGCTTTCATTATTACCCTATGGACCCATAGCAATTATTCAAGCTGCAATCGCAATATATTCAACAAAAATTCTAGGGAAATTAGCAGCAAAAGAGATATTTGTAAGAAGCAAAGCTTCTTTTATGGAACCTGCTATTTTGATCCAAAATATGAATTTTAATGACCCAGAGATTTTTAACTACATAAATATTTATTTTTCAAGTAGAAATTTAAATAATAATTTTGTTAGTTTTCTACCTTAAAACTTAAAATGGAAAAAAGCATT
>QCCO01000002.1 GCA_003278895.1 Prochlorococcus sp. AG-347-L19
CCCTCGAACTAGTACTTCTATTTGTCTCATACCTTGATCAAGTGCTCTTCTAGCTGCAGCTTCGGCAGCTGTTTGAGCAGCAAATGGGGTACCTTTCCTAGCTCCTTTAAATCCACTTGCGCCAGCAGAAGACCAAGAAATTACATGACCAGAGGTATCAGTAATTGAGACGATAGTATTATTAAATGTGCTTTGGATGTGTACCACACCATTGGGTACATTACGTTTAGATTTCTTTGAACCTGTTTTTTTTACTGTAGCTGCCATGATGTTTTAAGTTAATACTTCAATTTGTAAATAGATTTAGTTATTTATTTTTTTCTTCCAGCAACTGTTTTCCTAGAACCGCGTCTTGTTCTTGCATTGGTTCTAGTTCTTTGACCCCTTACTGGAAGACTCATTCTATGTCTTCTTCCCCTTACACACCCTATATCTTGTAGACGTTTTAAAGCCATTCCCTCTTTTCTTCTCAAATCCCCTTCTAAAGTGAAATCTTCTGTGGCACCTCTTAGTTTTTGCACATCAGAATCTGAAAGGTCTTTGACACGAGTATCTGGGTTTACACCCGTATTAGCAAGAATTAGCTTCGATCTCGTTAAACCAATTCCATAGACGTATGTAAGTGCAATTTCAACTCGCTTTTCGCGAGGTATGTCAATTCCTGCAATCCTGGCCACGTTTTTGAATAAGTAAAAGTTTGAATTTAAGGGTTAAATTTAACCCTGACGCTGTTTATTGCGAGGTCTTTTCTTGTTAATAACATAGATTTTACCTCTTCTCCTCACGATCTGATCGTCAGGACTAATTTTTTTGACTGAAGATCTGACCTTCATAGGGGTTTAACAAATAAAACGTTAATACTATATTCTACATCATCATCAAGCCATTTTTAGTTTGATATCAGAGGAAATTGTTTTTAAATCTCTATCAGCATCAATATATTCTAACAATGAGAGATCTTTAAAATATCGAATCAATGGTTCTGTAGTTTTTTTATAAATGTCAACTCTTGTTTTAATTGTCTCTTCCGTATCATCTTTTCTACCTCTCAAAAGCAAACGCTTAATTAGTACTTCTTCCGGGATATCTAAATAAAAAACTAATTCCAAAGGTTGATTTATTTCATTTAAGACTTCATTCAATGAATTTGCTTGAGATAAATTTCTTGGGTAACCATCTAGAATCCAACCTTTGTTATCTTTGACTAAATTTTGTCTTACTATCTTTAATACGAGTTCATCACTAACAAGTTCCCCTCGATTCATAATATCCTTTACCTGAATACCAAGGGCAGTATTCATTTCGATTTCTTTTCTTAATAATTCACCAGTAGAAAGGTGTAAATAAGAATTACTTTGACTAAGCAATTCCGCTTGAGTCCCTTTCCCTGCTCCAGGAGCTCCTAAAAATAGTATATGTTTCTTCATTAATTGTTAATTAGTCCCTCATACCTTTGTGAAATAACATAAGTTTGAATTTGCTTAGCAGTATCAATAGCAACACCCACAAGAATAAGCAATGAAGTTGCTCCTAAACCTTGAAAGGTCTGAACATTAGTAGCTCTTTCTACTGCAGCTGGGATTATAGCTACTGAACCCAGAAATAATCCTCCCAATAAAGTCAACCTATTTTGTATACCTGATAGGTAGTTGGCTGTATTTGTTCCTGGTCTAACTCCTGGAATCGCTACTCCTCCTTTCTTTAAATTTGAAGCTACATCAACTGGATTGATAGTAAGAGATGCATAAAAATAGGAGAACCCCAAAATCAAGGAGAAGAATGTAAGAGCATATGGCCATGGATTAGAAGATCCGGGATTTAAACTACTTGCTAACTTTATTAAGACTGGATTGCCCGTAACATTTGCAATGGTTATGGGTAAAAAGATTAAAGCAGATGCGAATATTATAGGCATGACTCCTCCTGCATTTAATTTCAAAGGTAAATAACTTTGCCTTGTAGGAAGTAGTGTTGAACTTCCTATCTGCCTTTTTGCACTAACAATAGGAATGCGTCTTGCTCCCTCTTGGACAAAAATGATCCCAACGATTGTCAGTAAAAATACTCCAAATAAAACTGCTATTCCTAAAACATCTCCTCTATCGCCGGTTTGAGCTTTTTCAATGGTTGAACTTAGAGCCTTAGGTAAAGTCGAAACAATATTCAAAAAAATTACCAGTGAAGCACCTTGACCTATCCCTTTTTCCGTAATAATTTCACTAAACCACATTACTAACATTGAGCCAGTAACCAAGGCAATGGAGGTTTGCAAGACAAATGTAGTTTCACTTATCCCCTCAATAGCATATTGTCTGAGAATTAAGGAAAAAATTATACTTTGCAAAAACCCCCATCCTAATGAAACATATCTAGTTATTTGAGCAATTTTTCTTCTCCCCGCTTCTCCTTCATTTTTTTGTAAATCTTCAAGCACAGGCAATGAAGCTGTGAGAAGCTGGATTATAATTGATGCGTTAATAAAGGGAAGTATGCCTAATGCGAATATTCCTAAGGTTGAAATTCCTCCTCCAGTAAAAATATCTAAAAAACCTATTAATTGCCCCCCTTGATCTATAAAACTTTTAAAAGCGACCCTATCAATACCAGGCATAGGGATATATATACCAAGTCTTACTAAAAGGAGCAGACCTAAAGTAGTTAAAACTCTACTCCTTAACTCTTTATTTAAAAATAATTGGGAAAGTATTTCAGAAGCGCTAGGATTTCTACTTTTGTTGACCAACATTTTAAGTTTTACCTAAATTTTTAGTAAATTTATTTATTATTTATAAGCTCGCAGGATCCACCTGCGTCCTCAATTTTTTGTTTCGCAACTTTTGTAAATGCATGAGCTTGAACTTTTAGCTTTACATTAATTTTTCCATTACCAAGGATTTTTAAAGGAAATTTGGGCTTGAAGATCAATCCTTTCTTAACTAGTGAGTCAAGGTTAACTATATCGTTATCTTTGAAATCATTTAATTTTTCTAAATTTATTATGGAAAAGTTCTTTTGATTAATTATTTCAAAGTGCTTTAATTTGGGAACTCTTCTATATAAAGGCATTTGGCCACCTTCAAAACCTGGACGTGTAGGTCTTCCAGAACGTGACTTTTGTCCTCTCATTCCAAAACCACATGATGCACCCTGACCGGCTGCAATTCCTCTACCCTTTCTTAGTTTTTTCTTTCTCGAGCCAGAGTTTGATTTAAGTGAATTTAATGTTGAAGTCATAATTTTAAGAATAGAGCTGTTCAAGTGAGATGCCTCTCTCCCTAGAGGCAGATTTGTGTGTTCTTAATTGAGAAAGAGCTACCATAGCAGCTCTAGCGTTATTCAAAGGTGTTTTACTACCCAATCTTTTTGCTAAAACATTTTTTATGCCGGCTAATTCTAAAACTGTTCTTATTGAACCACCAGCAATTACTCCTGTGCCTGGGGCAGCTGGTCTAATTAGAACATTAGCCGCACCATCTCGACCTAAAGATAAAGTCGGTATAGAATTATTTGGGGTTAAGGGAACCCTTACAAGATTCTTTTTACCATCTGAAACTCCCTTTCTCACCGCACCAATAACATCCCCTGCTTTACCAACTCCAACTCCAACTTGACCTTTTTCGTTACCTACTACAACAATTGCTCTAAAACTCATTTTTTTTCCACCCTTAACAGTCTTAGAAACGCGTCGAATTTGAACAACTCTTTCTTGCCAATCAGAATCTCTCTCTAGATTTTTTGAATCACCTCTTCTATTTCTTTTTCGATCATTACGATTATTCTTTTTTTGTTCTACGGGCGTAGCTGCAGGAACATTATCGTTCTTGGATTGAATTTCTTGTTTTGTTGGAGTGTCAGTCATAGTAAAAAATTAAAAGTTAGAATTCTAGGCCTGCTTCACGAGCAGCATCTGCAAGTGCCTTTACTCTACCGTGATATAAATTACCTCCACGGTCAAAAATTACTTGCTTAATACCTTTTTTTATCGCTCTCTTTGCTAATAATTTTCCAACAATCGAAGAAGAATTACAATCAGAAGGTAATTTCTCAGATTTTTCTCTTAGTTCTTTATCAACAGTTGAAGCTGAGCAAATAGTTGTTTGAGCGCTATCATCTATAACCTGAGCATAAATATGGTTATTAGAGCGAAAAACAGACAATCTTGGACGAGTTGCATTTCCAATTAAGAATCTCCTTAATCTTCTATGTCTTTTTTGGGTTTGTAATTTCCTGGAAAGTTTGGTCATTTTTTTAATTGGAATTATTTTTTGCCAGATTTACCAGCTTTTCTGAGAATTCTCTCATCATGATATTTAATTCCTTTACCTTTATATGGCTCTGGAGGTCTAATTGATCTGATTTTTGCTGCTTCATTGCCAACAATTTCCTTATCAATTCCAGATACGGTAACGTTTGTATTACTCTCAACTTTGTATGTTATACCATCAGGGGGGATCATTTCTACAGGATGACTATATCCTGCACTTACAACTAGATTTTTACCTTTTACTTGTGCTCTTGATCCAACCCCAACAATTTCTAGTTTCTTTGAAAAACCTTGAGTAACCCCTTCAACCATATTTGCAATTAAAGCTCTACATAAACCATGTCTCTGCCTTGAATGTATTTTGGTTGTGGTAGGACTTACGACAACAGTATTATCTTTCTTATCAAAACTAACTCCCTCAGGCATGAGACGTTTTAACTCACCTTTTGGGCCCTTAACTGTAACTGTTAATCCATCAAAATCAACTGTAACTTTCTCTGGAATAAGTACTGGTGTTTTTCCGATTCTTGACATGATTAATTCTCCTTAATAAACATAGCAGAGGACTTCGCCGCCAATGCCTTGCTTTCTAGCATCGCGATCACTCATAACGCCTTTAGAAGTTGATATTATGGCAACTCCAAGACCTCCAAGAACTTTTGGTAAACCCCTAGTATTTTTATATATTCTCAAACCAGGTTTACTAACTCTTTGCATAGATCGAATAGTAGGAAATTTGTTTTTTCCACTATATTTGAGGCCGAGTATTATTTGTGATTTATAACCTTCACCTTCCTCATTAATATCAGAAATGAACCCCTCTTTTTGAAGTACTTTTGCGATACTTAAGGACATTTTTGAACCTGGGATTGTTGTGGTTGTATGCTTTTTTTGACTCGCATTTCTAATTCGAGTAAGCATATCGGAAATAGGATCGTGATTTGACATAGTTTTAATTTAATTCTTACTAAAAGGCATTCCTAACTCCTGCAAAAGAGCTTTACCTTCTTGATCTGATTTTGCACTAGTGACAATAGTTATATCCATACCTCTTATTGAATCTATTTTATCAAAAGAGATTTCAGGAAAAATCAATTGCTCTTTCACGCCAACGGTGTAATTACCTCTCCCATCAAAACTTTTTGGATTAACTCCTCTAAAGTCTCTTATTCTTGGTAAAGCTAGATTTATAAATCTCTCCAAAAAAGAATACATCCTGTCTCCTCTCAAAGTTACAGTACAACCAATTGCCATGCCTTCACGAATTTTAAAACCCGCGATAGCTTTTTTGGCCCTAGTTACTAAAGCCTTTTGTCCTGTAATTGTTGCCATTTCATTTAAAGAGGCTTCAAGAGCTTTCGAATTCGAAGCTGCCTCACCAAGACCTCTGTTAACGTTGACTTTGACAACTTTAGGTACTTGATGAATATTTTTAAGACCAAGGTCCTTTAAAAGTTTTGGTCTTATTGATTCTTTGTAGCGATTTTTTAGAGTCATAATTTTTTGTTAATTCTGGTCTTTGTCAGAATTGATAAATTAGAAAAAGTTGAAATCTGGTTTCTGATGAAAAATTAATCAATTACTTCACCAGTTTTCTTCAATCTTCTTTTCTTAACCCCCTCTTTATCAATAAAGTATTCAATCTTACTTGTAAGATTTTTATCCTTTGAAAAAAACATCACATTTGATGCATGTAAAGATGCTTCTTCTGTAAGAATTCTTCCAGTTTCTCCTTCCTGAGTTGGTTTTACATGTTTGGTCCTTAGGTTAATTCCCTTTACAACTACTCTATTTTCAAGAGGGATGGTTTTTAAAACTTCACCAGTTTTCCCTTTGTCCTTGCCATTAATTACTTTTACCAAATCTCCAGTTTTGATTCTCATTTTTATTCTCTGGAAATTTTTCTTTTGCTTTAATGAATCCAACATTTAAATCACCTCCGGAGCAAGAGAAACAATCTTTGTATAATTTTTATCCCGCAGTTCTCTAGCTACAGGACCAAAGACTCTAGTACCTTTTGGATTCTTATCTTCATTAATCAATACTGCCGCATTGTCATCAAATCTGATTGAATTACCAGTATTTCTTCTTAATGTTGCTTTAGTTCTGACGATCACAGCTTTAACAACTTCAGATTTCTTAACTCCCATGTTAGGAAGAGCATCTTTTACAGTTGCCACGATTACATCCCCGACATGTGCATACCTTCTATTAGAACCTAAAACCCTAATACATTGGAGTCTTTTTGCTCCGCTATTATCGGCAACTGTTAAATAAGTTTCTTGTTGAATCATTTTTTAACCTCCTTAGCCTGACTTGTTTTATTGAGAATCTCTTCAATGGCCCATCTTTTTTGAGCACTAAGCGGTCTAGTTTCTCTAATTTTAACTCGATCACCTAAAACGCATGTATTTTCTGGATCATGCGCCTTATATCGAGTAGTTCTACTTACAATTTTTTTATAAGTGGGATGTGGATATCTGTTAATAACAGCAACAACAACTGTTTTATCCATTTTGTCGCTGACAACAGTACCAATTCTTTCTTTAAGTGCCATAACTAATAATTAATCAGAAGTTGTTTTAGAAGCAGATTGACTCTTACTGAGAGTGAGTAATTGCGCAACTTGTTTCTTGATAATTTTAAATTTATGAGTTTCATTGAGCTGTCTTGTAGCTTGCTTGAATCTCAAGTCAAAAAGATCTTTTCGTAATTGGTCAATTTTTTCAGTAATTTGTTCAGAATTTAATTTTTTAAATTCCTTAAGTGACTCTGAGTTTTTCATTGTTTAACCTCCTCTTGAGATTTTTTACTATTTTTTGCATTTTCTTGGGAGGATTTTTCTAGATTTTTATCAATGGAGATAAATTTTGTTTTTACAGGAAGTTTGTATTGAGCCAGACGCATAGCTTCCTTTGCAGTTTCCTCAGTGATATCTTCACCGCCCATTTCAAAAAGTATTCTTCCAGGTTTTACAACTGCGACCCAAAACTCTGGATTACCTTTACCAGAACCCATTCTAGTTTCGGCAGGTCTCATGGTTACAGGTTTATCAGGAAAAATTCTTATCCAGATTTGACCACCACGTTTGATATATCTTGTCATAGCTCTTCTACTTGCTTCAATCTGACGTGCAGTTACCCAGCCACAGTCTTGAGCTTGGAGAGCAAATTGACCAAATGCAATAGTATTTCCTTTTGAGGCTACACCCCTCATTCTGCCTCTATGTTGTTTACGAAATTTAGTACGTTTTGGACTAAGCATTTTTATACCTCCTATGAATTCTCATTTGAACGATCCTCAAATTGTTGAGGCCTTCTATTAGCTTTCCTCTTAGGGCTCGCACCCATAGGGATAGTTTGTTCTTCTTTAGGGAGAACTTCACCTTTGAAAACCCAAACTTTAATGCCTAGAACACCGTAAGTTGTATTAGCTTCACGAGTTGCGTAGTCAATTTCAGCTCTCAAAGTATGTAAAGGTACTCTACCTTCTCTAGTCCATTCAGTTCTAGCTATTTCAGCACCATTCAACCTTCCCCCTACTTGAATTTTAAGACCTAGAACTCCAGCCCTTTGAGCCCTTTGTAAGGCCATCCTAATAGTTCTTCTAAAGGCGACCCTTTTTTCTAGTTGTTGAGCAATATATTCAGCAAGTAAAAAAGCATCAGCGTCTACGCGTTCAACTTCAACAACGTTTATTCTGACTTGCCTAGTTCTATCACCTATAGTTTTTTGAATGCCAGATCTTAATTCTTCAATACCACTTCCTTGCCTTCCAACTATAACTCCTGGTCTTGCTGTTTTTAATTCAAGTTCCAGTTGGTCGGCTTTTCTAGCTATTAAAACATCGCTAATTCCTGCTGCTCCATATTTTTTTTGTATGAAGGTACGAATTTTAAAATCTTCTTGGAGAAGAATTGGATATGTTTTAGAAGTAGCAAACCACTTAGAGCGATGCTCTTGCGTAATTCCTAATCTTAGTCCAGAAGGATGTATTTTATGTCCCATTAGTTTTGTACCTCCGCATTAGTTTGATTAGAAGCAGATTCAACAGAAATACTGATGTGGCAAGTCTGTTTTTTAATTGAAAAAGCTCGACCTTGAGCTCTGGGCCTATACCTTTTCATTACTGGACCACTATTAGCCCATGCAGAGGAAATAATTAAGGTGGATGGATCCATTCCAAGGTTATGTTCTGCATTGGCAACCGCAGATCTTAGAACTTTAGTGATGGGGTCTGTAGATCTGTAAGGCATAAATTCCAACATAATCAGTGCATCTCTGTAGGACCTACCCCTTATCTGATCCAAAACTCTTCTCACTTTAGAGGCTGATCCTCGAACGTAATTCCCATGAGCAATTGCTGTTTTTGCTGTTTTTGTTGTTTCCGGTGTTTTTGTCATGATTTTGCTCCTTTCTTATCTCTTATATGACCTCGGTAAGTGCGTGTAGGAGCAAATTCACCAAGTTTATGACCAATCATTTGTTCAGTAATAAATACTGGAATGTGAGTTTTGCCATTATGTACGGCTATTGTGTGACCAATCATTAAAGGTAAAATCGTAGAGGATCTCGACCAAGTTTTGATAACAGACTTGTCATTATCAGTATTTTGTTTTTCTACCTTCTTGAGCAGGCTATCTGCTATAAAAGGTCCTTTTTTTAGTGAACGTCCCATGATTATGTAATAGAAATTGAAATAATAAATGAAGTAATCAAGAGTCTCTTCCTCCTCTACTCCTCTTAGAAATGCGACGGCGTCTTCGAACAACTAACTTATTACTTGGTTTGTTCTTTTTACGTGTCTTTAATCCAAGAGCTGGTTTACCCCAAGGAGTAACTGGTCCTGCTCTACCAATTGGTGCTTTTCCCTCTCCTCCTCCATGTGGATGATCACATGGGTTCATTACACTACCTCTTACTTGAGGCCTTCTTCCAAGCCATCTTCTTCTTCCTGCTTTACCTAAGCTAGTATTTCTTATTTCAGAATTACCTACTTCACCAAGAGTTGCGTAGCATTCTTTTCTTACAAGTCTTACCTCAGTAGATGGGAGTTTTAAAGCAACATAATCTCCCTCTTTTGCCATAACTTGAGCACTAGCTCCTGCGGATCTAACCATTTGAGCGCCCCTACCTGCGTATAACTCAACACAATGAACACTAGATCCTAATGGCATAACAGAAAGCGGCATGGCATTTCCATCTTCAATTGGAACACTTTCTCCAGAAATGACATTTTGTCCGACTTTTACTCCTGCTGGAGCGATAATATATCTTTTCTCTCCATCTTCGTAAAATAAAAGTGCCAACCTTGCATTTCTATGAGGATCGTAGTGTATAGCTGCAACTTTAGCGTTGATATTTTTTTTATCTCTTCTAAAGTCAACCAATCTATATTGCCTTTTGTGACCACCTCCACGATGACGACAAGTGATAACTCCACGATTATTCCTGCCTTTAACTCTATGTTTTGAAACTATTAGTGATCTTTCAGGTTTTGCACTTGTGATTTCACTAAAGTCAGTAACTACTCTCTGCCTAGTGCCAGGTGTATAAGGTTTGAATTTACGTATTGCCATGATTAAAACTCCTTAAGATTCTGGAAATAGTTGGATTTTGTCTCCTTCAGCAAGACGTACAATTGCCTTCTTGACCTGAGAACGTTTACCGGAAAATTTCCCGACTCTTCTTGTTCTCCTAGGAGGATTCATAGTGTTAACTCCTATGACTTTAACACTGAACAAGGCTTCAATAGCTGCCTTTATTTGTGGTTTAGCCGCTCTATGATCTACTTCGAAAGTATATTGGTTAAGATCTAGTGCATTTGTAGCTTTTTCAGTAATAACTGGCTTTCGTATTACATCGGCTAAACGAGAATCGAATAATTTACTCATGATGCATAAACCTCCTGAATTTTATCTATCGCTGATTGACCTATTACCAATTTATTGGCATTGAGAATATCAAATACATTTAATTGATCGGCGGCGATTAATTTTACTTTCTCAATATTATTAATGGATTTTTTTATAATATCGGAAGGGCTCTCAAGAATAACCAAAACTTTTTCAGTTTTTTGTATACCTAATCGAGCAAGGCCATTGATGATATCACTTGTTTTAGGCTGCTTTAAAGTAGATCCAAAATCTTCAACAGCCTTCATATCAGATACTCTGGACATAAGAGCTGTTCTAAGAGCTAATCTACGTTCCTTACGATTCATATCAAGATTGTAAGAACGTGGCTTCGGTCCAAAAATAATTCCGCCACCAGGTCTTAAGGGTGTCCTTATTGATCCTTGACGAGCTCTTCCTGTACCTTTCTGTTTGTATGGCTTTCTACCGCCCCCGCGCACTTCAGATCTTGTCAAAGTTGATGCTGTCCCTTGTCTTTTATTTGCTAGCTGTCTAAGGACTGCTCTATGGATTAAGTCTGCCGAAGAAGTTTCTTTAGCAACTGCTAAATCAAGAGTAACTTTGCCTGATTTTTTACCATCCCACTTTAAAGTTTCAAGTGTTGTCATGATTTTTCACCTCCTTTTTTGCCTACAACATTATTTGGCTTAATGTTGACAATTGAGCCGGGCTTACCTGGAACAGAACCCTTTACTACAAGCAAATTCTTCTGATCATCAATTTTTAGAACTAACAATCCTTTGGTAGTTATCTGTTTTCCTCCATATCTTCCTGCCATTCTTTTCCCTGGATAAATTCTACCAGGAGTTGTTCCTGCTCCTGTAGATCCTGGTGCTCTATGATTTTTTGAACCATGACTCATAGGACCTCTGCTAAAACCATGTCTTTTCTGGTAACCTGCAAAACCTCTACCCATAGATTTACCACTGATATCAACTTTTTGACCAACCTCAAAGTTTTTTACAGTTATTTGTTTTCCTATTTCATAAGATGAAGTTTCTTCAACCCTATATTCTTTCAAATGCTTTAGAAGTTCTTCACCTGATTTCAATAAGTGTCCCTTTTCAGGTTTGCTTAAATGCTTCTCTTTGGACAAGCCATAACCTATCTGAACGGCGGTATAACCATCCAAAGCAGTTGTTTTCAATTGAGTGACTCGGCACGGACCAGCCTCTATAAGAGTAACTGGTACCGAATTACCTTTATCATCGAAAAGTTGGGACATGCCCAATTTCTTTCCTAAAATTCCGATAGACATAATACTAAATTAGGCTAGCTCGTAATAATTTTTCAATTATCTAAACCCTTCAGTTGTTAAGGTGAAGTTAATAAAAAAACAATTAGTAAGGTCGAGACTTATCTGAAATAATAGATAGTTTCTCTCGGGATAAACCCACCTGAGTTTTTTTAACGAAACGCTAAAAAATGTGAAATTTTCAGAGGCTCGGCTAGCTTGCGAGCTTAAAAATTCACTGAATTACAATTGTACATCATCAAGTACCATAAAATAAAATAATATAGAAATAAAGGAAATTTTTATGCCATTACTTCTCTCAGGGAAAAAGTTTCATAACGATTTAAAAACTAACAAATGTCTCGCAATATTTGCTCCTCTTGAAGGTGGTTATGAAACTCGTCTTTTGAGGAGAATGAGGGCCAAAGGCTTTAAAACTTTTATAACTTCAGCAAGAGGGCTTGGAGATCCAGAAGTTTTCTTGCTCAAATTGCATGGCGTTAGACCACCTCACCTTGGTCATCAAAGTGTAGGAAGAAATGGAGCACTCGGGGAAGTTCAACAAGTAATCCCACAAGCTTCTGAGTTATTTAATGAAAATGATAAAAATAAATTACTTTGGTTATTAGAAGGTCAAGTATTATCTCAATCTGAATTAGAGAGCTTAATAGAGATTTGCAATAACGATAATAAACTTACAATAGTTGTTGAAATGGGGGGTTCAAGAAAACTTGAATGGAAACCATTAAGTAATTATATTTTGGATGAATTTGAAAGTTAAATTGTTTGATTAAACCCAAGAATAAAAAAGATAAATGGATTAAGTTAATTTGTGGTGCCAGTAATGAAGATATTGTTGCCATAGAAGATTTATGTGCAATTTATACTGCTGCTGGTGTCGACTACATAGATGTTGCAGCAGAAGAATCTATAGTTTATGCAGCAAAAAAAGGAATCGATTGGGCAAAAAAAGTCTTTAAAAACTCCCCTGGATTAATGATAAGTATTAGTGATGGTAATGATATCCACTTTCGAAAAGCAAAATTTGATCCTTTAAAATGTCCCCCTAGTTGTCCAAGACCATGCGAAAAAGTATGTCCCACCTTTGCAATTGATAATTTCGGAATTAAAGAGAGTAAATGTTATGGATGTGGAAGATGTTTAAATAGTTGTCCTCTAAATCTAATTAGTGAATATGAATATAATTTGTCAAAAAATAATTTAGCATCAACACTTCAAAAAATAAGGCCTAATGCAGTAGAAATTCATACAGAAATCAATCGCCTAGATTCTTTCACAAAAGTTGTAAGTATCCTTAAAAGTTCTGGAATGAAATTAGACAAGATATCTATTAGTTGTGGACTAAATCAATCTTTCAAAAAAGCCCAAGAGCCCCAAGATCTTTTGAAAGCTCTTTGGGAAAGATATGAAATTCTGAATGAGCTAGATATTCCACTTATTTGGCAACTAGATGGAAGGCCAATGTCTGGAGATCTTGCTCCTACAACAAGTAGAGATGCTGTTAAGTTGTTTGAAAAAATCGGTTCAGATCTTCCACCAGGATTAATTCAATTAGCAGGAGGAACAAATGAAAAAACTCATGAATTGTTGAATTCAAATAATCTTCCAGATGGAATAGCATTTGGAAGTGCTGCAAGAAAAATTATGCAGCCACTTATTGAATTTGCTCACAAAAATAACAAAAAACTCTATGACTATCCTGAAATAATGGGTTTGGCGATCAAAAAAGCTCAGAAATTTCTAGAGCCATGGAAATCGAGCTCATTCAAATAATATTTTTATTTTTCAAAACTAACGCCATGTTTATAAAAAATTTGTATTTTTTGGATAGAAAAAAATCTTTTCATGTATTAAAATGAAAAATCAATGGGCCGTCGCCAAGTGGTAAGGCATCGGGTTTTGGTCTCGACATTCCTAGGTTCGAATCCTAGCGGCCCAGTTCTAATATTCAATTAGTGTCTTCTCAAAAAATTTTTCTATTTGATTTTGATGGAGTAATAGTTGATGGAATGCAAGAATATTGGCATAGCTCCTTGCTGGCCTGTGAAAGATATTTAAATTCGCCCAACATCACTATTGATCAAAAACTTTATCAAGGAGTACCAAATTCTTTCAAAGAAATTAGGCCTTGGGTTAAATATGGTTGGGAAATGATTCTAATTGTTCACGAAATTATAAAAACAGAATATCCATTAAAAAGTGATAATAAAGATGATTTCATTAAAAATTATCATCAAAATTGCCAGAGGATATTAGATGAAAATTCCTGGATAGCAGAAGATATACAAAAAATGTTAGATAAGTCTCGCAAATACCAAATTGATAAAGATTTTAAATCGTGGGTAAATTTACATAAACCTTTTTTTGAAATTATAAATTTTATGAAAGAATTAAGCAAAAGAGGAATAAAAACTGGAGTCATAACAACTAAAGGTAAAATATTTGCAGAAAAAATTCTTATACAATTAAATATTTTTCCAGAATTTATTTTTGGTTATGAATCAGGAACAAAAATCAAAATAGCTGAAAAACTTACTCAAACTTATGAAATTTTAGGCTTTATAGAAGATAGAAAAAAAACTCTAATCGATATTAAACAAAATTCAGAAACTTCTCACATTCCATGCTTCCTAGCTGATTGGGGATATTTGAAAGAATCAGATAAAAATAAGTTAAGTAATGAAATCAAATTATTAAAATTAGGAAACCTTGGAGAATTAGTTGCAATTTAAAGATAATCAGCTAGAGTACAGATGTACTATAGTTTGTATTTATGAAGTTTGGTTTAAATAAAAATTTCCAAATTTAGAATAATTACAAGAACTTTAACCGTAAATCAAACAATGAGCCTTGAAGAAAAGAAAAAAACTGAATCAAAAGAAAAAGACAAGGCATTAAGTCTCGTCTTAGGTCAAATAGAAAGAAATTTTGGACGAGGTTCAATAATGAGACTTGGTGACGCCTCAAGAATGAAAGTAGAAACAATATCTACTGGAGCGCTCACATTAGATTTAGCATTAGGAGGAGGTTATCCAAAAGGAAGAGTAGTAGAAGTTTACGGACCAGAAAGTTCAGGAAAAACTACATTAACGCTTCACGCGATTGCGGAAGTCCAAAAAAATGGAGGAGTAGCTGCATTTGTAGATGCTGAGCATGCACTCGATCCAGTTTATGCGGCCTCTTTAGGTGTTGATGTTGAAAATTTATTAGTTTCACAGCCAGATACTGGTGAAATGGCTCTAGAAATAGTTGACCAACTTATAAGATCGAGTGCGGTAGATCTTGTTGTTGTTGATTCGGTCGCAGCACTGACCCCAAGAGCCGAGATAGAAGGAGAGATGGGAGATCACGTAATTGGAAGCCAAGCAAGGCTAATGAGCCAAGCAATGAGGAAAATAACAGGAAATATTGGCAAATCTGGATGTACGGTAATATTCCTGAATCAATTGCGCCTAAAAATTGGCGTTACATACGGCAATCCAGAAACAACCACAGGAGGTAATGCATTAAAATTTTACGCCTCAGTAAGACTTGATATCAGAAGAATTCAAACTCTTAAAAGAGGTACTGAGGAATATGGCATAAGAGCAAAAGTGAAAGTAGCAAAAAATAAAGTTGCACCACCATTTAGAATTGCAGAATTTGATATTCTCTTTGGGAAAGGTATTAGTACAACAGGATGCTTATTAGATTTAGCAGAAGAGACTAATATCATCATAAGGAGAGGTGCTTGGTATAGTTATGAAGGAGAAAATATTGGACAAGGAAGAGATAATACAATTATTTGGCTTGATCAAAACTTAGAAATCAGGAATAAATTAGAATCTATGGTTAAAGAGAAATTAACAGAAGGAACTGAAGTCAGTTCTAATTCAATGAAAGCATTAAATAGCAGTCCTGCTAATACAATCGCTGTTAATGATATAAAAACAGTAGCTTAGATTTATAAAGAATCAGCTAGAGTCCACCACCCAGCAGCAGGGCCTACAAATCTCACTACAATCCATAAGATTACTAACCCTCCGATTCCAAACCAACTGGCCTTAATACTTAATTTAATTAGGTTATCTCTTTGATTGATTGTAAATGGAAGCCATTCAAATAATCTTGGAGACTCATCAATTTTAGTTTTAGTATTATTTTTTTTTGGAGGTAAACCAAGTGTTTTACGTCTTTTTGCTTCTCCCATATTTCTTTAATTATTTACAAAATCATAACCTAATCAAAAGGTAGCATATAGTTAATTTGTTTTGAGGGTTGAATCTTTTGCAAAAGTAATCTTCCCCAGTTTCTTTTATTTGCTCTTCCATCTAGGATTATTAACTTACCTGAATTTCTTCTTAAAGGTGAGATAGATCTTTCAATTTTAATACTAGCTTGAGGAAGAAAGAAGTCTCTAAACCAATCTTGAGAAAGCTTCTTTTTATGAGAGACAGTAATTGCGTTAATGGGTTCTGACATATTCGGAATCGGAAGTAAAGGAATGATAATTTGTTCTGGAATTTGAATTAAATAAGAATTCATAATCCACCAGTCAAAACTAGAGCAAAGAATTTCATTTCTACCTGAGGGAATTGTCTCTAGCAATACTCTCTTCCCGTAAGTAGAAGCTAATTCTGTAGCAAGATTAGTTTTTAAATCAATATCATCAGATAACACTAAAGTTAAACCCTTTCTAAAAAGTATTAACTTTTTGCATTTGTCCAAGATTGAATTGGTAAAAAGAGGATTATTAGGAAGCAACTGTTTAGTGGGTATATATAAAGAAATCTTTTTCTCTTCAAAATTACTCTTAAAATTAATAACCAAGTCAATATCTAGACTATGCTTTTTAAAATACATTTGAAAAAAATTATCTTTTCTCAATGCTGATAAAAAAACAAATTTATTATTTGAAAAAAATTCCTTAATTTGAAAAAGTTCATCTATTGGCTGTAAATACAAATTCCAATCTAAATTTGTATCGTTTAGCTTTACCCAGCATGCCCAACCTTGAGATAATGCTTTGTTGACGCTTAAAAATTTATCAGAAAAAAAAGAATTTTCATGAAAAAAGTTTGACAAGAAACTAATTTCTTTTTCATCTAAACTGATATAACTATTTCCTAAGACCTTTCTCAAAAAGAACTTTTTCTTCAAGGAATCATATACTTTTATAAATTTTTGATTGATTAATTCAAATTCTTTAAAATTTTTTGTCCAATCCTTTTTAAGTAAAGAAATCCTAAAATGATTTTTTAAATCCTGTTTTATATCCTCAATTCCTGAATAAACTATTCGATGATTTCTAAGATTACGAGAATTAGGATCATTAAGAAAATTTTGGATAGTTATCAAGTGAACATGATGATTTGCAAAAATAAATTGATCATTTTTCAAAATAAAATTAAAACCTAGATTTTTCAATGAATCAATCTGAAATTGGTTTATAAATTGGATTTTTTCTTTAGATAAAATAAAAGTTGAATCCTCTTCCTTTAAAAATAAAGAAATCAAAATTGGAGGTAACCAATCATAACTAGAGAAAATTTCTGAATTAATTAGATAGGTAGAATCATTTTCAATACATTTGGAAACTATCCTCCCAAAAGAATATATGTGCTCCCAATTTGTACTTTGATCTCTCAAAAAATTTTTCAAATATTGATGACTTAAAATTTCAAGCATTTATAATTAATTTAATTTCAAAAACATGCAAAATTTATGAACCTAATATACAAAAAATTGGTATCAATAAAAAAGGGTCTTGAATTAATTAATTTATGAAAATTGGAATAGTAGGATTGGGATTAATTGGTGGTTCTTTAGGATTAAAACTCCAAAGTCTAAATCATACAATTTATGGAATAGCAAATAATGAATTTAATGAAAAAAAAGCTAAGGATAAAAAACTTGCAAATTTTGTTAGCTGTGACCTGGGCTTATTAAAAAAATGTGAGCTAATAATTTTGGCATTGCCTATCAAAGATTTGATCAGTCCGTCGCAACAATTAGTAGCGTCAATACCTCAGGAAACAATACTAACTGATGTAGGGTCTGTAAAAGAACCAATTGTAAATACATGGGAAAATTCACATCCTCTATTTATTGGATCTCATCCAATGGCAGGCACAGAAAAAAAAGGAGTTGATTCAGGTTTTGAAGGTCTTTTTAAAAATGCAAAATGGATTATTACCCCAACACAAAATAGTGATTTAAATTCAGTCAGAACTATTTCCGAGCTCATAAAATCAATGGATTGTGAAATTTGCCAAGCTTCGCCAAAAGAGCATGATGAAGCAGTATCTCTAATTTCTCATTTGCCTATATTTTTAGCTTCTGCCCTCATAGAAACTGCGCAAACAAAAAATAATCAATCTTTATTAGATCTCTCGCAAAAATTAGCTGCTACAGGATTTGCTGACACTTCGAGAGTTGGCGGAGGCAATAAACAACTAGGCCTTGATTTAGCTATTTATAATCAGATTAATGTCTTAAATTCCATAAATAATTTTAAAAATAAGCTGAATATACTGGAATCTCTTATTAAAGAAAAAAATTGGGATTTACTTTCTAAAAAACTTGCTGAAGCAAAAGAAAACAGACAAAATTTTATAAACTAAAATTTTCTATACCTTTGGAAGCTAAAATTTGCCTTGAAACCATTAATGCAGACTGACTAACACCTGCAGTTCCCTCTCCTGGATAAATCGAATCTCCACATAACCATAAACCTTCAAAAGGTGTCCTACTTGATAATCCAAACAAACCAAAAATATCTGGATTTTGACCAAGCCCGCCTACTATTCCATTAGGTCTTTTTGTCCATTTTTCAAAGCCCAATGGAGTTGCTAATTCTCTATGTAGCCATTTTTCAGGATCAATATCAAATTGACTTTCCAATTCAAGGGATATTTTTTTCATGAAACCATTTTTTTTCTTTAAGTAAGTTTGTTTATCTAGATCAAGCCAATCTTTAGTTTTGGTAAAGATACTAGCAATTAAAGTAACCTCACCTTTTGGCGCTCTACCATCACCATCATCACTAATTGATACAAATAACGAACAAAATTCTTTTGAAACAAATTGATAATGATTGGAGAATGTTTTTTTAATATGTTTCTTTTTTAATGCTGAATAAAAAACTACAGCTCCACTTGGATCAGGCAAATTATTAAGTCGATTTTTATAATTTTTTTTTCTTTCTAAAGGATCTTTCAAATGCTTGAGCAAAGATTGTGGAGGTGCGGTATAAATCACATCTTTTGCTTGATAAATAAATGATTTTTTTTTCGAATTAGCAGATAGCTGCCAACACATATTTACGTCGTCAAAAGTTATAGAATTAACTTCTTGTCCAAAAATTAAATTAACTCCAGTTTTAATTAATGAACTTTCTAATGATTCACTTAAAGACTGCATAGATTTTTTAAGATGCCACAGACCATGTGGCTGTTGACACATCTGAAGAACAGTAGATCCATATAATGCTGCAGTACTATAAACGTCCTCTTGAGAATAAAGTTTTAGTTGAAGATTTAAGAATTTAATCAAGCGCTCATTCTTGGATAATCCACATATCCGCAATAGATCAAAAACAGTAGATTTAAGTAAAATACCTGTGACAAGGTTTGAAGGTACTAGTGCTTTGAGAAGTTGAGAAAAATCCCAAAAATTACTTATTGGTAATACAGGATTATTATTAGCAAATATCCAATTACTTTCATGTATTAGGGTACAAAGCTTCCAAAATCTTTGACTCCCAGGAAACTGCATTTCTCGTTCAGCAATCCATTTACTTTTTTCGTACCAAATAGGTATAGGATTACCACCATCATTTAAATCAACAATGCAAGCAGGGTCTAAAATTGTAGCTTCTGGGGATGGAATATTTAAAAAATCAAAAATTCTAGAATGTATTCCTCCCTTCTCTAAACCAGCAACCTGAGTTGCGCCAACATCGAAAGTATAATTCTTTCTTTTAAAAGTACCGGCACATCCTCCGGCTTGAGTATGAGATTCGATTAAAGTCACTGATAAGCCTTGTTTTGATAAAATCGCTGCAGAAGTTAGTCCTGCTATACCGGCGCCTACAACAATAACTTCAGACTTTTTCATTAAAATGCAAAAATTATCTCCTATTGAAATTAACGAAATTTGTGAAGAATTAGGTGAAACCTATCCAAAAAGTATTGAACAAGTACATGGTGGCGATATTCATAATGCATGGCGAATAGAATTCTCAAACAAAAAGTTATTCCTTAAAAGAAACATTAGAAACAAAAAATTTCTTGAATTTGAAAAATATTGTCTCCAAAATTTGAGAAAATACACTAATCAAGAAAACTTAGTTATTCCTGAAGTTATTGCATATAAAAATATAAAAAATATAGAGATTCTTTTAATTGAATGGATAGATATGCATAACTTTGACCAAAAAAAGCTTGGAAAAGGTTTGGGTGAATTGCACTTGAAATCAGCTGAATCTAACCCCAAAATGTTTGGGTTTCCAGTTGAGGGTTTTATCGGAACAACAGATCAGAAGAAAGGCATGGAAGATAATTGGATTGATTGTTTTTTAAACTTAAGGATAATACCTCAACTATTAATTCTCAAATCGACGACTTTAGATAAAGAAATTATAAATAAAGTTAAAGAAAAAATTAAATCAGAATTGCTGAATCACAGACCAACAAATGCTCTAGTTCATGGTGATTTGTGGTCAGGCAATGCAGGTACGGATAACAGTGGAAAGGGGGTTATTTTTGACCCGGCATCTTGGTGGGCAGATAATGAAGTAGATATAGCTATGACAAAATTATTTGGAGGTTTTAGAAAAGAATTTTATGAAGAATATCATAGAGTTTTTCCTATAAAAAACGGATTTGAAAAAAGAATTATTATTTATAATTTCTACCATGTATTAAATCACGCCAATATGTTTGGAGGAGGGTACTTAAAACAAGTTAAAGATTACGTAAAAGCAATACTCAATATGTAATTTTTAACTACCCTAAATATGTCTTCTTGAGATTTTGTACCTTATCTAAAACAGCTTCACGATTTTCACTGGTACGAAGATTTTGCCAGCTCCATTGACCGACAACAATTACGCCTAGTAGTTCTAATAAACCAGGGAGAATTGGGAAAAAGTTTATCGTGTCAATGACAACTTTAATTATTATCTGAGCTATTACGACAACAGCAATTATGCCTGCCGCCTTGCCGTACTTACCCATTTGAGTCCAATCAACATTACCAAGGGTTTCGTTGACTTTTCCCATAACATCAGAGTACTTCTCTGAAAAACTTTTGGTTTCTGAGCTTGTATCGGAGCCGGAGTCTTGGTTTGACTCTGGAGTGTTATCACTCATGAATTCAGTAAACTTAATATATGAACCAGACAGTATCGGAAAAAACGTCTATTGACTACCTTTTTGTTGTGCAAAATTCCGAACCGAAACATTTTGTATTTTTTAGAAGCATTAGTATATAGCGTTTTTGAAGATATTTAAACTTTAAATTGATTTATAAAAACTTCACATTATGGTCTAGTTCTAACAAAAACATTAATAAATCCCAGTAATGGGAAAAATTTAAAAGGCTAAAGATTTTATTTTAATTATTATGTTTTCATAGTTTAGCTCGCAAACATTAAGGGATCAAAATGTCCAAAGATATCAAATTTAATTTCTTAAACTCTGATGAAGAAGAAAGATATCAAAAACATTTAACCCTCAAAGAGATCGGTTATGAGGGTCAACTATATCTGAAAAACAGCTCAGTATTATGCATTGGTGCAGGGGGGCTTGGGTCTTCCGTTTTGCTTTATTTAGCTGCAGCAGGAATTGGGAGAATTGGAATAGTTGATAACGATCAAGTTGAAAAGTCTAATCTCCAGAGACAAATAATTCATGAAACAAATACTATTGGTAATCTTAAAATTGATTCTGCTATGGAAAGAATTAAAAAAATCAATCCTAATTGTGAAATATTAACTTTTTCAAAGAGAATTAATCCTAAAAATGCTCTTAAATTAATAGAGGAGTTTGATGTTATTTGTGATTGCTCGGATAACTTTGGCACAAGATATTTAATAAACGATTCATGCCTGATATTAAATAAACCCTTAGTCTTTGGAAGTGTACAAGGCTTTGAAGGGCAAGTGAGTGTTTTTAATTTACATAAAAATAGTCCTAATTTAAGAGACTTACTTCCAGAATCACCTTCAAAAAATGCTGCCCCTAGTTGTGCAGAATACGGGGTTGTGGGCGTTTCAACAGGTTTAATAGGAATTCTTCAGGTTAATGAAATTATCAAAATCATTTTGAAAAAAGGTGAAATTTTAGATGGGAAGATTTTAATTTTTGATCTATTGAATATGAATATGAAAAAATTACATCTAAAAAGTGATCAATCAAATAAACTAATAAAAAATCTGTCTCAGTTTAAGAGCTTTTATAATAGTGATGAATGTCGTGAGAAAAACGATAAAATAAACAGCATTAATGCTAATGACTTTAAATATTTATACAAAGCAAAACCTAACAAAATTCTTTTAATTGATGTAAGAGAAAATGAAGAATTTTCTAAATCTGCTTTAAAGGGATCTATCTCTATTCCCTTAAGTCATTTGAACCAAGAATCCGACATACAATTTATTCAAAAAGAAAGTTTAAATAAAGAGGTTTTCACTATATGTAAATCGGGGAAACGTTCTGAAAAAGCTTCAAGAATCTTATCAAAATTCAAAATTCAGTCAAGATCTATTGAAGGCGGCATTGAAAAGATAAAAAAAATATTGTGCAATTAATTTTTTAAGAATAAGTTAGTAATCTACACCTCTTTTCAAATCAACTCCAACATTTGCATAATGCTTATGACAAACCATTTCAGAGTAAACATCAGCCAGTTCAAAGTATGAAGGTTCATTTTTACACCTCCCAGTAATTACAACTTCTGTATCTGCTGGTTTTTTTAAGAGCGTTTGATGTATCGGTTCCACAGGTAATAACTCTAAATCAACAGTTGGATTCAATTCATCTAGAATGATTGTCTTATACAAGCCAGACAAAATAGCAGCCTTAGCAATTTCCCAAGCTCTTTCGGCCTCAACATAATCGATTGGTTGTTGCTGACCTCTCCATACGATAGCATCTCTGCCTGAACGCAAATGATCTACTAAATGAGGGTAACTCTCTCTCAAAGCTTCAATGGCAGCATCTTCGGTATATCCATTTCCACCTTTTAACCACTGTAATATTAAAACTCTGTGACTTTTATCTTGAGATATTCCTTTACCGATAGCTTGAAGAGCCTTACCGAGTGCACTTGTGGATTTACCCTTTCCTTCACCTGTATAAATCTCAATTCCACCACAAGAACTACTTTGTTTGGTTAGTTCTGATGAGTCTCCTATCAAACGTGGTCTCATTTCTGAATGGAGTTGAGATATTCTTACCAAAGAGGGCGGGGCTGCCCTTCCAGTAATAATTATTTCTAATCCATCTGGACGATTTTGAAGAGAATCAACTACTTCATTAATATCAAGCATTCCTAAATCAAGAACTGGATTTAACTCATCCAGTACAACTACAGAATAAAGAGAACTAGCAATTGCTCCTTTAGCAATATTCCAACCTCTTTCGGCCTCACCAACATCAAACTTTGTGACTTGGTCAGCAGTAAAGAATTCAGATCTTCCTGTCCTTACATGGTCAATTAAATGTGGAAAGCCTCTTTGTAAAGCCTCTATAGCTGAATCCTCGTCATATGGCCTCTCAGGGCCTTTTAAAAATCTTAGAAGTAAAACTCTTGACTGTCTTTTTTCGCATATTCCTAATCCTATTGTCCTAAGAACTACGCCCAATGCAGCTTGGCTTTTCCCTTTACCCTCTCCATCATAAATATGTAATTGACCTTTTGATCTCTCTTGACTGTCACTTGCTGTGACAATTCCAATTCCTCTATTTTTACTCGTATTCGTCAATTGAACAAAATTAGTAAATTTAATCTAAGATATAGATAAGAATATTATTAAAGATTTAATAATAAATTCAACCTATACATAGGTAATTTGAATTTTAAAGTAATTAGCATGTTCAATCAACTAGAAATTCTCTCTGATGAACAAAGTGAAAAGCTTTATACAATTAGAAGATACATTAAGAATTTTGATAGTGTTTGTATTGCTTATTCCGGAGGAGTAGACAGTACATTAGTAGCATCATTAGCATTCGAGCAACTAGGTAGCAAAGCAATTGCTATAACTGGTATTTCTCCTGCATTAGCCAATAGTCTTCGTGAAGAAGCAAGAAGGCAAGCAAAATGGATTGGAGTAAAGCATTTAGAAATTAAAACATCAGAATTAGACCAATCAAGTTACAGTCAAAATCCTAAGGATAGGTGCTTTGCATGCAAAAAAGAGCTCCACAAACATACAACCTACCTTTCTAAAAAACTTAATTACGAGATTGTTTTAGATGGAGTTAATCTGGATGATCTTAAAGATTATAGACCAGGTATACAAGCTTCAAAACAAGCAGGAGTTATCTCTCCCCTTGCAAAATTTAAAGTTTCAAAACAAGACATTAGGGATATATCAAGAGCATTGGGTTTCCCCTGGTGGGATAAACCTGCTCAACCTTGCTTATCATCAAGATTTCCTTATGGCCATGAAATAACTAGTGAAAGGCTAAAAATGGTTGAGAAAGCAGAAGAGTATCTTAAAGAATGTGGATTATCGGAGGTTAGAGTAAGATGCCAAGGCTCAACTGCAAGAATAGAAATCCCCCAAGATGAATTAAAGCATTTTTTTAACAACTATAACTTTAATGAGTTAGTTCAATACTTTTCTAATTTGGGATTTAATTGCACAAGTTTAGATCTTGAAGGCCTAATAAGCGGAAAATTAAATAGGTAAATATTTTATTGAACAGCAGTTCTGATCTGTTTTGGTACGGCTGAAGGTGGATTTCGCGCAATTACACGCAAAGAATGTTCTTTAGCCATCAAAGATTCAATTAAATATTGACTAGCTAGTTCAGGCATCATATTTTGACCACATGTAAAAATATCCACTGCAGAATAATTAGATTCAGGCCAAGTATGTATTGAAATATGAGACTCTGCCAGTAATGCAATTGCCGTAACCCCCTGAGGTTCAAATTTATTACTTATCAAATTCAGAACCGTTGCATTTGCCAATTTAGAAGCTCTGTTTAAAATACAGCGCAAATAGGATTCATCATTTAATTTTTCGCAATCGCATTTATAAAGTTCCAACAGAAGGTGTTTACTTTGATGACTTAATTTTTGCTCATCACTAAGTGAACCTACAATTTGACTTTTGTTGTATACTTCCATTTAAGAAATTGATATGAGTTTAAGATTAGCTAAAAACCATTACTTTTTAAAATTATAAGTTAATCATTTGAGAAGAGGCTAAGAAAGACTGATTAAATTTATCTAAATGTGTCGCACTTATAAAACATTGACTATCTTTGCCAACAGAATTTAATAACAAATTTTGCCTGGTTAAATCTAATTCCGCCAAGACATCATCCAATATAAGTATTGGAGGAACATTTAGTGTTTTATTTAATAAATCTAGTTCAGCCATCTTTAAAGCCAAGATAAAAGTCCTTTGCTGTCCCGATGAACCATATTTTCTAACTGAAACATTATTGATTAGAAACTCAATATCATCACGATGAGGTCCAAAATTACATTTACCAGTAAATGCTTCTATTGAACGCTGATTTAAGAGTTGTTCTGATATTTTTTTAATAATAACTTCTTCTTCTTCTTCTTCTGGACTTATATTTTGAATGCCCGAAAGATAATTTATATCTATTTGCTCTTTAGATTTACTTAAATGATTATGCCAATATTCAACATATGGTTTTATTTTTAATAAAGCCCTTCTTCTGCGTCGAAAAATTCTGGTACTTATAATTGACATTTGAATATCAAAGCTTTCAACAATATCTAAGGATTGGGTTTTTAAGAAACTTTCCGAACGCCAATAATGACTTCTTTGCTTTAAAAGCCTGTTAAATCTACTTATCAAGTCTAAGTAGACTGGCTCAAGCTGAGATACGATTTTATCAATCCAAGTTCTTCGATAACTTGGCTCACTTCTAACAATATCTATATCATTAGAACAGAAACATACACTCCGAATATAATTCTTTATTTCGCTCTGTTTTTTCAAGATTGATTCATTGACGTAAATTCTTTTAGGACCTTTTCGGAATAAATTTAATTTTAAATCGTCTTTAAAATTTATCTGTCCTATGACTACAGCCATATCACTACCATTCTCTATTAAATCTTTATCGCTTAATGCTCTATTAGATTTTAATTGACTTAAAAATTCAACCGATTCAAGTAAATTTGACTTGCCAATACCATTACAGCCAAGAACAATTGCTCTTTGCTCTTTTAAATCTATTTCAAAACTTTTATGGTTCCGAAAATTTTTAATTTTTAATTTATTTAAAAAAATTTTTTTTGTGCATTCATTAATTAAATTAGCTAAGTTTAAAATATTTAGATTTTCTTTAAAGAAATTGAAAAATTAAAGGGCATGTAGCTCAGTTGGATAGAGCATCAGATTCCGGTTCTGAGAGTCGGGGGTTCGAATCCCTCCATGCTCGTAACATAATTTTTAAAGTTTATATCCCATTACTCTTATTCCACTTGGATCTAATATAAATCCATTTTGTTCTAAACTTAGAAATGAAGATACTGGAGCCTGTACAGAAATACTGCATCCAGGCATTTCTCTATTTATTTTCTCAAGAGTTACTTGAAGCAATATTGAATAATAAAGTTGCTGATTATTATCTGCCAATGCACTTAAATTCCACAAGTTAGCATTCAGTCCCCTGTCGGAAGTAACCCTTACAAAGCCATATAATTTATTATTTAATTCACTTTGTATAGTAAAAAAGAAATTACTTTTTTGAATAGCTTCAGAGAGAGGTTTTATTGGAAATGTCTCACAACCACAATTAGCTAAAAGTTTGTTAACTTCTTTAGCTAATGGTATTTGAGAAGAGTTAACAAAATAACCTTCTGGAAGAACAAGTTTTTTTTTAGAAAAATATTGCAATTATCAACCCGTATTTCTCATACCAGCTGCTATCCCATTAATAGTTAAAAGTGCCCCCCTCAATAATTCACTTCTACTATATGCTCTTTTAGATTCATCTTTATCAATGATAAATTCGCTTATTGGAGGTTGTCTTGTCTGGTCTCTTAGTCTTCTTAAAAGTGAAACCTGCAAAAAACCTAATGGGATGATTGTCTTATTTCTCAAGCTTACTGATGATTTCAAGTCTTTATCCGATTCAAGGAGCTTACTTTTACCAGTAATTTCAAGTATTAGAGATTTTGTAAGATTATATTCTTTAGAAATTACTTCAAAAATATCATTAAAAGAATCCTTATTTTCTTTACTGCCAAGAGTATCAACATAATATCTAGCAACTTCCAAATCTACCTTAGATAATGTCATTTCTACCTTAGATATAAGCATCCTGAAAAATGGCCATCTTTGATGCAGAACTCTTAATAATTCAATTTGTTGTGGATCTGAATTTAATTCAGATGACAATGCGGTGCCTACTCCAAACCAACTTGGCAAAAGAAATCTACTTTGTGTCCAACCAAATACCCATGGAATAGCTCTTAAACTAGATAAATCTTTTGCACCTTTTTTTCTTCTAGCAGGCCTACTAGATATCTGTAATTTACTTATTTCTTCTATCGGAGTGACCTCTTGAAAGAAATTCAATAAATCAGGATTCTCATGCACTAATTTTCTATAGTGAGACCTTGATGTTTCTGCCAACCTAGACATTAATTTATTCCAATCTGGGGTAGCGTCAAGTCTATTATTTACCAAACTATTTTGAATTACAGCTGTAGTGACAGTCTCAAGATTGTACAACGCCAGTTCCGGAAGACTATATTTAGAGGCTAAAACTTCACCTTGTTCTGTTATTTTAATTCGTCCTTTTAAAGTGCCGCTTGGTTGGGCCAATATTGCCTGATAAGCTGGTCCTCCTCCTCTCCCAACAGAACCTCCTCTTCCATGAAAAAGTCTCAGCAATATGTTATTTCTACTTGCAAGATTTTGAAGAGCTATTTGGGCTCTATGAATTTCCCAATTACTAGAAACAAAACCTGAATCTTTATTGCTATCAGAGTAACCAAGCATTAATTCTTGCAGAGGCTTAAAAGATTCTCCCACTTTTGGCAATAATGATCTGTAGAAATCTAATTTAAACAACTTTTCCATTACTTCAGGTGCTCTTTTAAGGTCTTCTACAGTTTCAAAAAGAGGAACAACTAATAATTTTGACTTTTGCGAATTTTGATCAAGAAGGCCCATTTCTTTTGCTAGTAAGAGAACTTCAAGCAAATCAGATGCACTATGACTCATTGAAATTACATAAGAATGACAAATGCGACTGCCAAATTCTTGCTGTAGTCTCTTAACCATTTTAAAAACTGAAAAGGTTTCTTCTGTAGTTTTTGTCCAGTTAAAGTCAGATGGAATTAAAGGCCTTTTTGTATTTAATTCGTCTGTAAGCCATTTAATTTTCTCTTCTTCAGACATATGATCATATTGAACAGATAAATCAAGATAATTTGTAAGCTCTTGTAAAGCATCACTATGTCTAGTGCTCTCTTGACGAATATCTAAACTTGCCAAAGAAAATCCAAAAATATGAACCTGAGTAAGTAAGGTGTTTACAGACTCACAATTTAGATCTGTACTAATCAGGCTATTTTTAATTAATTCGAGATCATAAGTAAATTCGTTGACTGATTTATAATATAAGTTTTCAACTTTATCCAGATTTTTGTTATCAATTTCTCCCTCTAAGTCAAATTTCCACCCATTATCAGCTAATAAATTATTTCTTTCTTTTGTTAACCTTAATTTTTCTAAAATATAACTTAATTTCAATCTGTAAGGTTCTGATCTATACCTTGTAGCCCTGGCTTCATAGATTTCTGGGAACTTAACCCTGTCCGTTTCGAGTGACTCTAATAGAGAAGAACTGACTTGACTCCATTGCATCGAGACACTTAATTGATCTCTAAGATTAGATGTAGCAATAATATATCTTTCCAACATTAACTGCCTTTGGTAGCAAGCAGTTCTCCATGTTATCTCAGGAGTTACCGATGGATTACCGTCCCTATCGGAACCTACCCAAGAACCGAAGTTACAAAAAGATTCAGAGGGCAATTGAACATCTGGATAATTTTCGGTAAGTGCTTCTGCGATTCTGCCCCTCAATTGAGGCATCGCATTAAATAAAACTTGCTGAAAATAATGCAAGGCATAATCTACTTCGTCTAAAACTGATGGTTTAAATTGATGCAATTCATCTGTTCTCCACCACAGTCTTACTTCCTCTTTTAATTGAGTTTTTAGAGAATTTTTTTCATCTTTTGTTAGAAATTGCTCAATCTGTATTTTTTTTAACAAATTCGCCACTCTTGTTTGCTTATGTCTAATCGTATGTCTTACTATCTCAGTCGGATGTGCAGTAAAAACTAAACGAATATCCATTTCCTGCATTAACTCTTCTAATTTCCCTGGTGGTACATTTAATTTCCTCAGCCTGTAAAATAATTCTCTAAAAGTTACAGGAGCATTTTGTCTAGCCAATGCTGGAGCAAAAGGATCAAGATTATCAGGCGATTTTTGAACATCCTTATTCGTAAAGCTTTGAATATATCTATCTTCCTCAACTCTTTGTTCCAGAATATTCACGAGTTGAAAATACAATGAAAACGCCCTTGCTGCTGCTATGGATTCTGCTAAATCCATAGAATTCACAATATCAACTATTTCATTTTTAAAATTTTTTGAACTACCATCATCCATTTGTTTTGAATAACTTAATTCTTTAAGCTGTATCAACCTCTCTGCTTGATCATCTGGGCATTCTTCTCTTAGCACAGATTCCCATAGATCTTCTATTAAAAGACGATTTTTATGAAGTGGATCATTGTTACTAATCAGATCCACGTTATTATTTTTTATCTGTCGAAAAGATTCCATACAATCATTATGTCACAAGTGAAAATGTTGAGATCAAATGTTTATTTAAATAATCAAACATTCTCGCCTTCACTCCTAATCATATCTTCAATAGAAATTTTCATTATCTGCTCAATAGAGAGACCTTTTTCATATTGATTTATCCATTTCATAGATTGATTACCTTCTTCAAGCACTTTATAGATTGGATGCAAAAGATGAGTCATATTGAAATTTTCCGCTGTGGATGACAAATCTGATAATAAGTTTTTAATCCACTCCCTACAAATTACTTTTTTGCCATTTTGCCAGTGAATTAACTCTGAATTCAGACTATCTTTAGCAGCATTCATTTCATTTTGATCACATATTTCTGATAATTCGTCCATAGAAAAAATACTGGCATTTAAAGGATCTAACGTACTTATATTTTCAAAAAGATTTAAAATTCTTAGTTCTATCATGGCAGTTATCCCCAAAAGCAGATTAGTATCATGAACATAATCACAAATTCTTAATTCTAAACGATTAAGAATTAGAGGTCTCTCGGGACCATTTGGTCGGATTGAAGACCAAAAATGCCTAATATTTTGCATATTTTTATTAGATATATTTTCCTCTATCCAATCGATATAAGAATTATGATTTACAAAAAAAGGAACCTTACTTGGTGTTTTAGGAAATTGGATCCATCTTTGAGAGTGATTATTCGTAACTTTATTATTTAAAAAAGGTGAACTAGCACTTAAGGATAAATATAAAGCTGCCTCAGATCTTATAAGTCTAATTGCAGTAAAAAGCTTATCTAAATCATCTATTCCTATGTTTATGTGGACACTTGAAGTTGCAATAGATATTCCATAATTATCTTCAATAAATTGATGATAAACATTGTCAATATCTGATCTTTGAAATTGAATATCATGTTTAAAGCAAAGAGTGGATGAAGGAATGATTGTTAAATTTTTAGTATTTAGCCACGTTCTTAACTTTTTTCTTGGATTTATTAACTTCTTATATAAAAACTTGTAGTCTTTTTCAGGTGTTGTAATGTATTCAACATTTCTATTATCTGGCTCTTTTACAAAATCAGAAAATTTTTTCTCAATATCAGCTGAAACACCAATATGAGAATCAAATGAACCTGTAAAAAGTTCCACTTCAAAACCTTTATAAAGATTATCTTTACTCATTTAGCTAACTAAACAGGCTAATGCTTTTAGTATCCCTTTAGCTTTATTAATCGTCTCTTGATATTCATTTTCAGGCAAAGAATCAGCAACTATTCCAGCTCCTGCTTGCACTGAAACATCATATTTCCCATCTTTTGAGGGTTTTACTATCATAGTTCTTATTGTAATTGCTGTATTTAATGCACCATTAATATCAATAGATCCATAAACACCAGCATAAGGTCCTCTAGCATCTTTTTCAAAGTACTTAATCAATTGCATAGCTCTTATTTTTGGCGCACCAGTTACTGTCCCAGCAGGGAAAGATGCCTTTAACAAATCCCATACATCAGCATTATTTTTTAAAATCCCCTCAACTTCACTAACTATATGCATAACATGTGAATATTTCTCAATAACCATTAAATCCTTGACCTTCACAGTACCAATTTCACAAACTCTTCCTAGATCATTTCTCCCAAGATCAATAAGCATTACATGCTCAGCTATCTCTTTTGGATCTTTTAATAAATCCTTTTCTAATTCAAAGTCTTGTTGCTCATCAATACCTCTAGGTCTTGTACCAGCTATTGGTCTTAAGCTTGCAACAATCTGACTATCTTTATTTTTTTCAGCTTTAACCATTACTTCAGGACTTGAGCCTATCAGATACCATGAGCCAAAATTAAAAAATGACATATATGGAGATGGATTAACCATCCTCAAACTTCTATATAAATTAAAGGGATCATTGTTGACTTGAGTTTGGAATCTCTGACTTATAACTATTTGAAAAATATCTCCCTTTCTTATGTATTCTTTTGCAGAGAGAACTGCATCCTCAAAATCTTTTTTCTTCCAATTACTTTCTAAATCTAAATTCAAACTCTCATTTTCATTCCAATCTAAAAACTCATTTTCTTTTAAAGGAACTCTCATTAAATTTCTAGTTTTCTGAATTTTAGAAATTGAGCTTAGATACAACTCTTCAATCGAGGACTCTTTTGAAGAAGTTGTATCAGCATAAACCACAGCAGTAATACATCTTTTTATTTGATCAAAAACAACTAACTGATCAAAAAACATCCAGGATCCATAAGGGATATTGTTTTCTGGTATTTCATTGATTGGAACGCTTGGTTCTATTCGATTAATTAATTCATAACCCCAAGAGCCGTATAACTGTCCAATTGATGGAAAGTCATCAAGCATGGTGGACTTATATTCCTTTGTCCAACTTCTTAAAATATCAAAAGGATCACCTTTATGAATTTCAGTTTTGCCATTATTCCAAGTTTTAACTATTTCTTCTCCATAACAAACGGCTTCCCAAAGAGGTTTAGTAGCAACAATACTCCATCTACCCAAACTTTCCCCACCTTCAACAGATTCAAGAAAAACACCATGGGAATCTTTTGAGGATAACTTTAACCAGGTCGACAATGGAGTCTCTAAATCTGCTGGCCAAGTTTGAGTGATAGGTATAAAATTTTTACCTTCTTTGTAAGCCTTTAAAAAACTATCTTTTTTTGAGCTGATCATATTAATAATGCCAGCCCAAATTATAATTATTTTCTTCTTTTATATCAACTTTACAAGAGTTAATCAAAAGTATTCTTAGTTGTGAATTTCAAACCAGCGGGATTAGGATTCTCACCTATTCTTCTTGGATTATGGCCTACTTTCTCTCTGCCCTCATTCACTTTTTCAGAAAAAACACCATCTTTTGGGTGTAGAAATTCTATATCACCACCTGGGAAAATTCGGTAGATTTTAAAATCTTCAATTCTTGGTTTGAAGGCTCTTAATTGTGTCCCTAATGCAAGGCATTGTTCTTTTCTTGCAAAATACATTAAATTATCACCTTCATGCATAATAGCCGCTCCACCAGTGGGCAATTCAAATGCTTGTTCCTTTGAACTTTTCCATACAATTGCATATTTTTCTTCGGTTTCTGCTGAGTTTAATAAACCCCCAGTACTTCCTATATGCTTTGGAAATTGACCAACTAAAGTTTCAGTCATCCTTGATTTTGAGTTATTTATAATAAGAAACTAGCATTCATATTTTGCAAAATTCGAAATTCATCGAAAATTTTCTACATTATTTAATATATGGAAAACTTATTTCTCATTTTATTTTGAATCTGAAATCGGAAAAAATACTGTCAAACCTGTATCACGCCTTTTTGTGACATGACCTCCTAAACTCGCTAACAACTTTTGAGTAGCATTTTGACTAAGTTGTAAACTTCCCGTTTGAGGATTCCAATTTAAAACAGGACCAATATCAGAACCGTTATCTTTTTTTAGAATTTCTTTTTGATTACTTTCTAATTTCTTTACTTTTAATTGTAGTTTAAGTTTTTGACCAGCTGGTCTTAATTCTAAAATTAATGTACTGCCTTCTTTTAATCCTCTAGTATTTTTATCAATTAATCCCCCCAACATTAATTCCAATTTTTCAGAATCACTCAAAATTTGCGGAAGTTGATGGGGGATATCAATCTTTAAAGAAATCCCGCGTCGATTTAATTGTTTATTCCATAGAGGAGTAAGCTTTTTAAAAATTTCGGCTAAATTAATTTTTGCCAAGTTATTTAATGACGGAACTTCATTACTCACTAATTCTGCTGCATTAAAGATTAAACCAAACCTATCAATTTGTTCATTACATTCATTATCTATCTGAATTAAACGATTTTTCATTGATTCGTCCATCTTATATTTTTTTAAAGTAGAACTTATCAGGGTTCTTATTGTTGCCAAAGGCGTTCTTACTTCATGAGATATTGCACGTAATAATTTTGCTTCAGTTATTTGTACATTTTTTTCATCGTTTTTTACAGAATTCTGTATATTATGATTTGGCGCAATATTTGCCAATTTTGCTGCTAATGTTGGCCAAAATAATTTTTCAAATTGATCATTTATATTAAGGTTTCCTAAGTTATTGATTGCATTACGAAATTTTGTTCCTTCCTCATGATTTTCTTGATTTAATTTTGCATGCATTAATTCAATTGAAAGTTTTAGGCTTTCTTCATCACACTTCATTAATAAAATTTTCTTATCTTTTTCTCCCACAATTGATAATATGCATTGAAAATTTGGAGTGATTATCATCAAAAAAGGTTCATAACCATCTTCTTGACTAAGACTCAAAACTTTATAATTACTAACTAAATCGAAATCTTGTTTTATCTTGTCTGAATTATTGACTGGTAAAAATCCTGCATTCTCATTTTGAAAGTATGGGAACCCCTCAGGAGACCAAAGCCATCCATGAAGTTGATTTAAAAATTTTTTTTCATTAAAAGCTGGCAAAGGCGAAGCAACCCAAAGCCCCCCATATCTATAATTCTGAGATAGGAAATCTTTTTGAATAACTTCTAAAGAAGCCCACCACATTCTTCTTGATGTATCATCATCCACATATGTATTTTGAATTCCCTTAATTAAAAGGTCTTGAATTTTTTTTATAGTTATTTGTGATTTCATCGACTTCTTAGTGATCTAGAACGTTTCAATATAGATAAAACAAATCCAATAGATATAAAATTAGTTACCAATGAAGTTCGACCATAGCTCATAAAAGGAAGGGGAATTCCAGTAACTGGTCCTAATCCAATAGTCATGAATAAGTTAATAATTATCTGAAATAAAAAAGTTGAGGCTATTCCAATAACAACTAAAGATTCAAAGTTAGTCCTAGCAATTGTTGCAGTATTTATAAGTTTTTTTATCAAAAAAAAGAACAAAAACAAAACTGTTATACACCCCACAAAACCCAATTCTTCGCCTAAAGCACTAAATATAAAATCAGTATGTTGTTCTGGAATAAATTGCAAATTTGTCAGCTTGCCTTGTAGCAAACCAGTCCCAAATAATCCTCCAGAACCAATTGCAATTTTACTCTGTATCAAATGATATCCACCACCTAATGGATCTCTATTTGGATCTAAAAATAAAACTAATCTATCTTTTTGATATTCTTTTAAGCCATATTGCCACAAAATTGGTGTCAATTTTGCCACTAATAAATGGAACGAAATAGCTAGAGCAGAAAAAATAATTTTCTTTTTCGAAGATCTATAAGCAAGATATCCTATTAATGGGATCCAGAAAATAAGAAGAGTTGGTAGAGTTAAATATAAAATAGAAGTGATAATACAAAAAACTAATATCAAAATCCACTCTATGGGCATTTGTGACCAATAGAGCATCACACCCGTCAAAACAATTAAAACTAAAGAAGTACCTAAGTCCGGTTGAAAGAAAATTAATAACCAAGGTATAACCACTACTAATAAGGGCACTACTAGATCTTTTATTGTTAAAATTATTTTTTTGTCGAGTACTAAAGCAAGAGTTAATACAGTACTTAGCTTAGCTACTTCTGAAGGCTGAAAAGAAAAGATCCCCACATTTAGCCATCTTTGAGCTCCAGAAACTGAGATCCCAAAAAAATAAATTAGTAACAAGGATATTAAAGTACACAAATAAAATGGAATCAAATACTTTCTAAGTTTCTCTAACGGTATATAAGAAATAAAAAATGCTAAAAAATAACCTAAAAAACCAGTAAGGATATGCCCTACATAATTAGATACTAAAAAATCACCCTGGATGCTTTTTATTAATAAACCAGAAATAATAACTAAAAAAAGGGGGATTATAAGTAGTGGAGAAAATAAAAAACCTCTACTAGAATTGTCTTTTTTTGGTAAAAATCCTCTCTTATTTAATAAAGAAATTCTGCTAAACATCAATTATCTATTAACAAATTGATTCTTAATTAATTGAGCTAAATTAGCAAATTCAGCCGAACATTCTTTATCTGGCTGACTTATTGAGATTGGTACACCCTTATTACTATCGTCAACGAGAGGGATTTCAATAGGAATTTGAGCTAATAATGGTAAATCATTTTCGTTAGCTAATGTTTGTCCACCACCTTTACCAAAAATTTCATATTTTTTACTTGGCATATCTGGCGGAATAAATACTGACATATTTTCTACAATTCCCAGTAAAGGTACTCCGAGTTGTTTAAACATAGCTAATCCCCTCCTTGCATCCTGCAAAGATACTTGTTGAGGAGTAGTGACAACTATAGCTCCAGAAATAGGCACAGATTGAGAAAGGGATATTTGAGCGTCTCCTGTTCCTGGAGGCAAATCAATAACCAAAAAATCAAGATTGTTCCATTCAACTTGGTACAAAAATTGTCTAATAATACTATTAAGCATTGGTCCTCTCCATATAACTGGCTGACCTTCTTCTATGAGGAAACCCATTGATACCAAGGAAATTCCATATTTATTTATTGGTATTAACCTCTGATCACTGCCACTCCCTTCTGTAACCTTTGGATTCTGTTCGGCAACTCCCATCATTGAAGGAGTATTAGGTCCATATATATCCGCATCCAGCAAACCAGTTTTTAAGCCTAGTTTAGCTAGAGAACAAGCGAGATTAACTGCAATAGTACTTTTGCCAACTCCACCTTTACCACTGCTAACAGCTATGATATGCCGAATCCCATCAATCCTCTGCAACTCAGGAGCATTAATTTGATTTTGAGATTCTGTTTTGGAAGGATTATTATCTATCTCTATTTGAACATCATCAATATCTTCAAAATCCAATAGTACTCCTCTAACCTCTTGTACGATTCTATCTCTCTGAGAATTTGCAAACGATGGTAATGATAATGTTACGATTACTCTCGGTATAGTTACTCTTACATTTTTAATCCAAGCTAATTCAATTACATTTTTCTGTGATCCAGCATCTAGAACTTTTTGTAAAGCAAAATTCGCATCTTCTATTGTGGTCATTAACTTTTTAAATATTTTGACAAGGTAGTCGACTGTTTAAAAGATTAAGAACTATGTCGAACTATCAAATAATAGGCAATAAGGACCCCCTAAGAGAAATTATAAAGAGAAACTTATAATTAACCAAAAAAAATTTTTTCTTCAAGATTTACTAAATACATGTTGAAAGAACCTCCTAAAAACTCGAGAGAAAAAACTAAAAATCTCTTATTAACTCTACAAGATAAAATTTGTTCAGGACTTGAAAATGTAGATGGCAAAGGGAAATTTACAGAAGAATCCTGGCGAAGAGACGAAGGCGGCGGTGGAAGATCAAGAGTATTAAAAAATGGTTCTATTTTTGAGCAGGCAGGCGTAAATTTCTCCGAAGTACAGGGAAAAGAATTACCTCAATCTATAATCTCTCAAAGGCCCGAAGCAAAAGGTCATGAATGGTTTGCTACGGGAACTTCTATGGTTTTGCATCCTAAGAACCCCTATATTCCTACAGTTCATCTAAATTATCGATATTTCGAAGCTGGTCCTGTTTGGTGGTTTGGTGGGGGGGCAGACTTAACCCCTTTTTATCCTTATCTTTCTGATGTAAGGAATTTTCATAATGAGCATAAAAAAGCCTGTGAGAAAGTTGATCAAGATTTGCATAAAGTTTTCAAACCATGGTGTGATGAATATTTCTTCTTGAAGCATAGAAATGAATCTAGAGGCATAGGAGGCATTTTTTATGATTATCAAGATGGTACAGGCAATATTTATAGAGGAAATAATCAAAGTGGAGAGGCATCAAAAGCCTCACAAAATATTGGCAGATCAAATTTAAATTGGGATAATTTATTTTCTTTAGCAGAAAACTGTGGGCAGGCATTCCTCCCTTCATATTTGCCAATTATTGAAAAAAGAGCTTCTCAAACATACTCATCGAAGGAAAGAGAATTCCAGCTATATCGAAGAGGTAGATATGTCGAATTCAATTTAGTTTGGGATAGAGGGACGATTTTTGGACTACAAACAAACGGCAGAACTGAATCTATATTAATGTCCTTACCGCCTTTAGCTAGATGGGAATATGGATATAAAGCTAAAAAGGGGTCTCGAGAGGAATTTCTAACATCAATTTTTACAAAACCTCAAGATTGGTTAAATAACAAAAAGTTAGAAAAATTCTGTATGGAGAACAATATTTTTGATTAAAAATTATCGAATAAAAATTTCAATTATCTTAAATAGGTGTTTTAAATAAAGAACCGTCACTTTTCAATTGAAGTTTTTCTCCAAGTTCATTTTCTAAAGAGATTAATTCATCCCTATGCGCTCTTAGTCTCATGAAAGTTGAATCATTTTCATTTTCGTTGATCAACCTTAATTCAAATTTCTCCTCTCTTGCTGATTTTTTAAAATAAACAATTCCAGACAAAGGGCCACCAATTAATCCCAAAAGAATAGGCCACCAGCCCAATTCAGGATATATTTGAATAATTACTAATCCCAAAGCACAAGAACCAAAACCACCAAGAAAACCTAAAAAAACTGCTAAAAATTTACTCGAAACAACTTGACCCTTGAATGTTAAGATTCTTTGTTCAAAATCTCCTCCTGTTTGCTTCCATCCTCTCAAATTAAGCCATTCACACAAACCATTTAAAACCTTAACTGGCTTCTGTGAAGAGGAAATCTCAACCATGGTTGTTCTATCTTTACTAGAAGCCCTAAGAAAAAAAAATAAACCTATGGCCAAAAGAATTGTAAGTAATAATGTTGAATTTAAGGAATAGGACATTAAATAAATTTTTTCTGGTAACTCTAGAATAAAAACTAAAGTTACATCATATTATAATTTTTTAGAATTATTCTGTAAAATATCCCTATTAGAAAAAAACTCTTAATTAAATAAAATCTTAAGTAATATTCTAAATCTTAAATTACTTTAATTACTTATTAAAAATGACTATCGAAAATAAAAATATTGATCTTCTTAATAGCGATTTATCAGCAGATTTATACAATCTTTATAAAAAATCATCCTACCTAGCTATTGACACTGAAGCAATGGGTTTAATTCATGGTAGAGATAGACTATGTTTGATTCAAATATGCAATGAATTTGGTAAAACATCCTGTATAAAAATCGAACTTAATACATCTTCTTCACCTCATTTAAAAGCACTTCTTGAAGATGAAAATATTACTAAAATT
The DNA here is from genome assembly GCA_003278895.1 of Prochlorococcus sp. AG-347-L19. Taxonomy (GTDB): domain Bacteria; phylum Cyanobacteriota; class Cyanobacteriia; order PCC-6307; family Cyanobiaceae; genus Prochlorococcus_A. The sequence continues at coordinate 38,687 of QCCO01000002.1, forward strand.
TTTCACTATGCGAGATTTGATATAGCAGCTTTAAAATGCAATCTTGCAATTAATACAAAAAATATTTTTTGTACAAAAATTGCTAGTAAATTGGCGAGAACTTATACAAATAAACATGGTTTAAAGGATTTAATTAATGAATTGTTAGGTATAGAACTGGACAAAAGCTCGCAAAGTAGTGATTGGGGTAGCAACGAAGATTTAACAAAAGATCAATTAGATTATGCAGCAAATGATGTTAGATATCTAATTGAAGCTATGCATAAATTAAAAGTTATCTTAGAAAGAGAAAATAGATATGAATTAGCTCAAAAATGTTTCGAAACAGTTTCTGTACATGCCGATTTAGACATACTAAAATTCTCAAATATATTTGAGCATTAAGTATCAATCTTCAGTTAAAAAATTATCTTCATCATCAAGAGTTTCCATAAGCTTATCAAGTATTCTTGAAGAACTTAATTTATCTTCATCATTTTTTTCACAAATTTTTAAAACATTTTGCGCAACTTGTATTTTTTCTTGAATAGTTTTAGAGCCTTCTTTTGCAATTTGAATTTCTACTTTCTTCTTAGCAGAAGATAAGCTTATACTCATAAGTTTTGCAATCTCTGCACAAATTTTTAGATATTGCCGATCATTTATTGGATACATAAAAAATTAATAATTAATAAGCAAGTGCCATTTACTAAGATAACAAATGAAGGTTTATAGCATCTACGATTTTCTGACTTGCTCCGGATTCCCCCATTCTTTTTTTTCCAATTTTTGCTTGTTCTAACCTATCAACTTTTCCTTGCAAAAGTAAACTTAAACGTTTTAAGAGAATTTTTTTGTTCTTACAAACTAAAACACTACCTCCCAATAATCTTGATTGCCTTTTTGCAAATGATTTTGTAAATTGTGGTCCAGTGCCCGGAAGAGAAAGAGATGGAATTCCAAGGCCAGCAATTTGCTCTGTAGCAGTTCCTGCATTAGACAAGCCAACTTCTGCCATATTGGCCCATGAATTGAATTTACCTTTTCCAATTACTACATATTGATCTTTCTTTTTCCATACTGCATCTTCATCAATTAGAAATTTAACTTTACTCTGTTTTATAAAACCATATTTAATTAAATAATTTTGAATTTGAATCACATTCGCATTTAAGCTCAATGGCAAAAGTATTACCAAATCCTTTGATAAATCAAAATCTTTCAAACAATTAAGAAAATTATCAAGATTTTTAAGAGCTTCAGGGTATCTACTTCCAACTAATAAAATAATCCTTTTAAAAGAAATAATATTTGATATCTTTTCGTTTGTTGCATTAACAAAATCCATCATTGGATTACCTAAGTATTTTGCATCAATATTTTTTCTATTCAAATTATTAGCTGTAATTTTATCTCTCATAATTAAATTTTTACATCTTGGAGATTTCATTAAAAACATTTCCCATGGATCCCATTCAGAACCTTTCAACTTATGATAAAAATCACTTAAACCCCAACCTGGGCCACTAGTCCAGGTATGATCACTTTTGGGGGTTCCGATGAAACTAAATTCGCATTCTGAACTCCAAGCGTAAAATAATGGCAAGAAATCGCCTACTGCAATAATTTTGCAGTTATGTTTTGACTTCTGTTTCACAATAAGAAAATTTCTTAAATTATCGATTAAAAATCCTGCAAACAAATCAAGCACAAATCCCTTAAGACTTTGATTACTAAAACCTCCACTAGGCAGATCTTTTAAATATCCTATTTTACAAAAATTGTTTGATTTTATGGAATTAAATACATCTCCATTTCCTACTAACGGCAAAACTTCAATATTTTTATTTTTTATTGTTTTGAGTAATCTTTTTATTATTTCAGATGCTATTACATCTTCTCCATGACCATTGCATATGAATAATAGAGAATGAGACATCTGACTGTTAAGATCATAAAAAGAGTCAATCGAATCTTTTTCGGCGGCATGGCCAAGTGGTAAGGCAGAGGATTGCAAATCCTTTATCCCCAGTTCGAATCTGGGTGCCGCCTTATTTAATTTTTTTACGCATTTAATTATGAAATTTTCGAAGAACTTCAATTTCAAATAAAGGGTAAAAAGTTTCAATTACTTATTGATATATAGAAAAAGATCTTTTCTTTATTATTGGTAAATAATAACTTATATATTCATTGAAAAAAAAAATTAAATGGATTTTTTAATTATTTTCATTGGATTATCTCTTTAAATTTAAACTATTTTAGTAATCATTATCTGCTACACACATTCCCAAACATCTAACACCATTTGATGCAGTCCTTTTGCAATGATTACATAAAATAGGATCTTTCTTTGAAGAAAAATTAATTCTTGAATTCTTCAAATCCTTAAAACATATTAGCTTTTGTGTTGAATCAAATAGAGACATTCTTGGAATTATCACTTGAGTCGATACTAACAACAAGTGATGGATTTGTGTTGGAAGAGGGTATATCCATGATTTTTACAGTTTCTTTGGGTTCATCAATAATTTGATTTTCTTTAGAACTCTCATCAACTGCACATACCTCAAGAGCCTCTCTAAGCAGTGAATCAAAAGTCGCTCCTGGCAATCTATGTCTAGCAACCTCAAGAAAAGTTCTTGGTAACGATTCAGATGCAGCATCTCTTAAAGCAGGATTATTCTTTCTATGTTCTTGTTCTTCTTCTATCGATTTAATAAACCTAAGTGTGACATCTCTTTTGGTGGAGGCTTTTATCAGCGTATCGTTTTCAGGATTACTAACATTAGGCTCACTTTCAAGATCATTAAGTCTTTTTTCCAAACTATTTAAAACTTCATTAGCTTCTTTACTAATATGCGCTAATTGACCATCTGACAAATTAGGTAAATCAGCAACAAAGACTTTCCCATGATCTCTTAGTGTCAAAAAGGTAGGCCTTGGACCTTGAGCTTGTCTACCACTAAATTCGGTATTATTAGATATTGGTCTTTTTGGAGGTGTAGGACCAGCTGAACTACGCCTACGTGTAATTCTTTGATTATTTGCAAAAGGCATTGAATAAAAGGTTAAATCTTAATACTTAAACTTCCGATATAATTCGGCGGTAATTTTATTATATTACACCTAACTTTTTCATTTGTGTATAAAAAATAATTTTTAAAAACTCATTTTAAAAAGATCCAAAAAAAATTTAAGTTAAAATTCCTGGCAAAAATTTAGTAATTGTTGAATCGTTTTTTCGAACTATCTTTCCAATTTCCCAACTTTCTATATCTTGATCTTTACAGATATTTAATATTGCGTCCTTAAATTGTTTATCAATAATTAAACAAAATCCCACTCCAAGATTGAACGTATTCCAAAAATCTTTTTCAGGAATCGTTCCTTTTTCCTTTAAATATTTAAATAAAATAGGTATTTCCCAAGAATTGGTATTGATATAAGGAATAAAATCAGAAGGCATACATCTTGGTAGATTCTCTGGAATTCCTCCACCAGTAATATGAGACATTGCTTTAATCTCAATATCTTCAGATAAAATTTGATTAACAACATTATTATAAATTTTTGTAGGTTTCAATAACTCATCATAAAAATTTAAGTGTGAAACCTTTTCAAATTCTTTATCTATTTGATTATTATTTTGAATTATTTTTCTTACTAAACTAAATCCATTACTATGAACTCCATTACTTTTTAAAGCAATTATTAAGTCATTTTCAGATACTTTTTTTCCATTAATAAGATTATCCTCGTCAACTATTCCTACACAAAATCCTGCAAGATCATACTTATCTTTAGAATAAAATCCAGGCATTTCAGCAGTTTCTCCACCGAGTAATGAACAGTTATTTTCTCCACACCCATGAGAAATACCTTGTACAACCTTCAATAATTGTTTTTTATCAAGCTTACCGGTAGCAATATAATCAAGAAAAAATAAAGGTTTTGCGCCGCTAGTAATAATATCATTCATGCACATAGCAACTAAATCAATACCAACCTCAAAGTGAAAGTTTTTACTTTGGGCCAATTCTAATTTTGTTCCAACTCCATCTGTTCCTGAAACAAGAACTGGTTTTTTAAAACTATCAATAGGAATTCTAAACAAACCTCCGAACCCACCAATACCCTCAATCACATTAGATGTATGAGTTTCTTCAACTGCCTGTTTAATTTCGGAAACAAATTCTCGCCCAGCTTCTATATCAACACCTGATGTTTTGTAATCCATGAAATAAAAATGATAGACTTTCCCTATATAGATATTCCTCCTAAGTTAGCTTTTGTCCAGTAATTATTTATCAAATAGATTTATTTTTTAAAAACAAAGTGAGCAAAGTAATCATAAGGAAAACTGAAGAAATAGAAACTTGGAGGAGAAATATAAATAGTGAAATTAATTTCATTCCTACAATGGGTAATCTTCATAATGGACATATAAAATTAATATCAACAGCAAAAAATGATAATTCTAATATTAACTTAGTAAGTATTTTTATTAATCCACTTCAATTTGATAATAAATTAGATTTAGAAAATTACCCCAAAACAATTGATAATGATATTAAAATCTCCTTTTCAAATGGCGCAGATGCTATCTTCATCCCCCGTAATGAAGATATATATCCACCGAATAATAAAAATATTAAATTCCTAAAAGCTCCAACAGAATTATCTTCTGCATTATGTGGATTAAATCGAATTGGACATTTTGATGGCGTTTGTACAGTAGTTTATAGATTACTAAATCTCATCAAGCCAAAAAATCTTTACTTAGGAGAAAAAGATTGGCAACAACTTTTAATTTTAAAAAATCTTGTTCAGAGAGAGAAATTAAATGTTGCTATTAAATCTATTCCTACACAAAGAGATTTTGATGGAATTCCTTTAAGTTCTCGTAATGTACATTTATCAAAAAACGAAAGAAAATTTATTAAGTTTTTTTCAAGTGAGTTATTAGAAGCAAAAAAAATTTTTCAACAAGATAAAAAGATAAATGTAAACGAAATAATTAAAAAGCTATCAGCAAAAAACATTTCAATTGAATATTTAGAACATTTACACCCTCACACCCTCCAAAAAGCAAGATCTGAGGATAACATTTCGTTACTAGCTGGTGCGATAAGATGTGGAGAGACAAGATTAATTGATCACGTTTTTCTAATGAAAAGAAGACCGATTATTGCAATTGATGGTCCTGCAGGGTCAGGTAAAAGTACCGTAACAAAGTTACTAGCGAAGAAACTTAAACTTTTATATTTAGATACTGGAGCAATGTATAGAGCATTGAGTTGGCTTTTGATCAAAGAAAGTATTGATTATAAAAAAGAAAAAAAATTACATAATATTCTTAAAGATATATCTATTATTTTTAAGTCCAACACAAATTCACATCAGGATGTTTATGTTAATAACTACTGTGTTACTCAAGAAATTAGGTCGCAAAAGATAAATTCCATCGTTTCTAAAATTTCCTCAATAAAAGAAGTAAGAAAATTCTTAGTAGAAGAACAAAGAAAAATAGGAGAATCAGGCGGACTTGTAGCTGAGGGAAGAGATATAGGAACTACTGTTTTTCCTCATGCAGAACTTAAAATATTTTTAACTGCTAGCATCGATGAAAGAGCAAAAAGAAGAAAATCTGATAAAAATAGTAAAGACTCCCAAGAAATAGACCTTCATACATTAAAAGAACTTATACAGAAAAGAGATTTTGAAGATTCCAATAGGGAAATTTCACCTCTAATAAAAGCGAATGACGCAATAGAAATTATTACTGATGGATGTTCAATTAATGAGGTAGTAGATAAAATAATTGATCTTTATAATGACAAAATTCCTAAAGAGACTGCAATCAAATAAATTCAAGAAATACTCTCCAAAAAACCGTTCACAGAGTCTTCTAAAATATTAAGGACATAATCGAAGCCCTCATCTCCTCCAAAATATGGGTCAGGAACTTCTTGCTCATTAAAAACTGATCTAAAATCTTGTATTTTTTTAATTGATGCATAATCACTTGTAGCTGATCTCTTTTTAAGATCTAGAATATTTCTAAAATTTGAGTCGTCCATCGCAAGAATATAGTTAAATTCGTCAAAATCTTTGATAGTAATTTGACGAGCCCTGCTTAAGATATTTATATCTCTTCTTTCTGCCGCAATTCTCATCCTAGAGTCAGCTTTTTTTCCAATATGCCAACTCCCAGTTCCAGCAGAATCTACAATAAAGCCATCCTTTAATCCCTTCGTTTCAAGTAGACTTAAAAAGATAGCTTCTGCCGCAGGAGACCTACAAATATTTCCCAAACATACAAAAAGAACAGAAATTTTTTTCATATGATTTCAATTTTCAATAAATTATAAGACTTTTAGGTAGTAAATAAAACTTCTTTAATTAAAGATTCAGTAAATTCTTTACCAAACAAACTCGACAACATTGGCCTTGCTGGATCGTTATTTCTTCTATATTTCAAATAATTCTTTTGACCATTTATTAATTCTTTTTGCAGTTCCATATTGGCTTCTTTGCTTTCGAAAAGAATTTCGAAATACAAATCAAGATATTCCTTAAATGAGGTATAAAGCTGATTAGCAATTAAAAAATCACTTCTTTCTTCTCTTGGTAATTTTGACCAGATTACTCCTGGAGAAAAAAATCTAGCTACTTCTTCAGACATTTTTTCAGCTATTGGAAGTGATGAATGACAATGGTTTTTGAGTTTTATAAGTTTTTCTAATAACTCATTATTATATTGATTTTGTATTTTTAATGAAGGCTGAAAATCTAATACTAATAAATGACTATTAGGAAGAGAAACAAAATCTACTCCAAAAAATGGGACATTATAAATAGTATTTGGAATAATTAAAAAATTTAAAACAGAATAATTTGGACTATTTATACAAACTGCTCTCGCAAATTTTATTCTTTTTTCATGTGTTACACCCCAAGTAAAGAGATTCACATTTTTTTTTAATTTCTTTGAACCATAAGTTGAATCTTTATAAGAATATTCCGAGGGTATTCTTTTTTCTAAACAGTTATGTTTACTTAAATTATTAGTTAAATATTTTAAAAAATTATGCCATCTCCAATCTGGCCTGTAAAAAATTGTATCTTGTATTAGCATTCAATGAATAATCTCATTATTTAATGTAAAAAGAAATTTATTGATAAATTCTTTTGTCCATTTTTCTCCAAAAAAAGATTTAAACAATTTATCTGCGGGGTCTTTCTCAAAACTGTACTTATCATATTTAATTTGATTAATCTTTATTTCCTCTGCATTTAAAAATTGATTATCAGGATTCGATTTATAAATATTCAAATAGTTATTAACAAATGAATAGAATATATTATTCAAATCTCTATCAAGATTTAATTTATTACCTCTACATATAATCACCCATGGGGAAAAATACTTTTTTGAATCATAAATATTTTTCATTTTATTATTATCAAAAGCAGGATATTTTTTCTTAATACTACCTAAACTTGAACAATATTTTTCAAGATACTTGCCTTCTTGAATTAAAGGTTGATAATCAAGTATTGCCAATAACTTTTGAGAAGTTCCAAACCATAAAATATCAGCTCCTAGAATAGGCACTTCACTAAAAAAATTTGGATATGCGACCGTATTAAATACTTGCAGTTTTTTTCCACCATCTAATCTTGTTATTCGCCACTTTCTATATTCAGGAGATGAAAAAAGCCAATTTTTAATAATATATTTTGAGTCTTCATTATGATGTTCTTTGAATTCGCTAGATATTTCTAATTCATGACCATTTAATTCATCAATATTGGTTTGAAGGAAATCAACTAATGAATCAAACATAAATTATTAGGTCTCGGTGCTTCCTTTCCTTACTTTTTTTGTAATGTAATTAAATACAATCTTGCCTAAAACAGCAATCAAATTACCTTCAAGCTCCTTAAACATTTTCATATTGTAAGTAAAAGCTTGATTAGCTTCATCAATAATTTGATCAGCGGTCTTTTGATTTATCGGAAGTTGATTCAAAGTAAGAGAATACTCTTCCTTGAATTTCTTTTCATCAGCAATTAATTCAAAGTCATAAAAATTTAAACCATTATTTCCCTGCAAATTTAATGCTTTTTTAGCAATCCTTTTCAAAATTTGCCCCCCAGATAAATCTCCTATATAGCGAGTGTAGTGATGACCAACCAATAGCTCTGGTGATTTTTTTGCTACCTCTCGGATTCTTTCAACATATTCTTTTGCTGAGTGAGAAATATTAATTTCATTCTTCCAGTTTTCACCAAAATAAAATTTAAGATCGTTTACAAGAGTTTCTTTCCTGAATAATGATTTAAAACCTATAGGTTTTATTACTGGATGTTCCTCATTTACCAGTCTCTCAATTTCTTCTTCCATAGCTTCATAAACAAAATATAAATCACTAAGTAATTTTCTATAAGATTTTTTTTCAACAACTCCTTTTAAAAAACAAGCCACAAAGCCAGTATTTTCTGCCATAGTGTGGGATTTTTTTGTCCCTTCTCTTAATTGTCCTGCAAGAGCGACTGCCATTTATTTTGTATTATTTTTGTAAGTGTATTTAATCTACAAGGAAAATAGATAAAACAGCTAATTTTTGTTACCAGAGGATGTTGTAGAGAATAGATTATAAAGTTCCTTACAAACCAAAAAAAGGTTATCTTTTTGTTCCTTTTGCGGAAGATGAGTTCCAGTCATTTCCCAATCACCAATTGTAGCAACTCTCCATCTTTCGGATGGAACAATCATACCTCGCATTATTATTCCCAACAATTTCGGGACTCTGTCATTATTATCATTTTCAATTCTTAATTGTAAGAGTATTGCTCTACATTCAATAAGGGGACTCCAACCAGGGAAATGAAACGCAAAATCAATAGTGTCTTGCATAGATTCATTATTTAAATTATCCCAGGGACTAAAGTTTACGCTCGCATCTGGAAAATATTTCCGAAACAAAGCTGCAGTAGAAGCAATTTTATAAGCAATTTCAACATTACTTACATTTGAACTCGCATTCATAAGTAGCTGAGTATTTTTTTTGAAAATGACATAATTTGCTTTAACTTGCTTATTAACTACTTTTTCTTTTAATAAAGATGTTGAAATGCTGATCAATAAAGTATTCTCTATTCACATTTGAATAATAAATTTCTAGGTTTTAAAGAAAATAACTCATCGCAAATTACAATACGAGAAAATTCAATGAGTTATCTTTTATTAATTCAATGCTATGCCAAAATTTGAAAAATTAACTTTACCTAATGAAGGCGAGATAATAACTTTTAATCAAGGCAAACCAAATGTTCCTAATAATCCAATTGTCCCATTTATTAGGGGTGATGGTACTGGAGTTGATATTTGGCCTGCTACTCAAATCGTTCTTGATTCAGCGATTAAAAAAAGCTATGGAGATGAAAGAAAAATTAATTGGTTTAAAGTCTATGCAGGCGATGAAGCTTGTGAGATTTATGGAACATATAATTATCTCCCTCAAGATACTATTGAAGCAATTAAACACTTTGGTGTAGCCATCAAAGGTCCTTTAACGACTCCCATCGGTGGAGGTATTAGATCTCTGAATGTTGCATTAAGGCAAATTTTTGATTTATATAGCTGTGTTAGACCATGCAAATATTATTCAGGAACTCCAAGCCCTCACAAAAATCCTCAAAATTTAGACGTTATTGTTTACCGAGAAAATACTGAGGATATCTACATGGGAATTGAATGGGAAGCAGAGGACAATAATTGTTTTGAATTAATTAATCACTTAAATAACGTTGTAATACCAAAAAGTAAAAATTTAAAGAATAGATCAATACCAAAAGGATCAGGTATTGGAATAAAACCGGTTAGTAAATCTGGTAGCCAAAGACATATTAGAAAAGCTATTGAACATGCTAAAAGATTATCAGGAGATAAAAGGCATGTGACTCTTGTACATAAAGGGAATATCATGAAATATACAGAAGGTGCATTCAGAGATTGGGGATATGAATTAGCAGTAAATGAATTTAGAGAAGATTGCATTACGGAGAGAGAAAGCTGGATTTTAGATAATATTCAAAAAAATCCAGAAATTACAATTGAAAATAATGCTCGAAAAATTGAACCAGGTTTTGACAAGCTTACAAATAACAAAAAAGCATTCATTTGCGAAGAAATTAAAGAAGTTATTGCATCAATATCAAATTCTCATGGAGATGGAAAATGGAGAGAACTTATTCTTGTTGATGATCGTATAGCTGATAGTATATTTCAACAAATTCAAACTAGACCTCAAGAATATTCAATTCTTGCGACATTAAATCTTAATGGAGACTATGTATCTGATGCAGCTGCAGCAATTGTTGGAGGCCTAGGTATGGCTCCTGGTGCAAATATTGGAGATAATGCAGCAATTTTCGAAGCTACGCACGGTACCGCTCCAAAACATGCAGGCTTAAACAAGATTAATCCAGGATCAGTAATTCTTAGTGGTGTAATGATGCTTGAATATTTTGGTTGGGATGAAGCAGCTAACTTAATTACTAACGGTTTAAGTAAGGCAATAGAGCAAAAAAAAGTTACCTATGATCTAGCACGCTTGATGGAACCAAAAGTAGAACCCTTATCCTGCAGTAGTTTTGCTGAAGAAATTATCTCAAATTTCTAATTTTAAAAATTATTTTTATTTTCAAAAACTTTCCAAATATTCACCAGTGAATCTTTGGTGCCAATGTTTCCAGGATGAGTAACAATAGGAAGTTTTTTGCCATTTTTTAGATTGTAAGTCACTACCGAAATGCCTGTTAAAATTTGTCCTTCAAGATAAACATAATCTGCATTAAGTCCATTACTAAGAATAAAATTTGTTGTTATTCCACCTTTTGAAATCAAATATCCTATTTCATACTTCAATTCTGCGACTAATTCAGCAATAAAACAAGAAACTAAATTATAAAAATTAAATATTTCAGAAGAATCTAAGGACATAAATTTTCTTGAGGTAAACAAAACAGGAGTTTTTCCTTTTTCAAAAGAATATCTAATTTCTTTCAAAAATTTATTTTTAAACAAATTCCTTCGCTTCTTATTATTAAATGATGAAGTAATTTTAAAGAATTCAAAAACATCTAATTCAACTGGATTACAATTACTTATCTCTAATAAATTATTCAATTGTATTGTTGAGAGTTCTACATAAGATCCAACAATTATCAATCCTGGAAGAGAACTCTTTTCTTTATTTCTTATTCTTAAACTAGAGAAAAATATTTCACTCTGAGAGACACTTTTTTTATCAGAAATTGAACTTATAAAACTTGCTGCAGTTCGAAAAAGGAATTTTTTGTGTTTAATTAATTTTTTAATTACTAAAGAAAATTTTTTCAATTGAGAATAATTTTCTGCATCTACAATTACATGTTTATTATTCTTCAAGTTCTTAAGTGTTTTAAAAACAATATTATTTTCTTCATCATTTAGCATTTCGAGATCTGACAATAAAAGATTTTGAATATCTTCAAAATTTATTTGAGATTTACTCTTTTGAAATAAAAGATTCTTGACATTGCTTGTCTCATATCCAAAAATTTTATCTGTTGCAAAAATTGTTTGACTTATAGGGGTTTTATCAACAAAATGAGAACCATTTATTGTTAATCTTTTACCCTCTATGAAAGCTGGAATATGAAAAGTAGCATCAAAAGGACCTAAGCAACTATTTAGAACACTTGGCTCTAGATAATTATGTCCTCGAAGAGTAGAGTCTCCTCTACTTATAAAAATAATTTCTTCTTCATAGGCTTTAGAATCAATTACAGACTTAAGATTTTTGCAAATTTCCTCTATTATTGATTTCGCGTCATTCTCAGATAGCGACCTTGTATTAGCCAAAATAAAAAATAAATTAGATTTAGATTCAAAACCCTTGACTAAAGTTAAGTAGTCCCACTTAAGCAGTAATAAGCAATCATGAACAGTTTGAGACCCTGTGGGATCATCATCTATAACAACAAATTTCATAAGAATTGCAAAATTACTTAAGAGATTTTATTTGTATTGAGGCATTTAATCTTTTACTATCATTTGAAGGAATCATAATATTTCTAAATCCATCAACAAAAGAATTTCGCGGACTAGTCCAAGGTTCGAGGCATATCATTTTTCTTGGAGGATCACTCCAAATAACGCCTAAATCAAAAGGATATGAATGATTTAAAGTTACCTCTCTTTTCAAAATTTTATCTCGAAAAGAACTTCTTCCTGAAGTATACATAAGCAGATCAACTCCTAAATTAATTTTGTTTAATTCATCCAAAGTATGACTTATAGTATTTTTTTCTTGATCCTGACAATTAATTGGATTATCAATAAAATCTAAATTTTTGAAATCTGAAATATTAAAGTAAGGATGCAAACCAAAATTTGTGGGCATAGGAAAGTCTGTTTTGTTATGAATTGTAATTTCAAATTCTAAACAATTAATCTTTAAGGTAACTTCTATTCTTAGTTCGAAATCAAAAGGATAATATTTTTTGGTTTTTTTAGATGCATTTAAGGATAAGCACAAAATTTTTTCATTTCCATTGAAGGAGTATTGCCATTCCAAATCCCTAGCGAATCCATGTTGTGGTAACTGCAAATAACCATTCCCAAATACTGAACTAGAGGTAATGAGATTTCCACATATTGGAAACAAGATTGGAATGCCTCCCCTGATACTTTTTGTCTTGTCCATAAATCTTTTTTCATCGAAATAAAGTATTTCATTACCATCCGAAACCCAATTTGTAATAATACCTCCTCTTTGAGGGCAAAATTTAATGTAGTTATTTTTATCTAATTGAAAGGCATAAATTCCTTGTTCTTTATTAGATGATTCAAGATTCACAATTATTACTTAAAGAGAATCAACCCAATCCAAAATATGCTGATTAACTAATTCAGGTATCTCATCATGAGGACAATGTCCTGCATTAAGAATAATTTCTTTTGTATTCTTTGGTATAAATTTTTTATATAGATTTCTTTTTTTTGGAGTGTTCATCCATGGATCTTTCCCCCCCCAAAGAAGTAACAATGGTGCATTTAGCTTTGCAAATAACTTATCCAACGGCAATCCTTGAGGACCTGATGGGTTAAATACACTTCTAAAAACATTAAAAGCTCCGAAATCTAGAGAAGGCTTCCTTATTGACTCAACTAAAAAATCATCAACATTTTTTTTATCTACATAAACTTGATTCAAAGTTTTTTTAATATTTTTTGGATTTCTCATATTCTCAAAAATCAAACGTTGAAGAACAATATTTTTCAAAAATATACCGGCAACTGTTTCAATTGAAGTTTGCAACATATTTTTTTTGATAGCTTTTTCTTCACTAAAATATCCAGCAGCATTTAGTAATATCACTCCTGCGTTTAACTCATTTAATTCTGCACCAGCTGCTAATGCTGCATAACCACCTAATGAATTTCCTACAACAATAGTAGGTTTTTTTATTTTCTCTTTTACATAAGCGACAACCTGATCTTTCCATAAAGATCCTGAGTATTCAACGTCTTGAGGCTTAGGACTTTTTCCAAAACCTAGTAAATCCATAGCATGAACTTCGTATTTTGTACTCAAAACAGGGATATTAAATCTCCAATGATCTGTAGAAGCACCGAAACCATGAATTAATAAAATTGCATAATCTTTTGTAACTTTTTCAGGGTTAGCTGAAACAGTATGTATTGGATAATTTAAAAAATTCCAGACATAATTAACATCACTATCTTTCAGAGCTGATTTTTCCATTTATTAAAAATCTTTTTGTTATTTGATTCTAATAAACTTATTTCCTAAAGAAGGCCCACAGGATCAGCTGCAACATCATCTGAAATTTTATTGCCATCATTTGGGGGCTTATCTTTTAGAACAATTCTCAAGAGAACAGGTGCAAGAAATGTAGTTCCAATAACCATTAATAAAATGGCTGCTTCAAGAGAAGGAGTTAACAACTTAGCGCTTGTTCCTAGTCCAAGAAAAATTAAACCGACCTCTCCTCTAGGCATCATACCCAAACCTACAACTAATCTATTTGTAGGTTTATCACTTGAAAATACCCATCCTGCAGCAATTTTTCCAATAATCGCTACAACTAATAAAAATCCTGCTACTACCAGAGCTGACCTACTTGTTGGATCAAGTGGATTGATAACTGATAAATCCATTCCAGCTCCCACTAATACGAAGAAAATTGTTGCGAATAGAGATACTAAAGGTAAAACGGATTGTTGAATTGCGTGATTATTTTTCGAACTACTAAGAATTAATCCAGCTGCAAAAGCACCTAAAGCTGCTTCCAATCCAATTGCTGTTGCTACAAAACAACACAACACTAGTATTACAAAAGAGGCTACGACTACTGCTCCCGGGGCCTTCAATCTATCTAATAACCAATCAAAACCTGGGGCTGCTGTTCTACTTAATGCGATAGCTGCAATAACAAATACTACAGCTGCTGCAACTAATTTAACGATAGGAGCAATTTCTAAAGAACCTCCTGCAGCAAGGGCGACCACAACTGCAAGAATCACAATACCCAAAATATCATCCAAAACAGCGGCTCCAATAACAATCTGTCCTTCTCTAGTTTTTAAATATCCCAACTCACCAAATACACTTGCAGTAATTCCTATACTTGTTGCCGTCATAGATGCTCCAGCAAAAACTGCTGGAATTAGATCTACTTGGAAAATAAACATTAATCCAAGAGTTCCAAAGGCAAAAGGTAAAATTACACCAGCCATAGCAACAGTGAAAGCTTGAGCTCCTACAGCTACTAATTCCTCTAACTCACTTTCTAATCCTGTTAAGAATAAAAGTGCATATAACCCAAGTGTTGCTACTGCTTGAAGGGATGGAAAACTTTCAAAGTAAACATCCGGCACTGCTTCAGGCGGAACTGAAGCTAATGAACTAATAATATTTACAAGTCCTTCATTTAATTCGGTTCCAGCTGAGGGCGGTATCAGCAAATGGAATCCTGATGCACCTATTACAACTCCTGCAAGAAGCTCACCTACTATTGTGGGCAAACTTAGTCTTACTAATACTTCTGCTAATGCTCTTGCAGCTAAAAATATCAATAGAAACCTTATAACTCCTATCAACGTTTCAGCTACTTCTAAGTCATGTGCACTTAATTCCGCAAGTAAAGAATACATATGAAATTAAAAAAAATAAACTCCCTAATTGGAAGATAGTTTATTAAGGGCCCACTTTAAGAAATATGTAAGAAAAAAGCAAAAATACTCAACAAGTGTGGATCTGAAGTTACAACGAAGAAATTTTCAAAAAAATGGCTATTGTCATATATATGGCTAATCCAATGAATACCAACGAACCTTTTGATCTACGTTTGCCTACCCCAGGCTGCTACTTAGATCCTGAGAAAGCTGGCATGGATTCTGATGCTGTTTTTCAAGGAATGACAGCACATCTGTTTTATACTCTTGGAAAGTTAGCTACTTCTGCAAGTCCCCACGACTTGTACATGGCTTTAAGTTACGCAGTGAAAGATAGGCTAATGACAAGATATTTAGCCAGCCAAGAAGTCATAAGGAAAAAACCTCAAAAAACAGTCGCCTACTTATCAGCAGAATTTTTAATAGGCCCTCAATTAAGTAATAATCTTCTCAATTTAGGAATTACTAAAGAGGCAGAAGATGCTTTAAAAAGATTTGGTATTGAATCATTGTCAACAATTCTTGAAGTTGAAGAGGAGCCTGGACTAGGTAATGGTGGACTTGGCAGACTTGCAGCATGTTACATGGAATCATTAGCATCTCTACAAGTTCCAGCAGTTGGTTATGGTATTAGGTATGAATTCGGTATTTTCAATCAGTTAATTAGGGATGGCTGGCAAGTTGAAGTCACTGATAAATGGTTAAAAGGTGGATGGCCATGGGAACTTCCACAACCTGACGAATCATGTTTTGTTGGTTTTGGAGGCAGAACTGAAAGCTATAGAGACGACAAAGGAAACTATAGATCAAGATGGATACCTTCTGAACATGCAATAGGTGTTCCTCACGATGTTCCAGTCTTAGGTTACAGGGTAAATACATGTGACAGATTAAGGTTATGGAGAGCTGATGCAACTGAAAGTTTTGACTTTTATGCATTCAATATTGGTGATTACTACGGAGCAGTAGAAGAGAAAGTTGCTTCAGAAACTCTTTCTAAAGTTCTATATCCAAATGATGGAACCGACGAAGGAAGAAGATTAAGACTCAAACAGCAACACTTTTTTGTAAGCTGTTCTCTACAAGATATGTTGAGAAGCCTCGAAAAAAGGTCAATACCAATAGCAGACTTCTCTAAGCATTGGACTGTCCAGTTGAATGATACGCATCCTGCCATAGCAGTTGCAGAGTTGATGCGACTTCTTATTGATCAATATCAAATAGGTTGGGATAAAGCTTGGAACATAACAACCTCCTCAGTTGCCTATACGAACCACACGCTACTACCAGAAGCTTTAGAAAAATGGGACTTAGGATTATTTAATGATCTTCTTCCTCGTCACTTAGAAATTATTTATGAGATTAATTGGAGATTTCTTCAACAATTAAGACTTCGTTATCCTGGAGATGACAAGATCCTTCAAAAACTCTCAATAATTGATGAAGAAGGCTCCAAATCAGTTCGTATGGCCCACTTGGCTACAATTGGAGCTCATCATATAAATGGTGTTGCAGCTCTTCACTCAGATCTAATAAAAAGACAACTTCTGCCTGAATTCGCAGCATTATGGCCTGAAAAATTCACAAATGTAACTAATGGGGTTACTCCAAGGAGATGGGTTGCCTTATCTAATCCATCATTATCTAATCTTTTAGAAGAAGAAGTTGGTCCAAATTGGATAACAAATATGGAACTTCTTAAGAAGTTAGAAGAAAAAAAAGATGACCACAATTTTTTAGAAAAATTTGAGGAAACTAAACTAAATGGCAAAAGAAAATTAGCTAGTTTTATCCATTCAAAAACTGGAATACTTGTAGACCCATCAAGTTTATTTGATGTTCAAGTAAAAAGAATACATCAATATAAAAGGCAACATTTAAACGCCCTACAAATTATTGCTCAATATTTAAGAATCAAAAATGGTACAAACAAATTCGAAGTGCCAAGAACAATAATATTTGGAGGTAAAGCTGCACCAGGTTACTTTATGGCAAAGCTGATGATTCGTTTTATAAATGGCATTGCTGATGTAGTTAATTCTGATCCAGATATGGATGGTCTATTAAGAGTTGTTTTCTTACCGGACTATAACGTTAAACTTGGTGAAATAGTTTATCCGGCAACGGATCTTTCAGAACAAATTTCAACTGCTGGAAAAGAAGCATCTGGAACTGGAAATATGAAATTTGCCATGAATGGTGCGTTAACTATTGGAACCTTAGATGGAGCTAATGTGGAATTAAGAGATCTTGTAAAAAAAGAAAATTTCTTCCTGTTTGGTAAAACTGAAAGCGAAATTATGGATTTAAAAAATAATAATTATTCCCCCAAAACTTTTATTGAAAAATGTCCAGAACTTAAAGAGGTTATACGTCTTATTGAAATAGGCCACTTTAGCAATGGGGATAAAGAATTATTTAAACCCCTATTAAATAGCTTGACTGGACATGATCCATTCTTTGTTATGGCTGACTTTGAAGACTACCTTAATAAACAGGATGTAGTCAGTGAATGCTGGAATAATAAAAAAGCTTGGAATAGAATGGCATTATTAAATACTGCTAGATCAGGATATTTTTCTTCAGATAGATCTATTAGAGAATACTGCAAATCTATTTGGAAAGTATCTCCAATGCCAGTTGAAATTACCTGCGATGTGGAAGAATTAACTAATTAATATTTTTTTTATCTGGTGAATCTGGTGTTTGATGAAATAATCTATTCAAAATTAATCGATCCATATTTAATGGGTCTGGGGCTAATTCATTTGCAATTTCTTTAAATTTAGATTCAATATTGTTGGAAATGTTTGTATCAAATATTCTTTCCATTAATGCTTCAATTGAATATAAATAAGCATTAACACTTTCAAGTTCATCTATAGCTTCATTAATTTCTGTATCAGAAATATGTTTTTCTTTTGAACTTACGTCATCGTTTGATTCTCTTTCAGATATTTCTCTCTGCAACTCTTCAGTAATTTTTGTACAAAGAGTTCTGAAAGATTGAATAGATGCCCAATTTAATTCTTGTTGCTGCTTAAAAGTCGGAAATTCTCTAATAAGACGATCATGCTCTTTATAAAATCTCTGACAATCAGAGCATTGACATGGTTCTTCAGCCAAAAGAAAATATAATTCTTTTTATATCATCTCACTAATTGGGCAAAATTGTTGGGCCATCCAATAATTCGTCATTTTCATCGAGTGAATCTGGACTATCTGGCAAGGGTATCTCAATACTTGTAACCAAATTAATAACATCTCTTAGCCTCATAGAATCAGCAAACCATCCCATCGCTTGCTCGGCATCACCTCTTTTTTCAGCATCATTTGCTTGATCCTCGTGAGCTTCAGCCAATAGAGCAAGCCAGCACAGACATCTTGCTTGAACTATTGAAAGATCTAAATCATTAGGTTGAGACTTAGAAATGCGTTCATGCTCTTGTTGAATTAAGAGCTTTAAACGCATATCATGCAACTTAGCCATAAAAGATTTACCACTAACTATACGCTAGCTAGAGAGTAGCAATTTTGCACACATACTACATATAGTTTTTTATTTTTACGGGACTGGCGGGATTCGAACCCACGACCTACGGTTTAGGAAACCGTTGCTCTATCCTGCTGAGCTACAGCCCCAATAGATGATTTTTGGAGTATTTAGCATTATGCTAAATGAAAGCAGGAGAGGCAATCGCAAGAAAGTTTTATTTTGTTTCCAAAATAAAACTTTCTTGAGGAAAGTCCGGGCTCCCACATGGTCAGGCTTGCTGGGTAATTCCCAGTGCGGGCAACCGTGAGGATAGTGCCACAGAAACATACCGCCTAATACTTTATGTATGGCAAGGGTGCAAGGGTGTGGTAAGAGCGCACCAGCAACATTGAGAGGTGTTGGCTAGGTAAACCCCGGCTGGGAGCAAGGCTTAGTAGATTTATGGCCATTAAACAATCTACTTTTGAGCGCCGCTTGAGACTGTGAAGTAATTCCAGTCCTAGATAGATGATTGCCCATCTTTATTAAGATGAACAGAACCCGGCTTATGACCTGCTTTCTAATTGTTGTAGTTATTCAAATCAGATGACAAATATCATTAACGCAAAGAGAATTAATAAAATAACTACTTTTTTAAAGTCTTTAAATATTAAATCGAAAAGATTTTCTGAAAAAATTAGAACTCAAGATATTTCAGTTATTCAAGATTTTAATCAAGCGTTTATCCACTCCTCAGGGGACAAAATAATAAATTATGAAAAACTAGAATTTTTCGGAGATGCAGTGCTTAGATTAGCTGCTTCTAACTTTATTGAAAAAAAATATCCTCAAATGAGTGTGGGAGAAAGATCAGAGCTAAGAGCACAAATTGTAAGTGATGAATGGTTAACTAAATTAGGGCAAAAAATTGATATAGAAAAATTAATAATTAAAGGACCTAAAGCTCTTGGTGATGAAAATTCAAAAAATACTATTATAGGTGAAGCTACAGAAGCTTTAATCGGTGCTATTTATAAGTGCTTTAATTCAATTCTGGAAGTCAATCTTTGGTTAGATGATATTTGGGAGGAAGAATCAGAAATATTTTTAAAAGCTCCATATAAATTCAAATCTAAGACAGTATTGCAAGAGTGGTGTCAAAGTAAAGGTTTTGATTTGCCAGTCTATAAAATAATTGAAGTCTCAAAAAAAAATGGTGATCCTAAAAGATTCTCTTGCAATATATTTATCGAAGGATTAAAAGAATCATCAGCATTCGGCAAATCCCATAAACAAGCAGAAACAAATGCAGCTCGATTTTTGATAGAAAAATTTATAACTAAAGGTAAAATCTAATTCTTATACTATTTCTAAATTCGTTAGCTGAAAAGTTATGAGTTTATCCCAATTACCCCCTTCAAAGAGAACAGCTGCTCTTTTTTTTGTAACTCTTTGTACAAACCCTTTATATCCTCTGTATATGGAGTTATTGTCTTTTACAACAACAAAAGAACCGGGGAGGATTGGTTTTGCAGATAATTCCATAAAACAATCTTTCTAATACAATATTATGATAAATAATGATGAATGGTTGATTGTTGGATTAATAACATCATGTCATGGAATTAATGGGCAGTTAAAGGTTAAATCTTTAAGTGATTTTGAAGAAAGATTTTTAAAGCCAGGAATGAGATGGTTACAAAAAAAAAATGAATCCCCTTCAAAAATAGAACTTATATCTGGTTTCAAACAGCCTGGTAAAGAAACCTTTATTGTTAAGCTAAAAGGAATAAAAACAAGAAATCATGCAGAGCAACTCAAAGAATTTAAAATTCTTGTAAAAACTGATCAATTACCTAAACTAAAAAAGGAAGAATTCCATTTGTTGGAACTTATAAATCTGAAGGTCAGGATTTTAGAAAATAATAAATTTACAATTATTGGAAAAGTGATTAATTTAGAAAATGAGAAAAATAATTTACTCGTTATTGAATTATTTAAAAATCAAAAAAAAGTTCTCGTACCATTTGTTAAAGAAATAGTCCCATTGGTAGATATTAAAAATAATTTTTTAGTAATCAATCCTCCAAATGGACTCTTAGAACTATAAATTTTAAAAAAG
The DNA here is from genome assembly GCA_003278895.1 of Prochlorococcus sp. AG-347-L19. Lineage (GTDB taxonomy): Bacteria > Cyanobacteriota > Cyanobacteriia > PCC-6307 > Cyanobiaceae > Prochlorococcus_A. The sequence continues at coordinate 59,519 of QCCO01000002.1, forward strand.
TTTATAAAAACTAATCATTCAACAGTTACACTTTTAGCTAAATTTCTTGGTTGATCCACGTCCAAGCCTCTATGAGCTGCGATATGATAACTCAATAATTGTAAAGGTAATATATTCACCAGAGGTGAAATCCATTCATTAGAGGAAGGAACTTTCATTAAATAATCAAATATTTCAGTCCCATTACATTCAGGAGCAATCCCAATCAAATATGAATCTCTAGCTTTTGCTTCTTGGGCATTACTGATAACTTTATCGAAAACTTCACCTGGGGAGGCAATTGAAATTACAGGTACTTTTTTATCTAATAAAGCTATTGGACCATGTTTCATTTCACCAGCAGGATATCCAGCAGCATGAATGTAACTAATTTCTTTAAGTTTCAAGGCACCTTCAAGAGCAATTGGATAATTTATTCCTCTTCCTAAAAAAATAACATCTTTAATATTAAAAAAGTCATGTGCTAATTTTTCTGAAGATTTATTATGTTTCTCTAAGAGATCTTCCAGTAATGGCGGAAGTTTGATAAGTTCGTTTATTAATTTTTCTATTTCATCAGGACTTTGATTACCTGTCATTTGAGCAAATTTTATGGCTAATCCATAAAAAGAAAGTAATTGAGCAAAAAAAGTTTTTGTTGCTGCAACTCCAACTTCTATTCCTGCACAGATATCAATTATATTTGAAACCTGCCTTCCTATGGAACTCTCTTTTCTATTTGTTATTGCAATAAGATTAGGTTTAAATTTTTTATCTTCAATTGATGAACGTCTTTTAATTTCCATATCGATAGCAGCGATTGTATCAGCAGTTTCTCCAGATTGAGTAACTCCAATAGTTAATGTATTTGGCAATAATGGAGGTGGTGAATATCTAAATTCGCTTGCATAGAAGACATTTGTAGGAATACCTGAAAATTGTTCTAATAAAAAGCTACCTACCATGGCAGCATGTTTACTGGTACCACAAGCAATAATTTCAATTCTTTCTATAGATTCAAAAAACTCTGTATCAAAGGGATAGTTGATTTGATATTGACCATTATCTAAGTTCTTAATTAAATAATTTTCCAACCAGTTTTTTGCAGTCTGGGGTTGATCATATATCTCTTTTAACATGTAGTGTTTGAAGTTCATCTTATCCATTATTTGCTCTGAAACTTTTAGAGAAACTGGATTTCGATATTGTCTCTCGTTGCTTGAGTCATATATTTCAATTCCAAGCGGAGTTAATAAAGCTATTTCTTCATCCTCCATAGGTAAAATAATATTTGTAAAGTTTGCAATAGCTGGAGTATCACTAGCACAAATAAATTCTCCTTCACCCAAACCAATAATCAAGGGCGCTTGTTTTCTTGCAACAACCAAAGAGGTTGGAGCACCAGACCATAAAACTGCTAAAGCATAAGATCCTTCTAGATCAGATATTACATTCCTGACAGCTACTAATAATGTTGAACCATTATTCTCAAGATTAAGTTTACTTAATGTATTTAACTCTCTTTGGATTAAATGGGGAATTACCTCGGTATCTGTATCAGAATTAAAAATAATGCCCTCTTCCTCTAATTTATTTTTTAAATCTTGGAAATTTTCAATAATACCGTTTTGAACAACTGCTATTTTTCCTGAACTATCGGTATGAGGATGTGCGTTTTTAACCTCAGGCTTTCCATGAGTTGCCCATCTGGTATGGCCGATACCTACGGTTCCAGGAATATTGTGATCATTAAGATTACTTATTAAATTCTTGAGTTTTCCTTCTGCTTTATTACAAGAAATACAATTTGTCTCGGAATTAATTATTGCAATACCTGCAGAATCATAGCCTCTGTATTCAAGTTTTTCTAAACCATTAATTAATAATGGTAAGGCTTTTTTATATCCAGTTACAGCAACTATTCCACACATACGAATTTTTTTTTCAATTATATTGAAATAAAATGCGTATTTATTAAAACATGGACTCTCTTAAAACTGCACAATAAAATTAATATGCTAAGCCCATACTTCTGGAAGTCTCATCTCCTAAATAAACACGAATACTTAAGAAATCTGTTGGACATGCCGTTTCACATCTTTTGCAACCTACACAATCTTCTGTCCTAGGAGATGAAGCTATTTGACCAGCTTTACAACCGTCCCAAGGAACCATTTCCAAAACATCAAGAGGGCAAGCCCTTACACATTGGGTACAGCCAATGCAAGTGTCATAAATTTTAACTGCGTGTGACATGAAAAATTGTCTTTTGAACCTCGTTTTATAATACTATTGTCTTACAAAGAAATTAAAAAAATTAAGATATGCTTCACTCTTGTTAACTCTAGGGCATAAAATCATATAGATAATTAGTAATTTCCATAAACTATGTCACAAGAAATCCTCGAAAAAGTCTGTTCTATTGTTTCAGAACAATTAAGCGTTGAAGCAGGAGAAGTAAAACCAGATTCAAATTTCCAAAATGATTTAGGTGCAGATTCTCTAGATACTGTTGAACTAGTGATGGCTCTTGAAGAAGCATTTGATATTGAAATTCCTGATGAAGCCGCTGAAGGAATCGCAACTGTTGGCGATGCAGTAAAATTCATCGAAGAAAAAAAAGGTTAATAAAGAATGCCAAATTTCCATCGAGTAGTTATTACTGGTATCGGAGCAGTAACACCAATTGGTAATAACATTGATGAATATTTAGTCGGTCTTCAAACAGGAACTAATGGGGTCTCAGATATTTCTCTCTTTGATCCTGGACAGCATCCCTGCAAATTTGCTGCAGAAGTAAAATATCTTCAATCTGAAAATTTTATTGAAGCTAAAGAATCCAAAAGATGGGATCGTTTTGCCCAGTTTGGAGTTATTGCTGCAAAGCAAGCCTTTAATGATTCTGGACTTGAAATTACTGAAGATAATGCATCAAGAATTGGAGTGATTATTGGTTCTGGTGTTGGAGGCTTACTAACTATGGAAAGTCAAGCTCAAATATTGAGTCATAAAGGGCCTAAAAGAGTAAGTCCATTTACAGTCCCAATGATGATTCCAAACATGGCAACTGGATTAGCTGCAATCGCTTTGGGTGCAAAAGGACCAAGTTCCTCAGTTTCCACCGCTTGCGCTGCCGGTTCAAATGCAATTGGTGATTCATTTAGACTACTCCAACTCGGAAAAGCAGATGCAATGATCTGTGGGGGAGCAGAAGCAAGTATTACGCCTCTTGGAGTAGCTGGTTTTGCCAGTGCCAAAGCTCTTTCTTCCAGAAATGACAGCCCTCAAACTGCTAGCAGACCTTTTGATGCAGAAAGAGATGGATTTGTGATTGGAGAGGGATCTGGAATTCTTGTTTTAGAAACTTTAGAAAATGCAAAAAAAAGGAATGCGAAAATTTATGCAGAAATAGTTGGATATGGAACAACATGTGATGCTCATCATATTACTGCTCCATCTCCAGGCGGGGTTGGAGGCGCCCAAGCTATAAAATTAGCAATTGAAGACGCTTGTCTTAGCCTAGAAAAAATTGATTACATAAATGCTCATGGAACGAGTACATCAGCTAATGACAAAAATGAAACTTCTGCAATTAAATCAATTTTTAAAGACAGATCTTACCTCATTCCTGTAAGCTCTACTAAGTCGATGACAGGTCATCTTTTAGGAGGCTCAGGAGGTATAGAAGCTGTAGCTTGTATACTTTCTTTGACACATAATTTTATCCCTCCTACAATAAACTACGTCAATCCAGATCCAGAATGTGATCTTGATTATGTACCAAATAATGCAAGAGAAGCTCAAATAGGAGTTGCTCTTTCTAATTCTTTCGGCTTTGGTGGTCACAATGTTTGCCTTGCTTTCAGCAAAATGAATTGAAGACAACCAATTCTGTATTTCCCACTTAACTTAATTTAAAACAATGGTCGCTGCATCTGTTTCATTAGAATCACTTTGTGTAAATAGTATAAGAATGCTTGCTGTAGATGCAGTAAATAAATCTAATAGTGGACATCCTGGATTACCAATGGGATGCGCTCCTATGGGTTATGCATTATGGCAAAACATACTTAATCACAACCCGAATAACCCCAAATGGTTCAATAGAGACCGTTTTGTATTATCAGCTGGTCATGGCTGTATGTTGTTATATTCCTTGCTTCATTTGACAGGATATAAATCAGTTTCTATAGAAGATATTAAAGAATTTAGGCAATGGGGATCAAAAACACCTGGACATCCAGAAACATTCGAAACTGAAGGTGTTGAAGTTACAGCAGGACCTCTTGGAGCAGGCATTTCAAATGCAGTTGGTTTAGCAATAGCTGAAACTCACTTAGCAGCTAAATTTAATAAGCCTGATTGCAATATCGTTGATCACTATACTTACGTAATAATGGGTGACGGCTGTAATCAAGAGGGTATTGCATCAGAGGCCTGCTCGCTAGCTGGTCATCTTAAGCTTGGAAAATTAATTGCACTCTATGACGACAATCAAATTACAATTGATGGGCGAACTGATGTTTCTTTCACCGAAGATGTCTTAAAAAGATACGAAGCTTATGGATGGCATGTACAACATGTTGAAGATGGAAATCATGATGTCAAAGGAATAACTGAAGCTATCGAAAAAGCAAAATTAATTACTGATAAGCCTTCAATTATAAAAATTTCTACGACCATAGGGTATGGTTCGCCCAATAAATCAGATACTGCTGGTATTCATGGAGCAGCTGTTGGAGAAGAAGAAGCTGCATTAACTAGAGAGTTTCTAAATTGGGAATATCCCCCATTTGAAATACCGGATGAAGTATATGCCCATTTTAGAAAATCAATAGAAAAAGGCGAAAATTTAGAGAAAGAATGGGATTCTAAATTTGAAGAATATTCAAAAAAATATCCCTCTGAAGGAGCTGAGTTAAGTAGAATGTTAAAAGGCCAATTACCTGAGAATTGGGACTCAGATCTCCCTTCCTATACACCCGATGATAAAGGTTTAGCCACAAGAAAGCATTCACAAATATGTTTAGGTGCTTTAGGACCTAACCTGCCAGAATTAATTGGTGGATCTGCAGATTTGACACACTCTAACTACACAGATATCAAGGGAGAAACTGGATCATTCCAGCCTCATAGTCCTGAAAAAAGATATTTACATTTTGGTGTACGAGAGCACGCTATGGCAGCTGTACTTAATGGAATTGCCTATCATAATAGTGGTCTCATTCCTTATGGTGGAACTTTCCTTGTTTTCGCCGATTATATGAGAGGCTCAATGAGGCTTTCAGCACTCAGCGAATTAGGAGTGATCTATGTATTAACCCATGATTCAATTGGGGTAGGAGAAGACGGTCCAACACATCAACCTATCGAAACTATCCCTTCTCTTCGTGCCATGCCTAACATGCTAGTTTTCAGACCAGGAGATGGAAACGAGACAAGTGGAGCTTATAAGCTTGCTATTCAAAATCGAAAAAGACCTTCTGCCCTATGTTTAAGTAGACAAGGTATGCCAAATCAAGAAAACACTTCGATCGAAAAAGTTGCTCTAGGTGGATATGTAGTTTCCGATTGCGAGGGAACACCAGATCTAATATTTATTGGTACTGGAAGCGAACTGAATCTTTGCATTGAAGCAAGTAAGCAAATCTCAAGCTTAGGTAAAAAAGTTAGAGTTGTTTCTATGCCTTGTATAGAACTTTTTGAAGAGCAAGAAGAATCTTACAAAGAAAGTGTTTTACCTAGTAGCGTGAAAAAGAGAGTAGTAGTAGAAGCTGCCCATTCATTTGGTTGGCACAAATATACAGGTTTTGAAGGAATTTGTATTACTATGGATAGTTTTGGTGCATCAGCCCCTGGTGGAGAATGTATGAAAAATTTTGGATTTACAGTCGAAAACGTAGTTAATAAGACAAAGGAAATTTTATAACCACTAACTAATCACTAAGCTGAAGTATTACATTCTTCAAGTTTATCTTTTAACTGATCTAGAGATTCATCAGAAATCTTTGAATTCATTGGACAATGTTTAGGACCACACATTGAACAAAACTCGGCCTTTTTAAAGATTTCTTCAGGTAATGTTTCATCATGATACTGCTTTGCCCTTTCCGGATCTAATGAAAGTTCGAATTGTTTATTCCAATCAAAGTTATACCTCGCATGACTAAGTTCATCATCTCGATCACGTGCTCCTGCTCTATGTCTTGCTATATCAGCAGCATGAGCAGCTATTTTATAAGCAATTAAGCCTTCTCTCACATCTTCTGCATTTGGTAGACCTAGATGTTCTTTTGGGGTTACATAACATAACATAGAAGTTCCATACCACCCTGCCATCGCGGCCCCAATAGCACTTGATATATGATCATATCCAGGAGATATGTCTGTCACTAATGGACCAAGTACATAAAATGGGGCCTCTGAACATTCTTCCATTTGCTTTCTTACATTAAACTCAATTTGGTCCATAGGTACATGACCAGGACCCTCAACCATTACTTGAACATTATGTTCCCATGCTCTTCGAGTAAGCTCGCCTAGGGTCTTTAATTCAGCTAACTGAGCATCATCAGAAGCATCATGTAAACATCCAGGCCTTAATGAATCTCCTAGAGAAAAAGTACAATCATATTTCTTAAAAATCTCACAAATATCATCAAATCGTGTGTAAAGAGGATTTTGCTTGAAATGATGTAACATCCATTGAGCTAAAATTCCTCCTCCCCTACTTACAATTCCAGTAATTCTTCCTTTTACTTTCGGCAAATGCTCTATTAATAGCCCAGCATGAATAGTTTGATAATCTACGCCCTGCTTACAATGTTTTTCAATAATGTGAAGAAAATCGTCTTCAGTTAGTCTATCTATTGAACCATGCACACTTTCTAAAGCTTGATAAACAGGAACTGTTCCTATTGGAACAGTAGACTCGTGAATAATTGCTTGCCGTACTTCATCTAAATTTACTCCTCCTGTAGAAAGATCCATAACCGTATCAGCCCCATATCTAACTGCTAGTTTTAGCTTCTCTACTTCTTCATTGATATCACTTGCATTAGGAGAGGCACCAATATTAGCATTAACTTTGCATCTTGAAGCAATACCAATAGACATTGGCTCAAGATTCAAATGATTAATATTAGCTGGAATAATTAATCTTCCTCTTGCCACTTCTTCCATGATTAAAGAAGAAGGAAGATTCTCTTTTTTAGCAACAAAATCCATTTCTTCAGTGATATGTCCGTTTCTCGCAAAGTTAATCTGAGTTACATTTTCTTTTCCAAGGCGAGGCTTAATCCAAGAACTTCTCATAATTTACAAATTTTTAAAAAGAGTTATTACTAAAGTTTGATCAAATCTCCACTTCCCTGCATCAAGATTAAGGATTCAGGTTCAAAGGGTATGATCTCAGCTAAGTTAAATTTCCTAGCACCCCTAGTCTTAAACTTATTAATAGCGCTTTTCTAAAAAATAGTCATCTCATGTTTCGTAAAAGTTAAATAAGGTAATTTTATTTAACTTTTTTGTAAGCCTTTATCTTTTTTAAAATATTCCTCCTATCCAATTGTCTATTTATTCCCCTCTCTAAAATAATTGCAATCCCCATTAAGCCAATTGGCAAATAAAAAATCTTCCTAGAATTCTCCCTAAAAATTAATCCGATAACAGATATGAGAATCATGGAAGGAGCCACAAAAGATAAAATAAATCTTTTATTAATTTTCATTTACCAATTGTATTAATATTTTCATTGCTTAATTTTACTATGGATTCTGTTATCACTTTAATTCCAACAGCAATAGCTCTTTCGTCTGGGTCAAATTTAGAACTATGAAGAGGAGCACATCCATTTGAAGAAGAAACGCCAAGCCTAAACATTGCTCCTGGAATCTCATTTAAGAATTCAGCGAAATCTTCAGCTCCTAATGATGGTTTTTGTAATTCGATAACATTTTTTTGACCCAAAACCTTAATTCCCGAATCTCTGATGACTCTATTAATTTCAGAATTATTATTAACTGCTGGAGTGATTTCTCTAAATATTACTTTTGCATCAGCTCCGCAACCATTAGCTAAAGAAGTAATATTTGCATTTAGCCAATTACCAATATCCTTAAATACCTTACGATTAGTGCATCTAACCGTACCAATTAAAGTAACCTTTTCTGCAAGAACATTGAATGCATTTCCACCATTTATTTTCCCAAAAGTTATTACTATAGGATCTAAAGGATCTAACTTTCGTGTTATTGATTCTTGAATTCCTGAGATAACTTTGGATGCCACCCAAATAGCATCAACTCCTTCATGAGGTCGGGCACCATGGCCTGATTTTCCTTGAATCTCTACCTTCAGTTCTCCAGCAGCTGCAGTTAAACTTCCCTCTTTAATGCCAATAGTCCCTACACATAAGTCCGGGTAGACATGAACTCCCAAAATATGGGTTAAACCATTAGTTGCACCGTCCTCAATCATCCATCTAGCTCCACTCGCAATTTCTTCAGCGGGCTGAAAAATTATCCGAATACCAAAGTTTAGTTTTAAATCCCTAATAATTTTTGCTACTCCCAATCCAATTGATATGTGTAAATCGTGTCCACAGGCGTGCATGACACCATCTACTTTTGAAGAAAAACTTAATTTAGTTTCCTCAAATATTGGCAAAGCATCCATATCCACTCTTAAACCTATAATGCCTTTATCTAATGGCCCAAAATCAGCTATAACTCCAGTCCTGCCTATAGATTCTCTAACTTTCCAACCAATATTTTTTAAAAAACCACTTATCAAAATTGCTGTTTGATTTTCAAGTCCACTTAATTCCGGATGTGCATGAATATGTCTTCTTAAGTTAATTAATTCATCATTAAACGAATCAACTTTTTTATAAAACTGATCTCTATTCATTGACTTATTTTAAATCGATAAAGTTCATTAAATCTTTAATTGGTTGTGGAGGCCATCTTCTTACTTTTTTTAACCATTCTTCATCACTATATCTAGGATCTAATTCAGTTACCGCTATCCAATTACTTTCTGCCTTACCAAATTCACCCTTGGACCAATTCAAAGCTGTTAAAGCTGCCCTAGCATCTGCAAAAGTTGGATAACGTCTAATTAATTTTTTTAATTCTTTTTCAGATTCATCAATATTCCCCAACTGGAAATCTGCTAAAGCTTTGCTTGACCTAGCCATTGCGAATCCAGGATTGTATAAAGAAGCTTTTGAAAATAAATCTCTTGCTTTTTCCCAATTTAATGTAGAGCCTTCTACATTAGCCAAATTATATAAAGCAGAGAAATTTTTACTATCTTGCGAAATAACGAACATATAATCTTTTTTAGCTTGCGACCATTGACTCAATGCTTCCTCGGCTATCCCCCTGTTAATGTAAGGATCTATTTCACTAGGATTCAAACTTATTGCCTTATTTTGGTCATCTATTGATCCCTTTGCATCTCCTAAAACAAGTCTTACATTACCTCTATTGCTCAAACCTGCAGCATCATCTGGATAAGTATCAAGATATTGATTCCATTCTTTTAAAGCGAGATTAAAGTTTCCGCCTGAAGTTAGATCTAATGCATTTTTAAACAAATCCTTTCTCAAAGGCAATGAGTAGCATGGTTCAATATAAAAAATATTCAAAAAAACAATAATTAATAAAAAACAAACCTTAACTTTTTTAAAAGATATCATTTTTTGAATCAATGTACTGTTTTCCTAAAGGGGTAAGCAATCTTCCTCTAGGAGTTCTCGTGAGGAAACCAATTTTGATAAGATATGGCTCAACTATAAATTCTAACATTGAAGAATCATCACCCAAGCCAGCTGCAATTGAATGAAGGCCTGTTGGAATATTATTGTTTTGGTTAAGAAACGATAAATAGTGCCTATCTAAAGAATCCAACCCCTTTTCGTCTATTTGGTAGGAATTTAAAGCTTTTTTTATTAAATTCACGGAAATCTTATTAGTTTTCTTAACAACCTGAGCATAATCTCTAACTCGTTTTAATAATCTTAAAGCAATTCTTGGAGTCCCTCGAGATACCTTTGCTAAATCATAAGATGCATCATCATCTAAATTGAGTTTGATTAATCGAGAGAAATTAACAATTATTTGTTTTAACTCATCATATGTATAAAATTCAATTTTCTGAGAAATACCAAATCTATCCCTTAGAGGTGCACTTATAGAGGTTAATTTAGTTGTTGCACCAATTAGAGTAAACCTAGGAAGATTAATTGTTTTGCAACGGGCTCCTCTATTAGCTCCCATAGTCAAGTCGAGTCTAAAATCTTCCATTGCAGAATATAACAACTCTTCAGTTAACCTATTTAGGCGATGTATTTCATCGATAAATAAAACTTCACCTTCTTTTAATCCAAGAAGTAACCCTACAATATCTCTAGGTCTTTCAATTGCTGGTGCAGTCGCTATCCTGCATTTTGTATGCAATTCATTAGCTATCAAAAAAGCAAGAGTTGTCTTACCTAAACCAGGCTGTCCGTATAAAAGAGTGTGCTCCAAAGGTTCTTTTCTCAAAATTGAAGCATCTATAGCTATTTTTAAAGAAGATTTAAGTTGTTCTTGGCCAATAAATTCTTTTAAAGTAAGAGGCCGCGCTAAATTTAGATTATTATTTATTTTTTCTTCTGGAATGATTTTTGAATCAACTAGCCTAAGCTCTTTTTTACGAAGAGAAAAGTCATTATCGCCTATATTGGAAGAAATTATTGCCATAATGAAAGGTTAATTGCAATTGTTAAGAGTAGAAAGATTTTTTACAACTAAAATGGCAAAAAATTCAAACAAAGTTAAAAGAAATACTAATCAAGAAAATAATTTTAAACTTCTAGCGGAGAATAGATATGCAAAATTTCAATACGCAATATCTGAAACAATCGAAGCTGGAATTGAGCTTTTAGGAACTGAAGTTAAGTCCATTAGAAACGGAAAAGCAAATTTAAGGGATGGGTACTGTTCATTCAGAGATGGCGAGATCTTATTATTAAATGTTCACATTTCACCACATAAAAATGTGGGGTCTTTCTTTAATCATGATCCATTAAGAAATAGAAAGTTGCTACTTCATAAAAAAGAAATCAAAAGAATGAAATCTAACACTGAAAAAAAAGGAATGACTATTGTTCCATTATCTCTTTATTTAAAAGGCTCATGGATAAAACTAACTATTGGAGTCGGCAAAGGAAAAAAATTACATGACAAACGCCAAGATGAAAAACAAAAAAGTATAAAAAAAGAAATCAACTCTGCACTAAAAAGATAAAAATGTTGAAACTATGAATCTAAACTAACTGAACTTGGAGGTGGGGAGGGATCTGGATCTGCAATTAACATATGCTGTAAAACAGTTTCGGGTCTCTCACTATCTCTCCAGCGAATTTTGTATGCAGGCATTTTTGTACCCCTACTTGTTGTTTGCTCTACTGGCTCAATAACCCATCCTCTTCTTGATCGGCCTTGAGGATTTCTTTTTACTACTGCATCCGCATGTTTGAAACGGAAACCAACACGTTCACCACTCATTTAAAAAATTTCGTATTGGAATAATTATCTAGTTTACTTCATTCAAGGGTAATTTTTCATTTTTTTTTGAAGTTATTTCTGGTTTTAATAATGGGAAAGGGATTACATCTCTAATTGATGCGCTATTAGTAATTAACATAATTAACCTATCTATGCCTATTCCTAGCCCTCCAGTCGGCGGCATGCCAATCTCTAAAGCATTCAAGAAATCTTCATCTATGCAGTGCGCCTCAAGATCTCCTTCATCTCTAAGGGATTGCTGTAATTGCATTCTTTCTCTTTGATCTACTGGATCTATCAACTCACTAAACGCATTTGCTAGCTCTCGACCAACAATGAATAATTCAAATCTTTGAACCATTTCTTTATTATCAAGATGAGGTCTAGCTAAAGGAGAAATTTCAACAGGATAATCAATAACAAAAGTGGGTTCGATAAGTTTTGATTCTACTTTTTGCTCGAAGACCTCATTTAAAAGTCTTCCCAAAGTATTGACTTTATTAGAGCAATCAACATTTATACTTTTAACGGCTTTTTTTGCTAGTTGAAAGTCTCCACTGAAAGAATCAAAATCAATCCCTGTGAATTTTTTGACAATATCTTTCATGGATATTCTTAACCAAGGTTTAGAAAAATCAATTTCTTTATTTTGATAATTTATAGTTAAAGACCCGCATGCATCAGATACGATATCTTTAATCAATTCTTCTGTTAAATTCATCATATCGACATAGTCAGAAAAAGCTTGATAAATTTCAACTGAAGTAAATTCTGGGTTATGCCTTGTGCTTATCCCCTCATTACGAAAGATTCTCCCCAATTCATATACTTTCTCAAATCCTCCAACAACCATTCTTTTTAAATGTAATTCTGTGGCTATTCTTAGATACAGCGGAATATCTAATGTATTGTGATGAGTAATAAATGGTCTTGCTTCAGCACCACCAGCCTCTGATTGCAGAATTGGAGTCTCTATCTCTAAAAAATTTCTATTATCTAACCATTTTCTTATAAAGCTTATACATTTTGCTCTAGTTTTAAATACATTTTTAGAGTAAGGATTCACTATTAAATCTAGATAACGTTGTCTATATCTTTTTTCAATATCAGACAATCCATGCCATTTATCTGGTAATGGTTGTAATGATTTAGATAACATTTCCCATTTTTCTACTTTAATTGAAAGCTCACCTTTATTAGTTTTTTTAATAGTTCCATAAACGCCGATCCAATCGCCAATATCTACCAATTCCTTGATATCTTCAAAAGACAATAATTTTTGTTTTTCTAAATTTAAATTAATAATCCTTTTATCTATATAAAGCTGAATCTGATCTTCTTGATCACTTATCGTGAAAAAGGCAATTTTACCCATTACCCTTTTTGCCATTACTCTACCAGCTAGAGAAACACTGAATTCTTCCTCTTGACCATTTTCTAAATAATCAAATTTTTGAATAAGAAATTTAGTAGTATGTGAAACTCTAAAACTCTGTGCGTAAGAAGCAAATCCTTTACTAGAGAGTGTATTAGCTTTTTTTAAACGAGCTTCTTTTATTTCAGACAAAATTTATTTTAATATTTTATTTAATAAAATTATCAGAATGTGGCTCAACTTGCCAAAGATGTTGCTGTTTCGCCAACTCTTTGGGATGCGTAACCAATTCCTCTAACAGTTAAAATTAATTCTGGATTTCTTGGATCTGGTTCCAATTTACCTCTTAATCTAGCTACATATACATCTACAACTCGTAAATCTGCAGCTCTTCGAGGAGGATATCCCCATAGTTGTTCTAATATTTCTGCTCGCGGGACAACCTTACCAGGCTCGTCAAATAATAATTCTAGAAGGCTAAATTCAGTATAAGTTAAGCTTATTCTATCCCCTGCTCTAGAAACTTGTCTGCGATTAGTATCAACAACTAGACTTCCAAATTTCATAACTCCTTTGCCTGAAGGAACTTCTTTAGTTTCAGTAACCGATACAGTTGGGCCCATTCTTCGCAAAATAGTAGCTATTCTTGCCTCTAGCTCTTTTGGGCTAAACGGTTTTGATAAATAATCATCAGCCCCTAAATCCAAACCTGCGACTCTCTCTGAAATAGCTTCTAAAGCAGTTAAGAATATTATTGGTACGACTGATTCAGCTCTAATTCTTCTACAAACAGCAAATCCATCCATTTTTGGAAGCATAACATCGAGAACTATTAAGTCTGGAGAATCCCTCTGAAAAGACTCAAGAGCTTCTTCTCCGTTAGTGGCGGAATAAACTTGATATCCAGCAAGTTGAAGCCTCGTAACTAATACCTTCAAAACTGCTGGTTCATCATCAACAACTAAAATTCTCGCCTTTGACATAGTTAAAAAAGATTTCTCGATATTTCAAAGCAAAAACTATTGCATTGAATTTTCATTCTAACAATTAAAAATATAACATTACGAACCCTCAAAGAGATATTCTGTATGTTTAAAAAAATTTAAAATAATTTGAAGATTTAAATTTTTTAAACAAGTTTTAGTTCTTGCCGAAATTTATTTCTGCGGTTTTCTTCTTGAAAATTTAAACATTCTTAAAAGTTGGGAGCATATAAAAGGAGCAAAAAAACCTGTCAAAAAAACTTCAGCCAAAATGTTTTTTACACCAGGAATAAACATTAAAGAATTACTATCTGAATAATTTATTAACAAAATTTGTAAAAAATGAAAAGTCCCGCATAAAAAACTTCCAAAAGAACAAATCAAACCATACCTAAAATGTTCCACCAAAATATCATTATGTAATTTAATTCTTCCAAACAAAAATCCACAAAAAATTAAACCTGGTATTTGGGTGAAATTACTATCTAAAGTTATAGAGTCTAAAATTAAACCTAAAAATAAGCCAAATATTAATCCATTGATTGATCCATTAATCATTGACCAAGGTAATAACCAAAATAACGGCCAGTATGGCTGAACTCCTAAAAATCCAAGCCAATTAGGGTGCCACAAAAAAATAATTGGGATAAAAATAAAACTAATTATTGATAATTTTTTTATAAAAAATTTATTCATTAAATATTTAGTTTCAAAATTTGTACCCAATCAATCAAGTGAGGTTTTGCCAAAAGTGAAATTTTTGCCGTTTTTTTTGATTTCAATGTCTCATCTACAGAATGGACGATACCAATAGGAATATTTGGAGGTAATAACGTACTAGCAGGAGATGATGTTACAAAATCTCCTACTTTAATATCAGCATCTTTTGAATAAATAATTAAGCTAGGATAATCATCTCCTAAACCGACAAGTAATCCATTAATTTGAATTCTATCCACCCAAACACCTAACTTACTTTCTGGAGAAGTTATTAATGTTACCGAGGAAGTGAATAAAGAAATATTAGTGATTCTTCCTAATAATCCACCCGGACCAAGAACAATACTACCAATTTCTACTCCATCCTTTAAACCTTTGTTTAAAATTATTTGTCTCCACCAACTACCTGTTTTTCTCGAAATAACTGCAGCTGAAATATAATCAATATTTGATGATTTTTGAAGGGATAAGATTTCCCGTAATCTTTTATTATCCTTTTTAAGAAGATTTAACTTTATAAAAGATTCTTGGTCTAAGCTCTTAAGGATTATTTCTTTTTGAAATTGACCGGGCCAAAAGGGTTTTGAAATAAAATAATAAAAATCCTTATAAAGAGATCCTTTTGATATTCTTACAAATACTAAAAATAAAAAAATTGCAAAAAAAACCCAACTTTTTTTTTTATGCCACCAACGACTAGTAGAAATTCGTCGGATATTAAACATAATATTAATCTCTTATGGCATTCCTTATAAAGTCAGGAGTGTCCACAACTCGTTTCAGTTTTTTAAAATCATCAAGAACCTCTCCACAACCATTAACTACACAAAGCAGAGGGTTTTCAGCTATATGAGTAAAAATTCCCGTTTCATCGCTCAATAAATCATTAATGCCCCTCACTAAAGCTCCACCTCCTGCGAGCATAATCCCCCTGTCAACAATATCTGCAGCAAGTTCGGGGGGGGTTCGCTCTAAAGTTCTTTTTACAGCTTCCACAATTTTGCTAAGTGTTTCAGCCATGGCTTCTCTGATTTCTCCAGATGTCAAAGTGACTGACCTCGGCAGACCAGATAAAAGATGTAAACCTCTAACCTCTAAAGTAGTTTTATCAAAATCATCATCTGGAAATGCGGATCCAATTTTAATTTTAATATCTTCTGCAGTTCTCTCTCCAACAACTAAATTATGAACTTTTTTAAGATATACCGCGATTGACTCATTTATTTCATCACCAGCTATTCGAACAGATTCACTCAATACAGTTCCACCCAAACTTAATACTGCAACCTCAGTAGTACCTCCACCAATATCTACAATCATAGTTCCAATTGGCTCAGTTACTGGTAATGATGCTCCTATTGCTGCTGCAACAGGTTCATCAATTAAGTGAACTTCTCGAGCTCCGGCTAATCCAGCTTCTCTTACTGCTCTTCGCTCAACACTAGTAACTCCACTCGGGATACCAATCACTATTCTTGGAGCTACTATCCCCTTTCCTTCGTTACATTTTTGAATAAATGTTTTTATCATTTGCTCTGCTGCATCAAAATCTGCGATAACCCCATCTCTTAATGGTCTTACGGCTCTTATATTGCCTGGGGTCCTTCCAAGCATTAATTTTGCTTCTTTACCAACAGCTAATGGAATTCCTTCTTCTAAATCCATAGCTACAACAGAAGGTTCTTGTAAAACAACGCCCTTACCTGATACGTGTATAAGAGTATTGGCCGTTCCCAAATCTATGCCAATATCTCTAGAAAATTTAAATCTGTTAAAAATCACAATTAGAATTCTTTTTATAAATAATATATCTATTTTTTGGTAAGCTCTCAGAATTCCGTCATTTAGTTATGAATAGCACTTAAAACTTTGAGCAGAACCTGTAAATATGACTAGTATTAAAAAAAAAAAAATTATGGAAATTAACACTATCAACCTTGTTGGCAGAGCAGGAAGAGAACCAGATGTCAGATATTTTGAATCTGGTAGTATCGTTGCCAATTTCACACTTGCAGTTAATAGAAGAAGCAGAGATGAAGAGCCAGACTGGTTTAATTTAGAAATATGGGGTAAGCAAGCACAAATAGCCGCAGATTACGTTAAAAAAGGGTCTTTAATTGGAATCACAGGAAGCTTTAAAATTGATAGTTGGAAAGATAAAAATACAGGAGAAGATAGATACAAACCAGTTGTTAGGGTAGATAGATTAAACTTATTAGGCTCCCGAAAAGATTCCGATAATAACCAATATTCTAATAGTACTAACTCTAGTGAAATACCTTTTTAAGTTCTATTTTTTTTTAAAAATCTAATAAGCATTCTGATAAAAAAATATAAGAAAATTGAAATTAATATAGGCTTTACAACATATTTGATTTGATCTAAGTAAGTTTCAATAATTGGATAATTTTCACCAAATAAATAACCTGCATAAGTGAGAAGTGCTACCCATATCAAGCTCCCAAATGTAGTCCAAATCATGAATTTTCGTAATGGCATAAGTTCTATGCCAGCTGGAACTGAAATTAAAGTTCTTATACCTGGTACTAATCGCCCCCAAAATACTAAGGAAACTCCGTATTTATCAAACCACCTTTTACTTTTACTTAAATCGTTAGAAGAAATACCCAGATATTTTCCTTTTTTATCAAGAAAACTTGAAAGTCTTTTTTCATTTACTAATCTACCTAAATAATACCAAGGCAATGATCCTAAAATGGTCCCGATTAATCCCCAAAAAACTAAAATATAGAAATTTAATTTTTGTTGATAAACAAAAAAGCCTCCCAATGGCATTATGATTTCCGAAGGTATAGGTGGTATTAGATTTTCCAAAAACATAGCCAAACAAATAGTGAGGTATGCAATTGTTGTATTCTTTTCAACAGCCAGACTGATATAATCGGGAATTGAAGTAATAAAGTTTACAAAAATTAGACTCAAACTTAGTATCTATAAAACTCTGGTTTATAAGGCCCATCAACAGAGACATTAATATAATTAGCCTGTTCTTTAGTTAATTTTGTCAATTTTGCACCAATTTTATCAAGATGTAATCTTGCTACCATTTCATCTAAATGTTTTGGTAGAACATATACCTCTTTTGCATATTGCTCTGATTTATTGAAAAGTTCAATTTGAGCTAGTACTTGATTAGTAAAAGAATTACTCATAACAAAACTTGGATGTCCAGTAGCACAACCTAAGTTAACTAATCTACCTTCAGCTAAAAGAATTATTTTATTACCACTAGGTAAAGTTATGTGATCAACCTGCGGCTTAATATTTTCCCATGGATAATCTTTCAATGAAGCAACGTCAATTTCATTATCGAAATGGCCGATATTACAAACGATGGCTTCATCTTTCATCTTGACAAGATTTTCGTTTGTTATTACCTGATAGTTGCCAGTTGCTGTGACAAAGATATCTATATTTTCCACAACATCATCTAATCTAACAACGCTAAAACCTTCCATTGTCGCTTGAAGAGCACAAATTGGATCAACTTCAGCAACCTTAACAATTGCACCAAGTCCTCTCAGAGACTGAGCTGAACCTTTACCTACATCTCCAAAACCCATTACTAAAGCGACCTTCCCAGCAATCATCACATCAGTGGCACGCTTAATGCTGTCAACTAGAGATTCTCTACATCCGTATAAATTGTCAAATTTGCTCTTGGTTACTGAATCATTAACGTTGATAGCAGGGAAAGGTAAAGCATTTTGCTTCTGCAATTGATAAAGTCTTGCTACTCCAGTAGTAGTTTCTTCAGTGACGCCGATGATATTACTCTTAATTCTAGAGTAGAAGTCATTATCATTTTTTAACTTAGACTTAATAGAATTAAATAAAGCAATTTCTTCTTCATTACCAGGATTATCTAAAACAGATAAATCTTTTTCTGCTTTACTACCGAGTATCAATAAGCCAGTTGCATCTCCCCCATCATCAAGAATCATATTTGGAGAGTCTGAACCCCAATCAAGGATATAGTGGGTATATTGCCAATATTCGTCAAGAGACTCACCTTTTTTTGCAAATACAGAAATTCCTTTTTCTGCAATAGCTGCAGCTGCATGATCTTGAGTTGAAAAAATATTGCATGAAGCCCATTTAACAACTGCACCAAGATCAACAAGAGTTTCTATTAAGACTGCTGTCTGAATAGTCATGTGAAGACTTCCAGCTATTTTTGCACCTTTTAATGGTTTTTCAGATTGATATTTTTCTCTAAGTGCCATTAATCCAGGCATTTCGGTTTCAGCGATTTTAATTTCTTTACGACCAAAATTTGCTAACGATATATCAGCAATAACATGATTAGGTGTAGAGGTCTTAACTGAATTTGCGATGACCATATCTAGTAAATACTTTTTCCTATTAAACTATAAATGATTTTTGTGTAATTTTGTGTTTGTTGAAAATTTAAAAGAGACTTTAAATTTAGGAAAAAAAATCTCAAACAAATTAAATCCCCAATCAATTGTTTTATTAAAGGGTCCAATTGGTGCTGGGAAAACTTCATTTGTTCAAGGGATTGCTAAAGGCTTATCAATCTCTGAGGAGATTACAAGTCCTACATTTGCTTTATCGCATCACTACAACTCCGGAAGAATTCCACTAATTCACCTTGATTTATACAGGTTAAAAGATGTCTCTTCAGCAAAAGAAGTTTTTTTTTCAGAAGAAGAAGAGGCAATACAAAGACAAGCTATTTTAGTTATTGAATGGCCAGAATTAATAGAACCAGTTATTGATAATTTCTGGAAAATAGATATTAGTTACGCAAAAAATTACGGAAGAAATTACGAAATAAGAGACCCCAAAAATTTATTAACCTTTTCATAAGACGGCTGTTGCTCTATGGCGCCTTCACCAAGACAAGTTAAAAATCCACATACGCCTGCAAACTTAATGCAATCTTCTATATCTAATTTATTAGCAGGATAGTCACAAGAAATTAATTTTGAAATAAAGCCAGCCAGAAAAGCATCGCCTGCGCCAGTTGTATCAATAATTTTTTGTGAAGTAGGAGTTTCGGTAATTCCCTGTAATCCATTGATGTACCATGAAACAGGATTTTCTCCATCAGTTATTATTACATCTGGTCTATTAGACAATTGTTGAGATATTAGTAAGGGATTTTCATCCTCAAAAAATAAAGTTGCTTCTTCCTTAGCAAGTTTTAAAACATTTGCATAATTTAGAAATTTCTTGATTAAATTAACTCGCGCTGCTTTACTAATTTCTGATGAAAAATTTGAATGATCCCAAAAGACCTCTCTCCAATTCAAATCAATAACTATTTTGACTTCAAATTTTTTAGCTTGTTCAATAAGAAAAATAATAGTCTCTGCTGATATTGGAGATGATAATAAGATCGTTCCTGTGACCAAATATTTTGTTTCTAAAAAAAATTTATCCAAATTTAAAATTTCTTGTTCAATTAATTTCTTACTAAGAACTTCGTCTGCAAAGCATGAATGAGAACTTTTCTCAAAGCCTGAAAAAAAACGATTTCCAAATTGATCTCTATCTACATTAACCACACGAGTAGATGAATCATTATCTAATTGCAAGAAATCTAAGTTAACGTCCAGTTCATTAAATTGCATTATAAACTCTTTGCCATAGTCATCTCTACCCAAACTTCCTATAAATGTTGAATCTATTTTTAATTTTCTTAATGCAAAAGCAACATTAGCCGGCGCACCACCCAAAAAATCTGTATATCCTTTTTTTGACTTATTTTTAATCCTGTCAATTAAAGCCTCTCCAATACATATGACCTTATTCTTTTTCATAAAATCAACACTTTATCTTAAATAAGAATAATTTAATAAAAACAAATAATTTTTTTTTGAATTAAAGTTTAATCAAAAGCATATTAATAGTGTCTTTCAATAAATCTGAAACTTGGAAGTGGAAAAATTGGGAAATTTCTTGGTCTTTATCTAAAGAATCCACTTCTGAAAAAAATATTAAAATTTTATTAATTCATGGATTTGGAGCATCAAAAAACCACTGGAGACATAATCAAGATTTTCTTGGTCAATTTTCTAAATGCTATGCAATTGACTTATTAGGATTTGGGAAAAGCAGTCAACCTTGTGCTTTATTAAATTACGAACCTGATCAAGAAAACTCAATTAAATATTCATTTGACTTATGGGGTGATCAAATATCAGCATTTTGTGCAGAGGTAATAAAATCTCCTGTTTACTTGGTAGGAAATTCAATTGGTGGTGTTATTGCATTGAAAGCTGCTGAAATCCTCAAAAATAATTGCAAAGGTATCATTTTGATTGATTGTGCACAAAGAACTATGGATGATAAACGTTTAAAAAAAAATGATATATTAATGAATCTAATGAGACCCGTCCTTAAAACGATAGTCAGACAAAGAGTAATTAGTAATACGCTTTTTACAAGAGCTGCTAATCCAAAAGTCATAAAGAAAATACTTGAACAAGCTTACCCTTCAAGAAAAAATATCGATAAAGAATTGATTGAAATACTTTATCAACCCTCTCAAAGAAAAAATTCTAAAGAAGCTTTTCGTGGTTTTATTAACTTATTTGATGACTATCTTGCTACTGACCTTTTCGATAAGGTTGATGCCCCAATCCAATTAATTTGGGGAGAAAATGATCCTTGGGAATCTTTAAATGAAGCAAAAATGTGGAAGAAACAATTCAGAAATATTAAAAGATTAGATATTATTAATGGGGCTGGACATTGTCCTCATGATGAAGAACCAAAAAAAACAAATAAGTTAATAAATGAATTTATTCAAGAAACAAAATAAGCTTCTACATTATCACTTAGTCTTCTCAAGCCTCTAAGCCCATCACGTTCTAGGTTTCTTACACGATCTCTACTTATCCCTAATACCCTTCCAATACCTGTAAGAGACATTGGCTCATCACCATCCATTCCGTATCTCATTCTTAAAACTCTACATTGCAAATCTGGTAATTGATGTAATAGAGAATGCAAATCACCTCTCATACAATCCATCTCAATTTGTTCATCTGGCAAATCCTCACCCCCTGCTAATAAATCTAATAAAACAGTATCTTCACCATCACCAACTTTGGTTTCAAGACTAACTGGCTGGCCAGCTTTACACATCAAATCTTTAACGTCATCTTCTGGAAGCTCTACATATTTCGCAAGTTCACTTACAGTTGGAGTTCTAGACATTTCTTGACTAAGCTCTCTTTGACCTTTTTTTAACTTATTCAACATTTCAGTTATATGAATTGGTAACCTTATCGCACGACTTTTTTCAGCTATTGCTCTTGTAATACCTTGTCTAATCCACCAGTAAGCGTATGTTGAAAACTTATAACCTCTGGCAGGATCAAATTTTTCAACTCCTCGTACCAGTCCAATAGTTCCCTCCTGAATCAAATCTAAAAGTTCCATATTTCTTTTTGTATATTTTTTTGCAACACTTACTACCAATCTTAAATTCGCTGCGACCATTCTTTCTTTTGCTCTCTGTCCTGCTCTCAATCTTCTTTTTATGATTGAAGTAGATAAGTTTAATTTTTTTGATAATTCATCAACACTGGGCTTATCTCCTGTTAATTCGATAATTTCCAATTCGGCTCTCTCAACTTCCATGTACTCTTGAACCTGTCGACCTAGAGTTATTTCTTGCTCATGCGAAAGTAATGGAACTCTTCCTATATCCCTCAAGTATGATCGAACAAGATCTACATCATTACTAGGTTTTATAGTTGAGATTGACGCTAGTTTATTTTCACTTATTGTTTCAGAAGACATGAAAGTTGAATGATGTTTTGTAAACAATACCATTAAGAAATGTAAAGTTAAACAAAAAAATCCACAATTTCACAAAAATGAGAATAAATACCTAGTGATTTTAGACTATTGAAGAGCTTAATAGCCATTTTGCTGTACTGAGATAAATAAATACACCAGCAATATCAGTGAAAGTTGTAATAAAAGGTGAGGACATTAAGGCTGGATCCAATTTCATTCTGTCAAACAACAAAGGAAGGAAAGCTCCTGCTGTAGCAGCTAAAGTTGTGATGGATATTAAACTTATCCCCACCGCATAGGCTATTAAAGGTCCTTCTCCTTGCCACCAAGCAAAGGGGAATACTACAAGCATCATTAGAACACCTAAAAGAGCTCCTGTTATTGCCTCCTTAACTACTGCCTTAATTGCACCAAGATACTTTAATTTTTGAGTACTTAAACCTCTAATGACAACAGTTGAGCTTTGAGCTCCAACATTTCCTCCAGTCCCTATAAGTAATGGAATAAATGCAGCTAATAAAACTATTTCTTTTAATATTTCATCATTCATAGCTATAACTTTTGTCGTTAAACCATTGGCAAAAACCAAAATTAATAACCATAAAATTCTTCTTCGAGCAATCGTAAACAAACTACTTTGGAAATAATCATCTTCATCTCCAGGTTGCACTGCCCCTGCTGCATAAATGTCTCTCGTTGCTTCTTGTTCTATGACATCAATTAAATCATCGACAGTTACTATCCCAACAAGTCTTTTTTCTTTATCAACCACTGGAAGAGCTAAAAAATCATATCTTTGTATTGCTCTAGCAACCTCTTCTTGATTCGTGTTAGTAGAGATATTAACTACATCTCTTGTCATAACATCCCCAATTGGCTTTGAAGGATCAGCAGTTACAAGATCTCTTAGAGAGAGAATACCGGTTAAATGTCTTTCTTTATCAGTAACATATAAACTATAGATAGTCTCAGTAAATGGAGCCCTTTTTCTAACTAAAGAAAGAGCCTCAGATGCTGTTTGCATTTCTTTAAGATCTATAAATTCAGTTGTCATTAATCTTCCAGCAGTCTCAGGCTCGTATCCAAGTAATTCAGCTGTTACTTTCCTTTCCCCGGGACTAAGAGCAGATAAAAATTTTCGTACAACTTTTGCAGGTAACTCATCAAAAAGTTGAACCCTATCATCAGGAGACATTTTTTCAACAATTTCTAAAACTTCTCCTGAACGAAGTCTTTCCAGTAAAGTTTGCTGAACTACTGGATCTAAATATTCATAAACCTCAATTGCTTCATTTTTATTTAATAACCGAAATGCTAATGCCTGCAGTATTAATGGAAGGCTTCCAATAGCATCTGCAATATCAACAGGTTGAGAAGGCTCTAAAAGTAACTTTGCCTCATCATAATTTCCCGCGATGAGCAATTCCTCAAGTTGAATAGTAATATTTTCTCTTGTACTTAAATCTGAAGATAAGGATGTAACTGTTTCCAAATTATTTTCTTTCATAAATATAATACCTTTCAAAGTAACAACACTATTATATGAAATTTAAGTAATTTTTCTACTTATCCAGAACCCGAAAAGCATTGTAAATAAATTAACGATAATGATTAAATGAAAAAAAATTATAAATTTTATCCAATCCCCTTGATCTAAAATTTTGTACAAAAAATATATAAATCCGCTAAATGATGTAAAGCAAGAAAAAAACCCACTCAATAAAATTTTTTCACTTGATTTATTTAATTTTTTACTGATAAAAAAACCAACTATAAATGATCCAATTATTGAAATAATAAAGTTATTGTTTATAGTTAATCTTAAAAAAGTAGCTATGTAGGCAGCAAAAAGAATATAGATAAAATTATTTATTTTCACTTTAAAAAAACTGAATAAGAAAATAACCTAAATAAAAAAAAAGGAAAGAAAGGATTATTACCTCGTTATAGTGGAAAAATAATCTTAGGAATTGTCTCTTTTTAAATAGAATAAATAGTTGATATATAAAGGAAGAAAATGTACCCAAACATCCTAAAAAACCGCTATAAAATAACACTAATATTTGGTTATTAACAAAATTTAATGCTACTAAAATTCCTAAAAAAAAAGATGATAAAAAATTTACTATTGAAGTATTTTGAATATTAAAGCCTATACTTTTTTTAAAATTATTGTTTATATATATTCTTAGTATTAATCCAAAAGTACTGCCAAGCAATATTAAACCTACTGAACTAAAATTCAAAATTTAAATTTTTATCCAGCCTTTTAAAATTTTATTAGGATCATCTAAAAATTTATTAGAAGCTAATTCGACCCTAAACCATGTATCACTTTTGCTGACTTTCCAGGTACGTAATACTGATAAAGTTGTACCTATGTCAAGAATTAATAATTCCTTAGCTTGACTTTGAGGATAAGAAAAAAGAGAAGTATTGGAATTCAATATAATTTCATTTGTATTATGAGAAAACTTATTTTGATTTAAATTTTTTTGGATCCCCCCAGCAGGTAATGTGATTGGAGCAATTAATGCAAAAGTAATTAAGCAAAAATTCTTGAGGAGGTTATTAATCATATATCTAAAGTTGCCATATCTAAGTTGCTACTATGAGTTTCAATAAATTCTCTTCTTGGTGCAACTTTATCGCCCATTAATATATTGAATATTCTGTCAGCTTCAAGTGCATCTTCGATTTCAACCCTTTTCATCATCCTTGTTTGAGGATTCATAGTTGTCTCCCATAATTGTTTTGGCATCATCTCACCTAATCCCTTAAATCTTTGGATATTATAATTTGCATTTTCTCCGAAACTTTCAATTGTATCCTTTAATTGGCTCTCGTTATAACAGTAATTATGACTCTTACCTCTTTCTACTTTATATAGAGGGGGACAAGCAATATATATAAAGCCTTTCTCAACAAGTTCTCTCTGGTATCTATAGAAAAATGTTAATAATAAAGTTCTTATATGAGCACCGTCAACATCAGCATCAGTCATAATTACAACTCTATGATATCTCAAACTACTTACGTCGAACTCCTCTCCTTTAATTCCTAATCCTAAAGCTGTTATTAATGACTGTATTTCTGTATTTTTATAAATTTTAGTATCGTCAGTCTTTTCAATATTAAGAATTTTTCCTCTGAGAGGCAAAATAGCTTGAAAATTTCTATCTCTTCCTTGTTTTGCTGAACCTCCAGCTGAATCTCCTTCAACAATATAAATTTCTGATTCTGAGGGATCTCTAGAACTACAATCTGCTAATTTACCAGGCAAGGTCGAACTTTCTAAAACACTTTTTCTTCTTACTAATTCTCTAGCCCTTCTTGCAGCTTCTGCTGCATTAAATGATTGAATTGCTTTTTCAAGAATCAAGTCCAAAATTCCAGGATTGAATTCCATATATTTTGTGAGAGCCTCCCCAATCAGGGAATCCACAATTCCTCTTACTTCAGTATTTCCTAATTTTGTTTTTGTTTGCCCTTCAAATTCGGGATCTGGCACTTTTACCGACAAAACGACAGTCAAGCCCTCTCTAATATTTTCGCCAGCTAAATTTTTTTCAATATCTTTTCTTTTACCTCTCTTTTTTGCAAGGTTGTTGAAAGTTCTTGTCAGAACTGTCTTTAGTCCTTCTATATGAGTTCCTCCATCGATAGTTCTAATATTATTTGCGAAGCCTAAAATATTATCTGAATATACATCTGAACACCATTGCAAAGCTGCTTCAACATATACATTTTCTTTCTGTGAATCAACATAAATTATTTCAGGATGAATAGACTCTTTTTCACTATTCATGTATTCAACATATTCTTTAATACCTCCTTGATATAAGTAAATTTCCTCTTTAAAAGAGCCATCTGATAATTGATTTCTTTCATCTCTAAAAACAATTTTTACTCCACCGTTAAGATAAGCTAGTTCTCTTAACCTAGAAGAAAGAAGAGCATATTCAAATTCAATACCTCCTGAAAAAATCGTTTTGTCGGGTTTAAAGCAAATAGTTGTTCCTTTCTTAGATGGTTTGCCACTCTGCCTTTTAGTTTGCAATTCACCCTTCGATACGCCTTTTTCAAATCTTTGATTAAATTCTTGACCATCCCTATAGACAGTAACATTGACCCATTCGCTTAAAGCATTAACTACAGATATTCCTACTCCGTGCAAACCCCCTGATACTTTATAACCTCCGCTTCCAAATTTACCTCCTGCATGAAGAACAGTTAGTACAGTTTCTAATGCACTTTTCCCTGTTCTTGGATGAATATCTGTTGGAATCCCTCGTCCATTATCAGAAATTAAAGCAGAACCATCTGCTCGAAGAACTATTTCTATGTGATCACAATGTCCTGCGAGTGCTTCATCAACTGAGTTATCGACTACCTCATATACTAAATGATGTAACCCCCTAGGACCTGTAGAACCTATATACATTCCAGGACGTTTACGAACTGGTTCTAACCCTTCTAAAACCTGAATCTGTTCCGCGCCATAATCATTTGAGATTTTATTAGATCTTTTGTCCTCACTCATTTAATATAAAAAAAAATATTAAACTTTTAAAATGTTATTTTTAAAAGGTCTTTTATTAAACTTAACACCGCAATAAGGTAAAGGCTCGAAGTCAATGAAAAATTTAATCACTTTAATTATATAGCTAATATTTTTTTCTTCAGAAATTCATATGTCCTCTTACCTTCCCCATGTAATAATTTTAATTGGGCCTACTGCAAGTGGCAAAACAGAATTAGCTATTGAAATTGCAGAATATTTTAAAACTCGAATACACAATATCGATTCAAGACAAATTTATAAGTCTATGGATATTGGAACCGCTAAGCCATCTAAAACACAACAACAACAAATAAAGCATTTTTTAATAGATATTGAAGAGCCAATCCACCCAATTAATGTAAAACAATTTCAAGAAATTGCTCAAAAATCAATAGAAAGAGAAATTAAACAAGATAATTTTCCTTTTCTTGTTGGAGGGAGTGGATTATATATGAACTCAATAATAAAAGGTTTCTTTGTGCCCGATGTACCTCCTCAAAAGAATTTGAGAAGACAATTAGAAGAACTTGGTCAAAAAAAATGTTGGGAATTATTAATAAATTGTGATCCATTATCAACAAAAAAAATTAATGTTGCTGACCACATTAGAACAATAAGAGCTTTAGAAGTCTTCTACGTAACAGGTAAACCTTTATCAACTCTGAAAGTTCAAAAACCACCTGAATGGAGAATACTAGAGCTTGGATTAGATAGAGATAATTTAAAAGAAAGAATTTTACAAAGAACAAAAAATATGTTTTTATCTGGGATTATTGAGGAGACGAACCATCTTATCTCTAGATACGGATTTGATTTGCCAATATTAAAAACTATTGGTTATCGAGAAGCTAGAGATGTTTTAAAAAACAATTTAACAATTGACAAAGCGATTGAATTAACTACGACAAAAACGATCCAATTTGCAAAAAGACAAAAAACTTGGTTTCGTAATAAAAATAATCCCCTTTGGCTTGATAACAAAAACCTACTAAAAGATGCAATAATTAAGATAGAGTCTTTTTTAAGCTAACATTATAAAATTAGATTTTTTTCATCATCCAATCAAATTATTAAATTAACTGAATGCCCCCACGCCCACGCTTTGACCGCCGAGCTCCCGTAAGAGAGCTACCAAATATAAATGAACGAATAAAATACCCTCAGTTGAGAGTTGTTGATTCAGATGGGAAACAATTAGGTGTCATAGATAGATTGAAAGCATTAGAAATAGCATCTCAAAGAGAACTTGATTTAGTTTTAGTAAGCGAAAAAGCAAATCCTCCCGTTTGTAGAATAATGGATTATGGAAAATATAAATTTGAACAAGAAAAGAAAGCTAAAGAAGCAAGAAAAAAATCCCATCAAACAGAAGTTAAAGAAGTAAAAATGAGGTACAAAATTGACAAGCATGATTATGATGTACGCATAGGTCAAGCCACTAAATTTTTAAAATCTGGAGATAAAGTAAAATGTACTGTCATTTTTAGGGGTAGAGAAATTCAACACTCAAATTTAGCTGAAACACTTCTTTTGAAAATGGCTAATGATCTAGAAGAGCAATCAGAAGTGCAACAAAAACCAAAAAGAGAAGGGAGAAACATGATTATGTTTTTGAGCCCTCGAAAAACTCCGCTAATAAAAAAAGATGATGGGTGAACAATTATTATCAAAAAATATGACGAATGTTAAAGTATCACTATGGTTAAAATAAATTAGTCAAGGTTCTAGAAAGTGAGATTCCATATTCAACAAGAAAGCGATATCCCAGCCTCTACTCAACTATATAATCAAATTTGTTTTGCAATTGCTGCAAGACATTATCCCCCAGGACACCGTCTTCCCAGTACAAGGCAACTTGCAATGCAGACTGGGCTCCATCGTAATACTATAAGCAAAGTTTACAGACAACTAGAAATAGATGGGGTTGTTGAAGCAATAGCTGGATCAGGTATCTACGTAAGAGATAATCTTACTAAAAGAGAATTAAAAAAATCAGTTTTCTCAAAAGATAAAATAAGTAAACCGCCTGAGCAAGAAGCAAAGAAGGTTATTGACAACTTGATAAATCTTGGATGCACTTTACAAGAAACTAGAGATATATTGACCAATGAAATTGATTGGCGTATTAAATGCGGTTCTCGAATTATAGTCAGCACTCCTAGAGAGGATATTGGAGCTTCTATGTTAATAGCAGAAGATCTTTCTACAACGGTTAATGTACCAGTAGAGGTTGTTCCTATGGAAGAAATAGAAAAAGTTTTGAGTAATTCAAATAATGGAACGATTGTCACAAGCAGATATTTTCTACAGCCTCTAGAAAAAGTTGCTAAGCAACATGGAGTTCGAGCTGTTGCAGTTGACTTGAGCGACTTTCAAAAGGAATTAAAAATCCTCAAGGAAATTAATGCTGGAAGTTGTGTAGGCATTGTTAGCATAAGCCCTGGTTTATTGAGAGCAGCAGAAGTTATTATACACAGCATGCGCGGTAGTGAATTAATTCTTATGACGGCAGTTTCAGACAATAACAGTAGATTACTGTCACTTTTAAAGGCTTCCAATCACGTAGTATGTGATGGACCTAGCTTATCAGTTGTAGAAAACACATTATTAAAAAATCGTTCTCAGTTAATGAGATTACCTCAAATAATATGTGCTAAAAATTATTTAAGTACCGAAACAATAAATCAATTAAAAAAAGAAATAGGTGTTATTAATTAGACCAAGATGTTAAAAACTTTTAAATCAGATATAGAAATTATCAAAGAGAGAGATCCTGCCGCAAGAGGAATAATAGAGATATTTCTTTGCTACCCTGGCTTTCAATCAATAGTTATACATAGGTTTACTCATAAATTATGGCAATTAAAGGTTCCTTTAATTCCCCGTTTGCTCAGTCATCTTAATAGATTAGCGACAGGTATTGAAATCCATCCTGGAGCAAAAATTGGAAAAAGAGTTTTCATAGACCATGGAATGGGCGTTGTAATTGGTGAAACAGCTGAGATAGGAAATAATTGTTTGCTTTATCAGGGAGTGACATTAGGTGGTACTGGTAAAAGCCATGGCAAAAGACACCCAACCTTAATGGAAAATGTTGTAGTTGGAGCAGGCGCAAAAGTCTTGGGATCCATCACGGTAGGATCTAATACCCGTATTGGCGCTGGCTCAGTAGTTGTTCGAAATGTAGAGGGGAACAGTACTGTTGTTGGAGTTCCTGGCAGGGTAGTTCATCAAAGTGGGGTCAAAGTCAATCCATTAGCTCACTCTGCCTTACCTGATGCAGAAGCTAATGTGATAAAAAATTTAATGGATAGAATAGACTCTCTTGAAAATGAAATTCTCAAATTACAAAAAACTCTTCAATGTTTAGCCAATTCAGAATCTATTGATATTTCTAAACTCGGTGATTCTCAAAATCTTAAAGACAAAGAAATAATAGAATTTCTTGGAGATGAATAGATCTTTACTTAATTATTTTCATTAACTTCAGTTTTAGGTTGAAACAT
Organism: Prochlorococcus sp. AG-347-L19; assembly: GCA_003278895.1. Lineage (GTDB taxonomy): Bacteria > Cyanobacteriota > Cyanobacteriia > PCC-6307 > Cyanobiaceae > Prochlorococcus_A. Next base: position 90,001 of record QCCO01000002.1, read on the forward strand.
AAACATTGAATAAATAACATTTCTCCTCATATTAGTCATCATTTCGAGAAACATATCATATCCTTCATTTTTGTATTCTATTAAAGGATCTTTTTGACCATAACCTCTCAATCCTACTGATTCCCTCAAGGAATCCATGGCTTGAAGATGTTCTCGCCATAAATTATCGATTTGCTGCAAAATAAAAAATCTTTCAGCTTCTCTCATTAATCCTGGACGAATCTTCTCTATTTGTGATTCCTTTAAATCATAAGCTATGCGCAACTGCTCTTGAAGATAGTTTTTTAATTCTTCTATTGACAATAAATTAATATCATCAGATTTAAGATCATCTAATAAATATATAAATTCCTTGACTTTAGAAATTAATTGATCAATATTCCATTCTTCAGGAGGAAGATCAGGATTAATATAAGCATCAACAATTTCAATCATTGTCCTTTCTCCATATCCTATTACTTGTCTTTTTAAATCAATTCCTTTCAATACTCTAAGTCTTTCGCCATAAACTGCTTTTCTTTGATTGTTCATTACCTCGTCGTATTCAAAAACTTGTTTTCTAATATCGTAATAGTAGGTCTCAACTTTCTTTTGAGCACTTTCTAGCGACCTAGTAAGCATTCCTGACTCAATAGGCATATCTTCATCAACCCTAAAAGCATTCATTAAATTTGCTACTCTATCACCTCCAAAAATCCTTAATAAATTATCATCTAAAGATAAAAAGAATCTTGTACTTCCAAGATCACCTTGTCTTCCTGCTCTTCCTCGAAGTTGATTATCCACTCTTCTTGATTCATGTCTCTCTGTACCAATAACATGTAAACCGCCAGCCTCTCTTACTTTTTCTTCTTCATGAATCAGAACTTTTTCATATTCTTTTTTCACATCTGATAAAGATTCTCTCAAAAGCTTTATCAAGTTATCATCAGTTGGTGCTTTTTCTGCAGCTGTAGCTATTCTGTCATCAAGGTCCAGTACAGAAATTTTCCTATCACCCCAATTTTTAACAAGTTCATCAGATAAAAGAGAGAGTTTCTTTTCAATTGCTTCATCTAATTTGCAAGGGAAAAGACTTGTTGAAGAATTTGAAATGTTCTTTTTCAAATTTGAAGCAGCTTTTGCAGAAAAACCAACCTTAGATTTTGAATTTCTTTGTTTAGGTATTGGGGGCTTATGCTCATTATCTGGCTTGACTAATAAAGGAATTAAAAGTTCTTTTAATTTAAGTCTTGACATATAGTCACTATTACCACCAAGAATTATATCTGTACCCCTTCCAGCCATATTAGTCGCAATAGTAACAGCACCTGCTCTTCCTGCCTGAGCAACAATTTCTGCCTCACGTTCAACGTTCTCTGGCTTAGCATTTAACAAATTATGTGGGATATTTTCAGCAGATAAAAGTGAACTTAGTAATTCACTTTTTTCAACACTTGTTGTACCAACTAAAACAGGTCTACCTTCTTTATGAATTTGTGCAGTTTCTTTAGCAACGGCTTTCCATTTACCAATCTCTGTCTTAAATACTTGATCAGACCAATCTTGTCTCTTTCTTATTTGATTTGTTGGGATAACTGTTGATTCTAATTTATAAGTTTTTTCAAATTCAACCTCCTCAGTTTTTGCAGTTCCAGTCATTCCTGCTAAACCGGGATATAGAAGGAAAAAATTCTGATAAGTTATAGATGCTAATGTTTGAGTCTCAGGCTGAATTTTAAGATTCTCTTTTGCTTCTATTGCCTGATGTTGTCCATCGCTCCAACGCCTTCCAGGCATTACCCTACCAGTAAATTCGTCCACTATTACAGCCTCATCATTCTTAATAATATAATTTACATCTTTAATAAATAATTCTTTGGCTTTTAAAGCGTTTGTTATGTAGTGCGCCCAAGGATCTTGCGGATTATATAAATCATTAACTCCCAAATACTCTTCACATTTTGCAAAACCCTGATCAGTTAATATACAACTTCTCTGCTTTTCATCAACTTCATAATCCCCTTCTGGATCAATACCATCTTTACTTAATTCTTTTGCTTTGACTAAGGCCAGAGATAATTCTGCAGCTTTTTGATATTTTTCTTGTGGTCTTTCAACTTGGCCAGAGATGATTAAAGGCGTTCTTGCTTCATCAATTAATATTGAATCAACCTCATCAATTACGCAGTAATTAAATTTCCTTTGAACTACCTCACTAATATCAGTAGCCATATTATCTCTTAAATAATCAAATCCTAATTCTGAATTTGTGGCATAAGTTATATCACAATCATAATTTTTCTTTCTCTCAACTGGATTCATATCTTGCTGAATCAAACCAACGGATAAACCTAAAAAACGATGAACTTGTCCCATCCACTCTGCATCTCTTCTAGCTAAATAATCATTTACAGTAACAACATGAACTCCTTTTCCTGTAAGAGCATTTAAATAACAAGGTAATGTTGCGACAAGAGTCTTTCCTTCTCCAGTTTTCATTTCAGCAATTTGACAGTCATTTAAAACCATCCCGCCTATTAACTGAACATCAAAATGTCTCATATCAAGAACACGTTTACTTGCTTCTCTTACAATTGCAAAGGCTTTAGGAAGAAATTCTTCTAGGAGTTCTTTTTGCTTTTTAAAATCTAATTCTGCTGAAATATTTGATTTAAGATTTTGAGTTTCTTTTCTCAGCTCATCATCAGTCAATTGAGAAATTTCTTCTTCTAAAAAATTTATCTCTTCCACTATTGGTTGATAGCGCTTTAACTTTCGTGTATTCGGATCTCCCAACAAAAGTTTTAGCATAAGTCAAAGTCCTTAAAAAATTCATCTTATTACAAACATTATAAATTAGTGCGTTACAACAGAATGAAGAAAACTATTATCTCTTTATTTTATAGAAACGATCGATTAAGGTATTTAGACTGAAGTCACAAAAGTAACCTAGCTGACACCACTTTTCAAAAATCTTTTTACTAAATGAAAGAAATATCTCTTATCAAACATGCCAAAGGAGCTTTAGGGTTAAGGGTTTTTGGATTAGGTCCTAATCTTAAGCCTACAAATGGATTAATTAAGCTACAAAAATTACTAGATTCCAATGCTTTCTGGGCAAAAAATAGAACAATTAATGATCTAAAAAAATGTCTTGGTAACAGTGATGTCGTAATAAGTCTTTGGGTTGGTAAGGAAATAGTTGGTTTTGGTAGAGCTTTAACCGATGGGATTTACCGCGGAGTACTTTGGGATATTGTTATAGATCAAAATCATCAAGGCAAAGGGTTTGGCACATTAATTGTAAAAAATCTTTTATCTTCTAAAAAAATTAAAAATACGAAAAAAGTATATTTAATGACAACAAATAAAAAATTGTTTTATTCTCAGTTGGATTTCAAAGAAGTTACTTCTCAAAATTTATTGATTCGTGAAATATAAAGCACTTTGTTTCTAGAGAAACAAAATCAAGATACAAATTTACTGTAAAGCCACCTTATAAAAGGTCCTAAAATAGGAACTGGTCCAAAAGTTGGTCCGCAAAAATCAAAGTAATCTCTGTGCTCTTTGATTAATCCATTTTCACCAAATAATAAACGAGTAGTTCCAGGATAAATAAATTCTTTACCCATAATTTTTAAACCCATTGTCCATTCAACAAATCCACAATCCCTAGTTATGGAAATTGCATGAGTTTCTAAAAAAACATCATCACACCTTTGAACTAACTTTTCTTGAGCTTTAACATAAGAATCCAAACCCTCTGTTACCTGAGTTGGATCTTTAAAAATAACATTCTCATTGTAAAATTCAGCCCATTTTTGTTTTGTTGGTGCATCCGCACCGTAAGGCTTAGTAAATAATACCTTTAAATCCTCAATAGAAATTACTTTTGTCATTATGAAATTTTATTAGGAATATTTTAAAAGATACAAACATTAAAAGCGGATGAAGAGATTCGAACTCTCGACATTCTCCTTGGCAAGGAGATGCTCTACCACTGAGCTACATCCGCATAACTCTCTTATTTTATCTCAAAGAAGGGATCAATGATAAAAATAATTAAATTTTTTCAATTAATTTAAATTTTTAATTAAGGATCCCATCTCAATTGCTTGTAAAGCATAATTCCAACCAAGATTATTTTTAATCCCTGCTCTCTCTAAAGCCTGCTGCATAGTATCAGTGGTTAAAACTCCAAAAATAATTGGAACATTATTTTCATTTGAAACTTGCGAAATACCTTTGCTTGCCTCAGATATAACGACATCATAGTGGGAAGTTTCACCACGGATAACAGCTCCAAGAGCAATTACAACATCATAACTCTTTTTTTTCATGAGAGTTTTAGCTGCGATTGGTAATTCGAATGAACCAGGAACCCAAACTATATCTACTTGATTGCTTAATTCAGAAGTATCTAAACCATGTCTTTTTAAACAATCAAGACAACCAGATAGAATTTTATTTGTAATTAAATCATTAAATCTTGCTATTACAATCCCAACTTTTAAAGTAGAGGCATTAGTAAAAGAACCCTCAAAAATAGCCATTAAATTTAACTTAGATATATTAATAGACTCTCACGAAAAGGTATTAAGTTCAAACTAATGAAGAAACTATCCCTGTAACAAAAACCAAAACAACCCAAACAGCAGCAATAGAATAAATTTTTCTCCTACTTTCTCGCTGTCCTTCTTCAGTAGAGGGTTGAGTCACATATAAAACGGGTACTCCAACTACCGCAATCAAAGAAGCAAATAATAGAGCATTTACGAAGAAAAAGTTAACAGCCTGCATAATTCAGTCTTTAGGTTTCAAAACATTATAAATACTATAATCTCATGAAAATGATTATTTTTAGAGAAAATTTACATACTTTAGACACTTTAAATGCAAAAAAAAATTTTCTACCTAATATCTATTTAGGAATTAAAAAAGTATGCAAGAAGATACGATAATTCAAAAAAATTTATTTGCGATTGGTAATGAAAATAATGAGCGAGAAGAAATAACAAAAATTCCAGAAGATTTATCTTTGGAAGATTTAAAAAAAGAATCGAAAAAAAGACCTAGACAAAGAAAAAATTCAACTAATTTAATAAATAAATTCAAGACTGATTTGATCGCAAATAACAAAAATGTGTGCATCAACGAAGAATCCTATAGCTATAAAAAAGTTTCAAAACTGAAATTAACTCCAGTAATGAAGCATTATGTAACTCTAAAAGAGGAAAATAAAGATAGGTTATTACTTTATAGATTAGGAGATTTTTTTGAATGTTTTTTTGAGGATGCTGTATTAATATCTAACCTTTTAGAAATAACGCTTACCAGTAAAGATGCTGGCAAAGAGATTGGTAAGATCCCTATGGCAGGGGTTCCCCATCATGCAATGGAGAGATACTGTGCTGATTTAATTAAAAAAAATTATTCTGTGGTTATATGCGATCAATTAGAAAAAAGTTCTGGAAATTATGGGACTCCAATTAAAAGAGGAATAACAAGAATAATTACTCCTGGAACTGTAATTGAAGAGGGGATGTTGATAGCAAAGAAAAATAATTGGATTGCTGCTATTTACTTATCAGAAGAAAACTCAGATGAATCTTATGAATGGGGTATATCAAAAGCTGATGTAAGCACAGGAGAATTAATAACTTTAGAAGGCCAATCTCTGTCAAAACTATTTGATGAAATTATTAAATTAGATTCTTCAGAAATTATTGTAGGAAGCAATGCAGTAAGAAATTTATTAATTAAAGGAAATAGTCAAATTACATATACTGTTTCTCAAGAGACTAATTTTGGAATTAATGAAGCAAATTATCTAATAAAAAATTATTTCCAGATTGCAAACTTGGAGGGAATAGGACTTAAAAATTTAAACAATGCAACTAGATCACTTGGAGGTTTATTAAATTATTTAGAAAAAATTAATCCTTCAAATTTAGATAAAGATTCTTCTTTAAAAATCTCATTAGACTTTCCACAAATCCAATATGGTCACAACAAATTAATTATTGATTATCAAACTCAAAAAAACTTAGAAATCAAAAATACACAACGAGAAAACAATTATGTAGGTTCGCTATTATGGAGTATTGATAGAACTTATACTTGCATGGGTGCAAGGTGTTTAAGAAGGTGGATAGATTCACCACTATTAAACGTTAATGAAATTTATAAAAGACAAAATATAATTACAAACTTTCTTGAATCTAAAAAATTACGTACAGATACTCAAAATTTACTTAGAGCAATGGGGGATTTAGAAAGACTTGCAGGTAGAGCTTGTGCAGGTCATGCAAGTCCCAGAGACTTAATTGCAATAGCTGAAGGTTTAAAAAAATTGCCTAGACTAAAATCCATAATTGAATTATTTAAATATGATCTCCCAGATTGGACTGATCAATTAAAAAATATTGATGAAGGACTCTTAGAATTAGCTGATACTATAAGTTTTAAACTAGTAGAAAATCCTCCTCTAAATATTAGTGAAGGAGGCATGATCCACGATGGTGTTGACAATATATTAGATGGTTTACGCAATTTAATGGATGATTACTCTGAGTGGCTAAATAAAGAGGAATTAAAGGAAAGGAAAATTAGCAAAATTTCAAACCTAAAAATTCAATTTCATAAAAATTTTGGATATTACATTTCTATAAATAAGTCAAAAGTTAATTTAGCTCCACAACATTGGATCAAAAGGCAAACACTAACTAATGAAGAAAGGTATATCACTTCAGAAATTAAAAATAAAGAAAATAAGATTTTCCAAATAAAAAGTAGAGCTTCATCAAAAGAATATGAAATTTTCTGCGAATTAAGAAATATAGTTGCTGAAAAAACAAAACAAATAAGATCAATTGCAAAATCCATAGCATCTCTTGATGCACTACTTGGTTTATCAATTAGTGCAGTAGAAAACAACTTTATAAAACCTTCATTAATACCAATAAATGATTCAATGACAAAAAATAGTACAAAAATTATCGCAGGAAGAAATCCAATTGTAGAGCAATTGTTAAGTGATAAAAAGTTTGTAGCAAACGATATCTCTTTTAAGGATAATCAAAAATTAATTATATTAACGGGTCCCAATGCAAGCGGAAAAAGTTGCTTTATAAGACAACTTGGTTTAATACAAATTCTCACACAAATTGGTAGCTTTGTTCCTGCTAATAATGCTGAAATCAAGATTGCAGATAGAATTTTCACAAGAATTGGGGCAGTTGATGATCAATCATCTGGACAATCAACATTTATGGTAGAAATGTCTGAAACTGCATCAATTTTAAATCAGGCAACTTCTAGCTCACTTGTTTTACTTGATGAGATAGGCAGAGGGACATCTACTTTTGATGGACTTTCAATAGCTTGGTCAGTAAGTGAATATCTTGCAAAAAAAATTCAATGTAATACTATTTTTGCCACGCACTATCATGAGCTGAATTATTTAAAAAATTCAAATAAGAATATACAAAATTTTCAAGTTTTAGTAGAACAAAATAACGATCAGCTAATCTTTAGCCACAGGATTGTTAAAGGGGGATCAAACAAAAGCTATGGCATAGAAGCAGCTAAACTAGCAGGAGTTCCAAAAGAAGTTATAGAAAAAGCAAAATCAGTTTTAAATTCTTTAGAAAAAAATAACAAATTAAATTATGATATTAAGTAGATTTTTGACATTTTTATAAAATAAATACCTTTTAAATTGTTTCCCTCAATAAGGCGTTGACCGCAGCAGCTGCCATGGCAGCACCTCCTCTAGTTGAATTCAAAACAATTCTAGGAAAATCAGTGGAAATCAGTTTGTTTTTGCTATTTTCAACTCCAATAAATCCAACAGGCATTCCGATAATTAAACTAGGTAAATCTTTTGCATTTTCTAAAATATCAATTAAATAAGTTAACGCTGTAGGCGAACTGCCAATAACTACAACAGGAGATTTGCTACCAGAATTTATAGCGGATAACTCTTTCCAACCTTCACTTAAGCCATATGCAGTTTTAGTTAAGTTTGCATGATTATTTTTTCCAAACCACATTCTAGCGGTGAATACTTTATTCCTAGTGGTATTTTCTGCCATGGATTTTATTGCTGCTGCTGCCATATCGGTATCAGTTAAAATAGGAGCACCATTTTTAAGTGCCTTAAGACCGTTTTCACAAGCACCTTCACTAAAATTTACAAGATTTTGAACTGTAAAATCTCCTGAAGTATGGACCAATCTCTCTAAAACTTTTTTTTCCAAATAATTTAGATCATTGGCTACTAAACGAGATCTTATGAATCTGATGCTTTCCAAAAAAATTGGATGATCTATTACCATTAAATTTAATTTGTGTTAGAAGTAATCATAGTTAATATATGGTTTTTATTGAGCTATTATGCCAATACAAATATTATGGGGTAATGATCTAAATGCTCAAAATACATTTATTCAAAAATTAATTGATAAGGAAGTATCCAAAGAATGGAAAGAAATAAACGTAACTAATTTAAATGGAGATGATGATGAACAGGTCAATAAAGCTTTTGATGAAGTTCTTACACCTCCTTTTGGAGATGGATACAGAATAGTTACATTGAAAAATAATCCCATTTTTACTGCCAAAAATGAAAATTTAAGAACTAAATTTGAAAAAATTCATGACAATATACCTCAAAATACTTATTTCATTTTGCAAAATACAAAAAAACCAGACTCAAGACTAAAGAGTACTAAATTTTTACAAAAACTTATCAAAAATAATTTAGCTAAAGAAAAGTCATTTTCTTTACCAGAGATCTGGGACTATGAGGGGCAAAAAAGATTTTTAGAAGATACAGCAAATGAAATGAATATCAAAATTGATAAAAATGCAGCTGAATTAATTATTGATTCAGTTGGTAATGACAGCTTTAAACTAATAAATGAATTAGCCAAAGCAAAAACATACCTTTCTGCAGCATCAAGTGATTCTAATTCACAACTTTTTCTTAAAAGTATTGATGTAAAAAAAATATTTAGTGATCATCAATCCAATATTTTCAAAATCATTGATCTTCTCTTACAAAAAAATATTAATGAAAGCCTGATAGAAATAAATTATTCTTTAAAGAAAGGAGAACCTGCTTTAAGACTAAATGCAGGTTTAATTAGTCAAATAAGAATTCATACCATTATAAAACTAGCGGTTAATTCAGGTAACGATAATGCAGAAAAGATTTGTAATATTGCAGGCATTTCTAATCCAAAAAGAATTTTTTTTATTCGAAAAAAAGTCAAAAATGTATCTCAAGAATATTTAATTAATTTAATGAGTAACTTAGTAGATATTGAATCATTACTAAAACAAGGTAATAATCCTATAAATGTTTTTACAGATAAATTAATTAATTTAAGTTAACCAAATTATAAGTTTAAGAATTTACATTATGATTTAAGTATGGCTTTACTAGTAAAAAAATTTGGCGGTACTTCTGTCGGTGATATTAAAAAAATTAAAAATATTGCAAGTAGCATTTGTCAAAGTAATGAAGCAGGGAATGAAATTGTCGTAGTTGTCTCTGCGATGGGGCAAACTACAGATGATTTAAATTGTTTAGCGGAATCAATTAGTAAAAATCCTAATCGAAGAGAATTAGATATGCTTCTCTCAACTGGAGAGCAAGTAACCATAGCTCTTCTTTCAATGGCATTAAACGAATACGGAATACCTGCAATTTCAATGACTGGTAGCCAGGTTGGAATTATAACTGAATCAATTCATGGGAAAGCGAGAATTCTGGATATTAAAACAGAGAGGATCCAAAATTATTTAAATCAGGGTTTTGTAGTTGTCGTGGCTGGATTTCAAGGAACAACATTAAGCCATACGGGTTCAATGGAAATTACAACTTTGGGTAGAGGTGGTTCAGATACTTCCGCGGTAGCTTTATCAACAGCTTTAGGAGCTGAGACTTGCGAAATTTATACAGACGTTCCAGGGGTTCTTACTACTGATCCAAGGATTGTTCCTAATGCAAAACTCTTAGATGAAATTAGCTGCGAGGAAATGCTTGAACTTGCAAGCGTGGGCGCTTCAGTTCTGCATCCAAGAGCAGTAGAAATTGCTCGCAATTATGGAATTAAATTGTGTGTCAAATCAAGCCAAAGTGAGTCCAGTGGGACTCTCCTACAAAGTCAAATCCAACCTCTCCCGCTAAAAAGAGGAAGCTTAGAATTAACACAAACAGTCAATAGTCTTGAAGTATTAGAAAACCAAGCAGTATTTAGTCTCTCAAATATTCCTGATAGGCCTGGGATTGCTGCGCAAATATTTGAAAAACTTTCAGAAGCAAGTATTAACGTAGATTTAATAATACAAGCGACAAATGATGGAAATAAAAACGATATTACATTTACGGTTGATGAATTAGAAGTAAAAAAGGCTGCAGAACAATGTGAAATTATAACTAGTCAATTAGGGGGAGATTTTAACTTAAAAACCAACATGACTAAATTAAGTATTCAAGGAGCAGGCATTATGGGCAGACCGAGTGTTTCAGCTGATTTATTTGATACTTTATCTAAAGCGAATATAAATGTTAGGTTAATAGCTACTAGTGAAATTAAAGTCAGCTGTGTAATTGAGATTAACAATATACCAAAAGCTATTAGATTTGTTGCTGAGAAATTTAAGTTATCCGATACACAAATATTTGTTAATCCAATCAATGAAAAACAAGATCAACCTGAAGTAAGAGGAATTGCATTAGATAAAAACCAAGTTCAGGTAAGCTTTCGAAAACTACCTGATCGTCCAGGTGTAGCAGCATCGATATGTTTAGCATTAGCTGAAAATAATTTACTTATCGATACTATTGTTCAGTCTGAAAGAATTTCCTCTACAAAAACTAAGGATATTAGTCTTACAATGAATAAACAAGATAGAGAAAAATCTAACTTAGTTTTTGAGGCCTTAACAAAAAAATTACCCGGATCATACATTGAAGATGGTCCTGCTATAGCAAAAGTAAGTACTGTAGGAGCGGGAATGGCATTTAAGGTTGGGACGGCTGGAAAAATATTTAGAGCATTGGCTGACCAAAATATCAATATTGAAATGATTGCTACGAGTGAAATTAGGACTTCATGTATTGTCTTAGAAAAAGATTGTGACAAAGCAGTTAACGCGATTCATAATCATTTCGAATTAGAAAAATAAATTCTTTTTAATTATTTCTTGCCAATTTTTGTCTTAATTTTTTGATTCTATCCCTCAAATTTGCTGCTTCTTCAAAATTTAACTCTTTTGCGGCGTCTTTCATTTTAATTTCTAACTTTTCTATTAAATCAGGCAATTCTTCGAGCAAACATTGATTATCACTGGTACTGAGAATTGCGTCAGTTTTGTTATTAACTATATTTATTAAATCTTTAGATAAACCACCAGCATCTAGTTTTCTGGAAAGTTCTAGAAAAGATAATATTGAATTTTCTATTTTTTTGCCTGCAGGTTTTGGAATAATACCATTGACTTGGTTATATTTTTTTTGAATAGTTCTTCGTCTTTCAGTTTCAGATATTGCTCTTTTCATTGAATCTGTGAAGTTATCTGCATAAAGCAAGGCAACACCTTCAACATGTCTGGCGGCTCTTCCTATTGTTTGAATCAATGACCTTTCAGCTCTGAGAAAACCTTCTTTATCAGCATCTAAAATGGCGACTAAGGATACTTCTGGAAGATCTAGTCCCTCTCTTAATAAATTAACTCCTACCAAAACATCATATTCGCCCATTCTAAGGTCTTGAATAATTTCAATTCTTTCAATTGAATGGATTTCGGAATGCAAATATCTAACTCTTACTTTATTTTCAGATAAAAAATCAGTTAGATCTTCAGCCATTCTCTTAGTAAGTGTTGTCACAAGCACTCTTTGATTCTTTTCAGCTCGAATTCTTATTTCAGATAACAGATCTTCTATTTGGCCTTCACTAGGTCTTACATCAATTATCGGATCTAATACCCCAGTTGGTCTTATAACCTGCTCAATAAATTCACCATCACATTGATCTAATTCCCATTGACCAGGGGTTGCACTTATAAATAATGTCTGTTTTGATTTTTCCCAAAACTCTTCACATTTTAAAGGTCTATTATCTGCAGCACTTGGCAATCTAAAACCATGATCTATTAAAACTTTTTTTCTAGATTGATCACCGTTGTACATCGCATGAAGTTGAGGACATGTTACATGACTCTCATCAACTACCAACAACCAATCTTTAGGAAAGTAATCTATTAAGCATTCGGGCGGTGAACCTTCCTCCCTACCTGATAAATGACGAGCATAATTCTCAACTCCATTACAATAACCAACCTCTTTAAGCATTTCTAAATCATATTTTGTACGTTGTTCTAGACGTTGAGCCTCTAATAATTTTCCTTCATATGTAAATTTATCGATTTGAGTTTTTAATTCACCTCTAATTGCACTTATTGCACTCTCAAGTCTTTCTTTTGGAGTCACAAAATGCTTAGCTGGGTAAACGCTTACTTGTTCCAAACTTTCAAGGATTTCTCCTGTAGTAGGGTCAACATATCTAATAGCCTCGACTTCATCACCAAATAACTCAATTCTTATTAATCTATCTTCATAAGCTGGACCGATTTCTAAAACATCACCTTTAATTCTGAATCTACCTCTAGTAATTTCAATATCATTTCTAGTATATTGATTTTCAACGAGAGACCTCAAAGAAGAACGTAGATTTATTGATTTTCCCACTTCAAATTTAACTGCAGCTTTTAAATACTCACTCGGTATACCAAGACCATAAATACAACTTATTGAGGCTACAACAATTACATCTTTTCTTTCAAATAATGAGCGTGTTGCAGAATGCCTAAGCATATCTATTTCTTCATTAATTGAAGCAGTTTTGGCTATGTAAGTATCACTTACAGGTACATAAGCTTCTGGTTGATAATAATCGTAATAAGAAATGAAGTACTCAACTGCATTTTTTGGAAAAAATTCCCTTAATTCATTACATAGTTGTGCAGCCAACGTTTTGTTATGGGCTAAAACAAGTGCGGGTCTTCCTGTTTGTTGAATTACATTGGCAATGGTAAATGTTTTACCAGTTCCAGTAGCTCCTAAAAGAGTCTGAAACTGTTTACCATTATTTACGCCTTTAACTAATTTTTTAATAGCTTCTGGTTGATCTCCATTTGGTTCGTAAGGAGCTTGAAGCTTATAGTTGTTCATCAAGCTAGTAGCTAAAGGATGTTGTTATACTAAGAAATTTTTTCTCCAATTATTGAATTTTTCAAAGATTCTTTTAAGCCCCTAACAACCGCAATCATTGATATTAAATCATCTAATTTATTAACCACAGATCCAACGCCAACTGCTGAGGCTCCAGAAGATATTGCTAGTGGACAAGTTACTTGGCTTAATCCAGAGGCACTCATGATTGGTATATTCAGAGATTGTTTCTTAAATTCTTGATGAATAGCATAGGTAGCTGCAAGAGTTGGTACTGATTTTTCAAAAAAACCTTGTATTCCTGGAGAGTAAGGAGTAGAACTGATACCACCTTCTGTTTGAATAATATCAACGCCTTCTTCCACTAGCTTTACAGCAAGATCAACTTGTTTATCAATAGGCATAGTATGAGGAACAGTTACTGATAAAGGAAAATTAGGCAATAAATCCCTCGTCTCTTTTGTAATGTTTAGAACTTTTTTATCTGAAAAATGAATGCCTTTTTCATAAAAAGTATCATAATTTCCTATCTCAATTAATGATGCTCCTGCTTTTACACAATCTTGAAAAGATCGAGGCACTACTGAACTAACACAAACGGGTAATGTTGAATTCTTAAGAGCCAAATCAACAAGTTCAGGTTTACAAGCAATATCGACAAGATCTGCACCTCCTAATGAAGCAGCCTCAATAATTATTTTCACAGACTGAACATCGAAATTATTCAATCCTGAAATAACTTTGAGTAAGGATTTGCTTCTTAACTCTTCTTTGATTTTTTGTGGCAAAAGATTAATCAGACTCATTTAATTAATGAATTTATTACCCGATTGTGACATTGTTTTAGTAAAACAGTGCATTTTTTAAAAAATATTATCTGAGCAACACAAAATGACTGATAAAAAATTAAGTCAGAAAAATTGGTCATCATGGCATCATCAGCTTCATAAGGAGATTCTTACCAAAAAAATATTAATTCCCAAAGGATCCAAGATTTTAATAAGTGTTTCGGGAGGTCAAGACTCAATGGCCTTATTAAACCTAATTAATGACCTCAAAAAACTTCATAATTGGTCTATTAGTGTTTGGCATGGTGATCATCAATGGCACGAAAAATCATCACTATATGCTCTTGAATTAAAAGATTATTGCGAAGATAAAAATATTTCATTCTCTTTTGATAAAGCAAATAAAGAAAGTATTTCTTCAGAAGAAAAAGCACGAGAATGGAGATATAAAAAATTATGTGAAAGAGCTAAAACTTTATTAAATAAAAACCATCAAAAACATAATATTTATTTGTTAACTGGTCACACGAGTAGTGATAATGCAGAAACATTTATCCTCAATTTATCTAGAGGAAGCAATTTTGCAGGTCTGAGTAATATTGAGAGTAAAAAATTAATAGAAAATCAAATTTATTTAATAAGACCAATATTAATTTTCAGTAGGGAAGATACAAAACAATTTTGCAATGATATGAAGATCCCAGTCTGGGAAGATCCTACAAATTCAGATCTGAAATTAAAAAGAAATTTAGTAAGAAAAAAAATTATTCCTACCTTAGAAGTCATCTATCCTGGTTGTTCTGAAAGGATAAATAATTTTTCCCAAAAAATGAGCAAATACAATAATGAACGTAATGATCTTAGTGAACTAGCGTATTTATATTGTAAAGATGTTAAAGGTATCGATAGGAATCTCCTAAATGGTATGTGTATTGAAGCGAGGTGCACAATTTTAAATAGATTTTTAAAAGATATATCTGAAAAGCAATGTAGTTCTAAAAATCTGACAAAATTAGCAACTTCAATTTATGAAAAAAGTAAAGGTCAAATTAATCTGCAAAAGTTTTTAAAAATTGTTTGGGATAAAAACTATATAAATTTTGAAAAAAGTTAAGATGTTACGGCAGATCTTCTTCTTCTTGTTCTACCTTCAAATGAATCTTCTGTAGAAGTATCAGCTGATGGATTCTGTGAAACTTTTGGACTTTTTTGGGTATTTTGTGGGTTATTTGAACTATTAGGATGATTATTGTTTGATTTCTTATGGAAATTATTACTATTTCTATTTCTATTGGAGAAATTTTGCTCTTCGGTAATCTTTGGAATATAAGCACGAGTCCCACTTGGAGCAGGTTGAACTAAACACAAAATAAGTGGTTCAACTTGTAATTCTCTTCTCATTCTTCTCGATAAACCATTTTCAATTTCTCTTTGTACACCAATCCAATCTACCTCAAAATTATTCGGCCCAGTTTGCCTGGATAATTGTTTCCATCTATTTTCCAAGACCCAGCTTATTTCTCGTTCTGTCCACATAGACATTTTTCTTGGCTCTGCAGTAGTAACAACTCCTCTTAAATTAACTCTAGGAGGCGCAACCATCTTCCCATCTGTACTAATAGGCGCTAAAACAGTTACTACACCATCCCCAGCCAATTGCTGCCTTTCCTTTAATACTCGAGCATCTACTATCCCATTTCTTGAGTTATCAAGCAGTTCAACACCAGCTTTTACAGGATCACCCTTTTGAATAGAATTAGGTGTTAACTCAACTACATCTCCATTTTCAATAATTAAGATATTGTCCTTTGGAACCCCCATAGTTTGTGCACTCTTCCCATGACAAACAAGCATTCTATGTTCTCCATGAACAGGAACAAAAAACTTAGGTTTTGCGAGTGCCAACATTAACTTTTGATCTTCTTGAAAACCATGACCAGAAACATGAATATTCTCACCCTTTCCATAAACAACCTTTGCTCCGAGTTTCATTAATCTATCTATTGTATTAACAACAGAAATAGTATTACCAGGAATAGGGCTGGCTGAAAATATTACAGTATCAGTAGTCTTAAGACGAACATGCTGATGTTCACCACGAGAGATTCTGCTTAACGCTGCTAGGGGTTCTCCTTGGCTACCCGTCATCAATAATAAGGTCTCCCTATCTGGCAAATCTCTAATTTGCTTGATAGGAACAAACAAATCATCTGGGCATTTCATGTAACCAATATCTCTTGCTTTAGCAATAACATTTATCATCGATCTACCTAACAAACCGACCTTTCTTCCATGTTTCATGGCCAATTCTAAGATCATTGTCACTCTATGCACAGAACTAGCAAAAGTGGTAAGGATAACTCGTTCTTTTGCCTCTGCAATATGTTTTTCTAAAGAGGGATAGATAGTCTTCTCAGAAGGACAAAAACCTGGAACTTCGGCATTAGTAGAATCACTGAACATGCATAAAACACCCTTCTCTCCGTAATGCACCATTCTTTCAATATCAAATTGCTCTCCATCTACTGGCATATGATCAAACTTAAAATCTCCCGTGAAAATAATTGTGCCAACAGGTGTTGTAACTGCTAAAGAAAAGCTATCGCAAATAGAATGGGTATTTCGAATAAATTCAACAGAAAAATGTTGTCCTACTTTTACAACATCTCTTGGATTTACTGTCTGTATAGTTGTTCTATCAGATACCCCTGCTTCCTCCATTTTTCCTCTAAGCATTGACATTGCCAGTCTTGGGCCATAAATAATGGGAATATTAAAATGCTTTAGATGATGAGAAATGCCTCCAATGTGATCTTCATGCCCGTGAGTGACAATCATGCCTTTTATTCTTCTTTGATTTTCTCTTAAAAAAGTTGTATCAGGCATAACAACGTTTACGCCATGCATACCATCAGATGGGAAAGCTAGGCCAGCATCAACAAGCATTAATTCATCACCATATTCAAAAACGCAAGTGTTTTTTCCTATTTCATGTAGTCCTCCAAGAGGTATTACTCGTAGAGCTGGCGCATTACTTTTAGATCTAGATGAATCATGAGTAGATCTATTTACAGTTGAATTTGTACTTGATTGCATAATTTTGAAATTTATGAGGGCCTGCTTGTAAACAAATAAGGTTTATTTAAACTTAATTATAAAGTTAAATATAATCCCTATTATAAGGAATTCAGGATAAAAGATAGTTGCTTTTTCATGTCATTGGTTAAAGGTGACAAAGGACTTCTAGGATTACCTACGTCCCATCCCGATAGCTTCAAAGCAGCCTTAATTGGGATTGGATTAGTAGTCATAAAGAGTGCTTTGAAAAGAGGCTGAAGTTTTTCATGAATAGCAAGAGCATTGGAAACCTTTCCACTTTGAAAAGAATGAATCATCTCTTTCAATTGCAATCCAACTAAATGACTTGCAACACTTACTACTCCTACAGCACCTACAGATAACATTGGAAGCAACAATGAATCGTCGCCACTATATACAGAGAGTTGAGAGCCACAAATAGCTCTTAGTTCTGTTACTTCTTCTATTCTACCGCTTGCAGCTTTAATACTGAGAATATTTGAGAAATCCATAAGTTTCTTCACAGTATCAGGTAATAAATTGCATCCAGTCCTGCCAGGAATGTTGTAGAGCATAAGAGGCAAATCTTTTGCAGATTTAGCAATAGAACTGAAATGTTTATAAAGACCTTCTTGAGGCGGCTTATTGTAATAAGGAACAACGACCAAAGCACCGTCGGCACCAGATTCGTAAGCTTTTTTTGTAGCTTCCACAGCTTCGCTTGTACAATTGCTACCAGTTCCAACTATTACTTTACAGCTTGCATCCAAAGATCCTTTTACCGCAATAAATAAATCATGCTGTTCCGCCCACGAAAGAGTCGGAGATTCTCCAGTAGTACCGCACAACACAATTCCATCGGAACCGTTCTCAAAAAGATAATTTGAAAGTTTTATAGCTAGTTCATAATCTACATCTCCATTCTCAGTGAATGGAGTAACCATTGCAGTCAATATTCTTCCAAATAGTGGATTATTACACTCAGTTTTGTCTTTAATCATTTTTTTGGAATTAATAACTCAGCTATTTGAACAGCATTCAGAGCTGCTCCTTTTCTTATTTGATCTCCACATAACCATAATTCTAATCCATGAGGCTGACTTATATCAGTTCTTAGCCTGCCAACAGCAACATTATCCCTTCCCATAACGTCATTTGGCATAGGAAATCTATTCTTTTTGTAATCCTCAATAACTTCAATTCCAGGAGATTTTTTTAATTCTTCAAGAGCATCTTTAGGCTTAACTACATCGGCAAATTCAATATTGATCGATTCAGAATGTGCTCTCAGTACTGGGACTCGAACACATGTAGCAGAAAGCTTTAAATCAGCAATATTTAATATTTTCCTTGTCTCATTAACCATTTTCATCTCTTCTTCGCAGTAATTATTTGAAAGCATAGTGGAATTATGTAAAAACAAATTAAAAGCAAGGGAGTATGGCAAAACTTCACTTTTTTGAGGATTTCCTTGAAGATATTGTTCAGTTAAAAGTTTTAGTTCCTCCATCGCCAGTTGGCCTGCACCACTGACAGATTGATATGTTGAGACAATAACTCTTTGAATAGTCGAAAGTTTGTTTAATGGAGCTAAAACTAATGTCAACAAAATGGTAGTGCAGTTTGGATTCGCTATTACCCCATCATGATTAAGTACGTCACTTGCATTAACTTCAGGGACTATGAGAGGAACGTTCTTATCTAATCTGAAGGCACTTGAATTATCTATCAGTAAAGCATTTTGATCAATAATGGTAGATAACCATTTTTTTGAAATACTTCCGCCAGCTGAAGCCAAAACTAAATCAAGATTCTTAAATTCTTCCTTAGTTGTTTTTTTTGTAACTAATTCTTCATCTTTCCAAATAATTTTTTTTCCTTCTGACCGCTCTGATGAAAGCAAGACCAATTCTGATATTGGGAAATTACGTTGTTCAAGAATTTTTAGCAATTCAGATCCCACAGCACCTGAAGAACCTAAAACAGCAACTTTTAATGGCCTATTAGGCAAATACGGAGATTGTCTCACACTTTAAAATGATTTTTATAAATAGATTGACTATTTTTTTTACTTTATCAAAAAATTAACTTTCAAGGAAATCACATAATGTGAAATAATTAAGTTTCGGCTTATAGTAATAACTTAGAAAAACATGGCTAAAGATGCACTAATAGTCAAAACAACACCTCTTCCTCAAAGTAGAATTTCATTCGAATTAGAAATACCATCTGAGATATGCAAAACGTGTGTAAATGAAACAATCAGTTCTATCAGTCGTTCGGCTAAAATTCCGGGATTTAGACTTGGTAAGATTCCTAAACAAGTCTTAATCCAAAGAATTGGCATCACACAATTACATGCTTCTGCTTTGGAAAAAATTATTGATAAATCATGGCAAGAAGCGTTAAAAATAAAATCTATAGAGCCACTAAGTGAGCCAGAATTGGTAGATGGATTTGAATCTTTACTTGCAAAGTTTAGTCCTGAAAAATCACTTAAAGTTACTCTTCAAACTGATGTTGCCCCAGAATTAAAACTTAAAAAATCCAAAGGACTAAGTGTTGAGATATCAAAGACAAAGTTTGATCCCAAGTCAATAGATGAAGCGCTAGAAAAATCTAGAAATCAGTTTGCAAACATTATTCCAGTTACAAATAGAGCAGCAAAATTAGGGGATATCGCTGTAGTTAGTTTCAAAGGAAAATATAAAGATTCTGGTCAAGAGATTGATGGTGGAACAAGTGAATCAATGGATCTTGAGTTAGAAAAGAACAAAATGATTCCCGGTTTCGTTGAGGGAATCGTAAAGATGAAAATTGGTGATACTAAAACACTTAACCTTAAATTTCCTGATGATTATTCTCATGAGGATTCAAGAGGCAAAGAAGCAATTTTTGAAGTAAATCTTAAGGATCTTAAGGAAAAAGAATTGCCTGAACTTAATGACGATTTTGCAAAACAGTCTGGCAACAAAGAATCATTAAAAGAGTTAAAGAAAGATATTGAAAAGCAACTTAAAGACAATTTTGAAAAAACTCAAAAAGATATCAAAATTGAAGCTTTATTAGATGCCTTAACAAACGAATTGGTTGCTGAAATTCCAAAATCTATGATTGATATAGAAGTGAGGAATAATATTGAACAAACCGCTCAAAGATTTGCTCAACAAGGTCTTGATGTAAAATCTACTTTCACTCCGGAACTAGTTAAGTCATTAGCAGAATCCACAAGGCCTCAAGCTGAAAAAAATGTTCAAAGAAATTTAGCTTTAAAAGCATTAGCTGAAACAGAAAAAATAAAAGTCGAGAAAGATGAAATTGATTTAAAAATGAAAGATTATGAAGAAGCAATCTCTCAATCTTCAAAACAAATAGATATTAAAAGATTAACAGAAGTAGTAAGTAACGATCTTCTCAAAGAAAAATTAATAATTTGGCTTGAAGAAAATTCTGAAGTAAAAGAAAAAACTACAAAAACTTCAAAAGCCACCAAAACCTCCAAAACAACAAAAGCCACAAAAACTGCGACTAAAACTTCAAAAACTACAAAAACTACAAAAACTCAAAATAAAAAAGAAAAAAAATAATTTATGAAATTTCTTACTAATTAAACAAAAACCTCTTAAATTATCTATAGGACGAAAACTAATTTGTGAACTCAGAAAAAAAACATTTGATCCAAAGCTCAATAAGTTCTTACGAAAGTAATAATAAAACTATTGATGCTGTTCCTACCGTTATAGAACAATCAGGTAGAGGAGAAAGAGCTTTTGATATATATTCAAGACTATTGAGGGAGAGAATAATTTTTTTAGGTACTGGAATTAATGATCAAGTATCTGACTCTCTTGTTGCACAATTATTATTTCTTGAAGCGGAAGATCCCGAAAAAGACATCCAAATATATATCAATTCTCCTGGAGGTTCAGTAACTGCAGGAATGGCCATATACGATACTATGCAACAAATATCTCCTGATGTAGTGACGATATGTTTTGGAGTAGCAGCAAGTATGGGGGCATTTCTACTTTCTGGAGGAGCAAAGGGGAAAAGATTGGCGTTACCTAATTCTAGGATTATGATTCATCAACCTCTTGGAGGGGCTCAAGGTCAAGCAGTAGAGATTGAAATACAAGCTAAAGAAATACTTTTCCTCAAGAAAACATTAAATTCGCTTTTAGCAGAACATACTGGTCAACCTTTAGAAAAAATTAATGAAGATACAGAAAGAGATTACTTTTTATCTCCCTCGGAAGCAGTCGAATATGGATTAATTGATAAAGTTATCAAAAAGTGACAAGGGATACTGATTTTTTAAGAATATGATGACGAATTGATATTTATAAGCAATCCTAGTGAATAGGTAATATTTAACGCCTTTCACTTTAAAAACTTAAAATCGATGGCTAAATTCGACGCCCATCTTAAATGTTCATTTTGCGGGAAATCACAAGACCAAGTAAGAAAGCTTATAGCTGGTCCTGGGGTTTATATCTGTGATGAGTGCATAGATCTTTGTAATGAAATTCTCGATGAAGAACTACTTGATAATCAAGCGAACACAAACAACTCTCCGCAAGTAAAAAAGAAATTACCAACTGATAATCCTAAAAAATCTGTTCCTTTAGAATTAACCTCAATTCCTAAGCCATTAGAAATTAAAAGTTTTCTAGATAATCAAGTTGTTGGACAGGAATCTGCAAAAAAAATATTATCAGTAGCCGTATACAATCACTACAAACGATTAGCTTGGAAAGTTAAAGAAGATAGTAAAAATAATAATTCATCAGATTCACAAGCAACTAAATTACAAAAATCAAATATTTTACTCATCGGCCCTACTGGAAGTGGAAAAACATTATTGGCACAAACGTTAGCAGAGTTTCTTGATGTTCCTTTTGCAGTAGCTGATGCAACCACTTTGACAGAAGCTGGATATGTTGGTGAAGATGTTGAAAACATACTTTTAAGACTTCTACAGAAATCAGAAATGAATGTAGAACTAGCACAAAAAGGAATTATTTATATTGATGAAATAGATAAGATTGCAAGAAAAAGCGAGAATCCTTCAATTACTAGAGATGTCTCTGGTGAAGGAGTACAGCAAGCATTATTAAAAATGCTTGAAGGAACAATTGCTAATGTGCCACCACAAGGCGGAAGAAAACATCCTTATCATGACTGCATCCAAATTGATACTAGTCAAATATTATTTATTTGCGGAGGAGCTTTTATAGGTTTAGAGGATATCGTTCAAAAGCGTATGGGTAAGCATTCTATAGGATTTACCACCAATTCAGATCAAAACAAAGTTGATACAAAAAAAATAGTAGAGCCAAGAGATTCGCTGAAAAATTTAGAATTAGATGACTTAGTGAAATATGGCCTAATTCCAGAATTTATTGGAAGAATTCCGGTTTGTGCTGTATTAGATCGTCTTACTAAAGAAACTTTAGAATCTATTTTGACACAACCAAGAGATGCATTAGTAAAGCAATTCAAAACTTTGCTAAGTATGGATAACGTTGAATTATCATTTGAACCTGATTCTGTTCAAGCGATAGCAAATGAAGCATATAAAAGAAAAACAGGTGCAAGAGCATTGAGATCAATAATTGAAGAGCTAATGCTAGATATAATGTATACTTTGCCATCTGAAGAAAATATAAAAGAATTTACAATTACGAAAAAAATGGTAGATAGTTTGTTCTCGTCTAAAATTGTTAAACTACCTTCAGGATCAAATAGAATCATTAAAGAGTCTGCATAAAATTAGAGATTAAATTTTTAATCAAATCCCGAATTTTTCTAATTAATGAAAAATAAATGCCAAATATACATAAGCCTTTTCATCAAAAATATAGACCAAACAACTTAGACGAACTGGTTGGGCAAAAATTTATATCCATTACACTCAAACAAGCACTATTAACAAAAAAAATTGCTCCTGCTTATCTTTTTAATGGTCCAAGAGGAACTGGAAAAACATCAAGTGCAAGAATATTTGCAAAATCTCTAAATTGCCAGGCATTCGACCAACCTACGATAACTCCTTGTTGTAAATGCGATATATGTAGACAAATTACAGATGGGAGTGCTCTAGATATTATCGAAATTGATGCAGCATCAAATACAGGAGTAGAAAATATAAGAGAAATTATAGAAAGAGCTAGATTTGCACCTACTCAAGCGAGATGGAAAGTATATGTTATTGATGAATGTCATATGCTTTCAACGGCAGCTTCAAATGCTTTACTAAAAACTATTGAAGAACCACCCTCAAGAGTTGTATTTATCCTTGCGACGACAAATCCTGAGAGAGTACTAAATACAATACAAAGTAGATGCCAAAAGTTTGATTTTAGAAGAATAAGCCCTAATGATATTTTTCAACATTTATTAGAAATCGCGGAAAAAGAATCCATTGAGTACGAAGTTCAAGCCTTGAAAATGATTGCACAAAGATCTAATGGAGGTATGAGAGATGCACAAAGCCTCCTTGAACAACTAAATCTTTTACCAGAAGGCATAACAATTAATAATATTCAAAACCTCCTAGGAGAAGTATCAGAAAGTGAATTAACAAATCTGATTAAATCATTGGTCGAGAATAATCCAGAGTCATTAATTATCACCTGCAACAAATTATATGATGCCGGGAACGAACCTCTTCAAATAATTATCGGACTATTTAATATAACTAGAGATCTACTTTTATACACTACAAATAATAAATATTCAGATCTTTATCATACGTCTGAGGAATTTCGAGATGAATTGAATAAAATCTCAAAAACAATAAATAAATCAACAATAATTAATTGGCATAACAATCTGAGAAATATTGAATATCAAATCAAAACAAGTGATAATCCAAGGCTTTGGTTTGAAATACATTTAACTGGCCTTCTAGGTAATCAAGAGATAAAAAGTTTTGAAAATAAGCAAGTAAGTAAAAATAATACCACTGAGGAGAAGTATGAAAGTAGAAGAAAAATCGCAAGTTTTAATAAAGAAAATATTTCTAATGAAATTCAAAAACCAATTATCAAAAAAGAGTTAACTCGGGAGGAATTGATCGAAAAAAAAGACGAAAAATTAGAAAAGTTTGACGTTCTTGAAAAAGAAAGTATTGATAATATTTCTTACAATAACCAAAATAATCCTAGATCAAATAATTTAAAAGATAAATGGGAATTAATTCTCTCTAAAGTAGATTTACCATCAACAAGAATGTTACTTTCACAACAAGCCGAACTTGAAAGTTTGGAATCGGAGAAAATCACAATTGCATTATCTCCAAACTGGGAAAGTATGATAAAAAGCAGAAAAGTTATAATAGAAAATACTGTAAAAAAGATATTTGGGGATCAAATAGTACTTAATTTTTCAACCAAACAATCAAATAAAAGTAACCCAAAAAATACTCCAGAAATAACTAAAAATGAAGTGAATAATTTTCGGCCAATTAAAAAAAGTGAACCAAAAACTAATTTGACAACAAAAATATCTAAAGAGGAAACTTATGATGATAGTTCAAAAAACTTGGCAAATTTTTTTAATGGAGAAATTATAGACCTTGATGAATAAATTAAACTCCAGTATGAAGAGTTTTTCGCCAGAGTATCTTTTTGGGGAAAATAGACATCTTTATTGTGACCCAAGGGATTACTAAAAACCAATGTGATAGATAAAAAACCGATAAAAATACCATCAAAAAATTGCTTTTTTGCAATACAGGTACTTCGCTATTGCAAGAAGAACCGTACCAAAAAGCAATTCCAGATAGCATAAAAGCTGTAAATGAAATAGGCCAGTAAATTGGTGAATCTAATAAAGTAATACTGAAAACTAAATCAAAAATAGAAATAATTGGTAGTGCATACTGCAAGATGAAGAAGTAAGTTAAATCAAATTTTTGCAAATAATCAATTTTCTTAGTGAATAATTGATCTCCATAATCAAAAAATCTTTGCAACCCCCCCTCTGCCCATCTTTGCCTTTGCGCCATTAAAGCATTTAAATTCTCAACAGCTTCCTCCATGACTGGAGGATCCCATAAGATTCCAATTCTAGATTTTGATAATAATAATCTTAAACTCAAATCAAGATCATCTGTAACTGTATCTTCATTAAAAGATCCACATGCCAATAATGTTTCTTTCTTGATTAATTGGCCATTTCCCCTCAATTCAGAAACGCCAGCAACTGATAATCTTCCATATTGAAAAATTGCATCCATAGCCATCTCCATTGACTGACAGGAAGTTAAAAAATTCTTACATACATTTGTTACTGATTTTCTTAGTTGAACTGCAGACCAATCACCCTCTTTTACAAAACTAAATAACCTTATCAAAGCATCTTGTTTTAATTCAGCATCAGCATCCAAAACTAATAACCATTCACCATGAGTAAATTTCAAGGCATAATTCAAAGCTCCTGACTTTCCTCCTCCTGCGTTTGGAGAACGACTTATGACTTTTAGCTTGTCATATTGTCTAGATAATCGATCTAAAATTAAAGGCGTCTTATCAGAACTACCATCATCGATTATGTAAATATTTAATTTATTTGTTGGATAATCTAAACTAAATAATCTTTCAACTAATCTTGCTATGACATTCTCTTCATCTCTAGCTGCAACTAAAATATCAAGCAGAGGTAACTCTTTATTGCTAATTCTTCTGCTTAAAGTATTTAAAACGTTGTTCCTTTTGAAATTTCTAGAAATAACTATTAAACCGTAAAAAACAATCACAAAAGAAAGAGTCAATATTATGTAAAAGAAATTTTCGATATTTTTAGCATGAGGAATAAAAGCTACTAAAAAACAAGCACTAAGAAATATAAACGACTTCAATCTTCGATTTTTATAAAAACCCTTACTCATAAAAGTAAATTGTTAATTACTTAACTTTGATTGAGACAATATCTCAAATTTTTTTAGTTTTGCATTTCGATAGTAATGATTCAATATTTTTTCATAAGAGAATCCTAATTTAGCCATTTCAATTGCTCCTGACTGAGATAAACCTACACCATGACCGAAGCCTCCTCCTCTCAAAAGCCATAAATCATCATTTAATTTATTAATAGTAAACAAATTACTAGGTATAAAATTTAATACCCGTCGAATATCATCTTTAACAAGAACAATAGATTTATTATCCTTGTACGTTTGTATTTCCAATTTTGTCACTCTGCCACTAGACCCACGTTCAATAGCATTTAAATCCAAAACATCTTCGTTTATATTTATAAGTTTGTTTTTAATTAACTTTTCTTTAATTTCAAGACTAGAAATTTTCTTATTCCATCGAAAAAGAGAATGATTACTCCCATAAAACTGTTCTTTATCAAAATCTAAAAAATTATTTAAATAAGATTCATTTGTAATTGGAAGTTTAAAAATTTTATTTAATGATTTAGAACCATCAATGATTGAATTGAAATAAGAATAATCTTGAATTTGCCAAGACTCGCCTGCAGTAGCAGATACTCCACCATTAGAACCATGGTAAAAAGCATTTATTGGTTGATTTTCATGAGTGAGAATTAAATTTGAAGTTGCTTCTATTGCTTTTTGTACATTTTTATTTTTAATTTTAGAAGGTTTATAAACTTGGCATTGAGTGCTTATACATAAATGATATTTATCCATATTAAATCTATCAGAATTAAATATTCCCCAAGTTCTTGCAATAACTGCTTGAGCCTTGAGTGCTTCTAAGGGAGAATTCGGTCCAATTTCATATGGCAAAACACCTGCCAAATAGTCATCAAATTTAATTTTTTGTACTAAGGTCCAAGTTCCATATAAATCTTTTATTAAATAAAAATTTTTGCCAAAATTAACACCATTTATTTTTATTTCCTCTTCAGAATAAATATATATAGGACCTTTAAGTTTCATACCACTGTAGTCATTTCTAAGAACAGGAGTAATTTGAAAATTTTTTATTTTTTTGAAAATCTTATTTTTTAATTCAAACTCTGGCAGATCATCTTGAAATGGAATCCATACTTCCCAATTTTTAGGGTAGGCAACAGTCGTCTCAAATCCTTTATCTTTTAGTTTCTCTGATTGTTTTTTTGCCGATTCATAGCTAGCAAAAGGACCAAAAACAATTCTTTCAATTGTTTTTGGATTTTTGACGGGAATATCCTCCCAGGTAATATTTATCTGTTTTGATTTATGTTTAATACCGTTGGACGATATCAAGTATAAAAAGCCTTTATTAGTTGTAAAGTTTATATTCTTTTTCTCCGAAAAACTATCATTCTTCCCACCTAAATATTGCTTTAAACCAATTAAAAATTTTCCTTTTTTAATTTCATTATGGAGTTCAACCTTCAGCAATTCTTCTCCTTTTGTATTTGAAATCAATTTAGTGTTTATTACTAAAAGAGAAATACAGCCTAAAAATAAGTTTAAAAAGGCAAATTTAAGTTTCATAAATTAGAACTTTCCTTATCAATTAAAAACTTTAATTTGCACCAATGCGTATAAAGGTTTAGATTATCCTAATTAAACACATTTGACTTAAATGTCTAAACTAAAAACTCGTAAATCAGCTGCCAAAAGATTTAAAGCTACTGCGACGGGTAAATTCATGAGAAGAAGAGCTTTCCATAATCATTTACTTGATCATAAAAGCTCAAAATTAAAAAGACATCTATCAACAAAAGCCGTAGTTGATGAAAGAGATGCTGATAATGTAAGATTAATGATTCCATACGCATAAATCTTTAACCAATTTTTATTAGATATTCATGGCACGGGTAAAAAGAGGCAACATAGCCAGAAAAAGAAGAAACAAAATCTTAAATCTTGCAAAAGGTTTTAGAGGCGGCAACAAAAATCTTTTCAGAACCGCAAACCAAAGAGTGATGAAAGCTCTTTGTAATGCTTATAGGGATAGAAGGAGAAGAAAAAGAGATTTTAGAAGACTTTGGATCTCTAGAATTAACGCATCTGCCAGAATGAATGGAACAAACTATAGCAAGTTAATAAATGGCATGAAAAATTCAGAAATTATCATTAACAGAAAAATGCTTGCTCAATTAGCATTAAACGATCCTAAGTGTTTTGAAAAAATTGTTTCTTCCGTTAGTAAGTAGAAAAAATAATATAATTTAGAAAAGTAATTATAAATAATGGAAATATCTTCCTTTCAATCTTATTTAATAATTCTTTTTGTTGTATTAATAATAATTTCTATTTTTGTATTCAGACAATTTCTAAAAACAAGAAGTGAAGAATTAAATTTAGTAAAATTCGAGCAGAAAGGTTTAGATTCTCTTACTCAAGCTACAGAATTGTATGAATTTGGGTCTATTCAGATAAAAAAAAGATTATATTCTGAAGCTACTAAAACTTTTTTAAAAGCAATTGAAAATTATGAAAATGAACCTGATGAAGCCAAAGCGATAATAAATAATGCTTTAGGATTTTCTTATGCTGCTCAAAATGAATTTAAGAAAGCAATTAAACACTATAACTCTGCAATAAAATCACTTCCAGAATATCCTATAGCCCTAAATAACCTCGCATCAGCACAACAGCGTTTACTTGAGTACGACTTGGCATATGAAACTTATCAAAAGGTTTTGGTGATAGATCCAAAAAACAAAACAGCAATTAAAAAAAGTAAGGAGTTAGAAAAAAGAAACAATTATAAACCTTATAAAGGTATTAAAGATAAGGGATTCTAAATATGGAAAATTATTCTTCTTTACTAATTGGTGGAAAACAATTTTCTAGTAGATTAATGGTTGGTACTGGCAAATACAAATCTACTCAAGATATGGTGGAAAGTTTGTCGAATTCTGAAACGGAAATTATAACCGTAGCTGTTAGAAGAATTAAAAATGATCAAACCGGAGAAAATTTACTCGAAAAGATCAACTGGGAAAAATACTGGATGCTTCCTAATACAGCTGGTTGTGTTAATTCTGATGAGGCAGTAAGAATAGCAATTTTAGGTAGAGAACTTGCGAAATTATCTGGTCAAGAAGAAAATAATTTTGTGAAGTTAGAAGTTATTCCTGACAAAAAGTATTTGCTACCAGATCCAATAGAAACTCTTAAAGCAGCCGAAATTTTAATAAAAAAGGGTTTCGCTGTACTACCCTATATCAATGCAGATCCTATTCTTGCAAAAAGACTAGAAGAAATAGGTTGTGCAACTGTAATGCCATTGGGCTCGCCCATAGGCTCGGGGCAAGGTTTGTTAAATTTATCAAATATAAGGATAATTATTGAGAATGCAAAAGTGCCAGTAATAATTGACGCAGGAATTGGGGTGCCCAGTGAAGCTTCTCAAGCTATGGAAATTGGAGCTGATGGTGTCCTAATCAATAGTGCAATAGCACAAGCTGCAAATCCCCCTCTAATGGCTCAAGCTATAAACTATAGTGTGAAAGCTGGCAGGCAAGCTTTTCTGGCAGGAAGAATTAAAAAACAAGACTTTGCAGTAGCAAGTTCGCCAGAAAAAAACATATCTGTCTAATTCTTAAATTGAAAAAAGTTCAAAAAGAAAGTAAAAATTTATTATTTGCTTTTATTTATCGTAATTAAGAAAGAAGATTTGAAACTATTTACAATGTTTTTTCGCAAAGTGGAAGCACACTGTAGTAATTTAATAAATATATTATGAATCTTTTAATTCTGGAGTTCTGAGTGAAAGTTATTGTTCTAGGTGGAGATGGTTTTTGCGGTTGGCCTTGTGCGGTGAATTTAGCAGAGCAAAATCATGATGTTATTATTGTCGACAATTTAAGTCGTAGAAAAATTGATATTGATCTAGAGGTAGAATCTTTAACTCCAATTGCTTCGATAACAGAACGACTTTCTGCATGGGAAGAGATTGGAGGTAAGCCTATGAGATTTCTTAATATGGATATCTCTAAACAATATCAAAAATTGCTCAATTTGCTAATTGATGAAAAACCAGATTCCGTGATCCATTTTGCAGAACAAAGAGCAGCACCTTACTCGATGAAATCCAGTTTCACCAAAAGATATACAGTAGATAATAATGTTAATGGCACCCACAACCTTCTTGCTGCAATAGTAGAGAGTAATTTAGATATTCATGTTGTTCATTTAGGAACGATGGGAGTCTATGGATACGGGTCACATAGAGGTGCAACAATTCCAGAAGGTTATCTAAAAGTTGAAGTTCCACAACCAGATGGAAGCCGATTTGAAGAAGAAATATTACACCCTGCAAGTCCAGGTAGTGTTTACCATATGACTAAAACTTTAGATCAATTATTATTTCTTTACTACAACAAAAATGATCTTGTAAGGATTACTGATTTACATCAAGGCATTGTTTGGGGAACAAATACAGAAGCTACTTTAAAAGATCCTAGATTGACAAACCGATTTGACTATGATGGAGATTATGGCACTGTTTTAAACAGATTTCTAATGCAAGCTGCAATTGGATACCCATTAAGTGTACATGGGACGGGAGGGCAAACAAGAGCATTTATACATATAAAAGACTCTGTAAAATGCGTACAACTTGCTCTTGAAAATCCTCCAAAATCTGGAGAAAGAGTCAAAATCTTTAATCAAATGACTGAGAGTCATCAAGTTGGAGAACTAGCTAAAAAAGTTGCTTCTCTAACAGGAGCTGATATTAATTATTTACCAAATCCAAGGAATGAAGCGGTAGAAAATGATCTAATTGTTGATAATAAATGTTTTATAGAATTAGGTTTAAACCCAACGACTCTTGATAATGGCTTATTAGAAGAAGTTGTTGAAGTTGCCAAAAAATACTCCAATAGATGTGATCTTAAGCGCATACCTTGTGTTTCATCCTGGACTAAAAAACAAGCTGAAGCAATAAAGACAAATTAAAATTTCTAAAATAGCTACCTTAAGAAAGTGAAAATTGCATTGTTTACTGAAACTTTTTTACCTAAAGTTGATGGCATAGTCACAAGACTGACTAAAACAATTGAATTTTTAATAAAAAATGGTGATGAAGTTATAATTTTTTGTCCAGAAGGGTGTCCAGAATCATATATGGGTGCAACTGTGGTTGGAGTTGCTGCAATGCCATTACCTTTATACCCAGAGTTGAAGCTTGGTTTACCAGGTCCTGCAGTCTCAGATAAGTTAGAAAAATTTAAGCCAGATTTGATACATGTTGTTAATCCAGCTGTACTTGGCTTAGGTGGCATATGGTTGGCGAAAACTAATAATATTCCTTTAATTGCCAGTTACCATACACATCTTCCAAAATATCTGGAACATTACGGTATGGGTATGTTAGAGCCACTTTTATGGGAATTACTTAAAGCAGCTCATAATCAAGCCTTGTTAAATTTATGTACTTCCACCGCTATGGTCAATGAGTTAAAGGATAAAGGTATTCAAAGGACTGCTCTATGGCAAAGGGGAGTAGATACTTTCAGTTTCAGACCAGATTTGAGAAGTGAGAAAATGAGAAAAAAATTATTTGGGGAATATAAAGACGCTAATTACTTATTGATTTATGTAGGAAGATTATCAGCAGAAAAACAAATTGAGAGGATTAAACCTGTCTTAGAAAGTATTCCTAATGCTTGCCTAGCACTTGTAGGTGACGGACCATATAGAAACCAGCTTGAAAAAATCTTCGAAAATACAAAGACTAATTTCATAGGATACTTATCTGGCGATGAACTTGCTAGTGCCTATGCCTCTGGAGATATATTTTTATTTCCATCTAGTACAGAAACACTTGGGTTAGTTTTACTAGAAGCAATGGCAGCAGGATGTCCAGTTATCGGAGCCAACAAGGGGGGGATTCCAGATATTATTAGCGATGGGATTAATGGTTGTTTATATGATCCTGATGAAAAAGATAATGGAGAACAAAGTTTGATTAAAGCGACAAAAAAAATTCTAGAGAATGAAGATAAAAGAGAAGTTATGAGAAAAGAGGCGCGAAACGAAGCAGAAAAATGGAATTGGAATCAAGCAACACTACAACTGCAAAAATATTATGCAGATACTCTCAAAGAAATAGATTAAAATTAATCTTAATTATGCTACGTGTGGAGGGGTGGGATTACTATACGAACTTAAAGGAAGTATTAGAGTAGCGATATTTTGATTTTTTTCAGGCCTTTTTTTCTTTGGCAATTTTTTACCAAAGGGTACTCTAATAACATTAGTTCCCTCAATGGAAAAAATTTTTGAGTTATCTCCTGTAAAATTGTTGACAAAATTTGGTAAATCTAAGTTTTTAACTGGCAGGTGCTTAACATTACCAGATTTAAAATCTTTGGTCATAGCTTCAAATACCCCAAAAAATTTGATGCTCGAATATTTTAATAAAAAAATTTAAAAAAATTCTATAAGAAAATATTAAATTTTTATTCTTACTGATAATAACTAAGTAAATATAAGGACGCTAGTCCTTTAAGCACATTTTTTTTCTTCGAAAGTATCGCCTTGATTTACATTGCAAGAACAAATTAAATTGCGATCGCCATATGCATTATTGATTCTAGAAACTGAAGACCAAAACTTAATAGAAGTTGGAGTTTTATAAGGAAAACAAGCTTTTTCTTTTGAATAAGGATAATGCCAATTATCAGCAATTAACTCTTTCAGCGTATGGGGAGCGTTACTTATTACATTATTATTCTTTAATGCAACATTTTTTTCTATTTCGCTGATTTCTTCTCCAATCAATAGCATAGCCTCGCAAAATCTATCCAATTCAACCAAACTTTCACTTTCAGTAGGCTCTATCATTATCGTCTCTGGAACAGGCCAACTTATTGTTGGGGCATGAAAACTATAATCTATTAATCGTTTAGCTAAATCATTTACACTCAAACCAGTTTTGGATTTTAAATCCCTAAAATCTAAAATACATTCATGTGCGACAAAATTATTTTTTCCTTTATAAAGAATCTTGAATTTATGCTTTAAAGAATGCGCAATATAATTTGCAGATAAAATTGCATGCGCAGTTGCTTTCCTTAAACCACTAAGACCAGCCATTCTTATGTACATCCAACTTATTGGAAGAATACTTGCACTCCCATGCTTGGCCGAAGATACGTAATTGGAAATAATAGATAAATTATTATCCATTAAAGAATGAGTAGGAAGAAATGGGCTTAAAGTTTCTGATGCAGCAACTGGACCTACTCCAGGACCACCACCTCCATGTGGAATGCAGAATGTTTTATGTAAATTCAAATGACAAACATCAACACCATAATTACCCGGTTTGCATAATCCAACCTGAGCGTTCAAATTTGCGCCATCTAAATAGACAAATCCTCCCACAGAGTGAATTAAATCACAAATCTTTCTGATTTGTAATTCAAAAACTCCATGAGTAGAGGGATAAGTCAACATAAGAGCCCCTATTTGGCTATCAAATTTCTTGACCTTGATTGACAAATCTTGAAAATCAATATTTCCTTCGTCATCACATTCAACAGTTAAGACGTCAAAACCTGCCATAACTGCACTAGCAGGATTTGTTCCATGAGCACTTTTTGGAATTAAACATTTTTTTCTTAACAGTTCACCTTTTGATTCAAAATAAGAATTTATTGCCAATAAACCTGCAAACTCTCCTTGAGAACCTGCATTTGGTTGAAAAGAAACTGATCTTAAACCAACAATCTCACTTATCCATTTTTCTAGGTCAGATATAATTTGTGAATAACCTTTAGTTTGATCTGGTGGGGAAAAAGGATGAATGGAAGATAAATCAGCCCAAGAGACTGGATTTAACTCTGCTGCAGAGTTTAACTTCATGGTACAGCTTCCCAATGGCATCATCCCATCTACCAAAGAAAAATCTTTTTCTGCAAGTCGGAATATATATCTCATTAATTCAGTTTCACTTTGGTAATTTGTGAATATATCTTGCTGCATCCATGCACTGGATCTCAAAGCTAAACTTTCAAGATGAAATTCTTTATCAAATTTTATATGCTCTAAATCTTTTTCTTTTTCTATTAGATTTGCTATGAAAGTCAAAATATCTTTTATTTCTTTTTCATTACTAAGCTCATCTAAAGAGATCCCAAAACCAGTTGAATTTTCAATAGTTGATCCCAAAGGCAAAATTCTTAAGTTATAGCCATTTTTTAAAGCTTCATTATGGATCCTCTGGGAGTGCTCAGAATAAACATCAACACTATCAAATCTAATCCCATCAGGAATATCAAAACCTAAAGCAGCTAAACTTGATTCTAAATTTATTCTCAACTCAACTAATCTCTTAGCAATTTGCGTTAATCCAGAGGGTCCATGATAAATAGCATAAAAAGAAGAAATTATGGCTAACAAAGATTGAGCAGTACAAATATTACTAGTGGCCTTTTCCCTTCTAATATGTTGCTCTCTTGTTTGTAATGCTAGTCTTAGTGACTTTTCTCCATTTTTAGATAGACTTTGCCCAACTATTCTTCCGGGTATCAGCCTTTTATATTTTTCGCTACAAGCAAAATATGCTGCATGGGGGCCACCAAAGCCCATTGGAACACCAAATCTTTGCATACTCCCCACTGCTACATCAACACCAAATTCAGAAATTGGTTTAATCAAAACTTGTGCTAGTGGATCAATACATGCCGTAACAATAATTTCTGATCTATGTGCTTGGGATATTAAGAATGTAGGATCATATAATTGTCCATTTTTACCAGGTAATTGCAACAACATTCCAAAAACATCATCATGATTAGGAAGATTACTTTGAGTAAAGCGTTTTAAGATTATTCCCAAAGGTTTTGCTCTGGTTTGTAGAACATTAAAAGTATGATCAAAAACATTTGACTCCACTAAGTACACTTTTGAAGATTTATTTTTTCTTGCGGAAAAACTCATGGCCATGGCTTCTGCTGCAGCAGTACCCTCATCCAACAAAGATGCATTGGCGACAGGGAATCCTGTTAGTTCACAAACAATAGTCTGAAAATTAAATAGAGCTTCTAATCTTCCTTGTGCAATTTCTGCTTGATATGGAGTATAAGACGTGTACCACCTTGGATTTTCAAGAACATTTCTTTGGATTACTTTAGGCATATGATTGTCATAATAACCAAGGCCTATAAGTGATCTCATTTTAGTATTTTTATTCGCAATCTCTTTTAATTCGTTTAAAGCCTCAATTTCTGAACAACCTTGGGGCAATATTTCTGAAGGTTTATCTTTAAGCTGAATATCTTCAGGAATAACTTGATTTATAAATTGATCAATATTATTAAAACCAAGCTTGTTCAGCATAATTCTTTCATCATTATCTCCTAAACCAAGATGCCTATCTATAAACAAATCAGACCCAAATTTGGATTTCATATTAAAATATTTTTCTTTAAAATAGCTCTTTTTAAAAAGTTTGCCTTATTTTGGTACAACCTTTGATTGATATTCTTCAGAAGTCATCAAATCAGCAATTGATGCTTTTGATTCTGGTTTCAAAATAACTAACCAACCGTCTCCAATCGGATCATTCTGTAGAAGCTCAGGGTTCTCAATAACACTTTCATTTACAGATACTATTTCCCCTGAAAAAGGCAGATAGACTTCCTCTACGGCCTTAACTGATTCTATTGTTCCAAAAGTCTCGCCTTTCTTTAAAGTCGCCCCTTTATCAGCTAATTCAACAAAAACAATATCTCCTAATTGATCTATTGCGAATTCACTAACTCCAATTTTTAATAATCCATTTTCTTCCAAGACATATTCATGAGTATCAGCATAATTGAGGTTGTCTGGAAACTTGTAAGACATGATTAAGTAGATAAAGGAAGTAGAGAATCCTTTGAAATTAATTTTTCCTCTAATAATTCAAATAATAATCGAATTAATGCAATTTTGATGTGAGCTATGTGAGAACCACCTTGAACAAAAATATTGTAAGGATCTCTTAGAGGGGCATCAGCAGAAAATTCACTTGTGCTACCTTCAATAAAGGTACCTCCTGCCATTAATAATTTTGAATCATATCCATCCATTGATGATGGAACAACATTCAGAAAAGAATCTACTGGTGAAGAATTTTGAAAAGATTGACAAACTTTTTGTACCAAATCAGGATTATTCAATCTTACTGACTGTATAAGATCAGATCTATAAGATGCCGGCTCTGGTAAAACCTTAAATCCCAAATTTTTAAAGACTGCTGCAACCATATCAGCACCTTTTAGTGATTCGTGAACAATTTGTGGTGCTAAAAACAAACCCTGCAAAATTAATCTTCCTAGTCCAAAATTTATTCCTGCAGAAGAACCAATGCCAGGTGAGGTTAATCTAGAACATGCCATCTCAACCAACTCTGCATCTCCTGCAACGTACCCACCAGTAGGAACAATTGTTCCTCCCAAATTTTTAATCAATGATCCAGCAATTATATTTGCCCCTTTAGAAATTGGTTCACTATCTTCAACAAGCTCCCCATAACAGTTATCAACAAAGCATATACAATTAGGATCAAGGGAATGAATAAGACTACAAATTTTCTCTATCTGATGATTCGTAAGAGACTTTCTCCAACTATATCCACAACTTTTTTGTATGAATACTAATTTGAATGAATTTTCTTCAAAAGAATGAACAATTTTTTCTTCAAAAGAATCAAAATTCTCGCAAATATTTATTTGCTTATATTCAATATCAAAATCTTTAAGTGAGCCTTTTCCTCCTCCCCTTATTCCTATGACTTCCTCTAACGTGTCATATGGTTCTCCTGTAAGAGATAACATTACATCTCCAGGTCGAAGAATTCCAAATAAGACAGAACTTATTGCATGCGTTCCACTTACAAATTGCATTCTCACAGCAGCCTTTTCAGCAAGAAACAATCTTGCAAAAACCGCATCAATTTTTTCTCTAGATATATCATCATGACCGCTACCAGAAGATTGATTGAAATGACTAGTAGAAACTTTTTCTTCCTTAAAAATTGTCAAAATATTTTCTAATTTCTGGAAAACCTGATTGGACCTTTCTTGGAAAACTTTATTTAAACTTTCTTCGACAGAAAGAACAACGTTTTCAGCGAGTTTTAAGTTATTATCAAGAATCATTTATTATGAAAATTCATCTTATTTTTCAGAAGCTAAATTTCTTAATTCTGCGAGGAAAGCATTAGGTCCCCTACCCTGAAAGTAAGAAAGTTTTTTTGAAGCCTCATATAAATCAAGAAGTTCTCCATCTAATTCTTCTGCCGTATAATCTTTTATTCCTGCAATTACCTCTGCAAAACGTTCTCTACGGGCAGATTTAATGACAGCATAGGCTTCCATTACCTGCATTTTACATGATCTCCAAGCCTTGTTCTGACAAAAATGCACCGAAAGAGCATCACTTAAAGCAGAAGCTTCTTCATCTTCTATGTACCAATCAAAAGATGAAGGTAGAGGTTTTAATCCTGAAAATATCTCGAACAACTCCCCGGCCGACAATGGATTACCAGAGTCATTTTTTAGGGGTAATGCAGACTCTTCCAAAGATTTCCATAACTCTGGGTAATCACTTTCAAAACGATCCCTGATTTTTTCAATACCCTGATCAAGAATCGTATTAACTTGAGCTAAAGCAAGAAAAACTTCAGGACCTGGCGAAGATAACTTCCCATTCCTAAGATTAGAAATTTGCGAATTATGAACTTTACCTAAATCAAGAACTTCTGAAAGTAATGGCAAGACTCTGTGAGACCAACCATTTCTTTCATGCCAGAGATGTATCAAA
This sequence comes from Prochlorococcus sp. AG-347-L19, assembly GCA_003278895.1. Lineage (GTDB taxonomy): Bacteria > Cyanobacteriota > Cyanobacteriia > PCC-6307 > Cyanobiaceae > Prochlorococcus_A. Next base: position 127,829 of record QCCO01000002.1, read on the forward strand.
TGAGCCATAGCCCTTCGACCTCTAGATAATTTTTCGCGATATCCGAGACTCACAGATAATTAAACTAATCAATAGTATAGTATGATAATATTACATATCGGTAATTTTGAAAATAGTATTTCAATATCATGAATTCAGTAATTTTCCAAGAAACAGCAAAATTAAAAAAACCTGTTCCAGCTGAAAAAGTTATAGAACTCTCAGAAAAATTACTGGAACCTTCCAGTCATTCAAAAAGATATCCTCCAAGACTACATAAAACGTGGGGAACAATAGTTTTTATGGTTGTAATTCATATTCTTTCTCTTGTAGCTATACAACCAAAATTTTGGAGTCTCCCTGCAGTCACTTCATTATTATTTTTTTACTGGGTAACTGCTTGTTTAGGAGTCACCCTTGGGTATCACAGATTGTTATCACACAGATCGTTCATTGTACCAAGATGGTTAGAAAGATTTTTTGCTACATGTGGAGCCATAAGTTGCCAACATGGACCAATAGATTGGGTAGGTTTACATAGGCATCATCACTCTTTTTCAGATACTGAAGTAGATCATCACAACAGTAAAAAGGGGTTTTGGTGGAGTCATATGGGTTGGATGTTTAAAGACGTAGAGGCACTAAAAGCTGTTCCAAAACTAAGTGCAGATTTAATCAAGGATCCATACTATAGATTTTTAAATAAATATTTTTTAATCTTACAAATTCCTATTGGACTTTCACTGTACGCAATAGGTCAAAAATTAGGAGTTGGAGGATGGGCTCTAGTCCTCTGGGGAATTCCATTGAGGCTTGTGATTGTTTATCATGTGACATGGTTAGTTAACTCCGCGACTCATTGTTGGGGTAAAGCACCATTTGAAAGTGGTGATTCATCTAAAAACAATGCATGGGTTGCTGCATTAACATTTGGAGAAGGTTGGCATAATAATCATCATGCATTTCCCAATTCGGCAAAACAAGGATTATTTAAAGGTCAGATAGACATAACATGGGAACATATTAAGATTCTTGCCAAGTTTGGTTTTGCAAAAAAAGTAAAGTTACCCTCTAGGTCTTATTATTAACTATATTGTTCAATATTTTCATGGCTAAAAGAGTACAAGTCGCATTAACTGAATCAATCGCATCACTAGGTAAAGAAGGAGATCTAGTTGATGTAGCACCAGGATACGCAAGAAATTTTCTATTACCTTATGGCAAGGCAATGAATGTAACACCAGCAGTCCTTAAACAAATTGAGCGGAAGAAAGAAAAAGAAAAAATCGCTGCTGATAAATTAAAGCAAGAAGCTTTAGATTTCCAAACTGCATTATCTACAATAGGTAGGTTCACTATCAAAAAACAGGTTGGAGAAGATGGTGTCCTTTTTGGAACGGTTACCAATGGGGATGTTGCCGAAGCGATAGAAGCGGCAACTAAAAAAGAAATTGATAGAAGAAACATTACTGTTCCTGATATTCATAATTTGGGTTCTTTTACTGCAAAAATCAAATTACATCCAGAAGTAAATGCAGAAGTAAATATTGAAGTAACAAGTTAATCAATTTGTTGCATTATTTTGAAAAGTAGCCAGAGTATATATCTAAGCAATTAAAGATATGGTTTCCGTACCTTTTCCAAATAATGGGCAAAATAAAAATTTTAAAAAGGATTTCAATAGTGAAAACTCTGGATTAGTACCTCCTCAAAACGTTCAAGCAGAGGAGGCCGTTCTTGGGGGCATACTTCTTGATCCAGACGCGATCGGAAGAATTGCAGACTTAATTAAACCTGAAGCTTTTTATATAAATGCCCATCAAGAAATTTATAGAACAGCATTAATGTTGCACACCCAGGGTAAACCAACTGATTTAACGTCAATGAGTGCATGGTTAGCAGATAATGGATCACTAGAAAAAATTGGAGGAAACAGCAAACTGGTAGAACTAGTTGAAAATGTTTCCTCTACAGCTTCCATAGAACAAGTTGCTAATTTAATTAACGACAAATTCATGAGAAGGCAACTTATCAGATCTGGGAATGAAGTGGTTCAACTAGGTTTTGATCAAACTCAAGATACTAATGAAGTTCTAGATAAAGCAGAGCAAAAAATATTTGAAATCAGCCAAGAAAAACCTTCAAAAGGCCTTACTCAAGCAGCTGAAATCCTTACAAGTACTTTTAATGAAATAGAGTCAAGATCATTAGGTACTTCAGTAGCTGGTATTCCAGTAAATTTCTACGACCTTGATGCGATGACTCAAGGTTTTCAAAGAAGTGATTTAATAATTGTTGCTGGAAGACCTTCAATGGGGAAAACTTCAATGGTTCTTAATCTGGCAAAAAATGTTGCACAATCGCAAGATTTACCTGTGTGTGTATTTAGCCTTGAAATGAGTAAAGAACAATTGACATATAGATTGCTATCTATGGAAGTTGGAATCGAGAGTGGCAGGCTAAGAACAGGAAGATTACAGCAAGATGAGTGGCCATTACTCGGAGAAGGTATCAATTCATTAGGTCAATTACCAATATTTATAGATGACAAGCCTAACTTAAGTGTTTTAGAGATGAGATCTCTGTGCAGAAGATTAATAGCTGAACAAAAAAAAGAACTTGGATTAATTGTAATTGATTACCTCCAGTTGATGGAAGGAACAACACCTGATAATAGAGTGCAAGAACTTTCACGAATAACAAGAGGTCTTAAAAGCATGGCCAGAGAATTAAAAGTACCAGTAGTAGCTTTATCTCAGCTTAGTAGAGGAGTAGAGTCTAGAACAAATAAAAGACCAATGTTAAGCGATTTAAGAGAATCAGGATCTATTGAACAAGACGCAGATTTAGTATTAATGATTTATAGAGACGAATACTATAATCCAGAGACTGAAGATAGAGGAATTACAGAAATCATTGTCACTAAACATAGAAATGGACCCGTAGGAACTGTTAAATTATTATTTGAACCTCAATTTACGAGATTTAGGAATTTAGCTAATTAAATCGATCCTAGAATGCAAGATCATCACTTAACAAATGAATCTTTTGATGTCATCGTTATTGGTGGAGGACATGCAGGATGCGAAGCCGCTATAACAACAGCAAAATTAGGATTTTCTACAGCCTTATTTACAATCAATTTAGATAGGATTGCTTGGCAACCTTGCAACCCTGCTGTTGGCGGCCCGGCAAAAAGTCAGTTGGTACATGAAGTTGATGCATTAGGTGGAATTATTGGTAAATTAGCTGATGAGACAGCTATACAAAAAAGAATATTAAATGCAAGTAGAGGTCCAGCTGTATGGGCACTAAGAGCTCAGACAGATAAAAGAGAATACTCAAAAAAGATGATTGAAATACTACAAAATACAGATAATTTATCATTAAAAGAAGCGATGATTACTGAACTAGATATCGGAAAAACTGAAGAAATTGGATTGAACTCAAAAAAAATCGTAAAAAAAAGAATAAAGGGTGTAAGGACTTTTTTTGGTAGTTATTATTCAGCAAGATCAGTTATCATCACAGCTGGTACTTTCTTAGAAGGGAGAATATGGATTGGAAATAAATCAATGTCAGCTGGTAGATCGGGCGAACAAGCAGCAAAGGGTCTTACTCAAAATTTACACGAAATTGGTATCAAAACAGAACGTTTAAAAACAGGAACTCCAGCAAGAGTTGATCAAAGAAGTATCATTTTTGATGAATTAGATATTCAACCAAGTACTGCAGCAGATAAATATTTTTCGTTTGATCCCGATATCAAAAATAATATGCCCCAAGTTAGTTGTCATATCACAAGAACAACTAACAAAACACATCAACTAATTCGAGACAATTTACATTTAACTCCCATTTACGGTGGTTTTATTGATAGTAAGGGGCCAAGATATTGTCCATCAATTGAAGATAAAATTGTTAAATTTGCTGATAAAGAATCACATCAAATTTTCTTAGAACCAGAAGGAATTAATACCCCTGAAATATATGTTCAAGGATTCTCTACAGGTTTACCTGAAAATATTCAATTAGAACTTCTAAGAACCTTACCTGGATTAAATGAATGTAAAATGTTGCGACCAGCTTATGCTGTCGAGTATGACTATATACCTGCAACTCAACTCCAAACATCACTCGAAACTAAAGAAATTGAATATTTATTTAGCGCTGGACAAATTAATGGAACTACTGGTTATGAAGAAGCAGCAGCACAAGGATTAGTAGCCGGAGTCAATGCGACAAGAAAACTAAACAAAAAAGATCCAATAATCTTCACTAGAGAAAGCAGCTATATAGGAACAATGATCAATGATTTAATTACGAAAGATCTCAAAGAACCATATAGAGTTCTTACTAGTAGGAGTGAATACAGGTTGACCCTTAGAGGAGATAATGCAGATAGGCGATTAACCCCATTAGGTTATGAAATAGGGCTAATTGATGAGAAAAGATGGTCGGTCTATCAAGAAAAAATGAAACTCCTTGAAGAAGAGAAATTAAGATTAAAAAACACTCGTTTAAAAAACACGGATGAAATATCAAAAAAACTAGAATTAGCAACGGGTTCAAAAATCAAAGGCTCGACAACTTTGAAAGAACTCTTAAAAAGACCAAACTTTCATTATTCAGATTTAATTAAATATAATTTGACTGAAAAAAATATAGCTTCTTCAATACAAGAAGGTGTTGAAATAGATATTAAATACGAGGGTTATCTTAAAAGACAAAAAAACAACATTGAACAAATAAATCGTCAAAGCTGTAAATCTCTGCCTCAAGAAATAAATTATGAAACGATAGATACATTATCTTTAGAAGCTAGAGAAAATTTGAATAAGATAAAGCCAAAAAATTTTGGTGATGCTTCAAAAATTCCTGGGGTTAGCAAAGCTGATTTAACTGCTTTACTTGTTTGGTTAAAAATAAGAGAGATAAAAAAAGATAAGGCAAATATTTTTGCTGAAAAAAAGTTATCATCATAAAAGCACTCCGTCAGAGCACTGAATAATAAACTTTTTAACTCTCCAAAAATTTTATGGGAAGAAAAAGCCTCTAATTTTTTAGTGAAGAATTCACTACCAAAAATATCTGGTCCATGGAAATTAATGCTGCTTGGGGATGGAAGTCCAACTAGACATCTGCAGCTTTTAACTAATCAAGAGACAAAAATTAAATTAATTTCAATGCAATTAGATCCTCTATCCACTCAAGAAGGCCCTACAGAATTGAATCAATTAAATGGCCCTTTAATTAGAAGACAAGTATGGATCAAAAGCAATAATAAAAACCTAGCATGGGCAGAAAGTTGGTGGAATGCAGATCAAGTTAGTAAAAATTTAAAAGCCAAAGAAGAGCCAATTTGGAAGAATTTGACACAAGACAGATCAGAATTATTTAGAGAAGTTGATCGTATTTCACTTGTCAATGCAAAATGGTTAGAAGATCAATTTTGCTTTAAAGGTCCATTCTGGTCAAGAAATTACAGATTTTTTCGAGACAAAAAACCTTTAACAATTATAAGGGAAGTTTTCAATCCAAATTTAGAAAATTTACTAGGTTATTCAGGAATTAAAGAATTTACCAAACTATACTCTTCTTCTTCTTGATCTGGGAAGATTTCTTGATTTTGATTGAACTTGTTGGATTGATTGATCTCTCGAAGTATTATTCTCATTTTCTGAAGCTCTTTGCCATCTTTCAACTTTAAAATCCATTTCATCTGGCCAATCTTCGTCCTTACTCTCTTTCACATAAGGTAATTTTTTTTGCTCAGTTGTCTGTAAATTTTTTGGTTGCCTTAAAGATATTGCTTCTAAAGGTCTTTTTGAATGCTGTGTAGTAGATGCATAAGAATTTGATTCTCTGGAAAATGTCTTAATATCGCTTTGATCATCGTAAAAATTCTCATCATTCCAATCATCATTTTCTTCATCAAAAAATAAATCCACTTTTTCAGATACCCATCTTCCTACTTTTTTAACGCTCTTACTTGTTATTCCTTGAAAATCTGAATTCCTTCTTTTACCTGGCCTAGCACCAGATACTCCATCAACGAATTGCCTTCCAGTTTCGAAAATTTTATCAACCTGTTTATCAACAATATTTTTATCAAAACTATTTCTAAGATTTCTAATTCTCCTTGAATCCATAAATTATTTTGCTTTTTAAGATATAAATTACATTAAAAAAATAAATAATTCCAAATATAGAAACAAAAACACATCTTATATTTTTAATCAAACAAAATTAAACAGTTTTTATTCCATGATCCATTAAAGAAATTGATACAACATTTTTTACAGGCAATATTCTTTATCCTTTTCCTGTAGAAAAATTTCTCACCACAATTTTGACAAGTTCCTATGTACTTTAATTCTCTCCTTTCAATAGGAAATGAGTGCCTCACAGAAATTTGAAAATTCTTCTCTTTCTCATTAATTTCATTCATCTTTTCTAAGAAATTTGGACCATGTATCTCATTTTTTTTTAATATCCTATCTACCCATGCATGAATCATTTCATGACATAAAGTACTGTTTATTTCACTAGTAGATAATTTACTCAAGATAGGTTTCGATAAGATAATTTCAGAATCTATAAAACCATAAATGCGTTTTCTTTTATAAAAACCAGCAGTAGTTTTTAATCTATTATCACTCCATCTAACTTTTACTAAAGGGTGATTATTAACCGTTAAAGAATTTTCAAAATATTGGCTATTAAATCTATGAAATAAGGGTAAAAGAGGAATTACAGGCATTATGGATTAAAATTAGTATTATTTTGACAAAAAAAGCCATCAAAAACGATTTCTTTTCTTAAAGTAATAAAAAACTCAAATTAACATGGATGCAACACTAGTTAAAGATATCGGAATTAAAGCATTATTAGTTGGTGGAGCTGTACTAGTTTCTTTTTGGACTTTTAATGCAGTCAAATTAGTTATAAGCGCCAGAGGAATTAATCCATTAGTAAGAAAGTTTTTCGATCAAATAGCTGCTGGCAGAATTGATGCAGCTTATGGTTTGACTACAAAAACTTATAAAACGCATGTAAAACGACAAGATTTTCTTAAATTTCTAGCTAGTTTAAACCTCAATAAATACAGAAATTTAAAGTCAGGAAGACCTAGAGTCCAAGAAGATCAAATCATAATAACTTTGAATCTAAAATCAGAAGACAAACAAGATGAACTCCCATTAGATTTTACTTTTGCAAAAACTGACAATGATTGGAAAATAGACAGAATAGCTAAAGTTAATTAATAATTTCTTGTGAGGCAAAAAATTGTTTAAAGAAGAAATAATACATCAATTAGAATTACACCCAAGTAGATTAGATAAAGAAAAAATCATTTCAGAAGCAATGGAAGATGGTCTAGATGATTTTTTTGAAGGTATACGTATGGCACTTGATCCATTAGTAACTTTTGGTGTAAAAATTGTCCCTGAGAAAGAGACTGAAAAAAGTCAAAATTTTTTATGGGAAGATTTTAGAAAATTAGCCAATAAGCTGATTCAAAGAGAACTTACTGGTCACGCTGCTCGCGATGCAATTCTTACGGCTATGGAATCTGCAACAAAAGAAGAGTGGAATGGATTTTATAGACGAGTTTTAATTAAAGATCTTAGATGTGGTGTATCTGAAAAAACAATCAACAAGATAGCAAAGAAATTTCCCAAATATGCTATTCCTATTTTTTCTTGTCCCTTAGCTCATGACAGTGCAAATCATGAAAAAAAAATGATAGGGAAAAAGCAAATTGAAATCAAATTAGATGGTGTACGCGTCTTAACTATTATTAGACAAAATAAAGTAGAAATGTTTTCTCGTAATGGGAAACAATTCCATAATTTTGGTCATATTATCTCGGAAATAGAAAACGCCTTAAAAAAAGATCCAGCACCTTATGACTTAGTACTCGATGGTGAAGTGATGAGCGCTAACTTTCAAGATTTAATGAAACAGGTTCATAGAAAAGATGGCAAACAAACAAAAGACGCAGTTCTACATCTATTTGATTTATGTCCCCTTGAAGACTTCCAAAAAGGGCGATGGAACACTAGTCAAACAGCAAGAAGTTTATTAGTAAAAGAATGGGTAGCAAAACATTCTTTACTTCTTAGACATATAAAAACACTTGACTGGGAAAATGTAGATCTAGATACTATTGAAGGACAGAAAAGATTTGTAAAGCTGAATAAATCTGCTGTAGAGGGTGGATATGAAGGAGTAATGATTAAAGATCCTGATGCAATATATGAATGTAAAAGAACACACAGTTGGTTAAAAGCAAAACCTTTCATTGAAGTCACCTTAAAAGTTGTATCTGTTGAGGAAGGGACAGGTCGCAATAAAGGTAGACTGGGAGCTGTACTAGTAGAAGGTGAAGATGATGGGCATGAATACAGTCTTAGTTGTGGAAGTGGATTTAGTGATATCCAACGTGAAGAATATTGGTCAAAACGGAATCAACTTATTGGTCAACTTGTAGAAATCAGAGCTGATGCTAAAACTAAATCCAAGGATGGGGTGGCTTTTAGTCTGAGGTTTCCGAGATTCAAATGCTTTAGAGGATTTAAAGCTGGAGAAAAAGTCTAAATTTTAAAAAATTATATTTAAAAAGTAGTCAATGAAAAATGTGGTTTTTAAGTAAAAAAACTAAAAATCTTAGCTATAAAATGTAAGAATAATTATCAGGACTTTTAGAGAGACTTATGATGAAGAAAACAGTTTTCAACTTCATAAAAACACCTTGTGGACAAGCAAAATATATCGAATTAGAAGCCAACAAAACTCTACTAGGTAAATTTAGGCTTTTGTGGTTTATCTTAATTGCATCTATTAGAGATTGGAATATTAAAGAGTAAATTCTTAGGATTTTTCAAAATATTCCCTAGAATATTTAGCTGAGAAATATACAACTAAAAAAGTTGAAATAATTCCAATGATAGTCATATATAAGTTATTTGGTGATTGGACATTTTTTAGCTCCTGAATATTTTTTGCCAAACTACCTATTGAGCAATAAAGAAAAGTTCCTGGAATTATTCCAATAAGACCAACAGCGAAATCTCGAAATTTAACATTATTCAAACCATAAAAATAATTAAGAATACTGAAGGGAAATATCGGCGATAATCTTGCTAAAAAAATTAATTTAAGTCCGCCTTTTTCTACTACTTTTTCCATAACACTTAATTTTGGATAACGACTGAAAAGATTTTTTAGCTTTTTTGCAAAAAAACTTTTTGATACAAAAAAAGCAACTGATGCTCCTAAGGAAGCGGAGAAAAAAACGATAATTGAGCCTAAATATGAGCCATATAAAAAACCTGATAATAAAGATAACCAAGAAGCTGGGAGTATTAATAAAACAATTAAAATATAAATACAAATGAACGAAAATATCCCAATTCCAGTATTAAAAAAAAAAGATAAATTATAAAAATTTTCAAGAAATATGTTCATTCTCAATTCAAAAGTTCGAGTTTTTTAGTAATTCTCTCCATTTGTACCGAACCCTCATTTAATTTAAATCTACATTCATCAACAATATCTTTTGGAGCCTTATCCACGAAATTTTTGTTAGATAATCTCTTATTTAAATTATCTAACTCAATAGTCACCTTTTTTAAATCCTTGGTTAATCTTTCCTTTAATGCATCCATATTTACAAAATCCTGAAAAGGTAAGTAAACCTCTAGATCACTAATTATCCCAGAAAAAGATTTAGCAAACTCTTTTTTATCAACAGCATTAGTTTTAAAAATAAATACTTCAGAAGATTTAGTTAAGGTTTGAATATCATCAACTAAAATTTTTAGAAAATCAATCAATTCATCATTATCTGAAATCAAGTAAACAGGAACTTTTTCTGATGGCTTGAGGCCTAATTCAGCTCTCAAATTTCTAATCAATCTAATAATTTCAAAGAGTTGTTGAAAGGAATTATCAAGCTTATTATCAACAAATTTATTTTCTTGGGTTGGCCATTTTTGAAGAGATAATAATTCTTTATCTGATTTAAGTTGAAGTACATGCCAAAGTTCTTCAGTGATGTGCGGCATAAAAGGATGAATCATCACCAAAATATCATTGAGGACTTTTATTAAAACTTTTTCAGATATTTGTCTATTATTAGTCTCTTTATTATTAAACTTATTATTAAACCTTTGTTTGGCAAATTCTACATACCAGTCACAAAAATCATTCCACGTAAATTCATATAGAAGTTTCGCAGATTCTCCCAATTTATATTCTTTCAACAAAGCAGCGACTTTTATATTTACTTGATTCAATTTCGATAAAATCCACTTATCACATAACTCTAAAGAACTTTCATCACTCTCATTTAGCGAATAATTATTATTAGAAGTTTTATTAATTAACACAAATTTAGTTGCATTCCATAATTTATTCGCAAAATTTCTTGAAGCTTCAACAGTTGAAGACGTATCTTTTTTCCTATCAAAATCAAGCCGGATATCTTGTCCAGCGCCTGCAACTTCTCGAATTAAAGCAAATCGTAGAGCATCAGAACCATATTTATCAATTAATAGTATTGGATCTATACCATTACCTGAACTTTTACTCATTTTTTTATTATTTTCATCTCGAACTAGACCATGAATATAAACATCCTTAAAAGGAATATTATTTGTAAAAGTATTCCCCATCATTGTCATTCTTGCCACCCAGAAGAAAATAATATCGAAACCAGTAACAAGAACATTATTTGGATACCATTTTTTAAAATCCGGATCATTTGTATTTGGCCAACCAAGGGTTGAGAAAGGCCATAAGCCACTTGAAAACCATGTATCCAAAACATCCTTATCACGAACCAATTTAATATTTAATCCAAATTTTTTATTAGCTTCGATTAAGGCATCTTGTTCATTTCTTGCAACGATATATGGAGTATTTTGTTCTATTGAGTCTTGATTTTCATCTAAAACATACCATGCTGGTATTTGGTGTCCCCACCACAATTGACGACTAATACACCAATCATTAATATTCTCCAACCAATCCTTATAAACTTTCTCCCAGCGTGGAGGAATAAACGATGGTTTTTTAGAACCAATTTCATTAAGACATCCTTGTGATATATCATCCATTTTCAAAAACCATTGTGTTGACAATAAAGGTTCAATTGGAACCTTACCTCTATCAGAAAAAGGAACAGTATGTTTATAATCCTCTATCTTTGTCAAAAGGCCTAAATTATCCAATTCTTTGATAATTTTCTTTCTAGCCTCATATCTATCTAAATTTTGAAAAATACCTGCATTAATATTTAAAGTTCCATCTTTGTTCATTACATTAATCTGTTTTAAATTATGCCTTTTTCCTATTGCAAAATCATTTGGATCATGGGCTGGAGTAACCTTTACACAACCTGTACCAAAATCTTTATCAACATGTGAATCAGCGATAATAGGTATTTCTCTATCAACGAAAGGGACTTTTACTTTGACACCAATAAATTCTTTATATCTATCATCATCAGGATTAACTGCCACAGCAGTATCACCCAATAGAGTTTCTGGTCTTGTTGTTGCAACTTCTAAGTACTTATCTAACTGTTCACCACTTTCAGAAATTAAAGGGTATTTAAAATGCCATAAATGACCATTTACTTCTTGCATTTCAACTTCAAGATCACTTACGGCAGATTGAGATTCAGGACACCAATTAACCAAATATTCGCCTCTATAAATTAAATTCTTTTTATAGAGAATATTAAAAGCCTCAATAACTGCTTCATTTAATTTTTGATCAAGAGTAAATCTTTCTCTAGTCCAGTCAACTGAATATCCTATCCTTCTTAATTGAGAAACTATTCTTCCACCACTTTGTTCTTTCCAATTCCATGCTCTTTTAAGAAATTCATCTCTTCCAATATCCTCGCTTGTTTTGCCTTCACTTTTTAATTGTTTTTCAAGAATAGTTTGAACAGCTATTGAAGCATGATCAGTTCCTGGTAAGCACAAAACATTCTTACCTAAAAGTCTTTGAAAACGTACTACAACATCTATCAAAGCCGTATTAAATGCATGCCCCATATGCAAAGAGCCAGTTACATTTGGTGGCGGAATAACAACACAAAAAGGCTCCCCATCATCCTCAGGATTAGGACTAAACGCCTTTAGACTTTCCCATTTTTCTTGCCACTTTTTCTCTACTTCAAAAGGTGAATAATTCTCTAAAGATAATTGATCATTCATCTCTGTCATGTCCAAATTTTATTTCAATAAACTTTTTGTTTATTTTATCTTGAGAGCAGCCAATTAATGAAAATAATATTAGTTTGCAAAAAAATAAACATACATTCTACAAAAGTTTGAAGCCAGAACCGCAAGAACAACGTTTTGCATTTTTTGGTGTTGAAATAAGAAATCCACCACCGCTCAAATCACCGTAATAATCTAATTTTAAATCTTTAAGTAAATTAAACTTTTTTACATCCGCGTATAAAGTTACTCCTTCAGTTCTTGAAATAGGGGATCCATTACATGTACCCGGCCTTAATTTAATATGCATCCATCCTTCGGAACAATTTTTATCCTCTACCAAATCAATCGACATTTCTCCTGGAGAACCTCCAAAAGAAGCTTGCCTAGATAGTTCTGAAGCAGCGCTTTGACTGATTAAAAGATTGACGATCTCAGTCATTAGAAAAATAATAAATGGGCGATCCAGGGTTCGAACCAGGGACATCCTGCTTGTAAGGCAGGCGCTCTACCGCTGAGCTAATCGCCCTTATAATAAATCATTCTAATAGATGAAGTTGAAATATTTATACTAAGTATTTAAATATTTCATGATTGAGGCAAAATTAAATTAATAAAATATATCCTATGTCCTCAAACGATAGATATAACTTACAAAAAAATTCCGAATTAAAGACTTTAGAAAACTTTAAAATTTTAATATCTAATATCAAATCATTAAAAGATAAAACTTGGGGATGCCCTTGGCAGAAAATACAGTCTCATAAATCGTTGATCCCATTTTTACATGAAGAAAGTAATGAATTTATAGATGCGATATATGAAAAAAAGGCAGATAAAATATGTGAAGAGTTAGGAGATCTTTTATTACAAGTAATGCTTCATGCTGAAATCGGTTACGAAAAAAAAGAATTTGAACTAAATGATGTTATAAAAAATCTAAACAAGAAAATTATTAATAGACATCCATATATTTTTAAAAAAAAAGAAAAAGTATCTCTAGAAAAATCGCAACAAATTTGGGAAAACATTAAAAATTCAGAAAAAAAAATACCTCATATTGAATCATCAATAAGTAAAAATTTAAATATGAAAATCAAAAATTTACCACCTATGGTTGGAACAGATAAAATCACAAATGTTGTTAAAGAATATGGTTTTAAATGGGAGAGTACCGATCAGATTTTTGAAAAGTTAGAAGAAGAGATTAATGAATTAAAGGAAGCAATTAAAAGCAATAATGATTCAGAAATAAAAAATGAATTTGGGGATATTTACTTTACCCTTCTGAATCTCTCAAACTTTTTAAAAATAAATCCTGAATCAGCTCTACAAAAAACTAATAAAAAATTTTTAGACAGATTTTCAATCATTGAACATCATGCAGGCGATAATATAAAAAAACAAACTCCTAAAGACTTTCAACGGCTTTGGCAAATAGCCAAGCGAAAACTTAAAAGAAAAAATTCTTAAAAAGCAAATGACTAATCTTTCAACATGGATAGATGAATATCATGAAGGCTCAAGATTCGGTCTGAATGGAGATGTTTTAATTAAACAAAAATCACAATATCAAGAAATTATTGTTATCGAAAATGAATACTATGGAAGAGCTTTAATGCTTGATGGTTGTTGGATGACATCACTTAAAGACGAGAAATATTATCATGAGTGTCTTGTGCACCCAGCATTAAGTAGCATTGACGAAAAATCTAATGTACTAATTATTGGTGGAGGAGACGGCGGTACAGCAAGAGAATGCGTTAAATATTCTCAAATATCGAAAATTGATCTAGTAGAAATTGACGAGGAGGTAATCAAAATATCTAAAAAATTTTTAAAAGAAATTGGAGGCGAAGCATGGAATGATAAAAGATTAGAAATACATGTTGATGATGGTGTTAAATGGGTAAAAAAAACAAGAGATAATTTTTACGACGTTATTTTTATAGATTGTTCAGATCCCTCAGAATTCTCAAATTTATTATTTTCAGATTCTTTTTATAAAGAATGTAAAAGAATACTTACACCAAAGGGGATATTAGCAACGCAAAGTGAATCTCCTGAATCCTTCAAAAATATTCACATAAATATTTTGAAAACCCTAAAAAATATATTTAAAGTTTCTAAAACTATGTATTCCTTTGTGCCTATATATCCAAGCGGGATTTGGAGTTGGACATTCGCTTCTTCAGAAGATCTAAATTTATCAAAGCAAAATTGTGATGAAGTCCTAAAAATAGAAAAAGGATGTGAAATTTGGAATTTAAATTTTCAAAATGCAGCATTCAAAATGATGCCAAATAAAATTGTAAAAGAACTAGATTAATAAAATGACAAAAAATTTATTTGATAACGAAAATGCGATTTATATGGGAGCAAAAAGAAGTCCCGAGAATTGCTCAATTGGTATATTTGGAGTTAATTATGATGGGACATGTTCTTTTAAACCAGGAGCAAGATTTGGTCCAGAAGCAATAAGACAAGTCAGTTCTTGTTTAGAAACATATTGTCCAAAAATAAAAAAAGACTTAGAGGATATTATTTATGTTGATTTTGGATCAATACTAATTGATAAAAATGACTCAAAGTCCGTTATTGAATCGGTTAAATCAGCAACAAATTATTTAATTAATAAACGTCTTAGTCCTATTATGCTTGGAGGCGAACACTCTATTACAAGAGGTGCTATTGAAGCATTAGTAAAAAAATATCCAAATTTGATATTGGTTCAACTTGATGCTCATGCAGATTTAAGAGAATCATATATAGGAAATGAACATAGTCATGCTTGTACTATGAAAAGATGCTTAGAAGTGCTACCAGAAAAGAAAATTTTACAAGTAGGAATTAGAAGTGGGACTAAGGAAGAATTTGAAATTATGCATAACAACAACCAATTAGTTAACTTTTGTCCAGGCGAAAATGCACATGAGTTAAGACAAGCTCTTCTACCGTTCGCTAAGTCTCCAATCTATTTAACAATAGATTTAGATTGGTTTGATCCCAGTTTATTAGCAGGGACTGGCACTCCAGAACCGGGAGGATTTTTTTGGAATGATTTTGAAGAAATACTGAAAACTTTAAAAGACTTTAGAATTGTGGCTTCAGACATTGTGGAATTATCTCCAGAAATTGATAAAAGCGGAGTAAGTAGCATAGTTGCAGCCAAAGTACTTAGAAGCTTAATTTTGTCATTAGAAAATATGCAATAAAAAATTTCTAAACTACAGTGTAAAAATACTAAATACAAACTAAATATTTCATGGATTTGCTAAAAAGTCCTCTTTATTCAAAATATGTTGAAGCCAATGCAAAATTAGTGGATTTTGCAGGTTGGGAAATGCCCATATCATTTTCAGGATTAATTAAAGAGCATGAATCAGTTAGATCATCAGCAGGATTATTTGATATTTCTCACATGGGGGTGATTTCTATCAAGGGAATCAATCCAAAGGATTATATTCAAAAACTTTTTCCTACTAATTTATATTCCTTTTCTGAAGGTCAAGGGCTTTATACAGTAATGCTCAATGATAAAGGAGGAATAATAGATGACTTAATAATTTATGACCTTGGCATACAAGAAAATGACATATCAGAATTATTATTAATAGTTAATGCAAGTAGATATGAAGAAGATTTTCAGTGGATAAAAAATAATTTAAATAAATATGAAATTTCGATAACAAACTTTAAAAAAGACAAAGTACTTTTAGCACTACAGGGAAAAAACTCATTCGATTTATTTGAAGAATGGATTGAATCTTCGATCTCACATATCCCTAACTTTGGATGCGAATATAAAATTTTTGAACATATTTCGCCTAAAGAAAAAATTTTCTTTTCAAAGACAGGATATACAGGGGAAAATGGTCTAGAAATACTTTTATCTAAAAAAGCAGCAATTAATTTATGGGATTTCTCAATTTCCAAAAATGTTGCACCTTGTGGTTTAGGAGCTAGAGATACTCTTAGACTTGAAGCAGGCATGCATCTTTATGGTCAAGACATAAATGAAGAAACTTCTCCATATGAAGCAGGGTTAGGCTGGTTAGTACATCTAGAAAATAATCACGAATTCTTTGGTAGGAGATTTCTTGAAGAACAGTCAAGATTAGGTATTCAAAAAAAGTTAGTTGGTCTCTCTATAGAGGGTAAAGCAATAGGAAGAAAAGGTTGCTCAGTTCTTAAAGGTGAAG
Organism: Prochlorococcus sp. AG-347-L19; assembly: GCA_003278895.1. Lineage (GTDB taxonomy): Bacteria > Cyanobacteriota > Cyanobacteriia > PCC-6307 > Cyanobiaceae > Prochlorococcus_A. Next base: position 144,252 of record QCCO01000002.1, read on the forward strand.
AAAATATTGGGAGTATAACAAGCGGCAGTTGGTCTCCAACTAAACAACAAGCTATAGCTTTTGCATACATCAATACTTCGCATGCCTTAATAAATAATGAAGTTCAAATATTAATAAGAGGCAAAAAATTCAAAGGGGTTATAACAAAAAGAGCGTTTTATAAAAAAAATTATTAACTAAATTTACCCTTAAAGAATTATTATAAGTTATTGATAAATAAATCATACTTAGATGAGAAACAAAATTTGCGAAGAACTAAATAATACAGATATTGGTAAATTAGTTAATTTATGCGGATGGGTAGATAGAAGAAGAGATCATGGTGGTGTAATTTTTATTGATTTAAGAGACCATAGTGGATTCCTACAAATAACAATTAACCCCGATGATGGTGCAGATCTATTTAAACAGGCAGAAACTCTAAGAAATGAAACAGTAATAATGGTTAGCGGAATTATTAACGAAAGGCCAAAAGATTCAATAAATAAAAATTTAAGTACTGGAGAGTTAGAGCTTAAAGTTAAAGATTTGCAAATTCTCAACCAAATTAAAAAAAACCTACCTTTTCCAGTATCTATACATGATTATGAAAATACAAAAGAGGAACTCAGATTAAAATATAGATACCTTGATTTAAGAAGAGGTAAATTACTAGAAAATTTAAAAACAAGACATAAAATTATTAAAATTGCTAGAGAATTTCTTGATAATTTTGGATTTACAGAAGTAGAGACTCCATTACTTACAAAATCAACTCCAGAAGGCGCTCGCGATTTTCTTGTTCCTGCTCGTCTTTCGAATGGAGAATTTTTTGCTCTACCTCAATCCCCACAACTATTTAAACAACTTTTAATGGTGGGAGGCTTAGATAAGTATTATCAAATCGCAAAATGTTTCCGTGATGAAGACTTAAGGGCAGATAGACAGCCAGAGTTTACGCAATTAGATATTGAAATGAGCTTTATTAGTGAAGAAGAAATAATCTCTTTTAATGAAAGTCTTATAAAAAAAATATGGAAAGAAGTATTAAATATTGATTTTGATAATGCTTTTCCAAGAATGTCATGGCAAGCAGCAATGGATAATTACGGCACTGATAGACCAGATACAAGATATCAAATGTTATTAAAAGATTTAGGAGAAGTATTGGGTGATATTGGCTTTAATATTTTCACCAAGGCAATTAAATCTGGAGGTTCTATAAAATCCATAACAGTCAAAGGAGGTAATTTAAGTATTAGCAACGTAAGAATTAAACCCGGAGGTGATATCTTCCAAGTAGCTCAAGATGCAGGGGCGGGTGGTTTGGCCTTTATAAGAGTCAAAGGAGATGAGCTTGAGACTATCGGGGCAATTAAAAATAATCTAAATGAAGAGCATATAGCTGATATTTTGAGAATCACCGAAGCGCAAGATGGAGACTTAATTCTCTTGGGTGCTGGAGATAAACAAATTGTCAACCAGTCATTAGATAGAGTAAGACAATACATCGCAAAAGACTTAAATCTCATAGATAAAAGTAAATGGAATTTCTTATGGGTAACTGATTTCCCGATGTTTGAGAGAAATGAAGAGGAAAATAGATATGAAGCTTTACATCATCCTTTTTGTTCTCCAAAAAATATAAAATCTAAAGATCCTGAAAACTTGCAAAAAGAAATCGAGGACTCTATAGCAAATGCTTATGACTTAGTTCTTAATGGCTTGGAATTAGGAGGTGGCTCTTTACGTATTCATGAAGCAAACTTGCAAAGAGAGGTTTTGAAAACGGTAGGACTTACTGCTAAAGAGATTAATGAAAAATTTGGATTTTTAATTGAAGCCTTAGAAATGGGTGCTCCTCCTCATGGTGGAATAGCGTTTGGATTAGATCGTATTACCATGCTGATCATAGGTGCAGATTCAATTAGAGAAACAATTGCGTTTCCAAAAAATCAACAAGCAAAATGTCTTCTCACAAATGCGCCTTCAAATGTCTCAAAATCGCAATTAAAAGAATTAGATATTGAAATAACAATTGATGAATAAGAATATATATGGATGTTCTAAAAGTTTTTTGTTTAAATAAAATATAAGGAGGCAGTGCTTAATTAAAAATATTTAATGTCAAAATTTGTTTTTGTCACCGGAGGAGTAGTTTCTAGCATTGGTAAAGGAATTGTAGCTGCAAGCCTAGGTAGATTATTAAAGTCTAGAGGATATACTGTTTCAATATTAAAACTAGATCCATATCTAAATGTTGATCCAGGCACAATGAGCCCTTTTCAACATGGGGAAGTATTTGTAACCGAAGATGGAGCTGAAACCGATCTAGATTTAGGTCACTACGAAAGATTTACTGATACAGCAATGACTAGGTTGAATAGTGTAACAACGGGATCTATTTATCAAGCAGTTATTAATAAAGAAAGAAGAGGTAATTATAACGGTGGAACTGTGCAAGTAATACCTCACATAACGGGAGAAATTAGAGAAAGGATTCATAGAGTAGCCGCTAACAGTAATGCAGATATTATTATTACTGAAATTGGTGGAACAGTTGGTGATATTGAATCTCTTCCTTTTTTAGAGGCAATAAGAGAATTCAAAAATGATGTCAATAGGAACGATGTTGCATACATACACGTAACATTACTTCCTTACATCAAAACCTCTGGCGAAATAAAAACTAAACCAACACAACATTCAGTGAAAGAATTAAGATCAATTGGAATTCAGCCAGATTTACTTGTATGCCGAAGTGATAAATCTATCAATGAAGCCCTTAAAAAAAAGCTGAGTGGTTTTTGCGGTGTCAGTATCAACTCTGTAATTGAAGCTTTAGACGCAGACAGTATTTATTCTGTACCTCTTTCTTTAAAAAAAGAAGGTTTATGCAAAGAAACCCTGAAGTATTTAGACCTTGAAGATAAAAAATGTGATTTGAAAAATTGGGAACAACTAATACACAACCTAAGAAATCCTGGAGATCCAATAAAAGTTGCCCTTGTAGGCAAATATATTGAACTTGGAGATGCATATTTATCCGTTGTTGAAGCTTTAAGACATGCATGCATTGAACAAAAGGCTTTATTAGATTTACATTGGGTAAGTGCTGAAATGATAGAAAAAAATTCAGCAGAAACTTACTTAAATGAAGTTGATGCAATTGTCGTACCCGGGGGATTTGGCAATAGAGGAGTCAATGGAAAAATTTCGGCTATAAAATTCGCAAGAGAAAATAAAATTCCCTTTTTAGGTTTGTGCCTTGGTATGCAATGTGCAGTTATAGAATGGGCTAGGAATGTAGCTAATCTTCCAGATGCATCTAGTGCAGAACTAGACCCAAACACTCCAAATCCAGTGATACATTTATTACCAGAGCAGGAAGATGTAGTTGATTTAGGTGGGACAATGAGACTTGGAGTTTATCCATGTAGATTGACAAAAAATACAACTGGGAAAAACTTATATGATGAGGATGTTATTTATGAGAGACATCGACATAGATACGAATTTAATAATTACTATAAACAAAGTTTTTTAGATTCTGGATACAAAATTAGTGGTACATCACCAGATGGCAGATTAGTTGAGTTAATTGAGTTAGAAAATCATCCATACTTCTTAGCTTGTCAATATCATCCTGAGTTTTTATCGCGACCTGGTAAACCTCATCCTTTATTTAAAGGATTAATAAAAGCCTCTCAAGATAAGTTAACTCAATCAAATTAATATTATTTATTTTTTTGAATGAAAATGACAAATTTTTTACCCTTAGTCGAACAATTTCATTCATTACAAGGTGAAGGTTATCACGCTGGAAAAAGTGCTTTTTTTGTACGATTAGCCGGATGTAAAGTTGGATGTTCGTGGTGCGATACCAAGAATTCATGGGACGAGAAAAAACATCCTTCTATATCAATTGAAAAAATAATAGATCGCATAAAAATTGCCAGAAAAAAAGGAGCATCTTTTTGCGTTATTACAGGTGGAGAACCTTTACAACATAACTTGGATAATTTTTGCAAAGCCATAAAACAAATGACGATGGGAAAAGAACAAAAGCCAATGAAGATTCATATTGAGACAAGCGGAGTTAATTCGATATCAGGAAGCTATGACTGGATTACTTTATCTCCTAAAAGACATTCACCTCCAAAAAATTATTTTTTAAAAAACTCTAATGAAATCAAAATTATCATAAATGAAATAGAAGATATTGAATTTGCTATTCAAATAAAAAAAGAAACTTTAAAACAATATCAACTCTCTAAAAGCGAAGATGGCTTAAAAAAAGAAGATAAAATTTTTTATTTACAGCCAGCATGGAACAATGCGAATGGTTTTTCTCTTGCTATCGATTTCGTAAAAAATAACCCTGATTGGAAATTGAGCCTTCAAACTCACAAATACTTAAAAATTAATTGAAATCATATGACTCTTAAAAATAAATCGATAGTAGTTTTATTATCTGGAGGTTTAGATTCTTCTACAGTGACTGGTATCGCCAAAAAATCTGAAGCTAAAATTTTTGGCCTTTCATTTGACTATGGTCAACGTCATAAAAAAGAATTAAACTCTGCATCAATAATTGCAAAACACTTTGATATCGAAGAATTTAAAATTATTAAGCTTGACTTATCTTTATGGGGAGGCTCGTCATTAACTGATACTCAAAAAAATATTCCAATAGAAGGAGTACAAAGTAATACAATTCCCAACACTTATGTTCCTGGGAGAAATACTATATTTATTTCCGTTGCACTAAGTTATGCCGAAGCAATAGATGCTGATTTTATAGGATTAGGAGTTAATGCACTAGATTATTCTGGTTATCCAGATTGCAGACCTGACTACATTAAAAAATTTCAAGAGTTAGCAGATTTAGCCAATAAAAGAGGAAGAGAAAATAATCCAATAAAACTTTGGACACCTCTATTAGATTTAAATAAAGAGGAAATTATTAAAATAGCTTTTGATAATCATGTCCCTTTAGATAAAACATGGAGTTGTTATTCGGGCAATTCAAAACCATGCGGTAAGTGTGATAGCTGCAGAATTAGAAATGCCGCTTATGAAAAATGGCTGAAAAACAATAATAAAAAATGAAAATAAAAAAAATAATTCTAGAAAAATGGATTGATCCAGCACTGATTACGCATCATCTAACAAAAAAATTCGGAGATAAAGGATTAGCTTGGCTAGACAGTGATGGCAAAGAAAATGGGGAATGGTCAATAATTGGAATTAAACCTAAAAAAATAATCCAATCAAGAGATATAAATAACTTAGAAAAAACTAATAATCCATTTAATAATTTAAAAAATATTGAAAAAGGATTTTGGATCGGTTGGTTAAGTTATGAAGCTGGAGTTTTTATAGAACCCAAAAACCCATGGCGAAAATCTAATATGGCAACTTTATGGATCGCATCATATGATCCAATCATTAAATGTAATCTAATACAAAAAGAAATAATTATCGAAGGCACAAACTCATCTGAACTGATGAATTATAAAAACATAATCAACAATATTAAAAATATTGAAGAAGAAAATATTGTTAAAACAAATTTGAATTTTGATTTTTCAAAAATCAATTTGGACGAAATGGCTGAAAAATTTCAGAAAAATATCCTTAAATTGAAAAAATTAATTTCCTTAGGGGATATATTTCAAGCAAACCTAACAACTAAATGCGAAATTGAATCTTCCAAAAACTATAATCCTCTAGATATTTATTTGAAAATACGAAGGAAATTAAGAGCTCCTTTTGGAGGAATAATAATAAATAATGATAATTATAAAGAGGCTGTATTATCTACCTCGCCGGAAAGATTTATAAAAATAGATAATAAAAATTTTGTAGAATCAAGACCAATCAAAGGAACTAGATCCAGAGATAAGGATTTAAATCAAGACGCACTTAATGCTATCGATTTAATAACGAACGAAAAAGATAGAGCCGAAAATATTATGATTGTTGACCTAATAAGAAATGATTTAAGTAAAGTTTGCGAAACAGGAAGTATTTTGGTGCCAGAAATATTAAAACTTGAAAGTTTCTTAAAAGTTCATCATCTAACATCAGTAATCAGAGGCAAATTAAAAAAAGACAAAAACTGGATTGATTTACTAAAAGCTTGTTGGCCTGGGGGCTCTATAACTGGAGCACCTAAATTAAGATCATGCCAGAGACTTTTTGAATTAGAAGAATGTGCACGCGGGCCATACTGTGGCTCATTTTTGAAGCTTGACTGGAATGGAGAGTTTGACAGCAATATACTAATAAGATCATTTTTAATTAAAGACAAAAAAATCAATATATATGCTGGCTGCGGAATAGTTATTGACTCAAACCCAGAAGATGAAACTAATGAACTAAAGTGGAAACTTTTACCGTTAATTGATTCACTAAAATGATTGAAACATTAGGCTGGCACAAGGATCAATGGTTGGATATTGATAGAATATTTATTGCTGCTAATAATAGAGGATTAAAATTTGCTGATGGTATATTTGAAACTATTTTAATAAAAGAAAACAAACCTATTCTTTTTGATGAACATCTGAAAAGGTTAGAAAAAAGTAGCAAGATTTTAAATATTAATCTCGAAATAAATAAATTAACTTTGAGACAACTTATTCACGATGGAATTAGAAAATTATCGCTTAAAAATGATCAATTTGCTTCAGTAAGAATAAACTATAGTCGAGGAACTAATGAAGGTCGAACGCTAACAATTGATAGCACTTTAGAGATAAAAGATTTAGATAATTTATGGCTTGAGTTTTATAGAATCAAACCAAATTTTAATCCGATAAGCGTTTGCATTAGTCAAACAGAAAAAATAAATGAATTCAGTCTTATAAGTAAATGCAAAACCTTTTCATATAATCAGGCAATACAAGTTTTGACAGAAGCAAATAAAAAATCATTAGATGATTCTATCCTTTTGAATACGTCAGGTGAACTTTGTTGTGGAAGTACATTTAATCTTCTAATTAAAAGAAATAATCAATGGATAACTCCTAGAAAAGAGAGCGGCTGTTTAGAGGGGATTATGGTTTCTAAAGCTTTAAAATTGAAAGTTGTAAAAGAAGAATTAATTCCTCCAAAATTTCAAAATGATGACATAATAATTGCAATTAATAGCTTATCCTGCAGACAAATTAATCAAGTTGATGATTTAAAGCTAAAATCTACATTCGATCCAATTTACTTTTGGGATTTATTATATAATTGAACTTTATTAATATCTGGTAAATATACATCAGATACTTTAGTTATATTGTTATTGACCTTACATTCAACAATTTTTCCAATAATGATAATTGATGGAGCTAAAAATTCTTCATCTTTGATTTTATCTGGAAGATTATCTAATTTCTCTATCAAACATTTTTGATTTTTTAAAGTTGCTTCTTGAATAACAGCGCATTTAGTATTCTTATCTAAACCACCTAGAATTAATTCTTTCACAATAAATTCAATATTTTTTATACCCATAAAAATTACTAAGCTATCTGATGACTTAGCTAAATCTCTCCAATTCACTGTCTTTTTTCCCTTATCTACACGCTCATGCCCAGTGACGAATGTTACGGAACTCGCAGCATCTCTATGGGTTAGTGGAATACCAAAATATGAAGGGGCAGCTATCCCAGAAGTAATACCAGGAACGATTTCAACTGAAATTCCATTTTTTTCTAAAATCGATACCTCTTCACCACCTCTAGAAAAAACGAATGGATCTCCCCCTTTAAGCCTTACAACATTTTTGCCTTCTTTTGCTAATTTCAAAATAAGAGCATTAGTTTCTGCCTGAGGAACAGAACACTTCCCAGCTCTTTTACCTACATGATAAATTTCTGTATTTTTTCCTGCTTCTTTTGTTATTTCATCTGGAATTAAAGCATCATGAACTAATGCATCACAATTTTTTATTAAACGTAAAGCTTTAAGAGTTAAAAGCTCAGGATCACCAGGCCCTGCCCCAACTAAATAAACAATACCAGGCACATAAATCTCCATTAACAAGTATGGTAGTAAAAGTTAATCGCAATGAAGGTAAATATTGTGAAAGAAAGTTTATTGAAACCAAACAAAAAATTTACTCTCCTGAGTGCTTTTGTCACTCTTCTAAATGATCGATTAAGTGAAAGTATACTGTTACCCATTTTACCCTCTTTTGTTTTACTTTTTGACTCTAGAGCTAGTACATACGGCTTATTATCATGCACTTACCAACTTGCGCAATTTACAGCTTCCCCTTTTATTGGACTTATGAGTGATAGGTACGGTAGAAGGCCTATCACTCTTTTTTGTATTACAGGCTCAATAATTGGAATATCCATATTATCTTTTACTGTTCTTTTTAATTGGTCAAATTCAATAGCCACTATCCCATTATTTTTATTGTTCTTAGCGAGACTAATTGACGGTTTAAGTGGAGGAACTGCAGCCACCGCAACAACTATTCTTGCAGATATTTCAAGTCCTGAAAAAAGAGCAAAAACATTTGGTCTTATTGGTGTAGCTTTTGGTTTAAGTTTTTTCTTAGGTAATATTTTCGTTGTAATATTTGCAAAAAATACAAATAATAACTTTATCATTCCAGTTTTAATAGCATCAATTATTCCAATAATAAATTTTCTTCTAGTTTTCTTTTACTTGCCAGAAACAAAACCTAATAGTAACACTAATAAAACAAAAACTATTATTAAAAACCCTTTGAAAGAGCTATTTACAGTTTTCAAAGAAGAAAAGATTAAAAAATTATCACTAGCCTTTTTTATTTACTTTATTGCTTTTACTGGATTAACCAACATCCTAATCTTTTTCCTACAAGAATCTTTAAACTGGACGACCAAAGCATCAAGCGGAACTCTTGTTGTAGTAGGAATTATTGCAATTATTGTTCAGGGAGGACTAATTGGACCTCTAGTCAAGCAATTTGGCGAAATGAAATTAACCCTTATCGGATCAGGCTTTATTCTTGTAGCATGTTCACTTTTAATAACTGCTCCAAAAGAAAATGCAATAATTAATATTTATTCAGCTGTTTCATTTTTGGCAATTGGGGCGGGGTTAATTACGCCTACCTTGAGAGCACTAATATCAAAGAAATTAGACATTGATAAACAAGGATCAATTTTAAGTAACCTTCAGGGTCTTCAGAGTCTTGGAGGAGTTTTAGGAATTGCAATGGCGGGAAGGGTTTATGATAGTTTTGGTCCTAAGTCACCTTTTATAGCTGGTTCCGTTATCTTACTTTTCATGATATACCTTATTGCAGAGGGTAAAAATAATAATTCGTTTAAAAATCAAAAATCAAAAGTTTTTTAATGAAAAGCCAGGCTGATGTTTTTATTAATAGAGAACTAAGTTGGATTGAATTCAATAAAAGAGTACTCCTAACTGGTATGGAAAAGGAGTACAAAATACTAGATAAGGTGAAATTTTGTTCAATTTTTAGTAATAATCTTGATGAATTTTTTATGGTAAGGGTAGCTTCATTAAAAGCTCAAGTTGAAGCAGGTATTACAAAAAAAAGTATTGATGGACTTACCCCTAAAGAGCAACTAACAAAAATCAATAAAGAGGTAAAAAATTTAACTACCTTACAAGAAGACTATATAAATAATGAACTAAATAATGAATTAAAAGAAAAAGGTGTATTTTTAAAAAAATATAAGGACCTAAGTGAAAATCAAAGAAATTGGTGTAATAACTTCTTTACAACATCTATTTTCCCTTTATTAACTCCATTAGTTGTTGATCCGGCACATCCATTTCCTTTTATAAGTAATTTAAGTCTAAATTTAGCAGCTTTAATTAAGGATGAGGAGGATTCTAAAAATCAGTTTGTCAGAGTAAAAATACCAACAAAAAATATACCCCGATTTATACGAATTCCCAATGAAATTACTCAACTTAGTAATGAAAGTTCTCACTATTTCATAAGTGTTGAAGATTTAATTGGGAATAATATAAATACTTTATTTAACGGAATGGAATGTATAAATTACTCTTTTTTTAGAGTGACAAGAGATGCAGATTTAGAATTAAAAGAACTTGAAGCTGATGATCTACTTATCGCCGTTGAACAAAGTTTGCAAAAAAGAAGATTAGGTGGAGACGTAGTTAGATTAGAAGTGGAGTCAGATATGCCAGAAAATATTCTAAAGTTACTTATTGAAAGTATCTCAATACAGAAAGAATATATATACTTTTGCAAAAGTTTATTAGGCCTAGACGATTTAAATCAGCTTACAAAAATTAATAGAGATGATTTAAAAGAAAATCTACTAATTGGAAAAACTCACCCAGAATTAAAACATTTAGATTTGCCTTCAAACAAAAACCCTAATTCTATTTTCAAGATACTTAGAAAAAAAAATATTCTGCTTCATCATCCCTATGAGTTATTTAAAACTTCAGTTGAAGAATTTATAAACAGAGCAGCTGATGATCCCCTTGTAATGGCTATAAAAATTACTTTATATAGAGTTTCCCAAGATTCCCCTATCATTGCAGCTTTAATGAGAGCTGCAGAGAATGGGAAAGAAGTAATGACTCTTGTTGAACTAAAAGCTAGATTTGATGAAGACAATAATATTCAATGGGCAAAACAACTTGAACAAGCTGGAATTCATGTTGTGTATGGAATCATCGGATTTAAAACACATACAAAAATTGCATTAACAGTAAGAAAAGAAAAAGGACGATTAAGAAATTATTTCCATATTGGAACAGGAAATTATAACTCTAATACTTCAAAGTTTTATACAGATTTAGGATTACTTTCAACGGATCCTGATATTGCATCTGATTTACTTGAGTTATTTAACTACTTATCTGGTTTTTCTAAACAAAAAAGTTATCAAAAGTTATTAGTTTCTCCCTCATCGATGAGAGAGAAATTTGTATTTCTGATAAAGAGAGAAATTAAAAATGCAGAGGAAGGCAAAAAAGCCGAAATAATTGCAAAAATGAATTCTTTAGTAGACCCAGAAATAATTAAACTTCTTTATTTAGCTTCCAACTCAGGTGTAAAAATTAGCCTCATCATAAGAGGTATTTGTTGCCTATATCCCCAAAGAAAAAATTTAAGTGAAAATATTAAAGTTATAAGCATTATTGGCCATTTTCTTGAACACTCAAGAATTTTTTGGTTTTGTAATAACGGGGATAATGAGGTTTTTATAGGGAGTGCAGATTGGATGAGAAGAAATCTTGATAGAAGAATAGAAGCTGTTACTCCAATAGAGGATTATGAATTGAAATCTAAAATATATACGCTTTTGCAAACTTACATTAAAGATAATTACTTTTCTTGGATAATGAAAGATGATGGTTCTTATTCGAAATATGAATTAGATTCATCGCAAAATCGTTCGCAAATTGACCTAATAGAAAAATAAAATTAATATTGATTTTTACAACATTTAAAAAAAACTTAATATTTTAAATTTTTTTTATTTTTTATTAAATCAGCTCATATCAATGGATTTCAAGAAATGAGCTTTAAAAAAAAATTTTTTGTCTTTAAAATTTCAACGTAAAAGTAGTTTTTATTTCAATTTCAGTGCTAGCTTTTTAAAAAATCCATTATTTAGGAGGCCAGGGTGATGGGGATCCCTCTGGAATCTACGAAAAGCTCTTCAGATAATAATTTTGATGAGCCAAGATTACCAAACACTGCGGGCAAGTCTCGCAAATCGAAATCCAGTCTTACGGCAAAACAAAGCCAAAAAAAATCTGGCAGACTCGCTTCAGATTCTATTGGCTATTACTTAAGTAGCATTGGAAGAGTACCTCTTTTGACTCCAGCGGAGGAAATAGAGTTAGCTCATCATGTTCAGAACATGAAAAAGTTGCTGCAAATTCCTGAAACTGATAGATCACAACGAAATCTTTATCAAATTAAGATTGGCAAAAGAGCACGAGATAGAATGATGGCAGCTAATCTAAGACTAGTTGTCTCCGTTGCAAAAAAATACCAAAACCAAGGCCTTGAATTATTAGACCTTGTCCAGGAAGGTGCTATTGGCCTTGAGAGAGCTGTAGATAAATTTGATCCTGCTATGGGATATAAATTCTCAACTTATGCTTACTGGTGGATTAGGCAAGGAATGACAAGAGCTATCGACAATAGTGCAAGAACGATCCGTTTACCTATTCACATAAGTGAAAAACTATCCAAAATGAGAAGAGTCTCTAGAGAATTGTCCCATAAATTTGGTAGACAACCTACAAGATTAGAAATGGCAACTGAGATGGGAATTGAGCAAAAAGATTTAGAAGATTTAATTTCGCAAAGTGCTCCTTGCGCCTCACTAGATGCTCATGCAAGAGGCGAAGAAGACAGAAGTACTCTTGGCGAACTAATACCTGATCCAAACTGTGAAGAGCCCATGGAAGGTATGGATAGAACAATTCAAAAAGAACATTTGGGAACTTGGCTTTCTCAATTAAATGAAAGAGAACAAAAAATCATGAAACTAAGATTTGGCCTAGATGGTGCAGAACCACTAACACTTGCAGAAATAGGGAGACAAATTAATGTTTCACGAGAAAGAGTAAGACAGCTAGAGGCTAAAGCAATATTAAAACTTAGAGTAATGACAACACATCAAAAAGCAGCTTAAAAAAATTGATAAAATTTTCCATAATTTTATTATATTTATTTTCCATTTTTTTAATATCAATAGTTTTTAAAAAATATAATGAAGATAGGAGAGAAATCGTAAGAAAAATAATACATATTGGCATAGGACCATTAATTCCAATTGCACAATTTTTAAAAATTGATCAAAATTCAGCTCTGATTTTTACAGGAATTGTTTCGTTAATGGTTTTCATCAATTACACATATAAATTATTGCCAGCAATTGAAGATATTGAGAGAAAGAGTTTTGGAACAATATTTTATTGTTTAAGTTTATTTATTTTGATTTATCTTTTCTGGGATAAAGATCCATATGCATTAATTACTGGATTTTTTATAATGACTTTTGGTGATGGATTAGCTGGGTTAATAGGAAAAAGCTTTAACTCAAAAAGTTGGATTTTTTTTAGACAAAAAAAATCTTTATTAGGCACTATGACAATGTTTTTTACAAGCCTAATAGTAGTTTCCTCAATAGGATACACCCAACAAAATAGTTTAAGTTTAAATTATTTTACAATAGCTTTTTTTGCGACTTTACTCGAACAATTTAGTATTTTAGGAATAGATAATTTCATTGTTCCAATTTCTTCAGCATTAATTTTTAATTTTTTTATAACTAACTGAGTGAATCGTATAAAATAGCTAATAATCCTTTTGTAGTTTCTATATCTATGCATGCATCTGTAATGCTTCTGCCAAACTGGAGATTCTCTTTTTTTACAAGTTTTTGATTACCTTCCTTCAAATGACTTTCAAGCATAACTCCTAAAATATTTTTTTCACCATTACTTATTTGAGAAGCTATATTTTTTAGCACTTTGGACTGTTTTCGGAAGTCTTTATTAGAATTTCCATGACTACAATCAATCATTACTTTATGGGGCAGATTATATTGCCTTAATTCGGCTGAAATCCTTTTCACATGATCATTCTCAAAATTTGGGCCTTTTGAACCGCCCCTTAAAACTATATGTCCATCAGGATTACCTGTAGTGTTTACAATAGACGCCATTCCATTTTCATTTACACCTAAAAAATGATGCGATTTTGAAGCTGAGTGCATTGCATTAATCGCAGTAGTAAAAGAACCATCAGTTCCATTTTTAAAGCCAATAGGCATTGATAATCCTGATGCCATTTCCCTATGAGTTTGACTCTCAGTAGTCCGAGCACCTATGGCTGTCCAACTTATTAAATCGGCAATATATTGAGGAACAATTGGATCTAGTAATTCTGTGGCAGATGGAATGCCACGCGTGGCTAGATATGAAAGCAAACTTCTTGCCCTTCTTAAACCAGTATTAATATCATAAGAATTATCTAGATGAGGATCATTTATCAATCCCTTCCAACCAATAGTAGTTCTTGGCTTCTCAAAATATACTCGCATAATTATTTCTAATTTATCTTTATAAATTTCTCGAAAATTTTGAATATATTGTGAATATTCCTTTGCCGCCTCTAGATCATGAATCGAACATGGACCCACAATTACTAAAAGCTTTTGATCATTATTATGCAAAACATTTTGTATCGATCTTCTTGCTTTAGATACTGTACTAGCAGAGGCTTGATCTAAAGGTATATCATTATGTAATCTGCTTGGAGGTATTAATGGACGTGTTTCAACAACATGCAAATCTGATGTCTTTTCTAAAGCTGAATTATTTGATGAAGTCGTCATTGATTAATTAAGAAGTTTGAATTTTTAAAAAAGCATTTATGAATACTCTCCTTTTCAATATTAAAAATAACAATAGATTAGGCATTAAACCTTACTAATGAAGAATTTGGAAACATTGCTAAAAGATTATGCAGATCACGTAGCTGAGAGAGCTACCAAAGGTATACCTCCTTTACCTTTGAATGCTGAGCAAACTAATTGTGTGACAAAATTATTGGAACAGGATAGTACATATGATTCATCATATTTACTTGATTTACTAATACATAGAGTACCGCCAGGTGTTGATGAGGCTGCTTACGTAAAAGCAAGCTGGCTCACAGCTATTGTTAATTCCGAAAAATATTGCAAATTAATTAATCCCGACAAAGCAATTGAAATACTAGGAACAATGATAGGCGGATATAATGTAAATTCTCTGGTTGAAATACTTAAAGGAGAAGACAGTTTACTTGCTAAAAAAGCGTCAGAAGTTCTAAAAAATATTATTCTTGTTTACGACTCAGCTAATGAAATTTATGAATTATCTCAAAATAATATTTACGCAAAAGAGGTTGTAAATAGCTGGTCAAATGCAGAATGGTTCACAAATAAAAAAGTTCTTGAGAAAGAGATTACATGTTTAGTATTTAAAGTTGACGGGGAGACGAATACAGATGACTTATCTCCAGCTGTACATGCAACATCACGCCCTGATATTCCGATGCACGCATTGGCTATGTTGGAGTTTAAAAAACCAGATGGACTAAGAATTCTTGATAATTTAAAAAAACAAAAATTACCAATAGCTTATGTTGGAGATGTCGTTGGAACAGGTAGTTCTAGAAAATCTGCTATTAATTCACTCATTTGGCATATAGGTAACGATATCCCTTTTGTTCCAAACAAAAAAACAGGTGGAATAATAATTGGTAGCAAAATAGCACCTATTTTCTTTAATACAGCACAAGATTCAGGAGCTTTACCTATAGAAGCTGATGTAACCCATATGAAAACAGGAGATGTTATTAAAATATATCCTTATGAAGGTATTATTAAAAAAATTGAAAAAGATTCAAATACTGAAGAATTAATAAGTAAATTTGACTTATTTCCATCAACACTTACTGACGAAATTCAAGCTGGCGGAAGAATTAATCTTATGATTGGAAGATCTCTTACGGACAAAATTAGAAACAAATTAGATTATCAACCGAGTGAAATATTTATCCGACCACAAATTCCAACCGCGAGTAATACCGGCTTTACTCAAGCTCAAAAAATTGTGGGAAAAGCATGCGGTTTAGATGGAGTTAGACCAGGAACGACCTGTGAGCCAATTATGACCACAGTTGGCAGTCAAGATACTACTGGGCCAATGACTAGAGATGAACTAAAAGAACTAGCCTGTTTAGGATTCACTGCAGATTTGGTAATGCAAAGTTTTTGTCATACAGCTGCATACCCTAAACCAGTAGATCTTGTTACTCATAAAGAATTACCTGATTTTATATCTCAAAGAGGTGGAGTAGCTCTTAAGCCTGGAGACGGAATAATTCATAGCTGGCTTAACAGAATGCTTCTTCCTGATACTGTTGGCACAGGTGGAGATAGCCATACTAGATTTCCTCTTGGCATTTCATTTCCTGGAGGCTCAGGCATTGTTGCCTTTGCCGCTGCAATAGGATCAATGCCATTAAACATGCCAGAATCTGTGCTGGTTAAATTTAAAGGAGAATTATTACAAGGAATAACTCTTAGAGATTTAGTAAATGCAATCCCTCTTTTCGCAATTAAAAAAGGACTCTTAACTGTTGAGAAAGCAAATAAGAAAAATATATTTAACGGAAAAATTATGGAAATTGAGGGATTACCAAACCTAAAACTTGAACAAGCTTTTGAACTTACTGATGCTACTGCAGAACGCTCATGTGCTGGTAGCACAATACTTTTATCCCAAGAAACTGTTCAAGAATACTTAAGAAGTAATATATGCCTGCTAGAAAAAATGATTGAAAGCAATTATCAAGACTCAAAATCAATTTCTAGAAGAATAAATGATATGAAAAATTGGCTACAAAAACCATCATTAATCCAACCAGATAAAAACGCTCAGTATGAAGAAATCATTGAAATTGATTTAGCAAAAGTAACACAACCAATAGTTGCATGTCCTAATGATCCAGATAATGTAAAAGAAATCACTGATGTTGCAAATACAAATATTGACGAGGTTTTTATAGGTTCTTGCATGACAAATATTGGCCATTACAGAGCAGCTGCGAAAGTTCTTGAAGGTGTACAAAATTTAAAAGCTAAATTATGGATTTGTCCACCAACTAAAATGGATGAAGAGACTCTAAAAGCTGAAGGCTACTATAAAATATTTGAAGATTGTGGTGCAAGATTAGAGTTACCAGGCTGTTCTTTATGCATGGGAAATCAAGCTAGAGTAGATGAAGGATCTGTAGTATTTTCTACTAGTACAAGGAATTTTGACAATAGACTTGGCAAAAACGCACAAGTATTTTTAGGGAGTGCTGAATTAGCAGCAGTTTGCGCACTACTTGGAAAAATACCTGAAGTGGAAGAATATCAGGATATTACTAAAAATAAAATTAATCCATATTCAGATGAACTTTATCGTTATCTTCAATTTGATGAAATACGCGATTTCAGCTTGTCAAAGTAATCATGAATTATGCCAAACTTTATAAAAGAAAATATTCAAAAAACCAGTAATAATTCTTCTCGTAGCATCAAAAAATTATTAAGACAAAGATCTCTAGTCGTTGCATTTTCGCTCTTATTAACGGGTTTAGGAGCTTCAATTACAAGCATATTTTTTAAAACCGGAATCTATTTTATAAATAATTGGAGATTAGCACTTTTGGACCAATTACCTTCAATTGCAGTATTACCTATTTTTGGAGCTTTAGGAGGAGCTCTTGCAGGATATCTGATTAAAAATATTGCACCTGCAGCAAAAGGTTCAGGCGTGAGTCAAATCATGGGTTTCTTAAGGCATAAAAAAGTGCCAATGAATTTAAAAGTAGGATTAGTAAAGCTAATATCAGGAATTATCGCTATTGGTAGTGGATTCCCCTTGGGTCCGGAGGGCCCATCGGTTCAAATGGGAGGATCAGTTGCTTGGCAAATGGCCAAATGGCTCAAAGCTCCTACAGCTTTCAGAAGAGTAATAGTAGCAGCAGGTGGTGGTGCTGGAATAGCTGCAGTATTTAGCGCTCCTTTAGGAGGGTTTGTTTATGCAATAGAAGAGTTATTAAATTCTGCTAGACCAGTAATTCTGCTATTAGTAGTAATTACAACTTTCATTGCAGATTCATCTGCTGATATTATACAAGCTTTGGGTTTAGATCCTAAAGCAGGAGGCTTTGATTTTAATCTCGGATTTTTGATTCAAAAAGAATATGACCCATCTGTTTTTTTCTTACCTATAGATTTTATTTACCTAGTTTTACTAGGAATAATTATTGGGATTTTCGCAGAATTGTACAGCAAATATGTTTTATTAATGCAAAATCTTGGGAAAAAGTGGTACAAAAATAAATTTGTTTTAAAAATGAGTATCTGTGGACTTATTTTAGGGAGTATCTATTCTTTCTTACCCAGTACATTTCATAATTTAGATGAATTACAGAAAATAATAGCTGAGCAAAATACTAGTATTGGGATTGCCTTTTTAGCAGTTTTAGTATTATTTATTACGACAGGTTTAGCTGCAGCATCTGGAGCTCCTGGAGGATTATTCTATCCAATGCTTACTTTAGGAGGGTCATTAGGACTGATTATTGGGAGCTGGGTAGAAATTGCAACAGGACATGCACCAAGTACGTACATTTTTGCGGGAATGGGAGCTTTCGTCGCAGGATGTTCGCGAACACCAATAACAGCTATGTTTTTAGCTTTTGCATTAACAAAAAATTTATTAATAATGAAACCTGTCTTAATAAGCTGCATTGCAAGCTTCTTGATAGCAAGAGCATTTAATGAAGAATCAAT
Organism: Prochlorococcus sp. AG-347-L19; assembly: GCA_003278895.1. Taxonomy (GTDB): domain Bacteria; phylum Cyanobacteriota; class Cyanobacteriia; order PCC-6307; family Cyanobiaceae; genus Prochlorococcus_A. Next base: position 162,596 of record QCCO01000002.1, read on the forward strand.
TTATGAAAGACAAATACAAATAGAACTAGAAGACTAAGAAATTATTTTTAATCAAAGACAGCGGTTTTGCTGTTATAAACAAATACTTGATGATTTAAATGTAATCTAACCGCTCTTGCTAAAGCTATTCTTTCAATATCTCTTCCTTTTCTAATCAAATCATCAACTTCATCCCTATGACTTACATTAACTGTACATTGTTCTATTATGGGGCCTTCATCAAGATCTTCAGTAACATAGTGAGCTGTCGCACCAATTAATTTAACACCTCTCTTCCATGCTCGATGATATGGCTGTCCACCCTTAAATGCAGGTAAGAAAGAATGATGAATATTGATGATTGAAGAAAACTTTTTTAAAAAAGAGTCACTCAAAATTTGCATATATTTGGCTAACACAACAAGATCAATATCATATTCTTTTAGTAAACTTAAAAATTGATCTTCGACGATAGATTTCGCATTATTGAAGGTATCAATATGGACAAATTTTGCATTAAAGTCATTTGCAATATGTTCAAGATCAGAATGATTTGAAATTATTAAAGGAACTTTCATTTTGAGTTCACCATTTCTTACTCGCCAAAGTAAATCAATCAAACAATGATTTTGTTTACTCACGAAAATAGCAACATTTGGAATTTCATCAGAATAATTTACGTTAAATTTTCCACTTACTTCATCTGCAATTTTTTCAAATTCTTTATAAATTTCATTTCTATTAAAAGATCCATTTTTACTATTCCATTCAATTCGACTAAGAAACAAACCTGCATCTTGATCTGTATGATGATCAGAGTGTTTTATGTTACCGCCATAATTTGAAATCCAACTTGTAAGTAAACTTACAAGACCAGGACGATCGGGACAAACAATTTTGAATATAATTGAAGGATGTTCCAAAAAATCTTTAACTATTTAGTCAAATAAGCAAGTATTTCTAATATATCAATGAAAAGCTTAAAAGAAAATTTTCAAAAAGCACATATAGTTATCATTGGATCGGGAATTATTGGAAAATTTAACGCGCTAGAATTATCTGAATTAGGTTTTCAAATAACAATAATAGATCCAGCTCAACTACAAAATAGTAGCAATGCAGCTTTAGGCCTCCTTATGGGTAATATGTATCAAAAAAGGCGAGGTAGAAGCTGGGATCTCAGAAAACAAAGCATTGAATTATGGCCACAATGGATTGCATTCCTTCAAAAATTTAATAATGAATTAATTATAGAAAAACCATTAATTCAACTAACTACGAATGAAGAAAAGTTTAAAAAATTAGAGAAATTTATTTATGCAAATAACGATGTAAACTTAAAAATTTTAGAAAGTGACTCAATATTTATCAAAAATATAAATAAGGCCTTCCAAACAAAAAATTTAAAAGGATTGATCTCCTTCAAAGATGGAAGAATAAATGCTATTTCATTACTAAAAACATTAGATAAATATATTACATATAAAAAAATAAATTATTTAAAAGAAGAAATAATCAAAATCAGAAAAACAAAAAATTATTGGATTTCAACAACAAGAAACAATGAAAACATCAAATCTGACGTAGTTGTTTTGTGTAATTCTTTAAAAGCAGTTGATTTAATAGATAACATTTCTCATAACATCAAATTAAAACCTGTTCTAGGTCAAGCTATAGAAGTTGAGGTTAATGATGCAAAAGTTGATTTATTATCGCTGCCGAAACAATTTAACATAGATGGTAAAAATATAATTACCAAATCAAAAAATAAGCTAATTATTGGTTCAACTGACGAATACAGTACTAAACCTGGAAAAAATACATTTGAAAAACTCACAAGTTTTCTCGATAAAAAGCCAAGATGGCTTCTACAAGGGAAAATTACTAAAAAATGGTACGGAATAAGATCACAGCCTGATGGTGAAGCTTCACCTATAATGAAAAACATGGAAGAAGGACTCTTTATATGTACAGGGTTTTTCAAGAATGGGATATTACTTGCTCCGGCTTGTTCAAGATGGGTCGCTAATGAAATTAAAAATTTCCTACACTAATCTTTTGTTTCAGTAAAATCTGCATCAATTACATCATCTCCACCTGTTTCGCTTGAACCACTCTGATCAGGACCGTCAGCTGAACCAGGTGATGGTGGTTGATTACCGGGTTGCTGATAAACAGATGAACCAACTGCATAGAGTTCTTGTTGAAGCTCTTCAAGAAGTTTTTTCATTGATTCATAATCTTCTTTTGAAGTTGCCTCTTTTAAAGCATTACTTTTTTCTTCAACTTTAGACTTTGCTGCAGCATCAATTTTGTCACCTAACTCACCAAGTTGCTTTTCTGTCTGATATACAAGTGTTTCAGCTTGGTTTTTTAAATCAATTTTTTCTCTTTTTTCTTTATCTGCAGATGCATTTGATTCAGCATCTTTTACCATTTTTTCTACCTCATTATCAGATAAGGTGGAAGCACCGGTTATGGAGATACTTTGCTCCTTACCACTTCCCTTATCTTTTGCGGTAACGCTAAGAATACCATTTGCATCAATATCAAATGTAACTTCAATTTGCGGAACACCTCTTGGTGCTGAAGGAATCCCATCCAATCTAAAAGTTCCTAAGCTTTTATTATCAGATGCCATTTCTCTTTCACCTTGTAAAACATGAATTTCAACATTTGTTTGACCATCTACAGCGGTTGAATATGTTTCAGATTTCTTAGTAGGAACTGTAGTATTTCGATTAATCATTTTTGTCATTACTCCGCCTAAAGTCTCTACACCTAAAGAAAGTGGAGTTACATCAAGCAATAATATATCTTTAACTTCTCCTGCTAAAACTCCTCCTTGAATTGCAGCTCCAACAGCTACCACCTCATCAGGGTTAACAGTTTGATTTGGTTCTTTACCTATTATTTTTTTAACTAAATCTAAAACAGCAGGAATTCTGGATGAGCCTCCCACCATTACAACTTCATCAATTTCACTGGTAGAAATTTTTGCATCACTTATAGCTGTCTCCACTGGAGTCTTGCACCTATCAATTAAAGAAGCTGCTAATTCCTCAAACTTCGCTCTAGTAAGGGTCAAATCCAAATGTTTTGGCCCTTCTGGGGTGGCAGTAATAAAAGGTAGATTTATCTCACTTTGCGTAGCGTTTGAAAGCTCAATTTTTGCTTTTTCTGCAGCTTCAGTAAGTCTTTGCAAAGCCTGTTTATCTTGTCTTAGATCAATGCCCTCATTTGATTTAAAAGTACTGGCTAAGTGGTCTACGATGCATCTATCAAAATCATCACCACCTAAGTGTGTATCTCCTGATGTAGATAGAACTTCAGTTACTCCATCACCAGCTTCAATAACTGAGACATCAAATGTTCCTCCCCCTAAATCAAAAACAAGGATTTTTTCATTTTCTTTATCCAAACCATAAGCTAAAGCTGCAGCAGTTGGCTCATTGACAATTCTTAGAACTTCTAAACCTGCTATTTTTCCTGCATCTTTTGTAGCCTGTCTTTGTGAGTCATTAAAATAAGCTGGAACTGTAATTACAGCCTGTGTGACTTTATCGCCAAGGTATTTACCAGCATCATCAGCTAGCTTTCTTAACACTTGAGAACTTACTTCTTCAGGAGAAAACTGCTTGTCCAAAATAGGGCATTTCAATTTAACACTAGAACCAGATTTTTCAACAGAATAACTAACTTCTTTAGATTCTTCGTTAACTTCATCCACTCTTCTACCAACAAAACGTTTTGCAGAATAAAAAGTATTTTCAGGATTCATAACAGCTTGTCTTTTTGCTATTTGCCCGACGAGCTGGTCTTGATTTTTTGTATATGCAACAACTGATGGAGTAGTTCTGAAACCCTCAGCATTTGCTATTACAGTAGGCTTACCACCCTCCATAACAGCGACACAACTATTAGTTGTTCCTAAATCGATTCCTACAACCTTACCCATGGGTAAATTCTCATATTTAATATTCTCCATAATCGGTCATCGCAGTCATTATTGTTACTGGAAGACGGGGTGTGGTTCCCGAACAGATCGTTAATTTTTTAAAAAAAAATTCCTAAACATGATTTCAAGTAAGACCTCTTTTATTGCATTAATCGGCAATCCAGTAAGCCATTCGCTATCACCAATTATGCAAAACGCTGCTCTGCAATACTTAGGCTTAGATTTAATTTATATTGCTATACCATGTAAAGATGAGGATCTTGAATTAGTTCTGAATTCACTGAAAAAAATTAATTGCAAAGGTCTAAACATTACAATTCCCCATAAAGAAAAAGTATTTGATCTTTGTAGTGAAATTTCGCCTATTGCTAAGAAACTAAAAGCAATTAATACCCTAAAGTTAAATTCTAAAAAAGAGTGGAGCGCGACTAATACAGATGTAGAGGGATTTATTTACCCTTTAAAAACTTTAAACTTGACTAAAAAAAAATCAATAGTCCTTGGCTCCGGAGGTGCAGCAAGATCTGTTATTCAAGGATTAATAAATTTAAATCTTTCAAAAATTTCAGTAGTTTCACGTAACAAATCATCACTAGATGAATTAATAAAAAATTTTGCCGATCAAATTGAACTTCAGGGTTTATTAGATAATGATAATCAAGCTCAAAATTTAATTGAAGAAGCAGATTTAATTGTAAATACAACACCTGTAGGAATGACAACAGCTAAACATGGAGTGAATGTATTGCCATATGGGGAATCTTTTTGGAGATCTCTTGACTCACAAACAATTGTTTATGATTTAATCTACAATCCTGCTCCAACTCATCTATTGAAATTTAGCGCCGATAAAGGATGCATGACTATCAATGGTTTGCAAATGCTTGTTGCTCAGGGATTGAAATCATTAGCATTTTGGACAAATGGCTTAGAAGTACCTTTTCATATTATGAATGACGCACTCAAAAATTATCTTTAAAATAAATGATGCTAAGTTTCTAAGAATTACACATCATGATGTATCGTTAAAGATGAACAGACGCTCATTACATCAACTTATGAGCCAAAGACCTTGTCTGAAACTATGAACGATCAACAATCTTATTACGAAACTATGTATATCCTCCGCCCAGATATTGCGGAAGATGAAGTAACTAATCACATTGATAAATACAATAAGCTTCTAGAAGAATTTGGCGGTACCATTCTTGATAGTCAAATGAGGGGTAAAAGAAGATTAGCCTATCAAATAAAAAAACATAGAGAAGGTATTTACGTCCAACTAAGTCATCAAGGTGATGGGCAACATATCTTCAAAATTGAAAAAGCAATGAGACTTAGTGAAGATGTTATAAGATACATGACCGTTAAACAAGAAGGGCCTCTGCCAACTCCAAGGCCCTCTAATAAGCCGTCACCTCAATCAGATGATAAAGAGAATTCGGAAACTAAAGTTGAATCTAAGGAAAAACAACCAGTAGTAAGTTCAAATACTGCAACTTCGGGAAAAGATAATATTGAAACCAAAAAAAATACGGAATCTTAAATATTAATCTTTTGTTTTTGAATTTAACTCAGCCCAAATTTTATTAGACATACCCCACATATAAATAAAACCCTCGGCTAAAGAATGATTAAAAATATCGTCTTTGCTATAAGTTGCCAAATCTTCCCTGTAAAGTGAATTATTTTCCGACATTCTACCAATTACTATTGCATTACCCTTATGAAGTCTAATCTTTACCCTTCCATTAACTGAAGTTTGAGTGGATGCAATAAATGTATCTAAACTATTTTTAAGAGGTCCAAACCAAAAACCTTGATAGACTAGTTGACCCCATTTTTTTTCAGCTATTCCTTTAAATTCTACAACATCTGGGTTTAATGTAATGCTCTCTAATTCTTTGTGAGCTTTAATTAGAAGTAAGAGGCCAGGTGTTTCGTAAATCTCTCGACTTTTAATTCCTACTACTCGATCTTCAATCATATCTATTCTTCCAAAACCATGAGCACCTGAAAGATCATTTGCTTTTTGAATAATCTCTACAGGAGTTAAAAATTCATCATTAATTCCGACTGGGAACCCATTTTTAAAAATAATTTCTATATCTTGAGGAGAATCAGGTGAATTATCTATTGATGATGTCATCGCAAATATTTCTTCAGGGGCCTCTTTCATAGGGTCTTCTAAAATCCCCGCTTCAATACTCCTACCAAGTAAGTTAACATCTATTGAATATGGTGATTTTTTTGATACCGGTGCAGGAATACCAAATTTTTCTCCATATACTATTGCCTCTTCCCTACTCATATTCCATTCTCTTGCAGGAGTAATTATTTTCAAATCAGGGCCTAAAGCATTAATTGCTAAATCAAATCGAACTTGATCATTTCCTTTACCAGTGCATCCATGGGCTACTGCATCAGCATTAATCTCTCGAGCAATCTTTACTAGATTTTCAGCAATTAAAGGTCTTGCAAGAGCTGTAGATAAGGGATATTTATCTAAATATAATGCGTTTGCTCTAATAGCTGGAAAAGCATATCTCTCAACAAAACTATTTACTAAATTACCAACTATTGATTTAGATGCACCAGAATTTAAAGCTTTTTGCCTAATAAATTCTAAATCCTCCCCTTGTCCAAGATCTGCTACAAAAGTAACCACTTCTGAAATTCCATATTCATTTTTTAAATATGGAATACAAACACTCGTATCTACCCCACCAGAATAAGCTAGTACAACTTTTTTAACCTGCTGCATCTAAATTTGCTCCATAAGATTTAAATTTTTGTCGTAATTAAGAGTTTGAATACTTTTTTAAAACTAATATTATTGTAACTAAAAGAGCTGGGCCAAAAACTAGTAACAAGAGAAGAAAATTATTAATTATTAAAACATTAGGATTCAAGTATCCATAAAGTTTAAAAAATCCAGACAGCATTAATGAAGTCAGGCAAATAAAAATATATTTTAAATTTGCTTTATCAAACAAAGTTTCTCGTGTGCATCATTATGTATTATCTTATATATAGAGCATAACCTTTAATGGATTCAAATAAACTAAAACTTAGATTAGACGATATTTCTGAAGTCAATCCTGCATTAACTTGCTACCACAGAGACGATCCGGCTCCTGTTTTGCCATTAAGAGATGAACCTGATCTGCTATCTTGGCTTGAGACTACAGGAAGACTTGTTGCAGAAAAAGAAGGAGATTCACAAGAAATAAGTACCATTGAGGAAGAAGAGCTTTCAGCGCTAATGGGAGAAAAAGAAGATTATAAAATTGAAGAAGATCCTTCAGAAGATGATTGGGAAGATTAAAAAGTTTAACTTTAAATCTTTATTAATATTAAATACCTTTGCTTTAATAGCAACCTCATATCTTTTTAATAATTTTATTTTTATCGGAGTTTTTGCGTTATTTTTTTTTATTTCTTTATTCGCAACCAAAAATGGTCTAAAAATAATCAAAAAATTGAAGTTACTTCAAAATATAAGAACTGAAGGTCCTTCTAATCACTACAAAAAAAGTGATACTCCAACAATGGGTGGGATTTGCTTGATAATCCCTTTTTTAATTTTTCTTTTGATAATCACTATAAATTTAGGATCCCTCAAATTAATTTTCTTATTACTGACTATTTTTGGTTTCTTTATTACAGGTTTTTTAGATGATTATTTAAGTATTAAAAACAAAGAAAATAGAGGGTTAAAAACAAAAGAGAAATTTCTCTTACAAAGTGTTATCTCTGTAATTTTTATATTGTTATCCTATGAAAAAAATTTAATCAATCCATTAATAACAGTATCTGACTCCTGGGGGATAAATACGGGCATTTTCATATTACCAATTTCTTTTTTAGTATTAGTGGGCATAAGTAATTCAGTAAACTTGACTGATGGACTAGATGGATTAGCAGCTGGATGCAGTGGGATTGTCTTTTATGGATTAGGAACAGAAATATTAATGAAAGAACAGCAAGAACTTATTGTTTTTAGCATCTTATGTTTTTCAATGTCCGGTATATGCTTAGGATTTCTCCAGTACAATAGTTATCCTGCAAAAATATTTATGGGTGACACAGGATCTCTAAGTATTGGTGCAATTCTAGGTTCTATAGCAATATTAACCAATAGCGTTTTTAGCTTATCCATTTTCTCAGGAATATTTATTATTGAATCACTATCAGTAATGATTCAAGTAGGGTTTTTTAAAATTACAAAAAAATTATTTAATAGAGGTAAACGCATATTTTTAATGACTCCACTGCACCACCATTTTGAACTAAAAGGAGTTAAGGAACAAAAAATAGTTGAAAATTTTTGGAAAATCAACATTTTACTCGTAATTTTAGGTATAGTTTTAAAAATCAATATTTAAAAAATTTGTTATGAATTTTTTTACGTGGAAAGATAATGGACTAACGAGTGACTGCTCAAGTCTTGATGCAATGGCATCAAGATTTGAAGAAACTGCTAATTTAATGAAAAAACTATCCAAGAAGGGCTTCAAACTAAAGAAAACTCAAAATAATCAACTCATTCTTCACCCTGATCCTGAGGTATTTGATCAATGGGGTTTTATAAGTGAAGAACTTCCTTTTAAACAACTTTGTTTAATGTCAGATGAAGAATAACTTTTTGAAGTTGAAAATTCTTCTGTAAGTATCGATAAATAACTGCGTACATGAGTGTTCCAACGAAAATGTCTGTTAACACCTTCAATTCCATTTCTGCTCCATAATTTCCACTGATTATTATTTGAAATTCCTTTTTCAAGAATAACTTTCAATTCATTAATATCCGAGACATCTACTAGAAGTCCATTTTCACATTTTGAACGAATTTCTTTTGGCCCTCCATCATTTGTAGAGATTATTGGCAATCCACATGAAGAAGCTTCAAGCAGAGTTAAACCAAAAGGCTCTGTTAAAGCTGGATTTACAAATACACCTCCTCTGCTAGCAGCCCACCTATATAGAGAAGGTATCTGACTTGGAAGATGTTTTTTTGGATAAGCTACCTTTCCATACAAATTATATTTATCGATTGTTTCAAAAATATCATTGAAAACATCTTTTTGTTGAGGGTCAAGTTTTGAAGTACTATCTCTACAACCCAAAATCAAAATTAAATTAGTTTTTCTTTTTAATTTTTCAGATCTTCCATACGCCTCAATTAAAGAAGGAATATTTTTTCTTCGTACAGCTCTAGCAATATTCAATAATGGAGGTTTAGTAGAATCCTTTAGAAAAGGTTTCATCATATTCTCAATTTCAGCAGTCTCTGTTGTCGAGTGAATATGGTGAAACTTATTATGATCAACACCAGGAGGAATCACTCTGGCTTTAAGAGGTGAAAAAGAAGAATATTGGGAATATTGATACACGGACTCTTGTTTAGTGCTTGTAACAACAATGTCTGCATACTTCAATGCTTTTTCTTCTGCCTCAATTCTTTTACTTATAGAGTAAAGCTTTTCTATTTGGTTAGTTTTTAAACCAGTATCAATTAATTTCCTTTTTTTCTCTCTTCCTAAAGAATGACCAGTAAATATAAGTGGAACGTTTAAGGATTTACTTAGTTTAACTCCTACATATCCAGCATCTGCGTAATGTGCATGAATGAAATGAGGCTTTTGATTTACTTTATAGTAAGAAATTAGACTTTCAGTTAAATGATCTAAATAAGGCCAAAGCAATTCCTTTCTTAAATATTTATTAGGTCCAAATTTGAATCTTAGAATTCTAACTCCAGGATCTACAAATTCTTCTTCTTGAGAATATTCATTGTCTACTTTAGGGTCTTTTATTAAACGAGTAACTAAATCAACTTGATCAACATCTGAAGTATTAGCCAAACTTTTAATTAACTCTAATACATATTGTGTTTGCCCTCCTGTATCTGCATCTCTACCTAACTCAAGATTTTTAGAACGAATGAGACCATGTAAATGTAAATGTAAAAATTTCAACCTCATTCAGCAAATCCTCCGATCATCGGCCTGTAATACAAATAAGCTGGATTTTCTATGGAAATATTAAGAAACCATTATGATTTTAAACTTTTTTAAAACAAAAATTTTTAAAAAAGGAGTTATAGACAAGTTTTACACACCTCTAGAAAAGACTTTTGTTTTGTTGAAATAATTAAAAATACAAAGAAATACAACAAGGATTATCTTATTTTAGAACCTTTTTGAGATATTTTGCTGTATGACTTACAGGATTTTTAGCTACATCCTCAGGTATACCTTCTGCAATGATTTCTCCTCCTTTATCCCCTCCATCAGGTCCTAAATCGATAATCCAATCTGAACATCTAATAACATCTAAATTATGTTCAATAACAATAACTGAATTACCTTTATCTACCAAACGTTGTATCACATCCATTAATTTATGAACATCATAAAAACTTAACCCTGTAGTTGGTTCATCAATCAAATATAAAGTTTTTCCAGTAGCCCTTTTTGACAATTCCGTGGCTAACTTAACTCTTTGAGCCTCTCCTCCAGATAATGTTGGAGCTGGCTGGCCTAACTTGACATATCCTAAGCCAACATCAACCAATGTAGATAATCTATCAGCAGCTTGAGGTATAGCAGAAAAAGTTTCTGCAGCTTGTTCAACAGTCATCTCTAAAACATCAGAAATATTGAAACCTTTATATTTCACCTGAAGAGTTTCCCTATTAAAACGAGCTCCTTTACATACTTCACATTGAACATAAACATCAGGTAAAAAATTCATTTCAATTACATTGACTCCCTGACCTTTGCAAGCTTCGCATCTTCCTCCTTTCACATTAAAGCTAAATTGACCAGCTTGATAACCTCTCGCTTTTGCTTCTACTGTGGCTGTAAATATCTGCCTTATAGGATCAAAAGCACCAGTATATGTAGCAGGATTTGATCTTGGAGTTCTCCCTATTGGAGATTGATCAATAACGATAACTTTATCAATTGCCTTTATACCCTTTAACTCTTCTACACCTTGAGGAAAAGGGACTTTTAATCCTAGAGAATGACATAATGCAGGATGAAGTAACTCATTTATCAAAGTACTCTTACCACTTCCACTCACACCAGTTACAGAAACTAATCTTCCTAAAGGAAATTCAACAGAAATATTTTTTAAATTATTTTTAGAGCAATTATTTAAAATTAAACTTTTTTTTACAGATGATCTACGTTCTTTTGGAGTAGGAATCGATTTCCTACCACTGAGATAAGCTCCAGTTAATGACTTTTCTGAATTTAAGACATCTTGATAAGATCCTTTAGCAATAATTTCCCCACCATAAACACCTGCCCCTGGACCAATATCTACTAAATAATCTGCAGATTTCATAGTATCTTCATCATGTTCAACTACAACCAAAGTATTTCCCAAATCTCTTAAGCTTTTTAATGTTTCTAATAATCTATCATTGTCTCTCTGATGCAAACCAATACTTGGTTCATCTAATACATATAAAACACCAGTAAGACCAGCACCTATTTGTGTAGCCAATCTAATACGCTGAGCCTCACCGCCAGACAAAGTCATAGCTGGTCTATCTAAAGTCAAATAATCTAAACCTACATTAATTAGAAACTTCAAACGTAAGCGAATCTCTTTTAATACCAATTCACCTATCTGCTTTTGTTTTTCTGATAAAGATATATTTTCTTTTTTTGTCTTACCTAAACCCATGATACGCTCTACGTGATTAAGGGTTTCAGAAACGCTTATAGAAGTTAAGTCAGTAATGTTGTATGGACCAAGTTTAACGGCCAAAGCCTCAGGTCTTAATCTTTTTCCAGAACATGTCTTACAGGGAACTAATTCTAGATACTTTTCTAATTTTTGTTTAACTGATTCTCCATTGGCTTCATTCAATTGCCTTTCTAATATTGGTAAAATCCCCTCAAAAGGTCTTTCAAAACCACTAGATGTTTTGAAACGACTATCAGCTTGAATTAATATTGGTTTATCTGATCCCAAAAGTAGAACTTGTTTTTGCAAATCACTTAAATCTTTCCAAGGAGTTTTTAATTCAAAACCATAAGCTTGTCCTACAGAATAAAGTAAAGAAAAGTAATAAGTATTATCTTTCTCACTCCAAGGAGCTATTGCAGCATAAACAGGCAAGGTTTTGTCTGGTATAACTCTATCTGCAGTAAATTTTTTTAAATAACCAATCCCATGACAGTCTGGACAGGCTCCATATGGGCTATTAAAAGAAAATAATCTCGGAGAAAGTTCTTCCACAATAGAGCCATGTACAGGACATGCATAATTTTCTGAGTAAAGTTTTTCTCTCTCTAAGTTAGAAGGTAAATTTTCTCCTTTTTTTGGAACAACTTCTACTATTGCTAAGCCATCGCCTCTTTTGAGGCATGTTTGTAGTGAATCATTTAATCTTTCTTGTATTCCTTCTCTTGCAATTAATAAGCGGACTAGCTGCTGAAGGATTTGCTAGGGTAAGAATTAATGGA
>QCCO01000003.1 GCA_003278895.1 Prochlorococcus sp. AG-347-L19
CTAGTGGATCTGCATGCAGTAATGGTGAACCATCTCATGTTTTACTGGCATTAGGTAGATCTTTTAAAGAAGCAGAATCTTCAATAAGGTTAAGTATTGGATTAAGCACTAATTCAAAAGATATAAAACAAGCAATACAAATTCTTACAAACACGATCAAATCATTACGTTAGAAGTAGTTGGCTACCTAATTTAATTTAGCAATTCTTAATTTTCCACTTCTAGCTCTTTTATTTAGTTCGACTTCTTGTTCGGAGGGAGTTATTGGCTTTTTTGTCAGGGTTTTTAATCTTTCATCATTCTTAAAAGAACTTTTAACTAATCTATCTTCCAAGGAATGAAAACTAATAATAGAAATAATTCCTCCCGGTAAAAGCCATTCAGGGACAACCTGCAAAAATTTTTCTAATACTTCAATTTCTTTATTAACGGCAATTCTTAGAGCTTGAAATGTTCTTGTCGCTGGGTGTATTTTTTTATATCTTTGTTTTGGTGGGAAGCAGCCCGCAATAGAATAAGCTAACTCTTTTGTCCCAGAATATTTCCCATTTTCCTTTAAATCCATTTTTATTTTCTTAGCAATCTTTCTTGATAATCTCTCATCTCCATATTTGTAAATTAAGTTAGCTAGATCTTTTTCATTTAAATCCTCAATTAATTTCTCTGCATTAATCTCAAGAAAAGGATTCATTCGCATATCAAGTGGACCATCTTTTTGGAAACTAAATCCTCTTTTAGGGTCATCAATTTGGTTACTATTCACTCCAAGATCAGCAATCACAAAAGAAACTTTTTCTTCTGGTACAAAATCAGCAAAATTAGAAGCCCTTATATCTATTCTATTTTTAAATTCATGAAGTTTTTTGGATGCTGATTTTCTCGCGAATGGATCTTGATCAATTCCAATTATATTTAAATCCGAATATTTTCTTAGCAAGTGATAAGAGTGTCCGCCTCCGCCTAAAGTTGCATCTATTCCTTGAAATTGGTTGTTATGTATTAATGGGTAATGCTCTAATGAGGCCATAATCTCATCTTTCATGACTGGGTTATGATTGAAAAAAGATGAATCAGATAGGTCAGTTTGCATAACTTTCGACTAAGATTTATTTAGAAGTTAAATTTTTAATGGCTCAACTAGAGACTAGAACAGAACCAATGGTGGTCAATTTTGGCCCTCACCATCCCTCAATGCATGGGGTTTTAAGGTTAGTTGTAACTCTTGATGGTGAGAATGTCATTGATTGTGAACCGGTAATTGGATATTTACACAGAGGAATGGAAAAGATAGCTGAAAATAGGACAAATGTAATGTATGTCCCTTATGTAAGCAGAATGGATTATGCAGCAGGAATGTTTTATGAAGCTATTGTAGTAAATGCTCCTGAAAGATTAGCTAATATTCCAGTTCCTAAAAGAGCTAGTTATATCAGAGTTTTGATGCTGGAACTTAATCGTATTGCTAATCATCTTTTATGGCTTGGCCCCTTTTTAGCAGACGTAGGAGCTCAAACTCCATTTTTCTATATTTTTAGAGAAAGAGAAATGATTTATGATCTTTGGGAAGCTGCTACTGGACAAAGGCTAATAAATAATAATTTTTTTAGAATAGGTGGCGTCGCATGTGATCTTCCATATGGATGGTTAGAAAAATGTATAGACTTTTGCGATTGGTTCGGTCCTAAGATAGATGAATACGAAAAATTAATAACAAATAATCCAATTTTTAGAAAAAGAATTGAAGGCCTTGGAACAATTCAAAGAGAACAGGCAATTAATTGGTCTTTATCTGGGCCAATGCTTAGAGCTTCCGGAGTTTCCTGGGATTTAAGGAAAGTCGATAGTTATGAATGTTATGACGATTTTGATTGGCAGATTGCTTCAGAAAAAGAAGGAGATTGTTATGCGAGATATCGAGTAAGAGTTGAAGAGATGAGACAATCACTAAGCATAATTCGCCAAGCCTGCAAAATGATTCCAGGAGGTCCAACAGAAAATTTAGAAGCTCAAAGAATGGCGACTGAAGATAAGAAGAGTGAAATATTTGGTATTGACTATCAATATGTAGCTAAGAAGGTTGCTCCAACTTTTAAAATTCCTAATGGAGAATTATATACAAGATTAGAGTCTGGTAAAGGAGAAATAGGTGTATTTATTCAAGGAAATAATGAAGTCACCCCATGGAGATTTAAAATCAGAGCAGCTGATTTAAATAATCTGCAAATATTGCCTCATATTCTCAAAGGTGCCAAAATCGCCGATATTATGGCAATCCTTGGTTCAATAGATGTCATTATGGGATCTGTTGATAGATAAGTGCTTTAAATGAAACCCTCTGATTGGTTAATTTTGCAAAAGAAAGTACGATTTGGTGATTGTGATTCTGCAGGTGTAATTCATTTTCATAACTTATTAAAATGGTCCCACGAAGCTTGGGAAGAGAGTATTGAAATTTATGGTATTCCTTATCAAGATATTTTTCCAGATTTTTCTATACGTAAAAGTCAAATTATTTTCCCCATAGTAAATTGCGAAGCTAACTTTCTTGCTCCTATAAGAATAGGAGATTTCTTAAAAGTAAAAATTGCCCCTCATAAAATTAATACTCATTTGTTCCAAGTAAAAAGCTTTTTTACAAAAAATGGAAATAAAGTAGCAGAAGGAAAAATAATACATTGTTCTTTAGATGTTGATTCAAGAAATAAAATAGAACTTCCTGATCAGTTAGAAAGATGGATAGAGGCTTCAAATGTAAGTACAAACTTAAAAGAATGCTAATTATTATTTTTTAAATTTATAGTTTATTTTTTCTGTAATGCTATTTTTGTTTTTAACAATCCACTTTTCAGGCTTTTCATGTTTAGGCCAACTTTGAGAAAAATTTTTTAATAAATTTAATGAATTTTCAATATTTTTATCATTTGTAAGTTCTCTAAATTCAATAATTATTTTTATTTTATTTCCCCATAATTTGTTAGATACTTTCGCAACATTGAATTTATTAATTGGGATATTTTCTTTCATAATGAAATCATTTAATCTAGATTCAATTACTTCAGGGAAAACAACTTCTCCTCCTGAATTAAAGGCATTATCACTTCTTCCAACAAATTTTAAATAGTAAGAATTATTGATTTGCTTAATTTCACCTAAATCACTTGTTTGCCACCACCCATTTTTATTTTTGAAATTTTCAGTTTTTAAAGAATCTATTATTTCGATTCCAATTCTGGCTGATTTTATTTCGATTAATCCTTGTGCGTTAATTCTTATTTTTGTATCAGGTAGTATTTCTCCAACATTTTTAAAACCCATTAAGAATTCTTTTGGTTTTAAACTAGTAACCATTGCTGCTGTTTCAGTTGAGCCGTAACAAGGTGCTAATTTTATTTTTTCTTTTATACATTGTTCTGCAGTTTCGTCTGAAATTGAAGCTCCACCTACCCAAATTAGATCAAAAATTTTTAGCCAACTAATTCCATCTTTTTGAGCTAAAAGTCTTTGTAATTGGGTAGGTACTAATGATGTAATCAAGTGTTTTTTGTTTTTTTTAAATTTAATTGTGAAAAGTAAAAGTTCTCGAGTTTTTTTTATCAAATTCGGAGAAATATTAATACAATCACATCCCCAAGTTTGACTTCTAAAAATTGGCATTAATCCACTTATATGGTTCAGAGGTAAAGTATTTAAAATTAAGCAGTTTTGTAATTCAAATCCTTGCTCTATTAGCCATTGACCTGATGTAGTTGCAGATAATTTGAGATTATTTAAATGGTGAAAACATTGTCTCGGTTTTCCAGAACTCCCACTACTGTTTAAGATAATTGCTGGCCCATTTTCAGTAATTGAATCTAATACATCTTTCTCTTCATAAAATTTGTTTTTTACATAAATAATTTTATTATCTCTAATTTTTTCAATAATTTTTTCTACAGATTGAGTTTCGTTATTTTCAACTTCAATAGTATGAATTTTATTTTTCATAGTTGATCCCATATCGTTTTTGCTTCATTTAAAAATAGAAACGAATTAGGGAATTTATTCATTGCTAAACCAGGAACTTTTGGCGTTGGACCTTGTAATTGTAGAGAAGATAAATGATGGAGCCATCTCTTTCCTATTCCAGTTTCAAATGAGGTACTTATAGATATTAAAGCTTTTTTATTTTCTAATTCTCTTAAAAGCTTAACTGGATTATTTTCTTGAGAAGGCCTTCTAATTTGCCAACCCTTCCACTCATCAATCAAAGTTGGAAATTTTAAAAGTGATTCGTCTAAAGCTATTGGAATTTTTTTGTTTAGTTCTGTCAGTCCATCAATATCATCAACACAGAGAGGTTGTTCTAACCAATCTATATTTTTATTATCTTTCAAAATATCAGCCCATCTATTAGCTATCTCTCTTCCCCAAGAACCATTAGCATCTATTCTTAACTTAATATTATTACCTATTTTGCTTAAAATTTCTTCCAATTTTGCTTCTTCCTCATGGTTATTTTTTAGTGCTACTTTCCATTTTAAGGTTAATGATTTTCCAATATCACAATGTCTTTTTTTAATATCATTTAGATCTGAAACTACATTTTCATGATTTAACAATATGGCTGTTTTACCAATTTCATCAAAGTGGTAGTTTTCTTTAAAAATTATTTTTCCAGTTATCTCAGCTAATGCAGAATTTATTGCAGATTGAATGCATGGGTGAAAAATATTTATTTGCTCAGATAAATTAAATTCCTCTATATACTCAGGGATCATATCTAGTTGTTTCGCACACTTTTTTAAGTCTTTTTTATGTAGCGGTGAAACTTCTCCAAACCCTATTTTTTTATCATTACTTATTAATTTAATTATCCAACCCGATTTTGTATGGTAATTGGTTTTAGAATTTTCTACTTTGGCCGATAACTTAAAGCTATAAGATTTTTTTTGAAATATTAAGTTCATTTATTTAGCAAGTAATTAAATATTAATCCTGTGATTAAACCAATTCCATTAAGAGTTTGAAATTTTATTGCGATGAATTTGCAATTTTTTATTGCAGAAGGTTTTGCATACGAAGATTTTAATAAATTTATAAGTCTTGTTGCTTGAGGTAAACTAAGCAAATAAAGGATGCAAAAAACTGGAATAAATCCATAAACTATTGTGAAAAGTTGAAAAATATATATCGTAAAAATTATCCAAGGCACAAATTGAGAACCTTTTTTTGCCCCTAAGCGAACTAAAGGTGAATTTTTCCCATGCTTTTTATCTTCAGAAATTTGATGAAAATGAGAACAAAATAACACAAGAGTTGTTGCCAGGGAAGGTCCTGAACCAAGTAATAAAGAAACTTTCCATGGAATATCTTCGAAGTAAATATTAGACGGATTTAACGCAATTAAGACTGCAGAGTACGCAAAAGGTCCAAATGCAAGCCAGCATAATGGTTCTCCTAAACCTTGATAGCCTAATCTAAAAGGAGGACCTTGATATAAATATCCTAAGAAGCAGCAAGCTGCCACCAAAATAAAAATGTTTATACTTGTTGATACTGAAATAATTAAAATTATTAATAAACCAATAACTAAAGATGTATAAGCAATAAATGAAATTATTTTTTTATTTTTTACAAGATTTACAATTGAATGGAATTTAAATTCATCGATTCCTGTTTCTGCGTCGTATAAATCATTAGTTAGATTTTCCCAAAGTAATATCAAAATTGCAGCTAAAGTAAATGAAATCAAATTATAAATTTTTACCTCTTCATATTGATTGAGCAAGTAAGCCCCTGTTATTAAAACTGGAAGTATGGCCACAGAATAAAGAGGCCATTTTATTGCTTTTTTCCATAATTTTTTTTTATCTTCGTCCATTTTTAATTAACACGCAAAATTAGATAATTATTGGATGTAGTTTATAAATTGAGTTACATTTTTTACTTTATTGCATCATTTTTAGTTATTTTCAATAAGTAATGAAAAATGATTTAAACTTAACAGATTTTTTAAAAGATGTATTTTCCTCTTTCGATAAGAAAGTTGAAAATTCTGGATTAGTAAGTATTTGTGTTGATATTCCTTGTATTGATTTATTTCAAGTTTATGAATTGTTAATAAATCAATATCCGTTTTCTTCATTTTGGGAGGAATCTGATGGCATTTCATATATAGCTTTCGAGAAGTGTAAATATGTTACTCTAGATGGCCCAAAAAGATTTGAGGTAGCAAAAGAGTTTAATTCTGAGAATTTTAAAAATTTAATTAACTTAACTAATGAATCGCATAATTCTGCACTTTCAAAAATAATTTATTTATTTTCTTTCTCTGAAAATTTGAATAATAAGAATTTACCTTCAGATATCCCTAGTTTGGAAGCAATTTTGCCAAAAATATTAATTACTAAAAGTGGCAAGAATTGCTGGTTAAGAATCAATGGTCATGTTGAAGGTAAATCATCATTAAGAACATTAATTGAAGAAATATGGACAATTAGAAATCAAGTTATTTACTCTGGCTCAGAATTAATAAAATCATCTGGCTTAAAAACTAGTTTTGATTCCCCTTTTATTGATGATTTCTCACGCTCCTTAGAAACTTCTAAAACAAACATGAAAAAAGTAGTAAATAGAGGAATTCAATTAGTAGAGAAAGATATCCTCGAAAAGATAGTTTTAGCGAATAGGATTAAAATAAAACTTAAAAATAAATTAGATTTAGTAGAAATTTTAAAAAGATTTAAAAAGAAGCAACCAAATACATGTAGATACGTTTGGAAAAGGAATAGTAAGGATATTTTGTTTGGAGCATCTCCAGAAAAATTATTTTCTTTCTCTAAACCTAATTTAACTTTAGAGGCTCTTGCTGGAACTATCTCTACTAATTCAAATTTTAAGAAACTCCTAAAAAGTACTAAAGACTTAAAGGAACATAATTATGTAATACAACATTTGATTAAATCTTTAGAAGTTTCAAAAATAACAAACTTTAAAAAAAGTGATATTAAGGTAAATTCATTTGGAGATATTTCTCATTTGCAAACACTCATTTTCTCTAAAGTTGAAAATATTTGTCCTTTTGAATTGCTTAAAAACTTACATCCATCTCCAGCTGTGTGTGGATACCCAAAAAATGCAGCATTGGATTGGATAAACACTCTTGAGTCTTTTCCTAGAGGAAATTATGCTTCTCCAATGGGTTGGGTTGATTCATCAGGCAATGCTTCATTTCTTTTGGCAATAAGAGGCGCAAGATGTATTGAAGAAAATATTGAATTTACTGCAGGTTCAGGTATAGTTTCTGGCTCCGTTTTAGAGAAAGAAATAGATGAGATTAAATTAAAATTTGAATCTATAGCAAAACAGATATTTTGCGCTAAAAACCCTAGATAATTTCTACTAATTTTTCAATAACTTCCTCTGAAACATTTTTATTGGATAAATTTTCTATTTCTCTTAAACCTGTTGGACTGGTTACATTAATCTCGCTAAGCATTCCATTTATTACATCAATACCTACAAAAAACAAACCCTCATCTTTGAAGTGTTGAGATAATTCTGAGCAGATACTTTTTTCTTTTTCTGTTAATAATGTGGGTTCAGCCTTGCCTCCCATCGCTAAATTACTCCTAAAATCGCCTCCTTGAGGAATCCTATTTATTGATCCAATTGCTTCTCCGTTTACGATAATTATTCTTTTATCACCCTCTATGACTTCAGGAATAAATTTTTGCATCATAACGGGTAATTCTTCTTGAGAAGTGATTAATTCAATGATTGATTTAATTCCTGGAGAATTTTTATTTATCCTTATAACACCTTGACCACCTTTTCCTCCTAAAGGTTTTATGACTACTTCATTATTTATATTTGCAAAATTAATAAGATCTTTTACCTTGCTCGCAACTATTGTAGGTGCCATTAAGTGGCTGTATCTTAAAGCACCTAGCTTTTCATTCCACGCTCTTAACGATGAGGGTTTGTTAATTACTTTTACTCCTTTTCTTTCGGCAACTTCTAAAAGATGGGTTGCATATAAATAAGCCTCATTTACAGGAGGATCTTTTCTCATCCAAATGCAATTAAATTCGGCGAGAGGTATGCAATCATTCTCTTTGAAAGAAATCCATGGAATTACTTCAACTTTTACGGAAGATGCCCATACTTCATCACCTCTAGCTTCCAGGTCTTGAGGAGTACAACTCCAGATTTCAATATTTTTTTTTGATGATGCTTGCATTAAAGCAGCAGTTGAATCTTTTAAGGGATTTATATTTTTAATTGGATCTATTACGAATAGAAATTTCATAAGATCTAGTTTAATAATGCTTCTAATTTATTTTCATTTTCTAATGCGTAGAGATCATCGCAGCCTCCGATACCCTCATTATCTATAAATATTTGTGGTAATGTTCTTCTACCATCAGCTCTTTCAATCATCAATGCTCTGGCATCTTCGTCGCCATCTATTTTATATTCTGTAAAATTTACATTTTTTTTCTTGAGTAGTGATTTTGCTCGAATACAGAATGGGCAATATTGCCAAGTATAAATTTCAACTTTGGACATTTTTTTTAAATAATACTTAGTTTATACTATTAAACAAAAGTGCTTGTTAGATTATAAATAACGATTAAATTCTATTTTGATAGATATTACAGATTTCAAAAAAGATCTTTCGGAACTAACAGAGCGCCTGGGTAATGCTCAGGATTGTCTTTGACGTTCCAAGATTAAAGGCAAAAAGGAAAGAGTTAGAGCAAATTTCTGCTCAGCCTGAATTTTGGGATAATCAAGAAGAAGCTAAAAAGCAAATGTTAATCCTTGATGATGTCAAAGCACAACTCGAATTGTTAGATAAATGGAAAACTTTTATTTCTGATGCTAATGCCTCTCTTGAGCTTTATTCTCTAGAACCCGAAGAGGAAATGATTTTAGAATCGCAGCTGGGATTAAAGAAATTAAGAGAGAATTTGGATAAATGGGAATTTGAAAGATTGTTATGTGGTGAATACGATAAGGAAGGAGCAGTAGTTTCTATTAACGCAGGTGCGGGTGGAACAGATGCGCAGGATTGGGTAGAGATATTATTAAGAATGTACTCTAGATGGGCCGATAATAATCAAATGAGCCTTGTCATTAATGAATTATCTCAAGGAGAAGAAGCAGGTATTAAAAGTGTAACGTTCGAAATTGATGGAAAATATGCATATGGCTATCTGCAACATGAAAAAGGAACTCATAGATTAGTAAGAATTTCTCCTTTTAATGCCAATGGCAAAAGACAAACAAGCTTTGCTGGGGTAGAGGTTATGCCAAAATTAGATGATAATATTTCACTTGATATACCTGAAAAAGATTTAGAAATTACAACGAGTAGATCCGGCGGAGCTGGAGGACAAAATGTTAATAAAGTAGAAACAGCAGTGAGAATTGTTCATTTGCCTTCAGGGATTTCAGTAAGATGTACTCAAGAAAGATCTCAATTACAAAATAAAGAAAAAGCTATGTTACTTTTAAAGTCTAAACTACTAGTGATTGCTAAAGAACAACGAGCTGCTGAAGTCGCTGATATTAAAGGTGATATTGTGGAAGCTGCATGGGGCAATCAAATAAGAAATTATGTTTTCCATCCCTATCAAATGGTAAAAGATCTTAGGACTATGCAGGAGACTAACGAGTTAGATAGTGTTTTAGATGGTGGACTTGACCCATTTATTCATGAATTATTACGTATGAATATTTCTTCTAATGAATCTATTGAATAACTAATGGAAAATAAAAACGAAATTTTAGAAAAAAAAGTTTCTCCTCCAAGCTTTATAAAGCTTGCTATGAGAAATATGGTAAGGAAAGGCTCAAAAAGTATTTCTCATTTTTCAATAACCTTTCTAGTTTTAATTGGGATATTAATACTTGTGGCCACAATAGGTAAGCCCAATATTCCAGTTTAAGAATGTATGAAAGAAAAAATTATTTCTGAAATAAATTTAGATTTGGTTTTTCAATGTAATGATTTCTCTCAATTTTCAAATAAGTTAAAAGATACTAAAACTCATCTTATTTTTGAATCTATTTTTTGGGAGAAAGTTTTTTTATCTTGGATAAATACTATATTAAAAAAAGAGGATTATGAATTACCAAATTATATTTTTGAAAAAAAATCTTTTTCATTAGGCTTACAGATAATATCTAATCAAGAAATTGCTTCTTTGAATAAGAAATGGATGCAAAAAAATGGTCCAACTGATGTTCTATCTTTTCCAATTATTTCTGATGAATCTCTAAATAATTTAGATCATATAGAGTTGGGAGATATTTTTATATCATTAGAGATGGCACTTGAGCAATCTTATGAATATAAACATTCAATCTATAGAGAGATGATCTGGTTGGCTAGTCATGGATTTTTACATCTTTTGGGATGGGAACATAATAATGAGCATGATTTAGAAAATATGTTAAATTTCCAAGAATATTTAATTACTCGATTAGATTAAAAATAAATGGAAAAAAAAATAAACTATTTAGAAAATAGAAAAGAATCATACAAAACTTCTAGTAATGTATTTATAAGTTTTAAGTATGCTTTCAGTGGTATTAGTTATGTATTAAAAACTTCAAGAAATTTTAAAATTCAATTAATTTTTGCAGTTGCAAGTTTAATAATTGGTTTTTTACTAAAAATTAGTCTAAGTAATTATGTTATTTTGATTGCAACAATAATGTCTGTTTTAATATTAGAAATATTGAACACATCTATTGAATCAATCGTTGATTTAGTAGTGAAAAAAGAATTTAGTATTTTGGCTAAAATTTCAAAAGATACTTCTGCAGGAGCAGTATTATTAGCTTCCATTAATTCTGTTATTATTGCTGTATATATCTTTGTTCCTAAAATAAAGTTGTTATTTTAAATCCATATAAATATGTTTCTTGTTATTGATAATTATGATAGTTTTACTTATAACCTTGTTCAATATTTAGGAGAACTTTCAGTTGATCATGAAATAACTAAAGAATTAATAGTTAAAAGAAATGATGAAATTACTTTAGAAGAAATTATCAAATTAAATCCTGGTGGAATTCTCTTATCTCCTGGTCCAGGTAATCCAGATCAATCTGGAATTTGTCTGCCAATTCTAAAAAAATTATCTAAAAATATTCCGACCTTGGGAGTTTGTTTAGGTCATCAAGCTTTGGCCCAAGCTTTTGGAGGTAAGGTTATAGTTGGGAAAGAACTTATGCATGGTAAGACATCCAAAATATTTCATAATCAAAAAGGATTGTTTAAAGATATCGAGACTCCATTTGTGGCTACTAGATACCATAGTCTTATAGTTGATTCAAGTTCTTTACCATCTTGTTTCGACATAACTGCGACTTTAGAAGACTCAACAATTATGGCTATCTCTCATAAAGAATATAAACATTTACATGGGGTACAGTTCCATCCTGAAAGTGTGTTGACGCAATTTGGTCATAAATTAATTAGTAATTTTCTAAAAATGGCTGAACAAAAGTAAAATAAAAAAAAATAATATTATGATTTCTCAAATTAAAAACTTTTTATTTTTGATATTAGTTAGCTCTTTTTTACCTACCTCATTATTGGCAAGGAACTTAGGAATAAAAAGTTTGGGACATAGTAGTTTTTTAATTACTAGTGCAGATAAATCTATTCTTATAAATCCCTTTAAAGCAATAGGTTGTGCAAGTAATTTAAAGGAGCCAAAAGAAGTCAACGTAGATTTTATTTTGGCTAGTTCTAGGCTTCCAGATGAAGGATATAACCCTAATGATCAATTAATGTTCGTTGAGCCAGGAATCTATCAATTTGAGGATATTTTATTAAATGGAATTTCTGTACCACATGACAGAGTAGATGGAAGAAGATTTGGGATGGCAACTGTTTGGAGTTGGGAGCAGAATGATCTTAAAATTGTTCATATGGGAGGAGCTGCTGGTGATATTGATATAAATAGTCAAATTATTTTGTCTGCTCCAGATATATTGTTTATTTCAATTGGAGGAGGAATAAAATCTTACAATGGTAAAGAAGCCTCAAAAATAGTTAAGCTTCTAAAACCTAATGTAGTTATTCCTGTTCACTTTGAAAGCGGCAAAAAAATTAATAAAGAATGTGATTTCTCAAATGCTGATTTATTTATCGAAAATATGAAAGATTTTAAAGTAAAATATGTTGGAAAATATTTTCAAATAAAACCTAAAAGAATCGATCAAAATACAATTTATATCTTCAGTAATTAATTTTTTAAATCTAATATCTTGTAATTTTCCCAGAAAAAAATCATTTGTTCTTTAGTTCCAATACTAACTCTTATAGAATTACCGATATCTTTTTTGTTTTCCATACTTCTAATAAGAATACCTTTTTCTCTCATCTGTTGTATTAAGATTTTAGGATCTTTTTTTGGCCAAATTAAGAAATAATTACCTCCACTAAAGTGAGTTCTGATTTTTGTTGATTTAAATTTATTTAAAATCCATTCCCTCGCCTTTTTTACCTCTAAAACATAATTATCAATATAAGATTTGTCTTTAAGTGCTACTAATGCAGCTGTTATGGCAAAGCTGTTTACATCATATGGTCCTGTAACTTTATTAATGTACTGCATTAAACTTTTATTGCCAAAAGTAAAACCTATTCTTAAACCGGCTAGACCTGCAGTTTTTGAAAGAGATTGGATTATTAGTATATTTTTATTCTTTTCAAAATCTATCGATTCAAGAAGACTATCTCCATTAAATTTTTCATATAGTTCATCAACAACTATTAATGAATCTTTATTGATATTGGCTAAATTAATTATTTCATGAGAGCTTAGAACAGTTCCTGTTGGATTATTTGGATTGCAAATAAATATTAACTTTGGATTATGCTTTATTATTTCTTCCCTAAATTCTTCGATGGGGAATAGAAAATTTTCTCCAATGTAAGAACAACTTATTTTTTTCATTCCTCGGATTTCTGCACAAGGAGAATAGTAACCAAAAGTTGGATTTGTGGTTAGAAATATTTGATCTTTTTCTCCAAAGCAATTGAAAATTGCATTTATTGCTGCATCTGCTCCATTGAAAATTCCAATTTCATCATTACCAAATTTTCTTGAATCAAGATATTTATCACATAAAAATTTTTTTAAAAAATTATATTCTGGATAAATTGAAATCTCATCTAATTTTATCGCTTGTAATGCCTCTAGAACCTTAGGACTTGGACCTAAAGTATTTTCATTAAAGTCTAAGCGGAGTAAATTTCTTCTATTTTCTAAAGGTGCAGAGTAAGACTGCATATTTATTATTTCTTCTCTTGGTTTTGGGAAAAGATTATTTAATGGATCAAAATCATTCATTACATTCTTTCTAAAGTTTCAATTCCTAAAAGCTCTAAGCTTAATTTTAGTGTTTTTGCAGTTAGGTCACATAAATTAAGCCTAGAAATTTTTTTATTTTTTTCTTCTTTGAGGATTGGAACCTGATCATAGAATCTATTAAAAGTCTGACATAGCTCGAACAGATAATTGCATAATCTATTTGGCATTAAGTCTTTTTCAATAGAAATTATGACTTCATCGAACTTAAGTAATTTTCTGATAAGTTTCCACTCAGATTTATGTTCATAATTTACGTACTGAAAATCTTTAGAGTCATAAACAAAATTATTTTTTCTTTTAATTCCTAAAATTCTTACAAGTGTATATAACAAATAAGGAGCAGTATTTCCATTTAGGGAAAGCATTTTATCAAAACTAAATTGATAATTGGTAATCCTATTTTGACTTAAATCTGCATACTTAACAGCTCCTAATCCAATAATTCTTGAAGTATTTGCTATAAATTCTTCGGTCTCATAACGATCTTCATCTTCTAATCTTTTCAATAAATCTTCTTTTGCTCTTCTAACTGCTTCATTTAATAAATCTTTTAGGCGTATTGTTTCACCTTCTCTTGTCTTTAGTTTTTTGCCATCAATTCCTTGAACTAATCCAAAAGGAACATGGTCTACTTGACAATTTTCTGGGATCCATTTTGCTTTTTTTGCAACTTGAAAAACTCCAGCAAAATGATTTGCTTGCCCATGATCAGTTACATAAATAATTCTTGAAGCATCATCGCCATTAGGAGGTTTATTGAATCTGTATCTTATAGCAGCAAGATCTGTAGTGGCATAATTAAAACCCCCATCTTTTTTTTGAATAATTAGCGGTAAAGGTTTGCCTTCTTTATTAGTCATCCCATCTAAAAATACACATTTTGCTCCTTGATCTTCTACTAATATTTTTTCTAAATTCAAATCATCAATAACTGATTTTAAGAAGGGATTATAAAAAGATTCACCTCTTTCTTCTATTTTTATTTTTAAATTTTTATAGATTTCATCAAATTCTTTCCTTGATTGATCACATAATAATTTCCAAGCTTTAATCGATTTAATATCTCCACTTTGTAACTTAACTACTTCCTCTCTAGATCTTTTTTGGAATTCAGATTCGTTATCAAATCTTTTTTTTGATTCTTTATAAAATTCAACTAAATCACTTATTTTGATCTTTCCTATTTCTTCTAGATCATTTGAATATAAATCTTTGAGCTGAGTAATAAGCATGCCAAATTGTGTTCCCCAATCACCAACATGATTGAGTCTTAATACTTCATAACCTCTTAACTCGAAAATTCTAGATATTGAGTCACCTATTATTGTTGATCTTAAATGCCCTACATGCATTTCTTTAGCAATATTAGGGCTAGAAAAATCTACAATAACTTTATTGGACAAACCACTATCTAAATCTTTTATAATTAGAGGTATGCCAGCCCTATTGCATTGAATATTTGACTTAATTTCATTTATTAGAACCTCATCTTTTAATTTTATATTTATAAATCCAGGTCCAGCTATTTCTAGACTCTTACATAATTTTGATATGCTTATATTTTTATTTAAAAGGTTAATAAAATCATTAGAAATATCTCTTGGGTTCTTTTTATATATTTTAGATAAACTTAAACAAACATTACATTGATAATCACCAAATTCCTCTTTTGATGATTGTGTAATTAAATTTTTTCGAAGAATTTCGAATTCTCCTTTTTTATCATTTTTTTCAAGACTATCTAAAAGAGATTGTTCAAATTGTTTTGTTAATTCTTTAAAAATGATTAGCATTAATTATTCAATTATTTATCTATATAATTAATTAATATAACGCATACTCAAATCAATCCAATTACTTTTGGTGATTGAAGAACTTGTTGAAATCAAATCAATACCTTTTATTAGATATTTACTAATTTCTTCAGGGTTAATTCCAGAAACTTCTATTATCAAATTTTTATTAACTTCTTTTTTTAAGCTATTCATCGATAAATCTCTTAATTCTTGAACGTTTTTTTTGATTATTTCAGGGCTAAGTTCATCCAATAAGACACTATCTGCTCCTGCTAATACTGCTTCTTTTGCCTGTTCGATATTCTCAGCTTCAATTATGATATGAGTTGTAAAAGGCGTATTTAGTCGAATTTTTTTTACTGCATTATTAAGATTATCTGTCCATGCAATGTGATTTTCTTTTATCATAGCTGCATCGTATAATCCCATTCTATGATTGACTCCACCTCCGCATTTGAATGCATATTTTTCAAATATTCTTAAGCCAGGAGTCGTTTTCCTAGTATCTGCTAATTTTATATTTGTACCTTCTAACTTATTTACAATATTCTTTGTGTATGTTGATATTCCAGATAAATGCATTGCTATATTTAAGCTTATTCTTTCACTAGCTAGCAAACTTTTTGAAGGCCCATATATTTCTAATAGTTTTTGATCTTTAACAAATTGATCTCCATCAGAGATATTAAATTTTGGACTGATTTTTAAATCAATTTTTCTAAAAATTTCTTTTATAATTTCAACCCCGCAGAATATACCCTCTTCTTTTGCAATCCAATAGGCATTACCATTCTCTTCTGTAATAGAGGAACTTGTAAGATCTCCCCTACCTATATCTTCATCGATCCAATTATCAATGATTTTACTTATTATTGGAGTATTTAAATCCACTAAACTAAGAAATAATTAATTAATAAAAATTAAACTGAAGTTAGAGAATCAACTATATATCACTATGTAATTTAACTCAAATTTATTTACCAATACAAAACTTAGAAAAAATATTATCTAGAAGTTCCTCTGTTAATTCTTGACCAGTTATTTTAGATAAGTTTTGAATTCCATCTCTCAGCTCAATTGATAACAAATCAAATGGCAATTTATTTTCAATTATTTCATCAGTATCATTTAAATTAGATAAGCAAGCAGACAAATTTGTTAGATGTCTTTCGTTTAAAAATATATTGATATTTTCTACTTGTTTTAATCCGCATTTCTTTATAATTGTGTCTATTAATAATCTTTCACCATCATTATTCTTAATACTCATAAGAATTGTGTTTTTTAACTCATTTGAATTAATATTTTTGCAATCAATTAAATCTTTTTTATTGCCCAAAATAGTAATTAATTTTTCTTTGGGAATTTCTTGTATTATTTTTTTGTCTTCTTCATTAAATCCTTCTTCAAGACTATAAATATAAATTATAAAATCTGACTCTTTTATTTTCCCAAAACTTTTTTTAATTCCAATACTTTCAATTTGTTCATGAGTTTCTCTTATGCCAGCAGTATCAATTATTTTCATTGGAATATCATTAATAGTTAAATTAACTTCAATAACATCTCTAGTTGTTCCAGGAATATTAGTTACGATTGCTTTCTCTTTTTTTGCGAGCAAATTTAATAAAGAGCTTTTGCCAACATTTGTTTTACCTATAAGCGCAATGGATATTCCATTGTGAATATATGAATTTCTTTTTGCATTTTCTATTAGTAATTCTATTTTTTCTTTGACTTTTTTAATGTTTTTTAGATATTTGGTGTAATCAAAATCTGTGAAGTCTTCTTCAAAATCAACTCTCGCTTCTATTTCGCAAAGTTGATTTATAAGGTCATTTTTAATATCATCAATTTTTTTCTTTATTTCTCCTTGAACCCCGCTAAAGGCTAACTCGGCTGATCTGGTATTGCTTGCATTAATTAATTGATTAATCGACTCGGCTTGAGTAAGGTCTATTTTCCCATTAAGAAAAGCTCTTTGACTAAATTCTCCTGGGTTTGCAAGTCTAACTCTAGAATTACTAGATAATAATATCTTTAAAACTTTATTTACTATGATAATTCCGCCATGGCAATGAAGTTCAACTACATCCTCTCCTGTGAAGCTATTTGGTGATTTCATCACTAAAATTAAAGCCTCATCTATAAATTTATTTTGTTTATTTTCCTGAATAAAACCACGAAAAACTCTATGTGATTCCCATGCATATTTAGATTTAGTTTGAACAATCTTTTTGCAAGAATTTATTGCGTCTTTCCCTGATACTCTTATTATCGCAACTCCTCCCTTCCCAATACTTATAGCTGAAGCAATTGCGGCTATCGTATCTTCTGTAGTAACTATCGAATCCATCTCTCGCTTTGTTATGGATAATTAAGTAAGATTATCAAGAATTTAATTTTGAAATTTTCTTTCTGAATGAGATTTAAAAGAGATATTACCTATAAGAAAATTCTATCATTATTTAGGAGTCAGAATGGAAGTCCTTTCTTTAATGCTAAAGGTTTAGCTATAGGGGTATTTAGTGGTTGCTTTCCATTTTTTGGTTTTCAGACTTTAATGGGAGTATTTTTTGCGAAAATAGCTAAGGGAAATATTGTTCTAGCTGCAATTGGTACCTGGATAAGCAACCCTTTTACTTATATTCCACTTTATTATTTTAACTATAAAGTTGGTTCGATTTTTTTAAATAATCCTTCTAATAAAATTCTTGAAAAAAGTTTAGTTATTGATGACTTATGGAAACAAGGTAGAATTTTTTCCTTAAAATTACTCTTAGGTTCATCTTGTGTAGGTATTTTATTAGCTTTGATTTGCGGCAGTATTGTTTTCTTTATCTACAAGATAAAAAGTAAAAGATAGATTGATCTGATTTTAAAATTAACTTTGTCCAACTCTGGCAATATCTAAAACATCTGCCATTGATTTAATTTGTTCAATTGTTTTGTGAAGTTGATTATAACTTTCAAGACCTACACAAAGATTTATAATAGCTGGTTTACCATAAGCAGTTTTAACATTGGCATCACTAACGTTTATACCTTTATCTGATAACCGCATAAGAATATCTTTAAGAACTCCAACTCGATCAATTACTTCTATTCGTAGTTGAATTGGAAACTTATTATCGCCATTTTTATTATCTTGATTCCAACCGACAGGTAATCTTCTCTCTATTGGAATTGGTATTACATTTTCACAATCTTCCCTATGTATAGTTATCCCATGGTTGCCGAGCGACACAGTTCCGATAATATCCTCGCCTGGGAGTGGGGAACAGCATTTACCTATTCTGTAATCAAGACCTTCTATCCCGGAAATTGGTGATTTAGCTGCTGTATTAAATTGATTATTGGATAAATTATTATTACTTTTAAGAGATTTTGCTATTTCAGAGTCAGAATCATTTTTTACATCTTCTGTCTGTAATTTTATTTCTTCTCTTAGTCTGTTTAATACTTGATGCAAAGTTAAACCACCAAAACCAAGAGATGCAAGAAGGTCTTCAGTAGTTTTTAAATTGCATCGATTTGCAACTTTTTTCATGGCTTCACTAGAAAGTAATGCTTCAAAACCGTTTCTACCTACTTCTTTTTCAAGTAAATCTCTACCTCTTTTAATCGTTTCATCACGATGGCTTTTCTTATACCATTGGCGAATTCTATTTTTAGCAGTTGGCGTAACTACAAAGTTCAGCCAATCCAAGCTTGGAGTAGCATTATTACTTGTCAAAATTTCTATGAAGTCACCATTTTGAAGTGCTGTAGATAATGGAGAAAGCTTTTCATTAATTCTTATTCCATTACAGTGATTTCCAACTTCAGAATGGATTCTGTAGGCGAAATCTATCGCGGTAGATCCTTTCCTTAAACCAACAACATCTCCTTTTGGAGTGATTACAAATACTTCTTCATCAAATAAATCTTCTTTAATTGAAGCTAAATAATCATTATGATCCCTTTCATTACCTTCTTGTTGCCATTCTACTAATTGTCTTAGCCAATTAAATCTCTCGGCATTACTTTTAGCAGGAGAACCACCCTCTTTATATTGCCAATGAGCGGCAATACCATATTCAGCAATTTGATGCATCGAAGTAGTTCTAATTTGTACTTCAATAGGTCGATGTCTTCCAATCACAGAAGTGTGTAAGGACTGATATCCATTGGGTTTTGGTAATCCTATATAGTCTTTAAATCTACCTGGAATTGGTTTGAAAGTATCATGAACAACTGCTAAAGCTCTATAACAACTATCTGAATTGTCCACGATAATTCTTAGGGCAGCAACATCATAAATCTCGTGAAAATGCTTTTGTTGTCTTTCCATTTTGCTCCAGATGCCATAAAGATGTTTTGGCCTTCCTGTTATTTCAAAATTTTTCAAACCCGCTGAATTCAAGTTTTCCTTCATAAGATTCAAAGTTACTTTTAATCTTTTTTCTCTATCACTTCTTTTAACGGCGATTTGATCTTTAAGATCTAGATATTCTTTAGGCTCTAGGAATTTAAAAGCTAAATCTTCTAATTCCCATTTAAATCTGTTTATTCCTAGTCGATTAGCTAATGGTGCATAAATCTCTCTTGTTTCTCTCGCTATTCTTAGTTTTTTCTCATCATTTAGCCATTCAATTGTTCTCATGTTATGAAGTCGATCTGCAAGTTTAACTAAGACAACTCTGATATCGCTGGCCATAGCCAAAAACATTTTCCTAAGATTTTCAGCTTGTGCTTCAGTCCTGTTGTTAAAGTGAATGCCGCCTAATTTTGTTACACCCTCTACAAGTATTTTTACTTCTAATCCAAAATTTGTTTCTATTTCAGATAAATCAATGCCAGTATCTTCAACTACATCATGTAAAAGGCCTGCAGCAATAACAGATGAACTAGCACCTATTTCTTTAAGGAGATTTGCAACAGCAACCGGGTGGATAATGTATGGCTCGCCGCTCGCACGGAATTGTCCATCATGAGCTTTATAAGCAAGTTTAAAAGCCTTTACTATAAGGTCTTGATTCTCATCATTTTCTTTATTTGATTTTTCAAAATTATGAATATCTTTAAGAAGCCAATCGGGAATGTTTATTTGATAATTCAAAGATTCACTTTCATATTTTTTATTTTCAGGCAAAATAGTTTTGGAAACTTCAATTTCGTTTTTTTCTTTTGAATTTGCAGCTGCCTCGGACATTTTATATTGCTTTAGATGTATTTTATTTATGTCTAGAAAAATTTGCTATAAATCATGGAAAAAAATAAAGAAAAAATTATTGTAGTTAAAAATCTTACTGTTAAATATGGTCTAAAACAGCAACCTATTATCAAAAATTTTAATTTGGAAATAGATAGTGGAGATCATTTGGCCATAATAGGACCTTCTGGATGTGGAAAGACCACTTTTGCAAAAACATTAGTAAATATATTGCCTGCAAAGGCCACTTCTAAAGGGTATCTATCGATTTCTAATGTAGATCCTAGGAAAATAAACAACAAAGATGCACAATTATTTAGAAGAAAGAATTTTGGATTTATTTATCAAGACTCTATAAAAAAACTTAATCCGCTAATGAGAGTTGGGGATCATTTATATGAATTATTTAAAACACATGATCAAACTAAATCATCTTTAGCTATTAAAAAATTAGTAAGAGAAGTTTTTCAAAAAGTCGGAATTGAAGAAAGTAGACTTGATTCTTTCCCACATCAATTTAGCGGCGGAATGAGACAGAGAGTTTCTATAGCAATGGCACTTGCTTTGAAACCTAAATTATTAATAGCTGATGAACCTACAACAAGCTTAGATACCAAAACAAGTTTTGAAATTATGCAAGAAATAATTCATCTATGTAATGAATTTGATACAACTTTAATTTTAATTAGTCATGATATTAATCTTGCAGCAAAGTGGTGTAAAAAAGTTGCAATAATCGAAAAGGGATCGATTGTTGAAAAAGGGAATATATTAGATATTTTTCAATCACCAAAATCAGATATCGGGAAAAAGTTAGTAAATGCTTCAAAAATAGTATTAGAACCAAATACTAAAAATAATGCTCGAGATCAGGTCGTTCTAGAGGTAAATAACCTAAGACATTGGTATAAATTAAATTCTTCAATTTTCATTAATAAATGGAATAAGGCTTTAAATGAAGTTAGTTTCAAGTTATATGAGAATGAGACTCTTGGAATAGTTGGTTCTTCAGGGAGTGGTAAAAGTACATTATGTAGGGCTTTAATTGGACTTCTTAAAGTAAGAGGTGGTGAAATCAAAATTTATGATAAAAATCATGCATCAAAAAAAAATAAATCTTTTAAAAAGAACAATAAAGTGCAAATTATTTTCCAAGATCCTTTTTCAAGTTTGAACCCGAAAATGACAATTAAAAGTATTTTGGAAGATATATTTTTTATTCAAAAAATTTCAGATAAAAGAAAAATCGAAAAAGAAATAAAATTAATGTTTAGAAATTTGAATCTTCCCTTAAATAATGATTTTTTTAATTCTTATCCTAGCCAATTATCTGGTGGTCAATTGCAAAGAATTTCATTAGCCAGAGCGCTATTGTTGAAACCAAAAATTTTGATTTGTGATGAGAGCGTTAATATGTTGGATGCTTCAGTAAAAATAGAGATTCTTGAATTACTTAGAGTCTTGCAAGAAAAAATGAATTTAACGATTATCTTTATTACTCATGATTTGGGCATTGCTAGAAGATTTTGTGATAGGTTGCTAGTTATGAATCACGGAAAGATAGTTGATGAAGGAGAAAGTTCCACAATATTCACTAAAACTCAAAACACGTATACAAAATCGCTTCTAAATTCCTCTTTGAATCTTATTTAATTTTAAGAACACTTAGTAATTTTTGAAAATCTAATGGTAATTCTGATTCAAATATCATTTCTTTACCATTTATTGGATGTATAAGTCCAAGCTTGATGGCGTGTAAAGCTTGGCCATCTAATTTACATGGTAGTTTTTTACATCTTCCATATAACGGATCACCCACAATTGGATGATTAATGTGAGCGCAATGTACTCTTATTTGATGCGTTCGCCCCGTATCTAGTTTGAAACTCATTAATGAGTAATTGCCAAATCTTTCTTCTAATTTCCAATAGGTACAGGCATACCTTCCTGAAGTTTCTTCAACTACTTTATATTTCAATCTATTTAATTTATCTCTGCCAATGTTTCCCACTATTTGTCCTTCTTCAGAATTCGGTGCTCCATGAATTACTGCAATATATTCGCGTGATGCTATTTTTTCTTTAATCTGTTTCTGGAGATTTACTAATGCCTCTTGGCTTTTTGCAACAACCATACATCCGGAGGTATCTTTATCTAATCTGTGAACAATCCCAGGTCTTAGTTTCCCATTAATTCCAGGTAGATCTTTACAGTGAAAAAGTAATCCATTCACTAAAGTTCCAGATTTGTGTCCAGGGGCTGGATGAACAATTAGTCCTGATTGTTTATTAATTACTATGATGTGCTCGTCTTCAAAAAGGATATTTAAATCCATTTTTTCAGGTTTCAAATAAATAAGAGGTTCTGGAGGAGGCATCCATATTTGAATATTGTCGCCATTTTTTAATGGGGTTTTTGCTTTCGCAGTTTTATAGTTTACAAGTACTAAACCTGAATTTATAAAATGTTGAATTCTTGCTCTACTTTGTTCTGGCCTTTTACTTACCAACCATCTGTCTAGCCTCATAGGAAGAGGTAGCTCATAAATAATTTCTATAAGCTCACCTTCTCCAATGCCGAAAGAATTTTGATTATTTAATTCCATAGTGGGACTTCTAAAGCAATTTTACCCAGCATTTGATTTCTATAATCTTCCAATAACTTATGAGACATTCTCCTTTTATCGCCAGAGGTATGTTTTGAAGCTGCTTCGTCGATCCAAGCAGAAGGACTCTTAAAGCCTTTAGTAATATCAACTCCATATCTATTAGATATTTGTTTAACTGAGATATTCGCATTCTTATCTTTGTTGAGAGTGGATATAATTTTGATAAATCCAATTGCGACACTCTCTATTTCATAAGCAGCTTCTCCAATATCGTCACACAGTGCAAGATTAAGTGCTGATTTTTGATCTTCTAAATTTGGAGGTATAACACCAGGAGCATCTAGCAGATCTATACCACTTTCTAATTTTATCCATCTTAAATTACGAGTCACGCCTGCTTTCCTAGCGCTATCTACAACTCTTTTTTTTGCGATTCTATTAATTAATGCCGACTTTCCTACGTTTGGAAAACCAAGTGTAAGGGCTCTAATTGGCCTAATTCGCATTCCTCTAGAGAGTCTTCTATCGTCGATTGACGACCTAGAATCTTTGGCTGACTTACAAATTTCTTTAATCCCTATTCCTCTTTTGGCATCACACCAAAGAGGATATTGATCTTTAGAATTAAACCATTTATTCCAACTATTGATTGTATTCGGGGAGATCATGTCTGATCTGTTAATGACAAGAATATGTTTTTTATTATTTATCCATTTATTTAAGTGTGGATGTCCTGTTGACAAAGGAATTCGTGCATCTCTCACTTCGATAACTAAATCTACTTTATTGATAACTTCAGATAATTTCTTTTCTGCTTTTGCGATATGGCCTGGGTACCATTGGATTTTGGGTATGTCCACTTCAATAAATCAAATAAAATTTTGTATTCCTTTTAGTTTTTATAAGTTTCAAAAGTATTTACTTCTAAATTTTAGTATAAATTTAATAACTAAAAATTCTTATAATCGTTAATTCTTAAAATTTATTAAGGCATAGGTAACAGTAACTACTTTTTAACCCAATAAGCCCAAATTAACGTTAGGGTTTTGAAATTATAAATATAGCTTGTTTAATGTCAAAATTATCTCTTTCCAGTCTTGATAAGACACATTTAGAAGGAAAAAAAGTTCTTGTAAGAGTAGATTTTAATGTTCCATTAAATGAAGACGGTCAAATAACCGACGATACGCGTATTCGTGCAGCGATCCCAACTATTGAATATCTTATTAATCATTCTGCAAAAGTCATTTTAGCTGCTCATTTTGGTAGACCGAAGGGTCAGGTAAATGAAAAAATGAGATTAACTCCAGTAGCAGCAAGATTAAGTGAATTGTTGGGGCAAAATGTTGCTCTTACTAACAGTTGTATTGGTGATGAAGCAGTTGCACAATCAAATAGCTTATCTAATGGAGATGTTCTTTTGCTTGAGAATGTTCGTTTTTTTGGTGAAGAGGAAAAGAACGACCTGGAGTTTGCTGAAAAATTAGCATCACATGCAGACATGTATGTAAATGATGCTTTCGGCGCTGCTCATAGAGCGCATGCTTCAACTCAGGGTGTTACAAATTATTTAAGTCCCTCAGTAGCTGGATTCCTTTTAGAAAAAGAATTGAAATACCTACAAGGAGCAGTAGATTCCCCAAATCGTCCATTGGCAGCAATAGTTGGAGGGTCAAAGGTTAGTAGCAAAATAGGAGTACTTGATTCTTTACTAGATAAATGTGACAAAATCATGATTGGTGGAGGTATGATTTTCACTTTTTATAAAGCTAGAGGTTTAGATGTCGGAAAGAGCCTTGTAGAAGAAGATAAACTTGAGCTTGCTAAAGATTTAGAAGCAAAAGCAAAAGCAAAAGGAGTAGAGTTATTATTACCCACTGATGTTGTTTTGGCTGATGAATTTTCTCCTGACGCCAATAGTAAAATATCTCAAATTGATGCAATTAGTGGGAATTGGATGGGTCTAGATATTGGTCCAGATTCCATTAAAGTTTTTCAGAATGCTCTTGCAGAATGTAAGACAATTATTTGGAATGGTCCAATGGGAGTTTTTGAGTTTGATAAATTTGCAGATGGTACAAATGCAATAGCTACGACTCTTGCGGACTTAAGTGCTTTTTCTGAAGTTTGTACAATAATTGGTGGTGGAGATTCAGTTGCAGCAGTTGAAAAAGCAGGATTAGCTGAAAAAATGTCTCATATATCTACCGGAGGTGGGGCTAGTTTGGAACTTTTAGAAGGTAAAACTTTACCAGGTGTGGCTGCGTTAAACGACGCTTAGGCTATATCTCATCAACAATATCAATGCTCTTTGTGAAAGTAATCATTCCCTCGGGATGAGCTATGATTCCTGACCAAATTTGCATCCCTGGTTTTGAAGGGGCTCTTGTAATTTTAAAAATCCCTCCAGACGCCAATGGTTCCAATAACATTTCTTGTTCAAACAATGAATTAACTTGATGAGGTTTTATAGCTCCAGCAATAATCACTTCTTCAAGAGGCTTATTTAGAATTATATCGATGTCGTATTTTGAACCAGTAAGAACTCTATCAGGAATTTTAAAACTAATATCTATTTTTTTATTATCGTTTCTTATCGTGGTGAATAAATTTTTGATAATCCCTTCACTTATTTTTCCATTTACGATTGAAAATAAATAATCAAATTTGGATTCGAGTATATATATTTCTCCGTTAACTATTTTTTCCCCAGAAACTTTTATTCGTAAAATATCTTCATCTGGAATATTAGATTTTAATCTTTTGATCTTCCATTTGCTGTTGGGGAAATCATTAATAATCTTCGAAAATTGTTTTGGAATATTTTGGTTTTCATCATTTCTAAAATTTTTTTTAATAAACTCTAAGTCTCGCTTATTTAATGAGGTTTCTAAATTTCTCATAAAATCAACTTTTAAAGTTTGCGTTATTGCTGAATAGGGGAGAATGAGATAAATAAATAAGTAGAGAGGGAATCCTATATTTCTGAATAAGTTTAAATTCAACATATTTATTATTTATTATTTTCATTCTACTAATTTAAGTTTTTATGTCTAAAAAAAATAATTTATTAGTTGCAGCTAGTGGAACAGGAGGCCATATTTTCCCAGCTTTAGCAGTTTCTAAAGAGGTGGAAGATGAGTGGAATATTCATTGGTTGGGTATTCAGCAAAGACTTGATGCGCATTTGATTCCCCAAAAATATAATTTGAAGACTTTGAATTTAAAGACACCAAGAAAAAATATTTTTTTGTTTTATCAATATATAAAAATTTTAATGTCAACTTTCCAAATAATTAGGATCTTAAAAGAAAAAAAAATTAACTTGGTTTTCACGACTGGAGGTTATATATCTGCCCCTACTATTGTTGCTTCAAAACTTCTAAAGATACCTATCATTATTCATGAATCAAATGTAGTTCCAGGAATGGTCACGAAATATTTTGGTTTTTTATGTAACTATGTTCTTTTAGGATTTAAAGAAACAAATTCTTATTTAAAAAATTGTAAAACTATTTTCACTGGAACACCTTTAAGAGAGCAATTCTATAAATTTAATTTTTTGCCAGAATGGGTTCCAAAAGGAAATGGACCTCTTTTGATTGTTATGGGAGGTAGTCAAGGAGCAAAAGCTATAAATCAAATTCTTTATGAATCTCTAGAGTTTTTAATAAAAAAACAATTTCGGATAGTTCATATTGTTGGCGAATCTAATCTAAAACCTTTTGATGTAAACAACTCCAAAAATTATATTCAAAAGAAATTTACTAATGAAATAGCAGCTTTAATTCAAAACTGTGATCTTGTAATATCGAGATCTGGTGCAGGAACAATCAATGAATTAATGGAGGCTGAAAAACCTTCAATTTTAATTCCATATCCATATTCTAAAAATAATCATCAGGAGAAAAATGCCATGATTCTTGCTGCAAGTGGAGGCTCAGTTTTAATCAATCAGAATAATATGTCTAAAGAAGTTTTTGAAGAAACTCTAGAAAGAATTTTTAAAATAAAATCAAAAAAGGAAAAAAAACATTATGAAATATTAGATCTCATGAAGAAGAATATGGAAAATAATAATAAAATTAAATCTAAAAATGAGATTAAAAAGTATATTGATTATTTTTTAAAGGAATTCTGAATTTCTTCACATAAAAGAGTGTTATTTTTTCTATTCTGTAGACTTATTCTTGCCCACTTTTCGTCAAGAAATCTAAATGAAGTGCATTCTCTAAGCAATATTCCCTTATTTTCTAAGTATTTTATATTTGGCGACAAGGATGTTTCACTTTCTATTAAAAAAAAGTTGGTTGAAGAGTTATGAATTTTAAGGTTCTCTATTTTTAATAATTTTTCAAATACTCTCTTTTTTTCAATATTTATCCAGCTGTGAATCTGTTTTGTCCACTGTTCATAGAATTTCTTATTACTTAGTAGATCAATCCCTGCTTTAATAGAAAATGAATTTAAAGGCCAAGGATCTCTATTTATTTCCCATTGTTTAAGTTTTTTCGATGAGCCAATAACGTAACCTAATCTAAGCCCTGGAATATTGAAGATTTTGGTCAAGCTTCTCAAGACTAATAAATTATCAAATCTTTTGGTTAATGGTATTAAAGATTCTTTGTCTCCATTAGGTGTTATGGATAAAAAAGCTTCATCGCAGATAACTAATTTATATTTTTTCACAACTTC
This sequence comes from Prochlorococcus sp. AG-347-L19, assembly GCA_003278895.1. Classification (GTDB taxonomy): domain Bacteria; phylum Cyanobacteriota; class Cyanobacteriia; order PCC-6307; family Cyanobiaceae; genus Prochlorococcus_A. Next base: position 27,673 of record QCCO01000003.1, read on the forward strand.
CTCCAATGAATTCTTTTCCCATAATTGGCCGGTAGGGTTATGTGGATTTGTTATCCAAATAACATCACCTTTTGGATGAAGCGGAAATGATTGAGGAAAAATATCACTCCAGTTTTTTGGTAATTCGCTATGTATAAAATTGCTATTCCAACAATTTAAAGATCTTTCATAATCAACAAATGATGGAGAAGGAATACAACTTATTCCGAATTTGGATGCTTCATAACCTGCCCAGGTTATTAATTCAGAAGCTCCATTCCCAGGCAATATATTCTCTGGATTTATCCCATGAAATTTGCCGATTATTTCTTTCAGATCACTCAAGTTTCTTTCTGGGTAATATCTAAAGCCAAGATTCTTAATTTCCGCATTTATTGAATCTATTAGTATTTGAGGGGGATCAAAGGGTACTAATGATGCACTTGCATCAATGATTTCGGATGGTAATAAATTTAATTTTTTCGCAATTGCATATACATTTCCACCGTGCTTCAAGTTTGATCCTTGCATGGCTAACGTTGAGTAATCATGAGGTTCATTATTCATACTCTAATTTTATTCAACCCATTTTAAATCTGATCCAATAGCATCTTTTATACTAGATAATTGATGGTTATTGAGTTGCTTTATAATTCCCTCAAGTATATCTGGTACTAATTGTGGACCCTTATATATCCATCCTGTATAAAGTTGAATTAATGATGCTCCAGAACAAATTCTTTCCCAAGCTGACTCAGGACTATCTATTCCACCAACCCCAATTAAAATAATCTTTTTATCAATATTATGTATATGTTTTATTATTTGATTTGCTTTTTTTTGGAGAGGCCTCCCACTTAATCCTCCATTCTCTTGAGAGAGTAATAATCCAGTTTGCCTGATCTTTCTATTTTCAAGACCTAATCTATCAATGCTGGTGTTTGTAGCAATTATTCCATCGATGTTTTCCTCGATTATTAATTGGCAAATATCTTCAATATCTTTAAGGCCTAAATCTGGCGCAATTTTTACAAATAATGGTGGACAATTTGGTAAGTTTTTAATTTCTCTAAGAAGTTCTTTTAGAAGAATTGGATCTTGTAATTTTCTTAGTCCTTCAGTATTTGGAGAACTAACGTTTATTGCTGCGTAATCACAATATGGAATTAATAATTTTAGAGAAGTTAAATAATCATCTTTTGCTTGAGATAAACCTGTAATTTTTGACTTCCCGAAATTTATCCCTAAACAAATATTCTCCCTGTTTTTTTTAAACTCAATACCTTGTTCGACAAAGTTTTTAACTAGATTTTCAGCACCATTATTATTGAAACCCATTCTATTTAATGCTGCTTCTTCTTCTGCCAATCTAAATAACCTTGGTTTGGGATTTCCATTCTGAGCAAATTTAGTTACTGTACCAAGCTCAGCAAATCCAAAACCAAAATCTTTCCATATATTTGCGGCATTTCCATTTTTGTCAAAACCCGCAGCTAAACCAATTGGATTACAAAAATTTATTCCACATATGTTCTGAGTTAACCTTTTATCAACTACAGAAAATTCTTCATTTAGATTTTTTAAGATAGAAGATACTATAGGCCAATCATATTTTCTTGAACTGAATGATAGGAGACTAAGAGATAAATTTGTTAAGTATTCTGCATCAATTCCAGAGTCTTTTTTTAATACAGGGGTAATCAAGTTTTTATAAAGATTTTTAAATCCCCCCTTCTTATCATTCATAAAAAATTAGGCTTCTTTTTTTCTATTATCCAATATTTTTTATCTTTAGGAATCAATCTCCAATTACGCCATTCAAAAAGTGAATATTGTTTTATCTTTAAGTGGTTTTCATCACCTAATAAGGTTTCTAGTTCAGGTGAACTTAACAGGTACTTTTTTTCTGCAAATTTTTGAATTAATTCATTGCGGGAAAATAATTCCTGAATTTCTACAGGTGCATTTTTTTCAAAAAAATCAACTGAGGATTCTATTTTTTTTAAGTTACTTTCTAAAGATATACCTTTGCTATAGTTGGTTGCGATTTTATCAACTCTATCATTTTGTTTGTCACCACTATGACCCTTAACATATTCCATTACAAGGCCATTAATTCTTAATTGATCAATTTTTTGCCATAAGTCAAGATTTTGAACTGATTTTCCTGAGCTTGTTTTCCATCCATTTCTCTTCCAATTAGTAATCCATTTTGTATAACCTTCTATGACATATTTACTATCAGTTCTTAATTTAAAGTTTTCCTTTAATTTATAGGTTTTTAATTTCTCAAGTGTTTTTATAGCCGCAGTGAGTTCCATTCTATTATTGGTAGTATTTTGCTCGGAACCACCTATTTCTAATTCACTTTTGTCGTCAAAAATTATTAGACCACCCCAACCACCTGGACCTGGATTACCACTGCAGGCACCATCAGTTGCAGCTTCAATTGCAATACTATCAATATTCATAATTTTTGAAGCCGATATTAAAGTCTATCGGCTTGAAAAAATATTCTCTTACTTAAGTGTAACTTTACCGCCAGCTTCTTCAATCTCTTTCTTTAAAGATTCGGCATCTGCTTTAGCAATTCCTTCTTTTACTGTTTTTGGTGCAGATTCAACAAGTGCTTTTGCATCGCCAAGACCTAGACCAGTTGCATTTCTTACAACCTTAAGTACTTTGATTTTTGCAGCTGCATCAAAGCTTTCTAGAACTACATCAAATTCAGTTTTTTCTTCTGCAGCGCCACCATCTGCGTCACCGCCAGCTGCTCCAGGAGCTGCCATTACTACACCTGCAGAAGCTGCAGCAGATACACCAAAAGCCTCTTCAATTTGTTTTACAAGCTCAGATGCTTCTAAAAGTGATAGAGATTTTAATGATTCAAGAATTTCTTCAGTTTTTGCGGACATTTTCTTAAAAGTTAATTAGGTTTGAAATTTAGGATTCTGATTTTTCAGAATGTTGTTTAAGTGATCTAGCAAGTCCAGAAGGTACTTCATTAATAGAGATCGCAATTTTTGTTGCAACGCCATTAAGAGCGCCAGCAATTTTTGCCATCAATACTTCTTTAGATGGAAGACTTGCAATTTCTTTTATTTCAGAATCGCTAAGAAGTCTGCCTTCAAATAAAGCTCCTTTGGTTTCGGATTTTTTGGTGTCTTTTTGAAAAGATTGGATAGCTTTTACAGCACCACCAACATCTTCTTTGATTAAGACAAAAGCATTTGTTCCGGTCAGTAAAGATTCAAGATCGTTCCAATTACTTTCTCCATCAATAGCTTTACGCATTAATGAGTTTTTAGTAACTTTGCAAATGCCATTAGTTGTTTGCAATCTAGATCGCAAATCTGACATTTCTTTGATAGTTAAACCTTTATAGTCAAGAACTACAGCCATTTCCGAGTCGTTTAATAGAGATTTAATCTCAGAAACGATTTGTTGCTTATTCTCTAGTGTTCGGCCCATTGATGTTTTTTGGATCGTAATTTAGGGAGAGCAGGAAATGCGGCAAAGTCCTTTTAAAGAGGCCGCTTTTATTAGATCCAAAAAGAAATAATTTAAGACGAGTCCTCGGTAGGAATTAAAAATTTAGAACAACTAAATCAACCTACTTTCTTTGGCCGTATTATTGCAATTAAAATTATACTACAAAGCGCTAACCTTCCGGTTGGTAATCTTGTACAGCATTTATATCTACTTGAACTGAAGGCCCCATTGTTGAAGTTACATAAAAAGTTTTCCAATACTTTCCCTTAGCTCCACTTGGTTTATTTTTATCAATTGATTCTTGTAAGGTTTTTAAATTGTCAAATAGAGCCTCTTTTGTGAAACTTGCTTTTCCAAAGCGGACATGAACGATTCCAGCTTTATCTGCTCTAAATTCGAGCTTACCAGCTTTGAATTCTTTTATTGCATTAGCAATGTCATTAGTTACTGTCCCAGCTTTAGGATTAGGCATTAAACCTCTAGGTCCTAAAACTCTTCCTAATTTTGCAACCTTTGGCATCATATCTGGAGTTGCAATAAGAAGATCAAACTCCATATTTCCTTTGTTGATGCTTTCCACAAGATCTTCTTCGCCAAATAAGTCTGCACCGGCAGCCTTAGCTTTCGATACATTCTCACCGCTCGTGATTACTGCAATTTTGATGCTTTGGCCAGTACCATGTGGTAATGCAACAGTGGTCCTTAATTGTTGATCTGTATATTTTGGATCAATACCTAAACGTATATGTGCTTCAATAGTTTCATCAAATTTTGCATTAGCATTTTCCTTGATAATACTTAGAGCTTCAAGTGGTGCGTAAATGCGATCTTCTATCTTAGTTGATAGAGCCGCCATTCTTTTGGATAGTTTTTTCATAATAATATTGGGTGCAAACGGTTATTAACTAACCTCCCCTAAATAGTGAGAAATTTTGTATTGAACTCAATCAGTGATAGAGACGCCCATATTACGAGCAGTACCCTCAATCACTTTCATTGCTGATTCAACACTTGAACAGTTTAGATCAGGAAGCTTAGTTTTGGCTATTTCTTCTAATTGAGCTTTACTTATATTCCCAACAGAGCCTTTTGCGGATTCACCTGATCCTTTTTCTATCCCAGCTGCTTTTGTTATTAAGACAGAAGCAGGAGGTGTTTTTGTGATAAAAGTAAAGCTTCTATCTTCAAAAACAGAAATCTCGACTGGAATTACAAAACCTGCTTTATCTTGTGTTCTTGCGTTGTATTCTTTGCAAAATGCCATGATATTGACACCATGTTGTCCTAAAGCTGGCCCTACAGGAGGAGCAGGATTTGCTTTGCCTGCTTGTAGAGCAAGCTTGATAACTGCAACAATTTTTTTTGCCATTAGATTAGAGAATTTAAGCTGAAGTAGAAAATCATAATTTTACTCGATAAACAGGAACAATTAGAAATTAATTTTGTTTATTGATTTGGGAGAATTCTAATTCTACAGGAGTCTCGCGCCCAAATATTGAAAGTAGTGCTTTTAATTTATTTCTTTCTCCGGAAACTTCTATAACTTCTCCTTGGAAATCCTTGAATGGACCACTAGTTACAATGATTCTATCTTTTTCTTCAATATCTAACTTGATTACAGCTTTTTTCTCTGATGCGCGCTTAAAGATTCTATTAACTTCTTGTCTTGATAATGGTCGAGGTTTGATATGACCTCGCGATCTTCCACTGCCTCTACCGTCTTCAGCACCGACAAAGTTAATTACATTTGGAGTACTTTTTACGGCCATCATTGTATCTTCGTCCAAAATCATTCTTACGAGCACATAACCTGGAAAAACTTTTTCTTCAGTAGTTTGTCTACTTCCATCTTTTTTTAACTTAATTCCAGGAGTTTGTGGGATTTCAATTTCAATAATTCGGTTATTAACACCTAAAGTTACTGATCTCTGTTCAAGAGTCGCTTTTACTTTTTTCTCACAGCTTGATGCTACTTGAACTGCGTACCATCTTGCGATGCTTGTATTTGCTTTTGAAGAAGCAAGGCTTGTGGTCAATTCATTACTCATTTTTTTCTGGAATCTTAATTAAGATTTTATTAATGGATATTCAGGGATAATTCAACCAAAAATTAGCGAGGCTGCCCATCCATAGAATCTGCTGACAGATGCAATTGCTGCTGCAGAAAAGGATACCATAATTATAACCGCTACTGATTCGCTAAAAAGTTGTTGTTTGTTTGGCCACACGACAAGTTTAAGCTCATCGTAGGTAGATCTAAAAAAATTATTCTTTTTTTTAGGCTCTTCAATTTCAGGAGAATCCTTTTTAAGAGGCTCTTTATTAGTAGTAGGACTTGTCACAAAAATTTTTTTGAAATTAAGCTTTACGCTTTAATTTTATTTTAGCTTATCGATTTACTCCTCAGCTAGGTTTGAAAACGATCTCATCTTTTTTAGCGGGGTTAAGTTTAATTGCGATATTTTTTTTGTTTTTAAAGTTATCCTCTAAAAGTTTTGCAGCTAGGGGATTTTCTATTTGTCTTCTAAGTTCCCTGCTAAGTGGTCTGGCTCCATATTCAGGTTCGTAAGAATCATTCGCAATTTTATTTATAACTTTTTTGTCTATAGCGATATTTATTTTCTGCTCAAGGAGTAGGTTTTTTAAATCTTCTGTTTGTAGAATGATTATTTTTTGAAGTTCATCAATAGATAATGGATCAAACTTTACCACTTCGTCAATTCTATTTAAAAATTCAGGTCTAAAAATTGAAGACAATGCATTACTAATTGAATCATCTAGAGTTTGTTGATCTTTTTCTAACTTTCCCTCACTTTTAGAAATCTTTTGTGAATACTCCAGTATAGATTTACCAGCTAGGTTACTTGTCATAATGATTACCGTATTTTTGAAATCTACGGTCCTTCCTTGAGAGTCTGTTAATCTTCCTTCATCTAAGACTTGCAAAAGGATATTAAATACTTCTGCATGCGCTTTTTCTATCTCATCAAGAAGTATTACTGAATAGGGTTTACGTCTTACAGCTTCAGTCAATTGACCTCCCTCTTCATAACCAACATAACCTGGGGGAGCTCCTAAAAGTCTTGCTACGGCATTTTTCTCCATATATTCACTCATGTCTAATCTTAAAAGTGCGTCTTCTTCATCAAATAAAGCTGTTGCAAGAGATTTTGCTAATTCTGTTTTACCAACACCAGTAGGACCCATAAATAAAAAAGATCCAATAGGTCTTTTAGGACTTTTCATACCAACTCGAGCTCTTCTAATTGCAGCAGAAACAGCTTCAATGGCTTTTTCTTGTCCAATAACTTTTTCACTTAGTTCTTTTTCTAGATTGACTAATTTCTTACGTTCATTTGAAACTACTTTAGAAATTGGAATACCTGTGATTTTTGATATAACATCTGCAATATCATCAGGTTCAACTTGATATTTAAAAGGGAAATTTCTATTTTTCTTTATTTTATTAAAGTTCTCTTCAACTTTTTGTATGTCATTCTCTATTTCACTTAACTCTTCTTCAAGCTTTTCTAAATAATCTAGATCATTTTCAGTTTCGGGATTTGATTTATCTTTAATTTGTTTGGTTAGCTTATCTTCTTCTTTCATTAAAATAGATAATTCCTCCATTTCTTCACGCAAATTGTTCCAATTTTCCAAAAGAACATTCAATTTTGCCTCTGATTGTTGTTTATTATTCAATAGTTTTTCTTGAGCTTCGATATTTTCTCCTTGCAAATTATTCAATTTTTCATCAATAGTATTAAGTTTGTTTTCTTGTTGGAGAATGATTTGAGGCATATTATTAGACTCGATTTTCAATTGTGCAGCTGCTTCATCAATTAAATCTATTGCACTTTCAGGGAGACATTTATCGCTGATGTATCTATCGGCTAATTTTGCGGAATAGTTTACAGCCTCTTCAGAAATTTTTATGCCATGATGTAATTCATATTTCTTTTTGATCCCTTGTAATATTTTTGCGCTTAATTCTACTGAAGGTTCATTAACTGCTATCTTTTGAAAGCAATTATTTAATGCCTGATCTTTTTCAATAGTTTCACGAAATTTCTCAGGTGTTGCTGTACCTATACATCTAAGTTCTCCTTCAGCTAGTAAAGGTTTTAAGATATTACTGATGTTGGTAGAAGATCTGTCAGAACTTAATATTGAGTGAATTTCATCAATAAATAGAATCATTCCTTGGTTTGGATTATTTAGTTCTTGCATTATTAAGCTTAGTCTTTCTTCTAGTTGACCTCTAAATTTGGTCCCAGAAACTAATGCACCTAAGTCAAGTGAAATAATTTTTAAATCCTTTAAAGTATCAGGAACTTTTTTGTCTACAATTAATTGAGCAAGTAATTTTGCAATTGAGGTTTTACCAACTCCAGGATTGCCAATAAGTATAGGGTTATTTTTGTTCCTTCTGCAGAGTACCCTCATTAAATTATTGATCTCATTTTCTCTTCCTAAAACTGGATCCAGTAATCCTTTTTTAGCTGATTCTGTTAAATCTTTTCCATAAATTGAAAGAACATTTTCATCTTTTCCAACTTGTTTTTTGCTTTCAATTTGAAGTTCACTTTTCGGTAATGGAACAATAGCTTTTTTCAATTTTTCTTCTTTAACTAAAGTTTTTTTCTCTGATTCAAAATTAGATTGATTATTTATTTCAAATACATTTCCATAATTAAAAGAATCTTTTGATTGATTAATATTTGGGTAAAACTTTAATTCTTCCTCTAATTTTTCTATTGAAAGGTTTCCTTCTTCAAAAACATAATTTCCAATTCTTAAATCTCTTCCAAGAGCAATTAGTAAATGAGGGATTTCTATTAATCTCGATCCCCATTGAGTTTTAATCTGATTCGCGTTATCTAATAAAATTTCTAAATCTTCTCCGATAGTAAAAATATCTGACTCATTTGTTGGGGTCTCTTCTAAAAAATCTTCTGTTATGTCTAAAACTGTATCTTGGTCGATGGATAATTTTTCAATGAAAGCAAAGAATTCACTTGATGTGAACAATGTATGAATTATGTGTTCAATATTAAATTCACTATGATCCCATTTTTTTGCGGTTTCTTCCCCTAATAGAAGAAGGTTCCAACTGATATCGCTAAATAGTTCAGGACTGGATGTAAGCGTTTCTCTCATAAACTATAAAACTACAGTTGATTATTAATTAATATTCTAAATAGGATCTGCATTAATAATCATCCAATAATTTTCAAATTGTAAGATGAATTTCAAAAATAATATTATGAGAGGGGTTGCAGGGACTTTGGAATTAATAAAAGAGTTAACTAATATCTAAACTGTTATGAAACAAAAAAATTATAATTGTTTAACATATATATTTCAGATATTAGCCAAATAGTTCAGCTATTAATAGGATTTAAATAGTAATAATTAAATTGTGAAAGAAACTATTGATTTTCTTATTGATACTGTTGAAGCAAGGCAAGTCCTTGATTCAAGAGGTAATCCAACTGTAGAGGCAGAAGTATTTTTGGAATGTGGTGCAAGCGGTAGAGCAATTGTTCCCAGCGGAGCTAGCACTGGTGCTCATGAGGCACATGAATTAAGAGATGGTGGTTCGAAATACATGGGGAAAGGCGTTTTGAATGCTGTTAATAAAATTCATGAAACAATATCGCCGGCTTTATGTGGTTTGTCATCTTTAGATCAAACTGCAGTAGATAAATTAATGATTGAAATTGATGGAACTCCTAATAAGTCTAACCTTGGAGCAAATTCAATCCTTGCAGTAAGTCTTGCAACTGCTAGAGCATCAGCAAATGCTTTAGACATTCCCCTATATAGATATCTTGGAGATCCATTATCCAATCTTCTTCCAGTCCCATTGATGAATGTGATAAATGGTGGTGCTCATGCACCAAATAGTCTTGATTTTCAGGAATTTATGCTTGTCCCACATGGAGTTAATAATTTCAGTGAATCATTAAGAATGGGTACTGAAATTTTTCACTCATTAAAATCATTACTTGATCAAAAAGGTCTATCTACTGCTGTAGGCGATGAGGGTGGATTCGCCCCGAATTTGTCATCAAGCGAAGAGGCAGGGGACTTATTATTAGAAGCAATTCAAAAAGCCGGGTTTAAGCCTGGTGAGCAGGTATCTTTAGCTTTAGATGCTGCTAGTACTGAATTTTATAGTGATGGTACTTATAAATATGAAGGGAAAAGTTTAAATAGTTCTGAAATGATTTCATATCTTTCAAGACTAGTTTCTAATTATCCAATAGTTTCAATAGAGGACGGTTTAGCTGAGGATGATTGGGAGGGTTGGTCAGAATTAAACAAAGAATTAGGAAATAAAGTTCAGCTTGTAGGTGATGATTTATTCGTTACTAATACAGAAAGGTTAAGGAAAGGGATTATGGAAAAATCTGCTAATTCAATCCTAATAAAGGTAAATCAAATTGGAACATTAACTGAAACTTTGGAAGCTATTGAGTTAGCTAAAATGTCTGGTTTCACAAGTGTTATTAGTCATAGAAGTGGTGAGACTGAAGATACAACAATTGCAGATTTATCTGTCGCCACAAGATCGGGTCAGATCAAGACAGGCTCTTTGAGCAGAAGTGAAAGGATTGCAAAATACAATAGGCTTTTAAAAATTGAGGAGGAATTGGGAAATCAAGCAAGATTCGCTGGAGCTTTAGGTTTAGGTCCCAAAAATATTTAGTCTTTTAGCGCTTAAGTTTTTCTAAACGTGAGCCTTTTCTCATACTTAATTGGCACTTTATCCAGTCAATACTTATTGGTAGTGCAAAAAAAAGTGGCAATAATGCAAAATTATTTTGTTTATTGGTTACAAGTAAAGCAGATGCAATTGATAAGCTTCCTATAAGAATTGAATGGCCTAAAGTTTTTTGAGCAGTAAACATTTTTTTGAATTGCCTATCAGACTCTCCCATTCTTATTTGCAATTGTAAATCACCCTGCTCTAATCTTTCTAAACTTTCATCTATTCTTTTGGGAATCCCAACAGCTTTTGATCCTAGTTCACCTACTTGCCTTCCAAATTGGTTAATTAAATCGTTGGGAGTTTGATTATTCGAAGTCATAAGTTCTATTAAATAAGGCTTTGTAACTGATACAAGGTTAAACCCTGGATCAAGCATTCTACCAACTCCTTCAAAAGTTGATAAAGCTCTCATCACAAAGATTAAATCTACTGGCAGTTGAAATGGTGTTTCATAAACAAGTTCGTATAAATCTCCAGATAATTTTTCGATGATATTTGGACTAAATGGAGGAGTTAAGGCTTCTTTAAGCATCAATCTGACTAATCTTCTGACTGGTCCTACATCTATATCTTTTGAAATTAGCCCAGCTTGTTGTAATTGACTAACAAGTGATGAGGCGTCTCTAAGAGCAGCCGCCTTAACCATCCCCCCTAATCTTGTTTGAAGATTGTTTGAGATATTGCCCATCATTCCAAAATCATAAAAAATCAATTTACCTTCATTTGAAACTGCTAGATTCCCTGGATGAGGGTCTGCATGAAAAAAACCATAGTTTACTAATTGTTTTAAATAGCTGATGGCACCTATTTCTGCAATTTTGGGTAAATCAATTTCTTGTGATTGTAATTTTTCTAAATCGCTTATTTTTGTTCCTTCTAAATAACTTAAACAAAGAACTTTTTCACTGCTCATATCCCAAATTACTTCAGGGACTTCAACATTTTCATCATCAAGAAATTGCTGTCTAAATCTTGCTGCATATTGTGCTTCACAATTAAAATCAAGCTCTTTCATGAGAACTTTCCTACACTCTCTAGCAATTTCAACCCAGTTTCTACCTCGACTCCAATTCTTGTTTTTCTGTAACAATCCTGCTATTTGCTGCATTATGCCCAAATCGATAATAAACAATTCTTTTAAATTGGGTCTTTGAACTTTAAATACTACTTTCTTACCATTTTTTAAAGTCGCTCTATGAACCTGAGCTAGTGATGCTGATCCAACCGGATCACATACTATTTGATCTATTTCATTAGACATAGACCCTAGTTCATCTCTTATAGTTTCTTCAACTTGCTCAAATAAAAAATTAGGAACTTGATCCTGCAATTTAGACAATTCCTGTATCCAGGTATTAGGAATCAAATCAGGTCTCGCTGATAATAATTGTCCAATTTTAATAAATGCTGAACCAAGCTTTATTAATTGATTAGTAAACCATCGAGCTCTTTTAATTTGGACCCTACTTTTTTCATTGCTTTTAGTTTGGAAAATTGTAAATCTAATATTATCTATCCACAAAATTGTTAAAAGCGAAATCAGAGTTATCCAAATAAGAAAGGCCCTCTTCAATTTTTTTAAACGATAATGAAAAATGTGATAACTCATTTAATTTGATTATTTATAGTTTTATTAAGGAGATCAATTTGCTTATTGATATCTTCAATTTCATTTAAAGCTTTTTTTATTTTGGAATCTTGATAAGTATTTGAGGACTTATTTTCTTGAATATTTTCCGCTTTTTCCATTCTTGAGGCTTCTTCGATTATGGATTCTTTCAAACTATCAAATTCTTTTTTGAGAATTTCTGGAGCATCCTGAGCAATATTTGTTGCTTCTTCAATTTTTTCAACTAATATATCGTTTAATTTTTCGGTTACTTTCTTAATGGCAGCTTTTAAAAGGTAGTCAGAGTTGGTCATAAAAAAAATATTGTTTCTTCGGCAATTGTTTTTTCGATATGAACTAATAATAGATCAATACAGAACATTTCACGTAACTGATCATTTTGATAATTAATTTTTTATGTTTTTCCTATGTAAGTTTGTTTCTATATTATGCTTTTTTCTCTTTTTTCTTTTAACTTATATTTATAAACATGGTTAGGTATTTACATTAAAGATTTCTTCTAACCAAGAGCTCATCTAATTAACTACTAAAAGGAGTTTTATTAAATTGGAAATCATTGAGTCAGATGTAGTTATTATCGGAGGAGGCCCTGCCGGATGTACTTGCGCACTTTATACATCTCGTTCAAACTTAAAGACAGTAATTTTAGATAAAAATCCATCTGTTGGAGCCTTAGCTATAACCCATCAAATAGCTAATTATCCAGGTGTTCCGGTTGATATAAGTGGGGAGAAATTACTTACTCTAATGAGAGAACAGGCTGTGCAATATGGTACAGACTATAGAAGAGCACAAGTGTTTGGGATAGATGCTAGTGGAGAATGGAAAATAGTTTATACACCAGAAGGCACTTTCAAAGCTAAAGCACTTGTACTTGCAAGTGGTGCAATGGGTAGGCCTGCATCATTTAAGGGCGAAGCGGATTTTCTTGGCAAAGGAGTAAGTTATTGTGCTACATGTGATGGAGCTTTTTATAAAAATAGAGAAGTTGCCGTTGTTGGAGTGAACAAGGAGGCAATTGAAGAGGCAACTGTCCTAACTAAATTTGCATCAACTGTGCATTGGATTACATCAAGTGACCCTAAATCAGATAATGAAGAAGCTATGGAACTGATGGATAATTCAAATATAAAACATTGGAGCAGAACAAGATTATTGGAAATATTGGGTGATGAAATGGGTGTTAATGGGGTTGTTGTAAAAAATAAGCAAGAAGAAAATCCTATCAATTTAGATTTAGATGGAGTCTTTGTTTATATGAGTGGTTCAAAGCCGATTACTGATTTTTTAGGTGATCAAATTGCTTTAAAAGAAGACGGAGGAGTGATTGTGGATGACTTTATGTCTACAAACTCTGATGGTGTATGGGCTATTGGAGATATAAGAAATACACCATTTAAGCAAGCAGTCGTTGCGGCTTCTGATGGATGTATTGCTGCGATGTCAATTGATAGATATTTAAATAGTAGAAAAAATATAAGAGTAGATTGGATTCATTCTTAAAAAAATATTTCTGCTTTAATTTAAAGAGGTGTTGCTTCAGAAATATAAGCTACTCCTCCGTAGTAGCTTAAATCGTCCCTGATGTTATCTCTCATTTTGTCTATTAATTCTTGCTCACAAAAAACAATTACATGAGCATTTGCTCCTAATCCTGTAAATTCCATATCTTCAGTAACAACTCTTTCAGGACCTCTGCCTGTGGCGTGTTTCATAACGGTATATCCAGGAACATTAGCTTTTTCTAATGTTTTAATAATTGCATCTAGTTCTCTTTCACTAAATATCAAGTCTAATCTTTTCATTTTTTTATAGAGGGGAAAGTGGGATAATGGTATTTACTAAACTCATATATATGGGAATGCCAAGAACTATATTGAATGGGAAAGTTAGACCTAGTGTAGTTGAAATATAATAACTAGATTTAGCCTCTGGAACTGTCATCCTCATCGCTGCAGGAACTGCTAAATAAGAGGCGCTTGCACATAAAACCACAAATAAAAGTGCGTTGCCAGGTCCTAAAGATAAAAATCTTGCAACGAAAACACCAATAAATGCATTAAATAGAGGCATGAAAATAGCAAACCCAATCAAAAACGAACCCGCATTCTTCAATCTTGGTAATCTTTGAGCAGCGACTATTCCCATGTCTAATAAGAAGAAGCATTCTGCTCCATAGAATAATTGTCCAGTAAAAGGCTCCATTTTTGTAATTCCAGAGGGATTACTTGAAGCAGTCAGAAATCCCACAATTAAGCTTGAAAGCAATAAGTAAACTGATCCATTTAAAAGTGATTCGTGTAATATTGCGCTTAGATGCATTTTTCTTGATTTTGGTCTATTTTTTGGAGCTGCAAATTTCACAAGTAATAATCCAACAATGATTGCAGGAGATTCCATTAAAGCTAAGGCGCCAACCATAAACCCATCAAAATCTATTTTTTGACTTTCCAAAAAACTTTCTGCGGAAATAAATGTAACAGCGCTAATTGAACCGTATGCTGCTGCTATTGCGGCTGAATTAAAGACATCAAACTTAAATCTTAAAATTAAAAATCCAATCAGAGGGATTACCAGTGACATCAGTATTGCAGCGCTTAAAGTAGGCAATACTTGATTTGTAAACCCACTTTTCTGTATCTCTATACCTCCTTTGAACCCAATAGCTAGGAGCAGATATAAGGAGAAAAGTTTAGGTAATGGAGCTGGTATTTCTAAATCAGATTTAAAAAGTACTGATATTGCTCCAATCAAGAAGAAAAGAACTGGCGGGGCTAATACATTTTGCAGAATTGGATTTATTTCCATAAATTACTAAGCTATTTCATTTAGAGCAGTTTCTAAAGCTTCTTTTCTTGTTTCAATAATGCCTTCAACTCCAAACTTAGCTAATCTATCCTTCACTTTTTCATTTGCACCAGCAACAAATGCTTTTCTGGAATTATTTTTTGCTTCTTGCATCATATCCTCTATTGCGAGAGTCGCCGTTACTCCAAGTCTTGGTACATCAGTGATATCTAATATCAAAACCTTGTAGTTTCTTACAAGCATCATTCTTTCAGATATTCCTTTAGCTGCTCCAAAACTGAGTGGTCCTTTTAATCTAAACAACATTACTTCTCCTGAACATCTATCCAGAAGTGCTTTTTCATCAGCAGGCAATGCATTTTTTGCTTGATCATCTTTTGATAAAGGATTATCCTCATCCATACCTTCTAGTTGAGTTTCGGTTATTGAATCAATAGTGAGCATATTTGCTATGAACACACCCACTAAAACTGCCCAAATTAAATCCCAAAAAACAGTCATTAAAAGTACGCCGTACATTACTACTGATGTTTTTAAAGATAATTTGTGAGCCCTCCTCAAGAATCCCCAATCAATAATATCTAGGCCTACTTTTATAAGAATTCCTGCTAGCAATGCAGTTGGTATTTGCTCAGCTAAAGGTCCAGCACCAACTAAAACTATCAACAATACAAGTGAGTGAACCATACCAGAAATGGGAGTTGATCCTCCAGATTTAACATTTATAACTGTTCTCATGGTTGCTCCTGCTCCAGGTAAACCTGAAAACAGACCTGCTACAGCATTTCCTATTCCTTGACCTATAAGTTCTCTATCAGAATTATGTTTTGTTTGAGAGATATTGTCTGCTACTAGAGATGTCAGTAAGGAGTCAATAGCTCCAAGCACTGCTAGGACTAATCCTGCCTTGAAAATAATTGGGAAATATTGATTAAAACTTGGGAAATTTAAAGATGGAACTCCCCTCGGAATTTCTCCAATTCTATCAATAGCTCCGTCTCCAAAAATCACAATTGATATTGGAGTTACTATCAATAAGGCTAATAGAGGAGAAGGAACCCATTGACTTATTTTTCTAGGAGTTAGAAATACTATACCTAGAGTCATTATTGCCACTCCAATAGCAGCACCATTTGGCTGGAAATTTGAAAATACAGTAGATAAAGATTCGACTACCCCACCACGAGTGCTAATACCTAGTAATGGTCCAATCTGAAGTGCAATGATTATGACTCCAATACCAGACATAAATCCTGACACAACAGAATATGGAACTAAAGTTATATATTTTCCTAGTTTTAGAATCCCAAATAATATTTGCAGTAAGCCGCCAATGACTACCGCTGCCATCACTAAAGGTAAAATTTGTCCTGCAGAGAGATCTCTTGGAACCCCCACTGCTGCTAAGCCTGCTACTACGCCAGCAACAGTTACACTCATTGGACCGGTAGGCCCACTAACCTGAGCAGGTGTTCCACCGAACAATGCTGCTAAAAAACCAACTACTACTGCCCCATAAAGTCCATAAATTGCTCCGCCAGGTCCTAACGCAGCATTACCAAAAGCAAGAGCGAGAGGTAAAGCCACCACTGCGGCTGTGATACCTCCAAGAATATCTCCTCTTACATTCTTTAGATGAAATCCATTAATTATTTTCAAAGATACTCTCCTTAAAATAAATACTTAACTAAAAGATATTATCTCTTTATGACGTAAATTTGTGAAAAATGAAGTTTGTGCAAAATATTTTTGTAACTTTTTTTGCTTTTATTAAGTGAATTTTAGTTACTTTTCCTGAACAAAAGTAGTTTCTGATTGATTTATGTGCAATGCAAGCGATTAATGTATTAGATAAATATTTTTCAATTAAATAATATTCAAATGAATTCGATTATTCGTCCAAGAAGATTAAGAAGAACTGAGGCAATTAGAGAAATGGTTAGAGAAAACCATTTGGCGGCATCGGACTTTATCTATCCATTATTTATTTATGAAAAAGATTTTAAAGAGGAAATTTCTGCAATGCCCGGAATCTACAGATGGGATATTAATGGCTTATTAAAGGAGGTCAATAGGGCATGGGAATTGGGAATTAGATGTGTGGTTCTTTTCCCAAAAATTAACGATAGCTTAAAGTCTGAAGATGGAGCAGAATGTTTTAATGATGACGGTTTAATACCTAAAGCTATTCGAATATTAAAAAAAGAGATTCCAGAAATGGCAATAATGACAGATGTTGCCTTGGACCCTTACTCGTGTGATGGACATGATGGCTTAGTTGATGAAACCGGAAAAATATTGAATGATGAAACGATTGAAATTTTAAAAAAACAAGCTTTAACTCAAGCTAGAGCTGGAGCAGATTTTATTGGCCCTAGTGACATGATGGATGGGAGAGTTGGAGCAATTAGGACTGCTCTTGATAGTGAAGGATTTAGTGATGTAGGTATTATTAGTTATACAGCTAAATATTCATCTGCTTATTATGGTCCATTTAGAACTGCTTTAGATTCAGCTCCTAGAGAAAATAGTAAGAAAGTAATTCCAGACAATAAGTCTACATATCAAATGGACCCTGCCAATTCAAAAGAGGCTTTAATTGAATCTGCATTGGATCAGTATGAAGGAGCTGATATTTTGATGGTAAAACCAGGAATCTCATACTTGGATATTGTTTATAGATTAAGTACATTTTCAAATAAACCCATAGCTGCATACAACGTTAGTGGGGAGTATTCCATGGTAAAGTCTGCTGCTATGAAGAACTGGATTAACGAAAAAGATATTGTTTTAGAAACACTGCTTAGTTTTAAAAGAGCAGGAGCAAAATTAATACTCACTTATCATGCTTGTGATGCATCTCAATGGTTGCAGGATACTTAAAAACTCATTATTAATAAAAATTTAGTTTATTCTTAGATAAGAAATATATTAACTGCTTTGTTTTGAAGTTTTCACAAGGAGTAAATAGGATAGGTCACATTGCACTTAGAGTAGAGAATCTCGAAAGGGCGAAATCTTTTTATATTAAGCTGGGTATGAATTTAGTTTGGGATGATAAAGATTGGTCTTATTTGGAAGCTGGAAAAGGGAAAGATGGACTTGCGCTGTTAGGCCCTAGCTACAAAGCTGCTGGACCTCACTTTGCTTTTCATTTTGAAAATAAAAAAGAAGTGGAAAATATTCAAAATGATTTAAAAAATTCTGGTGTAAAAGTTGGTCCTTTACATGAACATAGAGATGGAACAGCATCTTTTTACATGAAGGATACAGAAGGAAACTGGCTCGAGATGCTTTATGTTCCTCCTGAAGGGATTCAATCGAATGTTTGATTCTTTTTTGTATGCAAGAGAAAAGTTATTCAAAAAAACCATACTCAGATGGCACCTTAGAAGAAGAATCTATAAGCCTTTTAGAGTGGGATTCATTAAAAACGCATTTATCTTCGTTCGCCTCAACGGAAATGGGTAAACGAGCAATTTTAAGTTTTGGTATTCCCTCAGAATATGAAGCATCTAAAAGACTTTTAAATGAAACTGTTGAAATAAATGAGCTAGAAAATAATTTAGATAAATTAATTAGTTTCTCTGGCGTTTTTGATATTAGTAGAAATATTGAAATTTGTTCAAAGGGAGGTGTAATTTCATCTTCTGAATTGTTAGAAATAGCTCAAACAATTGCTGCAGCAAGAAATTTAAAAAAAATCTTATTAGATTTTGAACAAAGGCCTTATATTTCATCATTTACAAAAAATTTAATTGACCATCAGAATATCGAAATGATTTTTAAAAAAGGTATTGAATCTAATGGAAGGATTTCAGACAATGCTAGTAATGAACTATCTATTCTAAGAAAAGAATTATTATCTAAGAAACTTGAAAGAAAAATATTAGTTGAGAAATTTATTCAAAAGAATTTAGCTTATTTGCAGGATACTACTATTGGAGATCGATATGGTAGGCCTGTTTTAGCGATAAAAGTTAATTATGTAGATAAATTTAAAGGCATAATTCATGACTCTTCATCTTCAGGTAATACAGTATATTTTGAGCCTGATAGTGTTGTAACCAAAGGTAATAAGATTGCTTCTTTAGAGGCTAGGATCACAGCTGAAGAATTTAAATTACTTAAGAAATGGTCCCAATTTGTTGGTGATAATTCAGAAAATCTGATTGAAATGGCATCCATTTTATTGAGATTAGAAAATGCTCTAACTCGTTCAAGATATTCGAAATGGATTGGAGGCAAAACTCCTAAGTTTGAGAAGAATCCTATTATTTCTTTAATTGGTTTTTCTCATCCGTTATTGATTTGGGAACATAAAAGAAAAGGAGCCCCTCCCCCAGTGGCTGTCGATTTTCATATAAATAGAAACATTAAGGTTGTAGCTATTACAGGCCCAAATACTGGAGGTAAAACGGCAGCTTTAAAAGGTTTAGGTCTGTCTTTACTTATGGCTAGAGCAGGATTATTGATACCCTCAACCAATAATCCTATTATCCCTTTTTGTCCGAATATATATGTGGATATAGGAGATAATCAATCATTAGAAGAAAATTTATCTACCTTCAGTGGGCATATATCCCGTATAAAAGATATTTTAGATTTACTTAAATATAGGGAAGGATTATCAGTTGTTTTACTAGATGAGATTGGATCTGGTACAGATCCCCTTGAAGGAAGTGCTCTTGCGATGGCTTTATTAAAAGAATTTGCAAATAAATCTGATATCACTTTAGCAACTACACATTATGGAGATATAAAGGCTTTAAAATATAATGACTCCAGATTTGAAAACGTATCAGTTGCCTTTGATGAAGACTCTTTGAAGCCAAAATATATACTCAACTGGGGCATCCCTGGGAGAAGTAATGCTTTGTCAATTTCAAAGAGAATTGGTCTCGATGAAAGTATACTCAATGAAGCTGCAAATTATTTAAAGCCAAAAGAAGTTGATAATATTAACAGTATTATTAAAGGACTTGAGGAGGAGAGGATTAAACAACAAAATTCTGCAGAAGCCGCTGCAGAACTGATTGCAAGGACTGAAATATTACATGATGAATTGAAGAGAAATTATGAATATCAAAAAATAAATGCTGAAAAAATCCAAGAAATTGAAAGGTCTAAATTATCAAAACATATTGTTTCCGCTAAAAAAGAGGTAATAGATTTGATTAAAAAATTAAGAGATAAAAATGTTAATGGAGAAGATACGAGAATTATTGGAAAAAGATTAAAGGAAATTGAGACGGAACATTTAACTCAAAAAAAATTTGAAAAGTCAATATCATGGAATCCTCAGGTAGGCGATTTTGTTAAAATTAAAAGTTTAAATAGTACGGGACAAATTGTAGATTTAGATAAAAAAGGTGGTTTTTACGAAGTTAAATGTGGTTCATTCAGAAGTACATTATCTGTAAATGACTTTGAAGGTATTAATGGAGAAAAGCCTAATTTCAAAAGGTCAAAAATTGAGATCAAGTCTTCAAGAGAAGATTTTTCTTTTTCTAAGATTAGAACGAGTAATAATACAATTGACGTAAGAGGGCTAAGAGTTCATGAGGCAGAAATAATTATTGAAGAGAAAATTAGAAAATTTCATGGACCGCTATGGATTGTTCATGGTATTGGAACAGGGAAATTAAAAAAAGGACTAAGAAATTGGTTATCAGGTTTAAATTATGTTGATAAGATTGAAGATGCAGCCAACAACGAGGGTGGACCTGGTTGCAGTATTGCGTGGATAAAATAAAATTTAAAAAACTTAGAAAACAATTTAATAAACGTATTAAGTGCAATTTATTGATCAAGCAAACATTATTCTTAAAGCTGGAAAAGGTGGCAATGGAATAGTCTCATTTAGAAGAGAAAAATTCGTTCCTGCTGGAGGACCTTCGGGGGGAAATGGTGGCAGAGGTGGTTCAGTTATTTTGATGGCTGATAATAATCTTCAAACATTATTAGATTTCAAATTCAAACGAGAAATAATTGCTGAAGATGGCTGCAAAGGAGGTCCCAATAAGAGATCAGGTGCTTCAGGTGAGGATAGAATCCTTAAAGTTCCCTGCGGTACAGAAATAAGGGATATTAAAACCGGTATTATTTTAGGAGATTTAACTAAAGATAAACAGAGCTTAACTATTGCCATTGGAGGAAGAGGTGGACATGGTAATGCTTACTATTTAAGTAATCAAAATAGAGCTCCAGAATCATTTACTGAAGGAAAAGATGGTGAGATATGGGAGGTTCAATTAGAACTAAAACTTCTTGCAGAGGTTGGGATTATAGGCCTTCCAAATGCTGGGAAAAGTACTTTGATTTCCGTTGTATCATCTGCACGTCCAAAAATCGCAAATTATCCTTTTACGACTCTAATACCTAACTTAGGTGTTGTAAGAAAAATTGATGGGAATGGTTGCCTTTTTGCGGATATTCCTGGATTAATATCAGGTGCAGCTGATGGAGTAGGTTTAGGACATGATTTTTTAAGGCACATCCAAAGAACGAAGATACTTGTTCACTTAATTGATGCAATTGCAGAAAATCCTTTATATGATTTTGAGATTATTGAGCAGGAATTAAAAAAATATGGGAAAGGTCTTTTAGATAAAGAGAGGATAATAGTATTGAATAAAATGGAGCTTGTAGATGATGATTATTTGAAAATAATTACAAAAAAGTTAGAAGATTTATCTAATAAGAAAGTTTTTGTCATTTCTTCATCTTTAAAAAAAGGTTTATCTTCACTGCTTTCTGAAGTATGGAAGAGGATCTAACTTAAATTAAAAATTTTTTTGTAAAAAAATACACTTGATTTAATAATGAAAATTAGTCATAAATAAGATACTTCTTTAGAAACAATATGAATTTCTATACTTGCTTTGATCAACAAGGAAAAATAATAGCTAGATGTCAAACGATTCAAGATATCGAGGTTTTAAAGAAAATGGGCAGACCAATTGTAGAAGTCAAGGAAATGAAAAGTGAGGAGTCGGTTGTTTGTTCTCTTACAGGAAGTCCATCCGACTTTAATAGAGATTATTAAAGAAATTAACAATTAAAAAAGGGCTTTTAGAGCCCTTTTTTATTGTGCATTATCGATTAAAAGAAAACTTAATCATCATAAACAAGACATTCCGGTTCATCCGGATTGGAATCGCAGAAAAGTTCCAAAGCATTAGGGTCATGTTTATCCTCTGGATGATGATCCTTATATTCTTCGAGTTCTTTTAGCTCTTCAGTTAAGTGTCTGACCTTTGGAAGATTGCCCTCTGCTTTTGCAGATTCGATTTCCGATTGATCTTTTTGGATGTGTTCGTCAATGGATTTCATTTTAAGCTTTTCGTACTTTAGTAGACATACATAACATAGTTAATTTTTAATGAAATTGCATTATCTATGAACTAAATAAGTGTTCATTACAACATCATTTTTTTTGAAATTGATTTACGTATTTTTTAGGACTCTAATCTCATTATTTCCTCTAAAGATGGTAGAACTGGAATTAGTTGATTTGGATTTAAAGGGAATAAAGCTTTGTAGTAATCTTTTTTCCATTCATTGTCGAAGCATGTCCTATTTACCTTAGACAAGTTAAAGAATTTTATTCTCCATTCAATAATCTTTTCAAAACTTGATAGTTCTTGTTCAGTACATTTGAAAAGTTTGCTATATATCAATTCCCATCTTATAAGCGTTGGGAAAAGGTAAATATCTGCGTAGGTTAACTCTTCTCCAAATATCCAGTCCCCTTTGTTTTTCTGTAGTAAATTTTCAACTTCATCTATAGCTGCGAAAAGATTTTGACTTGCTTTTTCGTAAGCTGACTGGTTTCTGGCGAAACCACATTTATATACGCCATCATTAATATTGTTATTAATTAAATCTAAAAATTTTTGATTACAATCTTTTATAATTAAGCCCTGATTTTTCGATTCACTTTTTATTGAATTGAGCAGTCTTATAATCTGAGAACTTTCATTAGATAAAACATTTACATCATCTTTCACAAAACTAATTAAAAGAGGTAATGTCGCTCTAAAAATAATCTTTTCATTAGCTTTTTTGTAAAGGTCCGAAAGTCTTATACATCCTTTAATACTTGTATTGAAAATCCATTCGCCATGCTCAACATCTGCTTTTAAAAAAATAACCTTAACTTTTTTTGATAAATGTTTTATTTCGTGGACGAGTAAAGTTCTTTGACACCATGGACAAGAATTGCCTACCAATAGATATATTTGTCCATTCTCATTATTAATATCATATTCACTATCAATTGTTATACCTTTAGGCCTTTTATAGTTACCATGTAAATCTGAAGGTGCGAAGCCATTCATTAGTTGGTTCCAAAACCAAAACCAGAATTTTTTGGAGACCTTTATGAGATGTTTATTTTGCATAAAATTTTATTTTTAAAGAAAAAATGACTGTTCAAAGAATACTTATCGTTTCAGGTACTCATGGGAATGAAGTTAATCCTGTTTGGGCGGTTAAACAATTTAATAGAGAAGAAAATAGTTTAAATCATGGTATTGAGTACGAGTTCATCATCGGTAATCCTGTTGCCTACGAAAAAGGGTGCAGATATATAGATGTAGATTTAAATAGATCTTTTAAAGAAAGTGGGAATTTTGATCAACATAAGAATAGCTTTTATGAAATTAATAGAGCCAATTTTTTAGTAGATCAATTTGGAATTGACGGATCTAAACCCTGTCAAATTGTAATCGATTTGCATACCACTACTGCAAATATGGGAACTAGCATTGTTTTGTATGGGAGGAGATTCAAAGATTTTTGTTTAGCTGCATTACTGCAGAACAAATTTGGATTGCCTATTTATTTACATGAAAAAGATAAAACTCAAACAGGCTTTCTTGTAGAAGCTTGGCCATGTGGTCTAGTTATTGAAATAGGAGCTGTAGCACAAAATTTTTATGATCAAAAAATCATAGATAGATTTTCTTTATTAATTAGCTCCTTAAGGGAAGAGATAGATAAATTGAGAAAGCATCTAATAGAAATCCCAAAGGAATTGGTTGTTTATGTTCATCAAGGAAGTATAGATTATCCAAGAAATGAAAAAGGAGATATTAATGCCCTAATTCATCCTGAGAGAATAAACCAAGATTGGAAAATGATTAAAAAAGGAGATCCATTATTTCTGGATAGTCAAGGAATAATTCACAAATATGAAGGAGACCAATTGATTTGGCCTGTTTTTATTGGAGAAGTTGCTTATAAGGAAAAAAAAATTGCCATGAGCTACACAAAAAAAGAAGTGATTTGTTCCAAAAAACAATGGGTTCAAGAGTTTGAAAGTCTTTAAATTAAGAAATCGGAACAATAAATAGCTGAAAATTAATAAGTATTTTTTATTTAATAGATAAGTTTATTTAATATTCAATACTTTTATTTTTTTTGCTAACTGTTAAACATTAAAAACTTAAATTCTTTCACTCCAATAAATAACAGCTCCAAAAGCCTCTAATTGCAGTCTTCTATGCTTAGCCTCTCTTAAGGAAACTACCTCTCTAGATCTTTTTCCGTTAAGAAGCCATTCAATTATTACCAAGTTGAATCCTCAATAACAAAGAAAATCTTAAGACATGGAAGTTCTTTTCTTCTATTCTCTAAAAAATAAGTTTACTTAAAGAAAAAATATTTACACATTTTTAGCAATTTTGGTCTAAAATCTTCGGAGCGGGAGTAATTTTCCGTTTTTATTTACACGTCTCACTTTTGAGACATACTTTACGAACTCATGACAACTATTCAGCAGCAGCGTTCTTCGCTGCTAAAAGGTTGGCCACAGTTTTGTGAGTGGGTAACATCAACTAACAATAGAATTTATGTTGGTTGGTTCGGCGTCTTAATGATTCCATGCCTTCTTACAGCAGCGGCTTGCTTCATCGTTGCATTCATCGCAGCACCACCAGTAGACATCGACGGAATTAGAGAGCCAGTTGCTGGTTCATTCCTATATGGAAACAACATCATCTCAGGTGCAGTTGTTCCTTCATCTAACGCTATTGGTCTACACTTCTACCCAATTTGGGAAGCAGCTACTGTAGATGAGTGGTTATACAACGGTGGTCCTTACCAGCTTGTAATTTTCCACTTCCTAATTGGTATCTCAGCATACATGGGAAGACAGTGGGAGCTTTCATACCGTCTAGGTATGCGTCCTTGGATCTGTGTTGCATACTCTGCACCAGTTTCAGCAGCTTTCGCAGTATTCCTTGTATACCCATTCGGTCAAGGTTCATTCTCTGACGGAATGCCCCTAGGTATCTCTGGAACATTCAACTTCATGTTTGTTTTCCAGGCAGAGCACAACATTCTTATGCACCCATTCCATATGGCTGGTGTTGCTGGTATGTTCGGAGGATCTTTATTCTCAGCAATGCATGGTTCACTTGTTACTTCATCTCTAATCAGAGAAACAACTGAGACAGAGTCTCAGAACTATGGTTACAAGTTCGGACAAGAAGAAGAAACATACAACATCGTTGCAGCTCACGGCTACTTCGGTCGTTTGATCTTCCAATATGCAAGTTTCAATAACAGCAGAAGTCTTCACTTCTTCCTAGCTGTATTCCCAGTTGTTTGTGTATGGTTAACTTCAATGGGTATCTGCACAATGGCATTCAACCTTAACGGTTTCAACTTCAACCAGTCAGTTGTTGATGCAAACGGTAAGATTGTTCCTACATGGGGTGATGTTCTTAACAGAGCTAACCTAGGTATGGAAGTAATGCACGAGCGTAACGCTCACAACTTCCCACTTGATCTAGCAGCAGCTGAGTCTACAACAGTAGCTCTTTCAGCTCCAGCTATCGGTTAAGCTTAAAGTTCTTAAACTAACAAGCCCCCTTTTTGGGGGCTTTTTTTTGTTTAATTTTCAATTGGTTTCATATAATGTTTATATATAGATAAAACATTTGATATTTCTATGAGTAGTAGTTTTGGAAAAATTTTTCGTGTTAGTACTTTTGGAGAATCACATGGTGGTGCAGTAGGAGTTATCCTTGATGGATGTCCACCTAAGTTAAAAATAGATATAAATCTGATCCAAAATGAATTAGATAGGCGCAGACCTGGCCAAAGTGACATTACAACACCCAGAAATGAAGAAGATAAAATTGAAATATTAAGTGGGATAAAGGAAGGGTTAACACTTGGAACTCCAATAGCAATGTTGGTAAGAAATAAGGATCAAAGACCAGGAGATTATAATAATTTGGAGCAGGTATTTAGACCTTCTCATGCAGATGGTACATATCATCTGAAATATGGAATTCAGGCAAGTTCTGGCGGTGGAAGAGCCTCTGCTAGAGAAACAATTGGGAGAGTAGCTGCTGGTGCTGTAGCAAAACAATTATTAAAAACCTTCTGTAACACTGAAATACTATCTTGGGTAAAGCGTATACATGATATTGATTCTGATATAAATAAAGAGAAGATTTCTCTCAAAAAAATAGATTCTAATATTGTTAGATGTCCTGATGAAAAGGTATCAACAGAAATGATCGAGAGAATTAAGGAATTAAAGCGTCAAGGAGACTCTTGCGGCGGTGTTATTGAATGTCTAGTAAGGAATGTCCCTTCTGGTCTTGGAATGCCTGTTTTTGATAAATTAGAAGCTGATTTAGCAAAGGCTTTGATGTCTTTGCCTGCAACGAAAGGCTTTGAATTAGGTTCAGGTTTCTCTGGAACTTATTTAAAAGGAAGCGAACATAATGATGCCTTCATCAAGTCTGATGATATTAGTAAGTTAAGAACAACATCAAACAATTCAGGAGGTATACAGGGCGGAATAAGTAATGGTGAAAATATCGAGATGAAGATAGCTTTTAAACCTACAGCAACCATCGGGAAAGAACAGAAAACAGTAAATGCTGAAGGTGAAGAAGTACTTATGAAAGCAAAAGGTAGACACGATCCATGCGTTCTACCAAGAGCAGTTCCCATGGTTGACGCTATGGTAGCTTTAGTACTTGCTGATCATTTGCTTCTAAATCATGCTCAATGTGACTTAATAAATAAGTATTAGTTTTGTTGAACAAATTATATTTATCCTTAACTTAATTATTTTTGAGCCATTCATATATTTTTGGATCAAATTCTTTATTTTTGATAGCTTTATCTCCAATTACAACTGCTTTATACCCTAAAGATTTATAAGTTTTTAAGTCATTGATTGATAGTCCTCCAGCAGCAATGAAATCAATATTTTTATAGTGGAGTATATTTATCGAACTATCTTTACTTTTTATTGGGTAAATTTTGATAATGTTGCAATTTAAATCTATCGCCTCCTTAAGATCTGTTAAATTATTAATTCCTGGAATTAATAAATAATTTTTTGACTGCGCATAATTGAAAAGATCTTTATCCCAAAATTTCATCATCGAAAAATTTAATCCAATTTTTAAAGAATCTTCTATTGATTGCTTATTAACTATGGAGGCAGAGCCTAAATTAATTCTTGGATATTTAATTTTGATATCGGATACAAAATCTAACCAATCTTCGTTGTTAGACCAACTTATTTCAATATTCTTTAATCCTAATTTTACTAAGTTTTCTAATTCTTCAAAAAATGAATTTCTTATAGAGGTATTTGAGTAAATATTATCTTCAGGTTTTATAAGTAAAAAAAAAGACTCAATTTTCAGGTACTCCGAAAAAGAATCTTCTTTATTATTCATTAAAAGTTTAAAATTCCGCGTTAAATATAGTTTGCAACTTTTACTTCTGAGCGGTTGAGCAAGTCTTGGATATCTTCAGTATCTATAGTTTCTCTTTCAATTAGCATTTGAGCCATTTCGTCAAGAACAGTTCTATTGTCTGTTAAAACTTTTGTAGCTCTCTTATAGGCAACATCAACAAGTTCTGAAACCTCTACATCAATTGTTGCGGCTGTATCTTCCGAGAAGTCTCTTGTAGAACTCATATCTCTTCCTAGAAACATTCCACCTTGAGATTGACCTAGAGCGACTGGACCTATTTTGTCACTCATACCGAATTTAGTGATCATTTGTCTTGCTACATTGGCAACTTGTTGTAAATCATTTGAAGCTCCGGTTGTTACTTCTTCTTCACCATAGACTATTTCTTCAGCAACTCTTCCACCAAGAGCTACAGCCATTTGATTTTGAAGGTAAGAACGAGAGTAAAGACCAGATTCCATTCTTTCTTCACTTGGAGTAAAGAAGGTTAAACCTCCAGCTTGACCTCTAGGAATTATTGAAACTTTTGCTACGGGATCATAATCAGGCATTAATGCACCAACGAGTGCATGACCAGCTTCGTGATAAGCAACTAATTCTTTTTTCTTATCACTGATGACTCTATCTTTCTTTTCTGGACCTGCCATAACTCTTTCAATGGCATCACCTACTTCGTCATTACTTACTTTATCTAAATCTTTTCTAGCTGCTAGTATTGCTGCTTCATTTAAGAGATTGGCTAAATCTGCACCAGTGAATCCGGGTGTTCTTCTGGCAACTTTATCTAAATCAACGTCTTTTGAAAGCGTTTTATCTTTCGCATGAACATTTAAGATCTGCAATCTTCCAGCGTAATCAGGTCTATCTACCGTAACTTGTCTATCGAATCTTCCAGGGCGCATTAAAGCTGAATCTAAAACATCTGGTCTGTTGGTAGCAGCAACTATTATTATTCCTGAATTCCCTTCAAACCCATCCATTTCGGTTAGGAGTTGATTTAATGTTTGTTCTCTCTCATCATTTCCTCCGCCCATACCAGCACCTCTTTGTCTTCCAACTGCATCTATTTCGTCGATGAACACTATACAAGGAGCATTCTTTTTAGCTTGTTCAAAAAGATCTCTAACTCTGCTAGCTCCAACTCCTACAAACATCTCTACGAATTCAGAACCAGATATTGAGAAAAAAGGCACACCTGCTTCTCCGGCTACCGCTTTTGCTAGCAATGTTTTTCCTGTACCAGGAGGACCAACAAGAAGGACCCCTTTTGGAATTTTTGCTCCAACTGCAGTGAATCTATCTGGGCTCTTAAGAAAATCTACAACTTCAGTGAGTTCTAATTTTGCACCTTCAACACCAGCAACATCTGAAAAAGTTACTTGTGTAGATGGTTCCATTTGCAGTCTAGCTTTGCTTTTGCCAAAACTCATGGCAGGATTACCACCTCCCGCATTACCGCTTTGGGATCTTCTGAAAAGAAAAAATAGGCCTCCAATCAAAAGCACTGGAAAAATCAAACTACTAACAGCCTGTTGCCATGGATTGGCTAATTTTGTGGGGGTTACAGCTATATCTACATTATTCTCTGTCAGAATTTTTAATAAATCTTTGTCAGGGGCTAAATTGACCTCAGACCTGCTTCCATCATTTTCAACAACCTGAGCTGTGGCATTATCTGGAGATATAAGGACTCTACTGATTTCTTTATCTTGGACTGCCTCTATAAAATCACTATATCTCAAGGTTTTTGTTGAACTTTCAGTACTAGGTTTATCAAAAACTGAAGTACCAATGAAAATTACAGTAATCACGGCTAGGACATAAAGCCCTACGTTTCTCCAACGTTTATTCACGATAAAAAATCTTTAATAAATCTATAATACTAATAAATAAACAATATTAAGAGCGTCTTAGAACATCTACTACACTTTTGAATGCAAACCATTCAGGAATTGGTTCGCCATTCCTTAATTTCTTTCTAAATTCAGTACCACTAAGTTTCATAATTTCATAATTAAATTCTTTAGCTTCTTCAGCGGTTATATATCCTTTTTCCTTGGTATAAACTAAATTTTTTGAAGGAACAGTTTGCATCATCAATTCATCTGCACACTTATTCGCAAAATCCTGGGCGTCATATGGGCCATAAAAATCTTCACCAGTTGATGATGACTTACAACCAGCCATATCTCTACCAATAATAAAATGGGTGCAGCCATAATTTCTTCTGATGATCATATGTTGAAGAGCTTCTCTTGGCCCTGCCATATGCATTGAATAAGGTAAAAAAGCCCATTTTATTCTTTCATCAGATATTTCCTCTTCTAATTCTTTATAGGTTAAATATCTAACTTTTCCAGGGATGTCATCTTGTTGAGTTGGCCCACAAGTTGGATGAACTAAAACAACTGAGTTAGAGGAGACATTCTCTGAGAGTAAGGCATTAGTAAATAATTCATAATGTGCTCTATGAATTGGATTTCTGCACTGAAATGCAACTACATCATGATTTGATGGCAGTGTAGATCTAACTTCTTCTGGGGTTTTGCAGGGGAATTCTCTAATTGGTAGTTCGAAACCATAAACTCTTCCTCCAACATAAAACCTCCCTCTCTCGTTAAAAATCATTTTAACAGCAGGATGATCTAAAGAATTAGTGCCATAACAAAGTTCAGCTTCTAAGGATTTGTCAGGCTCCCATTTAGAGCTAACTTCTAAAACAGCTATTTTTTGTTTTTTATAAGTAAGCAATATTGTCTCTCCAGCTTTTACTTTTTCGTTATTTGAATCAAATACTATAGGCAAGCCAAAAAGCAACCCATTTGTATTTCTATTATTTTTAATTACCGAATTGTAGTTATTTTCATCCATAAAACCTTCCAAGGGAGAAAAAGCTCCAACCATCAAAAGTTCTACATCGCATGCATTTCTCTCGCTACATTCAAACTCATAGGTAGCTATAGAGATAAGATCATTTTTAAGGTTTTTATCTTTGATAATTAAATTTTTTAGTTCCCCTCCATAAGGCGGTATTAGTCCATTGGTATCTGTTTTAGTTTTTTGTTGTAATTCCATTTTTTAAATTGATAAAGAAAAATTTTGAAAAAAAAAAGGGGTTTAACCCCCTTTTTCTCTTAAATAGGATTTATGCCTTTCTTCCGTAAAGCTCCCCAATTATTTTTACATCAAGTGGATCCTTTGAACCCATATCTGTATCTGAAGGTTGGATTGCTTCAAAAGTACCAGCAAATTCGTCTGTGTCAGAATCTACATTGTTGATTGAAAGAGTAATAACGCCAGTACCGTTTACATCAACTTTAATATTTTCTTTTGCAAGTTCTTCGTCATCGCCTCCTAATGCAACTAAACCTTGAGCATATTCAACACCAGTATTTTTAGCTCTTGCCTTAGGATCTAGAAAGTCACCAGTTCTGTAGTTAGGCGTAAATGTTGAACCACTAACCTCAGTGCCTGGCTCAATTGATGAAGGCAAATCAGCTGTAAGATCTTTTGCTGAGAATGCAAATGGCACCTCTAAACCACCAGGAGTTAATACAGTAATAAGTTGAAAATCAATACCACCCTTTTCAGTGAAAGTTCCTGAATCTATATCTCCATAAACTTCTGTAACTGTGGTGTTATTTCTAGGACTAATAATTTTTGTAGAAACAAATTCTGCAGCTTTTCGTTTTGTCCCTGGCACTTTTACATAAACTTCTGTTGGATGCATGCATATTCCCTTAAGGCTATCTCCATTCCCTAAAGATATTGATCCGACAAGAGATGAGTCTAATGTAGGGCAATCATTAGCTTTTCCTGTGTTAACAACATCTGTGAATTGTGCATTTCCTCTTTCAGAAAAAGCGAATGTTTTAACAGGTACGAAAGCAAAAGTTATACAAATTGAAATAACAAAAGCTAAGAAAGAACGAATTCTCATAATTAAAGTTGCAGTAAAGTTCTGTGACGATAGATTAAAGGTCATCTAATAAGTTCAGTACGGATAATACAAGGGAAAGGACCATAAAAGATAGGACTATTAAATCCTCGAAACAACCCGTAGCTTTTTAGATTTTAAAAAACTGGAATTATTTTAAGCTATCACATTATTTTTAATGATTAAGATTACAAAAAAATACAAATTAAAAAAATTTTTTTTTATTTTTTTAATGAAATAATTTGGGTTATTAACTTATTTGCTAAATCAATTTTTGATGTTTTGTTAATGTAGTGTTCCATATTTTTAGTATCGAATAACCAACCTTCATTTTGTGCCAAAAAGCCAAATCCTTGGCCTTCAAGATCAATTGGATTTGCGAATAGATAATCACAACCCTTTTGGATAATCTTTTCTTTAATTGTCATTCGTGCTTCTTCGATAGATCCTGTAAAAGCACAAAAGCCTACAAAAACTTGGTTATCTTTTTTTGATTTACTAATTGTTTTTAAAATATCTGGGACGAGCTCAAAGTTTTGATTCAAATGAGCATTAATTTGATTTTTTGGAATTTTAGCTGAAGTATCAGAGGTTATTTTGAAATCAGATACTGCTGCATTCATGAAAAAATAATCGCAATTTGATATTTCATTATTAAGTGCCCTAATTAAGTCAACACTAGTTTCAATTTCATATCTTTTTATTCCATCAGTAAGATTCTTATCGATTTTCAGAGGACCATGAACATATTTTACTTGTGCTCCTCTGAACCTCGCTACTTGAGAAAGAAGTAGGCCCATAGCTCCAGAACTTTTGTTGGTAATTTGTCTTGCCGCGTCAATTTTCTCTGAGGTACACCCTCCAGTTATTAAAATTTCTTTATTAAGTAAGTCTTTGCGATATTCATTTTGTTTATGTGAAGCTATAAATTCAAGAGCTAATTGGATTAGATCATTAGGAGGTATCTTACCGATGCCAATAGCATCACATGCTAAGAGGCCTTCGCTTGGTTGCAAAGACAAAACATTTTCGTAATTCTGTAAATTCTCATAATTATTTTGGACAGCTTTATTTAGCCACATTTGTGTATTCATTGCTGGTGCAACAATTGTTGGTTTTATATTTGCTATTAGGATGCTTGGGATCAATCCCTCTGCATTTCCAGTTACCCATTTTGCTAATGTTGTCGCTGTTAAAGGGGCGATGATTAAAATATCAGCCCAATTACTTAGTTCTATGTGAAGAGGTGTTGATTGGCCATCAGACCATTGATCATTTTCTAAAATGCACGGGTTTCTACTTAAAATAGAAAGAGAAAGCGGCTTTATTATTTTTTCTGCATTTTTTGATAAAACGCATCTTATTTCATAATTTTCTTTCGCTAATTGGCTAACTAATAATGGAATTCTTACAGCTGCAATACTTCCAGTTATTAATAAAAGAACCTTTATTTTGGAGTCCTTACTTTTAGTTTTCATCGAAAGGTTCCTGATCGAGGAGATGGGTATAATTAGTCGTTAATTCAGGCCTATTGATTGCCAGAGCCCTTAGTAAGTGCCAGTCTTTTAAACCATCAAAAGGAGTATTATAATTATCTTCCTCTAGCCTTTTAGCGAGCTCAAAGGTCATTTCTTCATCAAAAGAATTTACTAGTTCTTCACTTATTTTATTTTCAGAAATGAATTTCATATTGAGTAAAGTCAATATACTTTAATAATAAAGCCTTAAGTAATTATTTAAAATTGATATAAGAATTAAGTACATATTTTCAAGGATATGATAATTTTCAATTTTCATAATCTTTTCAAATTTTTGTTAAGTCATTTATCTTCATTCTCAGTCATAAATATGCAAACTCTCCTTTTCAAAAATATTCTTTCTTAATATATATCCAAAAATTCATAACATGTCGCAAACCAAAAGAGAGCAAGTCATTAGTCACATTCGCTATTTAAGACAGGAGCTTAGAGAAATGCATTTAGGAATAAAAGAAGATGACCTTTTCCCTGAGCCAGGCGAATTAAGAGGGTTAATGGCTCAGTTGGAAGCATTACTTGAATTAGTAGAAGGAAATACTAAAATTCAATCAAACTCTGAAGCGGCTTAGTTTAATGCAAAATGGTTGTTAAACCTCAAAAGACAAAATTTCAGCTAAAAATTGTGGAAAATATTCATACATTAAGTATTTGGGCTAATAATCCATGGCGAAGATATTCAATATCATTGATTACACTTTTAATTGGATACTTTTTTGGAAGTTCTCTTGGTATGGTAAGTGCCGTTGTGGAACTCATGGATCCTGTTGCTGCTTTTTTATCAGTAGTTTTTATTGAGTTTTTAATAGTTTTGAGAAGAAATTTTAGATATGAAAGGAAAAAGAAATTTTTACTACTTTTATTAGATTCTTTAAGATTGGGATTATTTTATGGTTTCTTTACTGAAAGTCTTAAGTTGCTTTAAATTTACTTGTTGTGTTTCTGTAATAGATAAAGCAAAGCCATTCTTATAGGGATACCATTTGCAACTTGATTATTAATTAGGCAATTAGGATATAGATCTACCACTTTGCTGCTAATTTCAATATCTCTGTTAATGGGACCGGGATGTAGAATTGGAATCTCTTTTTTATTTAAAGATAATTTCTCTGGGGTTAAACCATAATCCAAACTATATGAATCAATGCTACTTAGTAAATTTCCCATCATTCTCTCTTTCTGTAGTCTTAAAACAATAATCGCATCTGCAATTTTTATTGATTCTTCCAATGATCTAGAAATTGTTATTGAACCTCTTGATTTAACAGGATCTTCTGTTTGATTTGGCGCGGGGGTTTTTAAAAAATTGATCAATTCATCAGGTATTAATGTCTTAGGACCACATAAGATTATATCGGCGCCGAAAGCACTCAAAGCCCAAAGATTTGACCTGGCAACCCTTGAATGATTAACGTCGCCAATTATTAAAATTTTTTTGGAATTTAAAACCTCTGGATTCAGCGTTTTTTGGGAAAAGAATTTTATCAATGTATAGATATCAAGCAATCCTTGGCTGGGGTGACTATGTAATCCATCTCCCGCATTAAGAACCGAAGTCTTGGCATTTATTGCATCAAGTTTTTTTGCGATTTCAAAGGTTATGTAACTTGATGAATGTCTGATAACTAATGTATCTGCCCCCATAGCAGAATAAGTTATGGCTGTATCAATTATTGTTTCGCCTTTTGTTAAAGAGCTGGAGGATGGCGCAAAAGTTTGGACATCAGCAGAAAGTCTTTTTGCTGCAAGCTCAAAACTATTTTTTGTTCTTGTACTAGCTTCAAAAAATAAAGACGTTACCAAAGTCCCTTGTAAGGCCGGTATTTTTTTTGTCCCCGCATTCTTTAGTGCATCAAATCTATTAGCTAATTCAAATACTGACTCATAATCTTGAATTGAAAAATTAGCTAGTGTGTGTATATGTTTATGAGGCCAAATTTGCATTACTCTTAAAAAGATAAATGATTATTGAAATTTAGGTGTTCTGTCACCTTTTAATCTTTTACTTACACTCCTACTATTTTTGAGATACCAACGCCATTTTATATTTTTTGCCTTTGAAATGCCAATTCTCGTAGTTTGAATAAGATCTTTTTCTTCTAGAGTGGAGTCTCGTGGAGAAATCCATAAAGATTTGTTGTTAAGAACTTCAAGAGAGTTAAATGAAATGTCTACCTCGAATGTCTTAGTAACTAGGCCAGGTCCAGAAGCTAATCTTTCATTATTTTTAGAGATAAAAACTGATCTTATCAAAACACCACTCGCAAAATTTTCTTTATCAGTAACTATGTTTAAACAATGATGAATGCCATAAGATTTGTAAATATAAAATGTGCCAGGTTTGCCAAATAATGATTTGTTTGATTCAGTCATTTTGCGGTAGCCATGACAGGCCTCTTCTTCCTGTGAATAAGCTTCAGTTTCAACAATTACCCCTTTAACTTGATCCATCTCATTATTTTTTTTTATGAGGTAACAGCCTATTAAATCAGGAGCAACAAGTTTGGAATGTCGATAAAAAAAATTTTTTGGAAAGAATTCTTCTTCTATTTTTCAATATCTATCTAATAACATATTTAGCTGAGAAAAATAATTAAGGCTATTAATTGATATTGATTTTCAAAAAGATGTGATTATTTTTAAATTATTTGAAATTCAAAGGATATGTAAATAAGTTGTTCTTAATAAACTATTATTTAATAAGAAAGATATTAAATGTATGACAAAAATAACTAAAGACGAAGTAAAAAAAGTTGCTCATTTAGCGAGATTAGAACTTAACGAGAATGAAATTAATAATCATGCACAACAATTAGAAAAGATACTGGATTATATTAGACAACTTGAAAAAATTGATACAGATGATGTGCCCTGTACAACGAGAGCTATAGAGGTTGTAAATGTATTTAGAAAAGACGAAAAGAAAAATTCTGATTGCAATAAAGAACTTTTAGAATTGGGTCCATCGAGAGAAGATAAATATTTTAAAGTACCAAAAATTATAAATGAATGAGTAAGTTAGTTGCTTCCAATATATGTTTTGTTGACTATCTTTAATAAAAATTTTTTTATCTTAAAGCTTGGATACAAATTTATGATTTTTCTTATTTTGCCCCTCTTTTTGCTATGACTCCTTACACCTATTAATAAATCATAAATAAAGTTAAAAATGTCTTCTTTACTTTCAAATATTCCAACCCTTTGAGGGGAGCCTTTTTTGTCCAATAAAGGCTTAGTTTTTTCATAAGCTATTTTGTATTCAAACCAAGGAATCGAAGGCCATAGATGATGAATAAGATGGTAATTTTGTCCCATTATTAATAAATTCATAAATTTGCTTGGATAAACTCGAGAATTTATCCATTTATTTCTTGATCGAAATGGTCTATGAGGTAAATAATCAAAAAATATTCCTAAAGTGACACCCACCATTAATGCTGGGCCGAACCATAAATTATAAATTAAATTCATAAAGTCAAATTTCAAACCTGCCAAGATAATAGTTATGAATATGGATCTTTCAACTCCCCATTGTAGTAATTCATATCTTCGCCAAAGTTTTCTTTGAAAGAAAAACACCTCATGATAAAAAAATCTTGGAGCAATTAGCCAAATTGGACCAAAAGTACTGACAATATGATCTGGATCATTTTTGGGGTGATTTACGTGAATATGATGTTGTAAATGAACCCTTGTAAAAACTGGGAAGCTAAATCCTAGTAGAATAGCTGAACCATGGCCCATTGCTTGATTTATCCAAGGGACTGGATGAGCAGCTTTATGACAAGCATCATGAATAACAGTACCTTCAATATGTAAAGCTAAAAATGCAGTGGCTACGAGTAAAGGTAAAGGCCAAACACCTCTATACCATTGCCATATGCTAAGAAAAGCAAGAAAATAACCACCAAAAAATAAACCTAATGTTGGATTCCAAAAGCTTGGCGGATCTACGTAATTTTTAATCTCTTTTTGCCAATTAGATGTTTTTGAAGAATTAGTATTTTTCGTTGTATTTTTACTGGTTAAGTTTGAAATTGTTTCTATTATTCTTTAAATAATATAACTAATATTTTTAGATGATTGCATGCTCAAACATAAAAAATTTCTTTTAAGAGATTTTTAATTAAAATTTTAATGTGTCAAATTAATCATCTTAAGAAAAAAAATTTTTAAAATAAACCTCTTTCAATTATTATTTTATTTGAGCGGTCGTGGCGGAATTGGTAGACGCGCGAGTTTTAGGTACTCGTAT
Source organism: Prochlorococcus sp. AG-347-L19 (assembly GCA_003278895.1). Lineage (GTDB taxonomy): Bacteria > Cyanobacteriota > Cyanobacteriia > PCC-6307 > Cyanobiaceae > Prochlorococcus_A. Next base: position 64,827 of record QCCO01000003.1, read on the forward strand.
CTTCGGGTGTGGGAGTTCAAGTCTCCCCGACCGCACTTAAGGAAATTCTGATAGATAGTTTGCTTATCTATATCAACTCTTATAATTTAATTGAGAATTAATCTAATGAATAGTTTGATATTTTATTTGGGAACTTTTTATATTTTAGTTGGTGCCATTTTTCTTACTGTACCGATAATTTATCTTGAGCTCGGTAAATCAAAAGACTTAATAAGAGCTTTTTTCAATTTATTAATAGGTTTGATACTAATAATTAAAAATGAAACATTAGATGAATCATTTTTCGTAATTTTCCTTTTTTTAACAGTACTAGTTATTTTTTATCTAGTAGAGCTTTTTTTATCTAGATGGTACCAATTGACAGATATCGAAAAGAAAAAATTAACTACCTTTTCGGAGTTTAAAAATAACTTTTCGAAAATATTAGAATCTATTAATTTGGTATTTCGTGATTTCAATAAACCTTTGAATTTTTTTAATTTTGGTAGCAATAATAAAAATATAACCCCAAAAAAGTGGGTAAGAAATGATAAAAATGATAATATAAAAGTCTGAAATCAAATAAAATGGTTATTTGAAAAATCCCAAAAAAACTACAGGTCAATTAAGAAAGAATATAATGAATTAGATTTATTTAAATAATTCTTTTGATCACCAATATTTCTTATATCGTCGTATGAAATCTCAAAATAGCAAAGAACAAAAATCAGACTTTTCTTATAAAGAAACTTTAAATTTACTAAAAACTGACTTCTCAATGCGTGCTAACTCAGTTGTAAGAGAACCTGAGATTCAGAATTTTTGGGCTAATAATGATATTGATTTCCAATTGGGTTCAAGTAATTCAGGCGAAATATTTACATTACATGATGGTCCTCCTTATGCAAATGGAGCGCTTCATATGGGTCATGCCCTTAATAAAGTTTTAAAAGACATAATCAATAAATACAAAACCTTAAGAGGATTTAGGGTTCATTTTGTCCCTGGCTGGGACTGTCATGGATTACCTATTGAATTAAAAGTTCTTCAGAATTTAAAATCTGATGAAAGAAAGAATCTTGACACTCTAAATTTAAGAAAAAAAGCAACAGATTATGCCCATATCCAAATTAATAATCAAAAGGAGGGCTTCAAAAGGTGGGGCATATGGGGAGATTGGAATAATCCTTACTTAACTCTTAAGAAAAGTTATGAATCTGCTCAGATTGGAGTTTTTGGGAAAATGTTTTTAAATGGCTACATATATCGAGGTCTTAAACCTGTCCATTGGAGTCCAAGTTCTAGGACTGCACTTGCAGAAGCAGAATTAGAATACCCTGATGAACATTATTCAAAAAGTATTTATGTTTCATTAAAAATCACTAAAATACCTGAGGAAATTCTATTAAATCTCATCCAAGAAAATCTTAATATCAAAAAAGATTTTTTTCAAAATAATTCTTTCATAACTATTTGGACCACTACTCCTTGGACCATACCTGCAAATGAAGCAGTTGCAATAAACCCAAAAATAAAGTACGTTTTTTCTATCGATGAAGAGAAACGAATTTATCTTTTTGCAAAGGATTTATCTTCTGAAATAAGTAAGAAATTTAATAAAGATTTCAAGGTGCTTTTAGAGGTTAAAGGCTCTAATTTGGAAAATATTGAATATCAACATCCCTCTAAGAATAAAAATTGCAGAATTTTACTTGGAGGAGACTATATTACTACCGAATCAGGAACTGGAATTGTTCATACTGCGCCTGGTCATGGGATAGATGATTTTAATGTGGGCCAAAAATATAATTTACCAATAACATGTGTCGTTGATGAAAAAGGTAACTTAAATGAATATTCTGGTAAATTCAAAGGATCAAATGTCCTGAAAGATGCAAATGATTTAATTATTGAGCATTTAAGAGAAAAAAATTTGCTTCTTTTACAAGAAAATTATAAGCATAGATATCCGTATGATTGGAGAACCAAAAAACCAACTATTTTTAGGGCAACTGAACAATGGTTCGCATCTGTAAATGGCTTTAGATCATCTGCATTAAAGGCAATCGAAGATGTTGAGTGGATGCCAGAAACTGGAAAGAAAAGAATTTTTTCTATGGTTGTTGGTAGAGGAGATTGGTGTATTTCTAGACAAAGGTCATGGGGAGTCCCTATTCCAGTTTTTTATAAAAAAAATGGTAACGAGATTCTACTTAATAAAGAGATAATTAATCATATTCAAGAACTTTTTAGTGAACATGGAGCTGATATTTGGTGGGATTGGGATGTTGAGAATCTTTTGCCAGAAAATTATGCAAAAGAATCTGATCTATGGAAAAAAGGAACAGATACAATGGATGTCTGGTTCGATTCAGGATCTAGCTGGGCCGCAGTATGTGAACTAAGAAGTGAATTAAAGTATCCAGCAGATCTTTATTTAGAGGGCTCAGATCAACATCGAGGATGGTTTCAGTCTTCTTTGCTAACATCTGTTGCAGTCAATAATAAACCTCCATATAAGAAAGTTTTAACTCATGGATTTGCACTTGATGAAAACGGAAGAAAAATGAGTAAATCTTTAGGAAATGTTGTTGATCCAAATATAATTATTAATGGAGGAAATAATAAAAAAACAGATCCTGCTTATGGTGCTGATGTCTTGAGATTGTGGGTAAGCTCTGTAGATTATTCAGTTGATGTTCCTATTGGTTCAAACATACTCAAGCAACTTTCAGATGTTTACAGAAAAGTTCGTAACACTGCAAGATATCTTCTAGGTAATATTCATGATTATGATCCTAATCTTTATAGTTTTGAAATTGATCAATTACCTCTCTTAGATCAATGGATGTTAGGCAGATTAGTTGAGGTAACAGATCAAATATCAAATGCTTATGAAAATTATGAATTTTCAAAATTTTTTCAAATCTTGCAAAGTTTTTGCGTTGTAGATCTATCAAATTTCTATTTAGATATTGCGAAGGATAGGCTATATGTTAGTTCTAAATCACAATTTAGAAGAAGATCATGTCAGTTCGTCATGTCAAAAGTTGTTGAAAATTTAGCGGTACTCATTGCTCCAGTGCTTTGTCATATGGCTGAAGATATTTGGCAAAATATCCCATATACAACTAAAGAAAAATCAGTCTTTCAAAGAGGATGGCCAATATTTTCGCAGTCATGGAAAAGTCAAATAATTAATGAGCACATTGCAAATTTAAGAAATTTGAGAGTTGAAATTAATAAGGCTATAGAAGGATGTAGAAATAAACAAATGATTGGAGCAGCTTTGGAAACTGAAGTTAATTATTTACCTGAAGATAAAGTTTTAAAAGATTCACTTACTTGGCTAAAAGAATGTGGCAATCAAGATGTGGATTTATTTAGGGATTGGCTTATAGTATCAAACTTCCAAGTGGTATCCGATTTGGTGGAGAATTCTCTAATTATTGATAACAATGCACTTGGTAAGATTCAAATCGTAAAAGCTCAAGGTCAAAAATGTGATAGATGTTGGCATTATCAAAAAGAAACTTTTAAAGGAATCCAAAATACAAAATTATGCAAAAGATGTTCAAATATTATTAATTTTGAATTTATTTAAATCCAGTTTTTTTGATTCAAAAAGAAATCTGAGTTTTGATTTTCTCTTATAAAATTTTCTTCAGTCTCTGTTAAAGGTGCTTTATAAAGTTTGAAATTTGTAAGTATATACTTAAATGCTATTACTTTTATTTCTGAATCTATTTCAATTGGATGAGTTGTTGAGCTACTGAAACCTCTAAAAATAAGTATTTCTAATTGTTCTTTTTGATTTTCTTTTTGAATGAAACCTTCTAATTTAAGTATCCTATCAGTTATCTTGGAACTGATTTTTTCAAGACTATTTATTAAATCAATTTTTGCCATTTTCTGAGAAGCAAGAGTTTCTTCCATTTTTAGGTAATTTGATTAGTGACCATTGAATAAGGCCTAGAATATAGATTAATAATGAAAATAATCCTAAGAATTTTGCTATCGGTTGAGTAAAGTTAGCTCCAAAGAAAAAATTAAATAAATTTTTTAAAATGAGATATAAATTTGAAGAAGGCTTAAGCCATATTGCACACGCATCTGAATTAATAAAAGAAAAGCAGGCGAAGTTTTGCAAACTCTGAAAAAAGAAATTGAGAGATATAAAAGTTATCGTCCATCTCCAAATTTTTGTCGTTGTGGTAAGGGAGTAAGAAAAATCATATTCTCTTAATTCATCATTAATATCGTTCCAAAACCAAACTGAAACTGTCATCAGTAATGTTGCAATATTTGTTATCACAAGAGCATAATTATAGTTTCCTATTAAAAGTAAAAGGCTTATAAAAAATAAAAGGGATATTTTCCAATAAATTGATAGAAGTTTAATAACTGCTTTATTTCTTTTTTTAATTGACCAGAAGGAAAGAGTAATAGGAATACCAATAATGAAAATTATTGAAAGTTGAAAGGATAGCCAAATAGAAAGTTGATTAAAAACGTTCAAAATTTTTTCTTTTTTAACACATAATAATTAAACATCAAACTGTTACTTTTGAACTTAGTATTGTCATAGTTATGAATATTATGCATCCTTATATTATTGCCTAGAAATATATTGATAATTGTATGAGACAGCATGTTAATCCCCTCAGTAATAATTTCAATCAAATTGAGAGAATACCTTCTTTGAGCGAAATGTTTTGTGATTCTAAATCGAATCTTCATTTGGATATAGGCTCTGCTGCTGGCGAGTTTCTATTTGATTTAGCTTTAGTTAATACTACGTGGAATTATTTAGGAATTGAAATCCGTGAGAAATTAGTCAAAAATGCTAAATTAAAAGCGCTTGAAAGAGAAATCAAAAATCTCTATTTTATATTTGGTAATGCTAATAATATTTTGAATGATGTCCAAAGTAAATTATTTATTAAAAATATAAAAAGTCTTTCTTTTAATTTTCCTGATCCATGGTTTAAAAAGAGGCATTATAAAAGGCGTGTAATTCAGCCAGAATTTATTAACTTTCTCTCAAATTCATTGCAAAAAGGGACTTTAATTTTTATAAAAACGGATGTAAAAGATCTTTTCCATTATATGGATTACACCATATCAAGTAATTTTTATTTTAAAACAATAGATAAAAAAGACTTTAATTATTCCGAAAGTTTTAATCCAACTAAAGTTAAAACTAATCGAGAAAAATATGTGATTGTTAACCAACTCGATATTTTCGAAAGGATTTATATAAAAATTTAATGCATAGTTAATTAGTTATCTTATCAATTTCCAGAAAGAGTTTGTTTGTTATCTCGCTTGATAAAGAATGAACTTTCTTATGATTTTTGGCCTCAACTAGAACTCTCAAAACAGGTTCTGTACCGCTAGGCCTTATATAAACTCTACAATTATCCGAATATATTTTCTGAAAAAACTCTATAGTTTGATCAATCAAGATTTTGGTTTCTGGATTTAATTTATTAACATTAAAATCTAGATTGATATTGGTTAGTTTTTGAGAATAAGGTTCGAAACTACTTTTAAGCCAATCATTTAAATTAATATTTTTCTTTTTACAAAATTTAGAAATTTGAAGTGCAGTCAATATCCCATCTCCAGAAAAGTTATTAATTTTTGAAAGTATATGACCTGACTGCTCACCTCCTAAAACTGCTCCTTTTTCCTTAATTGCGTCATGCACATGTTTATCTCCTACATCAGTTCTATGTAAAATCCCTCCAATTTTCTCCCAGGCCTTTTCGAAACCTAAGTTTGCCATTTGCGTTGATATTAGTAAATTATTTGTAAGTATTTTTTGCTCCATAAGTTCTCTACCCCAAAGAAAAAGAATGTGATCTCCATCTAAAACATTGCCTTTTGAATCTATTCCAATTACTCTATCGGCATCCCCATCGAAGCTAAAACCCATATCAGCAGGACTCTCCCTTAATGCTTTTTTTAATGGTTCGAGATTAGTAGAACCACAATTCATATTAATTTTTAACCCATTTTTAGAGTTATTGATAACTCTTACATCAGCACCAAGAGACTGAAAAATTTTTTTTGCGCAGGTTGTCGCTGATCCATAGCATGTGTCTAATATTATTTTCAACCCGCTTAGATTTTCTCCACCCATTGTTTGGATTAGGCTTTTAATATAAATATCAAAAAGATCTTTATTTGCGTTTAGTGGGATCACTTTTCTAGGAACTGAGATGATGTGATTTGAATCTTCAATTAATTTTTGAATTTTATTTTCAATATATTTGCTAATTTTTTGACCATTATTATCAAAAATTTTTATGCCATTATATTCTGGCGGATTATGACTTGCAGATATCATGATCCCACTACTCAATTTCTCTTGTTTGATTAAAAAAGGTATTGCCGGTGTAGGGCAGATTCCAAGATTTATAAATTTTTTGCCACTTTGGTTTATACCTTGTGTTATTGCCTGAAGTAGAATATCCCCACTAATTCTTGTATCTCTTCCAATTATTATTGGACTTTTATTCTCTAAGCTCGAGCCTAAAGCATATCCTACTTTGTAGGCTAGTGAATAGGTTATCTCTTCATTAAATCTTCCTCTTATTCCATCCGTTCCAAAGATTGATTGCATAATTAGATTTTAGAAATCAAAGAAATTTTGATAATTATTTAGTTACTATTTTATCAGTTGATTAAAAGCTTATAGATTTCAATCCTCTTTATTCGTTTAACTTATTTAAGATGTTTTTAGTTAGCAATACTTTAATAGTGCAATCTGAGAGTCGAGAGCAAATTTTAAAGTCAAATTTAAAAACAATACTTATTTTAATTATATCTATCGTTATCATTTCACTGCTATTGTTTAAAAATTTCTTTTTTAAATCAACTTTTCTTCTAAAGAGTTTTGGAGAATTATCTGTTGACCCTGAAATAGCTCTTACAAATAATAAGCCTACATTTCTCGAATTTTATGCTGAGTGGTGTGAAGTTTGCAAAGAAATGGCTCCGCAAGTTTCTGCTTTTAAAAATGAATACGAAAAAGATATTAATTTTGTTTTTTTAAATGTTGATAATCAAAAATGGGGTAATTACATCCAGAAGTTTTCTGTCAACGGGATTCCTCAAGTTAATCTTTTTGATAAAAAGGGTAATCTAGTATCTACTTTTATTGGTAAACAAAATGAAATAAAAATCAGAGAATCCATTGATAATTTGAAAAAAGAAGAAAAACCTTATGAGGAGATTATTAATTCTGAATTTTCAACAATTCAAGAAAATGAAACTAATAAGATTAGTCCTCGTAGTCATGGATAATTTTTACCATTCTAAAGATTTTGATACAATCGGAAAACTTTCTTTAAATATAGACTTGCAATTTTGGGCTATAGACTTATGTTCTTTTTGGGTACCGTGAGCTGATCTTAAATGAATGTAATGGATCCACGATCTGCATGATCCAGACATATATATTCTAGTTGGAGTTGCTAATGGTAAAACAAATCTCGCACATTCTTTGGCTACTCCTTCAGCAAGTAAATCTTCATATAATTCAGAAGCAGCCTTAAAATGTAAACCAATTTTTTCATTGAATCTTTTTTTTAACTCATCAGGGAGATCAGGGATTGAATTTTGCCTATTTTTGAAATCTTGACGTCTCAACTCTGGTAAGGGAATATTACCCAATTGGGAACTATCTGCATATCTCTGTGAGAATTCCTGGAAAGTAAATGATCTATGTCTTAAAATTTGAGCAGCGATTCCTCTGTTTGTTTCTATTTGTAAGGTCATAAATGACTGTTCAAAAACGCTCCAATGTTCATTTTTAATACAATAACTCAATAATTTCGAATAGTCCTCATTTTCTTGGTTTTTTGGATTACTAACTCTTGCAATGTAAGCCATTGTTTTTTCTGCGTCAGGAGTTAGAGAAATTAGTTCAACTTTACTCATTTTAGATCTTTGCTAGAGTAACTTTCTCTGGTTGGTTTTGATATTTACCTCTTCTATCTTCATATGTTGTAGAGCATGGATCACCTTCAAAAAAAAGAAGTTGGCAAATACCCTCTTCAGCATAAATTCTGCAATCAGCACCTGAACTATTGCTAAATTCTAAAGTTAGATGACCTTCCCACCCTGCCTCTGCGGGAGTTGTATTAACAATAATTCCTAGTCGGGCATAAGTACTTTTTCCTATACAAATTACAGTTATATTTTCAGGTACTTTCATCTTTTCTAAAGCCACTCCTAAACCATAGGAGTGAGCCGGAAGGATAAAAAAGTCTCCATAATTGTCATGGTGAAGAACAGTTTTTTCTAAATTATTAGGATTAAAGCTTTTGGGATTCATCACAGTACCAGGGATATGTCTGAAAATTAGGAATTCTTTTGATGAAAGCCTTAAATCATATCCATAGGATGAACAGCCGTAACTCAAAACTGGCTTTTGTTTATTGTCAGGCTCAAGATGCCTCACTAAATTTGATTGAAAGGGCTTTATCATTCCTTCCGAGGCTTTTTGATTTATCCAGAGATCATTTTTTAGCATTGTCTTATGAGCGAAGTTCGGTAATTTGGTTGGCCATTAATAATAGATCTTTAGGAATATCTGTACCAGTAAGGATTACATCTCCTGATATAAATCGGTTTTCAAGTGTTGAAATCAAATCATCTTTTTCGATAATTTTCATTTCAATAGCTAAAAAAATTTCATCAAGTATGATTTGATCATTTTCGCCAGACTGTAGTTCTTTTTTACAAAAATTCCATAATTCAAGAGTAGATTCATGAATAGATTTTTTTAAATCTTTATTATTTTCAATAGATTCAGAATTATATTGATCAAAGGAATGTGATGATCTTATCCAGGTTAAATTACCACACAGACTTACTGCATTATTAACTCCTTGTTTAACTCCTCCTTTCATAAATTGTATCAACAGCACTTTCCTGCCAAGAGCTGCATTTCTTAGAGAGTCTCTAATGATAGATGGATAGCTTCCTCGATATGAAGATTGATAGATTTGAATTTGTCCATTTTGAGTAAATTTTTTTACGTTAATTTCTTTAGCAGTATTTATATCTATAACATCAAAATTACTTTTGGAATAATTATGGGACGAACTAATTACCATTAATTAAATTCTTTCTACATGCAGTATAATTAGAATAATTGGACGCTGCATATAGTGTAATTTTACTTAAAAAAAGGGTTAAGCAAGTGGACACTAACTGAAAAGAGATTATTACTAAAACAATAAGAATTGAAAATTGTTACTGTTGATACAAGAAATTTTAAGGTGTCTTCTTAAATTTTTTAATAGTCAAGATATTTATGATACCCGCTTCACGAGGATTCAACCGCTTTAGTTCGCAGCAGTCCGGACCAAGTCAAATTAAATCTGTTGGAGAACGTTTTCCAATCAATAGAACTTTAATGGAAGTAATTAAAGGCCTTGATGGTGCAAGCACTGAAATGGTTGAGAGATCTAAAACAATATTTTTCCCTGGTGACCCTGCTGAAAGGGTTTATCTGATAAGAAGAGGAGCAGTAAGACTGTCAAGAGTTTATGAGTCTGGTGAAGAAATAACTGTTGCTCTTTTAAGAGAGAATAGTCTCTTTGGTGTGTTATCTCTCCTAACAGGTCATAGATCTGATCGTTTTTACCATGCCATAGCATTCACAAGAGTTGAAATGATAACAGCACCAGCAAATTCTGTTTTAAGAGCTATTGAGGAAGATGCTTCAGTAGGACTATTACTCTTGCAGGGTCTTTCAAGCAGGATTCTGCAAACGGAAACTATGATAGAAACTCTTACACATAGAGATATGTCTTCTCGTTTAGTTAGTTTTTTAATGGTTCTTTGTAGAGATTTTGGAGTTGCAGGTGAAAAAGGTATTACGATAGATTTAAGGCTTTCACACCAGGCAATTGCTGAAGCTATTGGCTCTACAAGAGTAACCATTACAAGATTATTGGGAGATTTAAAGGATTCAGGGCTTCTTAATATTGAAAGAAAAAAGATCACAGTGTTTGATCCAATTGCACTTGCAAAAAGATTTAATTGATTCATCATAAATTATGATGTATTGAGTATATGCAAAAGTGTGGCTTGGATTTTAATTATTTTTTTAATATTACTAGGCGGATTAATTGCACCATTTGGGGATATTCTGGGCACAAAGATTGGTAAAGCAAGATTTAGTATTTTAAAATTAAGGCCGAAAAAAACAGCCACTATAATTACCATAATTACTGGTGGATTTATTAGTTCTATATCAATTGGGCTATTGATTTTATTTAGTGAAGAATTCAGACAAAGGCTTTTTGTTGATATTCCTTTTTTGCAGAAAACTTTAGACGAAAGCAGAAAGGCTTTAATCCCTTTACAAGAAGAAAGAAAGGAACTAGAAGGTAAAATTAATCTAAAAGAAAAGGAGTTAAATCAACTAAAAAATAATATAAAAGAATTTAGGAGAGGAAATATTGTTATTAAAAGAGGCCAAACTTTATTTATTGCTGAGATTAATTCCAGTTCAAAAATAAAGCTAGACTTGACAAAAATTTTTAATGAAGCTGATAAATTTGTTCGCAAAATCGTTATCCCTAATAATAAAGAAGCAAAAAATATTCTTTTATGGAGACCTAGTGATATTGCAAAAATTGAGACAATAGCTTCTAGAGGTGGTAATTGGATTTTATTAATTAAATCAGCAACAAATGTTTTAAAAGGGGATAATTATGTTTTTGTATCTCCTGATTTATTAGAAAATAAATTTATAGTCAAAAAAGGGGATATTATTACAAGTTCAATTCTGGGACAAAATGATTTAAATCTTAAATCAATAAATTTAAAAATTAAATCATTGCTTAGAGAAACAAGGGATAAAATTAGGTCAAAAGGATCACAAGTTAGTGAAATTAATACAAATGGAAATTTTGTAAAAAAAATTAGAGACTTTCTTCAAGAAAATCAAAATATTAAATTTAAGTTAGAAGTAGTATCTTTGAGAGATAGTAAAACTATTGAACCCATAGTCGTTGAAATAAATATTTTGAAAATTGCATCTTAAAATGCCTAGAGTAATAACTATTGATCCCGGAAAAAGTAAATGCGGCTTGGTATTAGCTGAAATTATTGAAAAAAAAGTTTATGAAGCGATCATTCTAAAAAGTGAATTACTTGAGAATTATGTCAGAAATTTAATTGCGGTTGAGGACATATCACAAATTATTATTGGCAATGGCACCACCTGTAGAGAAATCAGAGAAAAGCTATATTTTTTTAAAAAAGAAATAATTACTTTTGAGGAAAAAAATACTTCCTACAGAGCTAAAGCAAGGTATTTCGAACTTTTTCCAATTAGTGGTATGAAGTTTTTAATGCCTAGAGAGGTTTTTATACTTAATAAAAATCTTGATGCGATATCAGCTTTGATAATTTTAGAAGATTATTGCAAAATGAAGTTTACTTTGAATCAAAATATAGATTTTAAAACTTGGCTGAAATAGTGAACTTATATTCATTCCCTGCTTCTAGTTCATAATCTTTTTTCAATAAAAATCTCAATAAGGCATCCTCAATTAATGCTCTCCCCAAAGGTGGATTTACTTTTAATAATCCTCTATTAAAGGACCATGTAAAAGTCCATTTAAATTGACTAGCTTTCACAACCCCCTTAATTTGCCTTTTTGAGAAACAATATTCCTTAACGCTTAAATTGGCAATTGTTTCTGGTTTTGAACGCATTTCTTAATGTTGGTCTTTGTCAAAAGAATTTAATTCACTTATTATAAATTCTTCTTTTTTTGTATTTAGTTGTTCGAGAGATTCTATTACTCTCTTGTATACTTTATCCAATATTGATTTTTCTTCTAGAGAAATATTTCCTAATACATGAGAAATGGTATTGAAATTATTTTTTTCTTTTATTAGAGGAGGTGACCCTATACCAATTCTTATTCTCTTAAAATTTTGTGTTTGCAATTGTTCAATAATACTTTTAAGCCCATTATGTCCCCCTGAGCTTCCTTTTCTTCTAAATCTTATTTTTCCAAGGGGAAGATCTTTATCATCAACTATTATGAAAATCTGATCTAAATTGATTTTGTACCAATCAACTATTGCTCGGACAGCATCCCCACTGTTATTCATAAAAGTATTTGGTAAAAATAATCTGAAAGTAGAATCATTAATTTGAAATTCTGCGCAGGAACTTTTCAGTTTATTTTTAAATAAGAAATTTGAATTATATTTTTTTGAGAGATTTTCAAGCAGTAAAAAACCTATGTTATGTCTACTTTTGGAGTATTTTGAACCAGGATTTCCTAAACCAATTAAAAATATTTCCTTCATGGTGTATGTCAAAATCTCTTTTTATTGAGAATTATAAATATATATTCAGACTATTATCAACTAAAGTAAAACAAGAGTCCTAAAAAAAGATAATTTTAGTAATTTAAATTATTTGTATAACTTCTTGATAGATTTTTAGAAATCTAGTTTCCGTTCCAATCAACTGAGAAACCTTGTAATAAAAGTGATTGGTTATAAATTTGTAGAAGAATAACTAAAAAAACTAAAAGTAGTAGGCCAATTACTGTCATGATAGGAACTGCTCCCCAACCGGGAACAACTTTTCCTTGACCAGAATTGCCAATTGCTTTTAAAAGACTTCCTAAAGCTGTTTTTTGACCCATGTTAGACTCACTAAATCGAATATTATTTCGTTATTGTATAAGAAGTTATACATAAATTGTTTACAAACTTAGCAAAATTGATGCAAACTTTATCATCTGCTCCAGATCCTGCAGTTTCTATAGCAGTAACAATTCTGGCAATACTTCTAGCTTTAACTGGTTTTGGTCTTTGGACTGCATTTGGACCTAAAGCCGCAAAGCTTACGGATCCATGGGATGATCACGATGATTAATCTCTCTTAAAGTATTTCAAAATTTTCCAAAAATACAAAAAGTAAACAATTAACCATAGTTTAATTATAAATTTAATAGGATATAAATCTGTCAGCACTAGTAACTCCATGCTCGCCTTAAAAATTTCTGTTTACACTATTGTCTTCTTCTTTGTTGGAATATTTCTTTTCGGGTTTTTAGCAAGTGACCCAACAAGAACGCCAAACAGAAAAGACCTAGAAAGTCCTCAAGACTAATCTTTTAATTGAATTTTTAAATTGGTATCTGGAATTCCAAAAAAAGTAATATTCTTCTCCTTTCTGTTTATTAATTTCCTTCAGTCATCAAAATCAGCTGAATTTGTCAAAATTAATAATAAAATTAATATTCATAATACCAATTCGATTTGGTCAATATCATCTAGCGATAAGACCTTATCAAATTCTTGCAAAATTTCTGTTGATAACGATCCCTTTATAAATTTATTAGGAAAAAATCTTGTTTCTTGTTTAGTGGCTAAAGCAGAAAAGCAAGAAGAGTTAATAATCCAATCTGATAAACAGTCTGAAATAAATGATGTTATTTATGCAGAAGGTAATGTATCTGTTTCTTATGGAGACAAACTGCTTAGAGCAGATTATTTAATATACGATAAATCAAATAAAAAAATTAGTGCTAAGGGAAATATATCTTTGGATTTAGGTGATCAATTCTTCAAAGTTGCACAACTAGAGTACAGTTTTATTAGTGAAAAAGGGTATTTATTAGATGTTGAGGGATCTATTAATACTAATACATTGATGGATGACTTATCGTCAAATTTCAGCTTATTAGACTCTAAAAAGATAGAAAATTTACTTGAATTTAAAAAAAAAGAAGTTTTATATACTCCAAACAAGGTTGAAAATTGGTTATTTTATACAGAAAAAATATCTATAGATGGCAAACAATGGGAAAGCAAGAAGGCTGTATTTAGTAATGACTTACTTGAATCGAAACAGGTTAAATTAGCCATTAATTCATTAAAAGTTATTTCTGAAGCAAAGAAATTACGATTTAAGTCATCAATAAACTATTTAATATTTGAAGAAAAAGTTTCAATTCCTTTTTGGCTTGGAGATAGAACCTTAACAAAGTCTGGAGAATTCTTTGACTTTGAAAATAGATGGAATTTAGGATATGAGAATTTAGATAAGGATGGATATTTTATTGGTAGGAAATTTAACCCTATAGATATTTTTAATGATTTTGTTCTTGATTTAGAGCCGCAATTTTTAATTCAGAGGTCATTAAATGGGTATACAAAAAGTTTTGCAAAGAAGGGCGAATCAATCACTTCAGATAAGGTGAAGAGAAATACAACTTTTGAAGATTATTTTGCACTAAAATCTAAGATAAAAGGCCCAATAAAAAATTGGGATTTAGAAATAGACAAGAATTTAAATTCTTTTGATTTTAATAAATTTTCAGATGCATTTAGAATAAAAACTAATTTGAGTAAAGAGATTAATTTTTTAGGTACACAATGGGACAAAAGCTTTTATGGAATTTATAGAGAAAGGATTTGGAATGGTTCATTGGGTGAAGCCGAAATTTACTCAGGATATGGTTCGAAATTGCAAAAAGAAAATACTTGGATTGTTGATGGCATTAAAAAAACAGAATTTGTATCTTTAGATTTGGCCAAAATAACAGCAGAGGCTTTGAATACTAAAGAATTGGTAACTAACCTAAAAGGTAATTTATTTTATTCACTTGTTCAGAAATTTCCAATAAGTACTATAGATCCAAAAAAGAAATCCATTGATATTTCATATAACTATATTCCTGAACCAATCACAAAAGGCTTAAGCTTTAATACAAAATTGGAAGCATCATATTCTTTCTATGAAAATGGAGATCATCAAGAATATTTAGGGCTAGGTATA
>QCCO01000004.1 GCA_003278895.1 Prochlorococcus sp. AG-347-L19
AGCTGCAGCAAAGGAATAATTTTGTCTTCTTCCACTCCCTGTCCTTTTATGGCCAGTTCTTAATTCACCAGCTCTGTCTGATATGAATTTTTTTAAAATTCCATTTTTTATAAGAACTGATTTTTCTGGTTCCATACCTTCATCATCTACTGATAATGAACCAAAGGATCCTTCTGATATCCCTTCATCAATTGCTGTTACAGATTCATGTGCAATTTTTTCATTCAATTTATTCTCAAATGGTGTTGTTCCTCTTTCTATTTGAGTAGTTTCAAGTAAATGACCGCAGGCTTCGTGGAATATAACGCCACCAAACTTATTAGCTAATACAACAGGCATTTGTCCCGCATCAACATAATCCGCATACAACATATTCATTGAACTTTCAAACACATCATTAGCTGCTTTTTCATGATCCCATAATCTGAATTCATTAGGCATTCCTGACGATCCAAATCTTCTACTTCCACTAGATCTATATTGGGCATCACTAGCAATTACATTGAGTCCAACTGTTTGATGCAACCTAATATCTGAAACATAGGTTCCATCGCTGGAAGCTATAATGACTTCTTGTAAATTTCTTGAGTAACTTCCTTTTCTAGTTATTATTTTACTGTTCTTTTTTAAAGACTTTGTACTTACTAATAGTTTTTCACTTATCTCATGAATCGATGGGACTTCATTAATCCATTTTTTCTTGGATAAACTATAGTCTCTATGTTTTTTTAAACCGATAAATTCCTCTACTTTTTTGTTGTCTGTTATGTCTAACATTTCAATAGCCTGAGAAACCGATCTCATCAAGCCATTCTTTGTTAAATCATTTGTACTTACAAATCCATCTTTTTTTTCTTTAAAGATCCTAATACCAGCACCTCTTCCAAATGATGGACTTACACTTGTAATAAAATCCTCTTCAGCTAAAACACTTGAGTTGTCAGTATTCTCTATAAATATTTCTACAAAATCAGCCCCAAGTCCAATCCCATAGAAAATAATTTCCTCTAATAGATCTTTGTTGCAACTACCAAAAACAATTTCATTCGATTTGATTTGTGACGAAAGCATTTTATTCTATAATTCTTCTCTGTAAAAAGATTATCTAATCGAAGGTTGGAAATCTTTGCTATCAAGAGGTTTTAATAAGTATAGTCTTAATAACTGGTAACCGTTTGACAAATATTTAGGTAATTTTTTAAAAGTTTTAGATACTGTATCTCCCTCACTGCTTGCAATATCGGAAAGCACCTTATTATTCTCAACTATTTTATCTAATCTTCCGTAAAAAGATTTATCATAAACGTCTAGTACAACAGGAAAAACTCTGGCAGAAGTTTCATTTGTTTTATTAATAACATACTGGTCGTAATCTTTAGCATCTAATCCTAGAGAAGTGTAGAAATCCTTTTTGATTCCCAGATCCCTTGCATACATAGTTGCAAATACAGCAAGTAAGAAAAACCTTGACCATAACTTTGATGTTAATGGAAGATTGTTCAAAAAGTATCTAAATCTATGGAAATAGTCAAATAGTGGATGTGTAAAGGTAGAGCCTCCAATTGTAATTTTTTGGCTTAGTGATTTAACGGTACGTGGTTGTGCTTTCATTAATGCGTCAAAAAAGTCACCATGCCTATTTTCATCTTGGCACCAATTCTCAAAGTAATTAAAAAGTGGAAAAATCTTGCTATCTGGATTCTTTTCTAGATGCCTATAAATTGCAATGTATCTCCAATAACCTATTTTTTCGGATAAATAAGTAGCGTAAAAAATACTTCTTGGTGGGAAATAAGTGTAATCTTTATTGGCTGTTAAAAAACCTAAATCTAACTGTAGTCCAAAGTCACTCATCGATTTATTTAAAAAACCTGCATGTCTTGCTTCATCTCTGGCCATATGAGCAAAACATTCAGCAAGTAGAGGGTTTTTGACTTTAATTCTCTTACTAAGTTCCTTATAAAGTAAAAAACCTGAAAATTCTGAAGTACAACTCCCCTCGAGAAAATCAACAAAAAGCTCTCTTGTCTCAGGATCTAATTTTTCTGCAGCGCCTTCAAATTCACTATTTCTTACAAAATGATGTCTATTGTAATCTTTCCTAAATTCCTCACATATAGCTTCCAATTCCTCTTCGTTTATTGATAAATCCATATTTTCCATGGCCTCAAAATCTGTTGTGTAAAATCTCGGGGACAAAATTGTTTCCTTTGCTGGAATCTTTCCATTATTGATATCTTTTTTATTTTTTGATTCAACAGTTGATTGAGCCATTTTTATTAGGTTTATTAATACTATTATTTACTATGATTTGTATTTTCGAGGGAAAAGTTAACTTGGTGTTATTGTTTTTCTAATTAACTCCTATTAACTTTTGCCCATTTAATCTTTGAAGTACTCTTGAAATTATTAATTTTAGGGTAATTCTTTTTTCGTCAATAAGAAAAGATTCAATAATACTTGGTTTTTGATTAGGTTTTGATAAAGAAATACTTTTTAATGAACTAATGTCATCCTTCTCAAAGGATAACCAAAAGTTACATGTATCTTTAATTTCACAATTTATTACCCAACATTTATCTCCAGCAATAGGTCTATTTGTGTTAGTGAGGTTAATATTGTTTATTTCTAATCCTCTTTGATTAATTTCCTCAGTAATTGAAGGAATTAGGTGTAGATTAATAAATTCTTGGAAAGGCTTTTTCTCTACTGGGAGTTCTTTCTTGGGTTTTGTTATAGGATTTTCGGGAGTATTAATTTCATTTTTTATAACAACTTTAGAAGTAGAATCACAATTATTTATATCCATATTGATAACTTTTTCTGATTTAGTCCCTTTTATCTTCTCAGAGTTTGATTTAGTAGTATTGTCAGATATTTCTTTATTTACTTCATTATTTTTTTCTAAATTTTCTTCCATAAAAAAAAACTATTTATTCTATTATAAATTAAAAAATCATTTTTTAATTAATTTAATTTTTCTACCAATCATTATCAGTATTATCCCAGTCATCTTTAATATCCTGATCTGAATAACCTTGTTTTTTATTTAAATTATTATCATTCATATTTTTGATTACTCTGTAATTAACAGAAATTGTTGGTTGAGTTTCTCTAATATCCCTTTGTGGCGGCATCTCAACGTTTGGTTCCATTTCTTCCTCATTATTATTAGATACAAAATCTTCTTCCACATTTTCGAAAGTTTTTTTTCTGAAACTAGTACTAATAATTGTTGTATTCAATAAAGTGCTTACAAATAAACCAGAAAAAAACGAAATACTAATTAACTTACCTATACTTACTTCTTGGAGGGTCCATTTAAAGTATCTAAATGAAGTCTTCTGATTATTATTTGTATATAATAAAATTTGAAAAATAATTATTAAAAAAATAGTTAAAAGTAAATATTTTTTTTTAAACATAACTATATAAAATTATCTTAAATTTTTTGGTTAATATTTCCATAATATATTTTGTGACAATTTATTTATGTTAATTCTAAATCAATTTGATATTTAAGAATATCGACCTTTATTATTTTTACTTCTATTGCATCTCCAACTTTATATGATTTTTTGGATTTTCTTCCAATCAATAGATTTTGCCTTGACCTGTATTCATACCAATCATTATTAAGAGTGCTTACGTGTACTAAACCCTCTACATTTAATTCTGATATCTCAACAAAGAAACCATATGTTTGCACTGATAAAATAAACCCACTATAAACATTACCTATTAATTTTTCTGCTTTTCTTACTTTTTTTATATTTATCATATTAGATTTATATTGGTTAACTTTGTACTTAAATTCATTAAGTTTATCTATCACAAACTTGTTAAATAATATTTCTAGATTTTTTGAAATTGATGAATTAAATATATCCCAATTTACTAATTCTAATGAATTACTTTCAGATATAATAATTTCATTTATATTATTTTTCTTTGATTTCTTACCATTAATTATCATATTAAAAATACAGTACTGATTTATAAGATTTGTGAAGTCAAAGCCAGGAATTGTCCATGGAGTAATAATTAATTTTTCTGATTCATCATTATCAGGATCTTTAGATATCAACCTTATTTCATTGTCCTTAAATTCATTAATTAGAAGTTTATGTAAGATTCTTTTTTTATTATCGTCGTCACATAATTTAATTACTTGACTAAATGTCAAATTGCCATCTTCATTAAGCTCTACATTATTATCAATAAATTCTGAATATTTGATAATTTCATTAGCATTAACGTAATCTATTCCATTTGAGATGTATCCTGCACTTTTTAATCCATATTGATTTGAATGTTTGAACCATATTAAATTAGCTTCATATAGTATTGGTGAAAGGTAAGTTTGGCAATCTTCTTTATTTAATGATTCAAAATAACTTTTTGAATATTCAGCAGGATTGTGAATAAAAAATTCTTCTAGTGCTTCAATCTTATTCAGTGGCGCAGGAATTTCCACCTTACCCTCCAAAAGATGGTTTTCTCTGAATGAACATGAAATTTCTAGTATTTTATCTAAATCGTCTATATATTCCTTTATAGGTTTTAATACCCGAGAGGTTATTCTTGATTTGCTTTTTCTAGATAGAAGCGCGTTAGTATGATCACTTCCAACAATAAGAGTGCATTTTACTAAAGTAAGATGAAATGACCAGTCAATTATTTCATAATCACTATTTAAATTGAGACAGAGGCTTATTGCTTCATTCTTTTCACCAAATTTAAATTCAGAATCATTTCTTATGGCTTCACCAAGGTAGTTTTGCCAATCATTTAATAAGGGTAATGATTCAAAGCCTTTTAATAATACTTCTAGAGATTTTTTACTATTTAGATCTACTCTTTCTGCAAGATTAGTTGTATGTATCCATAATTTAGTATTTTTATTTTTTTCCTTCTCTATTTGAATCATTGGGAGCAATGGAGAATTATTAGAATTCCAACTTTTGAATAAATAAGAGTTTTTATCTGTAAGGTCTATCCTCTCCCTCTGTTCTATTTTTTTTGTTTCAACGTGATTTAAATCGTATGATTTAACGATATTGCTTTTAGATAAAACAAAGTCTGTATCGTAGTCTTCATTATTGTTTAGTTTTAGTTCTTGTATCACATGACCTAATCCTTCTTCTTGACCTATGGGGAATCTATCAATCTCAACTTTTACTATATTTTTATTGTCTGGATTGAAAGTGTATTTTTTATTTTCTTTTGGAAGTTTAATTTTAGAAAGGATCCTATCGTCAATTGGGATTGCATATACATCATTGTTTATCATTTCTACTTTAGAAAGAAGTATTTGATTTGATCTTTCAAGAATACAATCAACTATTCCTTCAGGTGATCTTCTTCTATATCCCTCTTTTATTATCCTTACTAAAACTTTATCTCCATTCCATGCATAGTTAAGTAGATTTTCTTTAATGTAGATATCTTCTTTGTCTTTTCCTCTTACAGCAAAGCAATAGCCTTTGCTACTACATCTTATTTTGGCGACAAGATGATCATTATCCTTTATGCAAGTATATTCATCATTTTCATTTTTATTAATTATTTCAAGTTTTTCTAAAGCTTTTAAAGCAATATCTAATTTATCCTTATCAGATTTCTTTGTTATTTTTAATAATCTGCATAATTTTTTGTATTCTAACCCTTCTGACTGATTAATATTATCAATTATTGAAGATGATGTGAACATGATCTAAATGAAATTATAAATTAATTTAGGGGTATATACTTCATTATTACACCTTATTATCCAAGCTTAAAACTAATTATTTTCTTTCTCTTCTTTTTCTTCTTTTTCGATGGTGAAAGAGTTGATAAAAAGCCTTAAACCAATGATGAAAAATGTAATGGACGCTATTGACTTAAGTACTACTTCTGGTAAAAAACTTGAAATAGAACCACCTGTTAAAGCTCCTAGTAAACTTGCAAAAACAAGTGCTGAAGAAGATCCTAGAAAAACTGCTAATGGTTTATTTGAAGTACCACTTATAGTTAAAGTAGCAAGTTGAGTTTTGTCACCTAATTCAGCTATGAAAACGGTTAGAAATGTTGATAGTAATAAACTTAAAACCATTTATAAATAATTTTTGAATGTTTCATAAGCTAAAAATATACTTATTAATATCATTAAAGTACCAGTTGATAACGCAAATTTGCTAGGAGATATTTTTTTTGATACCCATTTACCAATAATAACTCCTACTATGCTAGAGCTTATTAATGCTAGAGAACTTCCAAGAAAAACAACTATTGGCCTACCCGATTCAGCAGAAAGCATTAATGTGGCGATCTGAGTTTTATCGCCAAGTTCAGCAATAAAAATTGTTGTAAAAGTCGTTATAAATATAGAAAAAAAACTTTTTTCTAGATTGTTTTCTTTTTTTTCTAATTTACTATTCATTTTCCTGAAATAGCAATTCTAAAAGTTTTCATCTCTTTACTTTGGTATCCATAATTTGATGAAATATGTTGTTTGCAGCAATCTATTAAAAATTTATCACCAGATTTCAAATATCCTTTAAATGAAGTTGAAAATTCACTTACCCTGCAAAAATGTGGTCTGGTTTCATAAATTAAGCATTTTTTATTTTCTCTGTCCAGGTTCTTACACCAACCGTCTTTAGCCGTCATCGAATTTATCAAATCTATATCTTCTTTGTTAAGTTTGTTAGCCAAATCGCTTCGCTCGTTCAAGTCGAATTTACAACAAGCTCCACAATTTTCTATACATGTCCATGATTTCATAATTTAATTCAATCTTGTAACGTATCAGTACAGTTTCGTCATTTATTTGTAAAAATAGTATCACAAAACATATTAATTAATCATGGCAACACTTATTCCTTTGGCTGTAGTTGCGTTAGCAGGACCAGCAATAATTGCTCTTGTATTTTACCGTAAATAAAAGATATTCTTGTTGGTGACCTATCTGGAGGGTGTTTATTGGGATTTAGATGGTACTATCGCAAATACTGAATTAGAGGCCCATTTACCTGCTTTTAATAATGCTTTTAATGACCTTGGTATTGATTGGAATTGGGGTGCTAATACATATATAAAACTTCTGAAGATAAATGGGGGCAAAAATAGGATTGCTTATTATGCTAAATCGAATAATTATGATTTCTCAGAAGACTTAATTCTCAAAATTCATGAAACAAAGCAGTTTCATTATTTAGAAATTATAAAAAAAAATTGCGTCAGTTTCAAAACTGGTGTTTTTAGATTAATAACTGAATTACATAGAAAAAAAGTAAGACAATTTATTGTTACTTCAAGTTCAAGAAATCAAGTTAATCTACTTATTAAATATCTTTTTAATGGCTTCAACCCTTTTGAGTTCATTATTTCAAGTGAAGACGTTGAATTAAAGAAACCAAATCCATTACCATATTTAAAAGCAATCCAATTAAGTGGTATAAAAAATTACAATTCAATTGTTTTTGAAGACTCTAATCCAGGATTGCAATCTTCCTTGGCCGCTAACTTGCCTACAATTTTTGTCCCTTCAAATATTCCAATAGTTCTTGAGGAAAATATTAAATTAGATTGTATTTTAGACAGTCTTGGTGATGAGAATAATGTGGCAAATGTAATTAAAGGTCCTAAACTAAAAAAATCATATGTTGACCATAGCTTTCTAAGTGATTATTTAGTGTCTTTTAGTAATGCAAAAAACTAATTTTTCAAAAATTACCTACCAGTTAAATAATTTATTTTTTGGGTTTCTAAGTGATACTTGGAGGACAAAATCTATTGGTCTAATTTCTGTTTTGACAGGTTATTTTTTGTTCGCTAACTTTCTTACCAAATTTATATCTGAAGGTAAAAATGAGTTAATTATGGTTCCAATAATTATCTTTTTTATTGAAATAATTATAAGAATTAAACCTGCCGCAAGTTCAAAATTTTATTATCTTTGGACCGTAATTGATAAATTAAGAATTGGTGCAATTTATGCCGTTATTCTTGAGGCATTTAAATTAGGATCTTGAAAGCTATTCTTCTTCTTCTTCTTCAATAGGATAAACAAATCCCTGAGCTTTCCCAGTTAAAACTGATTTACCTAAAGATATAGCTTTCTGAGCTGCTATTGCTGCTTTCCCTTTCCAGACAGCGTGCCTTTGGTTCCTTTTGCTCTTAGATTTTTTCTTCTTTGGTACAGCCATTCTGTTTCTTTATTTCCATATAATAATATAACCTTTAACTGGTTATCTCCAAAATTTTTGAGTATATTTTGTTTATATACGTCAATTTTTTAAATAAGCCTATATGATTTTTAATAACTTATAAAGATTAGTGTTTAGATCAAAATACTCATATTCAGATTCTAAATCAAGTTATTCGGATCTTCTGGAAGATATAGAGACGGGGAAAATAGAATCTATATTTTTCTATCCTAGGCAGAGAGAAATTGATGTTCTGTATAAAAATGGCGATAAATTTAAAATACCTATCCTTTACAACGATCAATTAATCCTTGAAAAGGCTACTGAAAATAAGGTGGATCTCACTATTAATAATAGTAGAAAAGAAGCTTCAGCTGCTAATTCATTTGCTTCAATAAGCCTTTTCCTGATTTTCATATTAGCTATAGTTTTAATCTTGAGAAGTACATCAAAATTGGCTTCTAGAGCCTTTGGTTTTACCAAAAATCAAGCTAAATTTGTAACTATTGATGATGTAGAAACGAGATTCGATGATGTAGCTGGTGTCCCTGAAGCCGCTGAGGAATTAAAAGAGGTAATAACATTTTTGAAAGAACCAAAGAAATTTGAAATTCTTGGAGCAAAAGTTCCTAAGGGAGTTCTTCTAATAGGCCCGCCTGGAACAGGTAAAACATTATTAGCTAAAGCAATTGCTGGTGAATCAGGAGTGCCTTTTCTCTCAATATCGGCATCAGAGTTTGTAGAACTTTTTGTTGGTGTTGGAGCAAGCCGAGTTCGTGATCTGTTTTCTAAGGCTAAGGAAAAATCTCCTTGTATAATTTTCATTGATGAAATTGATTCCATTGGAAGGCAAAGAGGGTCTGGGATCGGAGGTGGAAATGATGAAAGAGAACAAACCCTTAATCAGCTTCTAACTGAATTAGATGGTTTTGCTGATAATTCTGGGATTATTGTTTTAGCAGCAACAAATAGACCAGATATATTGGATGCAGCATTATTAAGACCAGGTAGATTTGATAGAAAAATTGAAGTGATGCTTCCAGATTTAGATGGAAGAAAAAAAATCCTTTCAGTTCACTCACTTTCTAAACCACTTTCAAGCGAAGTTGACTTAGGATATTGGGCTTCTAGAACAGTTGGATTTTCGGGAGCAGATCTTGCAAACTTGATGAACGAGAGTGCTATTCACTGTGCAAGAGACGAATCTAAATTAATCAGTGATCTTCATATAGAAAATGCTCTTGATAAAATTACCATTGGTCTGAGAAGCTCATTAATAACTTCTCCTAATATGAAAAAAATTATTGCTTATAACGAAGTAGGTAGAGCAATTGTATCTGCTGTGAGAAATGGAATTGAATCAGTTGATAAAATTACGATTTTACCTAGATCTGGATCTATAGGAGGATATACAAAATTATGTCCTGACGAAGATGTAATTTCTAGTGGATTGATTTCAAAAAAATTATTATTTTCAAAAATTGAAATTGCTCTAGCTGGAAGAGCAGCAGAAACGATAGTTTTTGGTGAAGGCGAAATTACACAATGTTCCATGAATGATATCTCTTATGCGACAAATATCGTAAGGGAAATGGTTACAAAATATGGATTTTCAATTATTGGTCCAATTTCAATGGATTCTGATAATAATGAAATGTATTTAGGAGATGGATTATTTAGAAGAAAGCCCCTCATAGCAGAAAATACTAGTTCTAAAATAGATAATGAAATAATAAATATTTCTAAAATTTCATTAAATAATTCAATAAAAATATTAAAAAAAAATAGAGTCTTACTAGATAAATTAGTTGATATACTTTTAAATCAGGAAACTATAGATAAAAAAGTTTTTAAATTTACAACTTCTAAATTGTTGAAAGTTTGATTTAATTGCTTTAAATTAAAAAAAAATTTTTCTTGATAATTAAAAACAATACAACGAAGTTATTAGTTACACTTTCATTCTTACTTATTCTTCCATTTGTACAAAAACAATGGTTTAATTTGTATTCACTAAATATTAATGATATTTCCTTTTATTCAATCCTTTACTATTTGAGCGGAGCAATATGTCCATCTTTGGTGTATGTAAACTCTTTAAATAACTATACATACTATAGTTTTAGTAATGATAAAAACCATAGTATAAAAATAATTAAAGGAAAAAGATTATTATTCTTAGTAGCGATAAATTTAATATTTCTCTCTTACTTAATAGCTGATTATATATATATGAATTTTGATCTTATAATTAATTTATTTCTTGAAGGAATTAATGTACCAAAACTGGATATTCCAAAGTTAAGTTTTTACATATTTTTAATTTCTATCCTATTAATTTTTAAGAAATCTAGGTTTCTGTTAAAAAAAATAATATTGGTGAATTTTATTTTGATTTCACTCTGTCTTTGGCATCTTCAAATTAATAATATTAGTGTTGATGATCAGTTTCATATTTATAGATATTTTGGTTTAAATGACTTAAATTTAATAAATCTTTTTATCCTTGTCGCCATAGAAATTTCTTTTTATACGTGGTCCTTTTTATCATATAAAACTAATTTGAGCGATTGGATCGTACCCAAACCTCAAAAAGGGGATTTTATCCCCTTTTTGAAAATATTTATTTTTTATTTTTTTATAATAATTTACTACTCATTACTTATTTAAATGTTTCTAATACTTCTATAGCGCAGAAAAATATTCCTTACTACCTTTGGGGTCCTCTAACATTGTTTTCTCCCCAGGGGTCCAGTTTGCTGGACATACTTCATCGGGGTTTGCCGCAACGTATTGATAACCTTGAAGAATCCTTAGCGTTTCATCAACATTTCTACCTACAGGAGCCTTGTTAACAGTCGTATGCATAACTACTCCTTCAGGATTGATGAGAAATAAACCTCTATCAGCCTCCCCATCATCATTAAGAACATTGTATGCCTGGCAAATTTCTCTTTTTAAGTCAGATACTAACGGATAGTTAATATCACCTATACCACCTTCATTTCTTGGGGTTTGTATCCATGCCAAATGACAGTGTTTGCTATCAACTGATACCCCAAGTATTTCCGTATTAAGTGCCGAGAAATCTTCGTATCTATCACTAAATGCAGTGATTTCAGTTGGACATACAAATGTAAAATCTAGTGGGTAAAAGAATAGAACAACCCATTTACCTCTTAGAGATGAAAGTGTAATCTCCTTAAACTCTTGATCATATACTGCTGTAGCACTAAAGTCTGGTGCTTCTTGGCCAACTCTTAAGCTCATGAATAAATTTGTCCTTTTTTAAAATTATGTATGGTCTGATTGACCGTAATAAGTATTATAATTTTATTGATAATGAATTAGCAAGTTTTTTTTAAATTCAATGAAATGGCACTATTCCTTCACTAGGAAATTTACAATTTTGAATCACAATAAACTTTTAAAAAATCTCAAAAAGGAGTTAATTAAATATCCCATTAACAGGCTTGACAATAAAAATTCGAATTAAAAGAAATTTTATTTTTTTTAAGATTCCTAAAAATTTAACTCTCTATAATTAGAAATGTCATTTTTGATATTTTTATTATGGCTAAATATATTGAAAGACTAAAGGAAAAAGTTAAAATAAAAAAATTTGATTCTAATCAGCCAATTGGAGCTTGGATTTTCGTTGTTATTTTAAATATAGTTGGATTTGCGGGTTATTTTTACTTAAAGGTAAATCATATAGAACTAGGTAGTTAAAAACTTACCTTATTTCCTTCTTAATTGAGCGACAAAAGTTTTTTAGTCTTTCATTTCTCGTTAAGTCAGGTAAAGTCCAAATTGACTCTATCTCAGGTAATGGATCTTTGCTCCATTCTTTGAATTCTTCCATTATCGAAGCATTATTTAATTTTGATGTATATTGTTTTCGTTTTTTTAAATATTTTCTTATCACAGTAAGATTTGCCTCAATATATTCCCTCATATTAAATTAAATACTTAGTCTTATATTAATTTATCATCTATCAAGTTCTGCTTTAAAGAAAAGATTAATTAGACATTTTGAACTGCTTGAAAAAGTCCAAACGAATAACCTCCTATTAGAATCCAGCCAAGCACGCTTGATATTATTGTAGATCTCCTATTATGTCTCCTTAAAGCTGATTCAATCATTTCATTAACTTCATCTCTATTAAGGTATTCTTTCTTTGAGTTTTTTTTCATTTTTTTTCTTTTTACAATAAACGAATTTATAAGAAAGTGAGCTTAAGATATTTACTTATAAGTATGTGTTTTACTTTTGATGATTTTATAAATATTTTTTATATATAATATAAAAATTTATTCATGAGCTAATGAGCTGGCAAAGAAGAACCAGACTTTAGTGCTACAGCAGTATATGAATAAAATTTTAAGAGAAATTTTTAAATTTATAAGATAAATTATTTTAAATGAAGGATCATAGTTTTATACAAACAATGAATATTAATGATAAATCTGTTTTAGAAATGCTTAATAAACTTATTGTTATTAATAGGCTTAATAAAAGTCAAATTCTTCAAATGGTGAATTTAGTTTCAATATCAAATGATATCAATGATTTAAGCGATAACTTGAAATGGGAAAGTTCTAAATCATTTCATTAAAATATTTAAAATACATAAATTAAATGTTAGAAAATTATTAATTTTAAATTTACATTAGAGATAATTAATAGTTAATTTCATTAATTGTGAGTTTTATAAATAATTTATATAAGCTACTCAAATAAACCTTTGATAGTAATTTTTCTGATAAGAAACTTGCTCTTGATTTCTATAATTAAGTGTTGTTTTCTTATCCTTGCTAAATGATTTAATTAATATTGTAGAAGTGATTATTATTATTAGTATTATTAATAAATCTCCAATAGTAATCCCTCTTTCCTTTAGATTCATGATAAAACATATATTTTGTTTAAATATAGCCTTTATTATTTAATTAACTAATATTTTTTACAAACGTGCTAAAAACACATATGAAGTAAATATAAAAAGAATATAAAAAGAATATAAAAAAATTGAAACCATAACCTTTTAAGTCATATAAAAAAAATAGATGAATTCATCATATGGAAATCAAAAAAAAAATTAGTAGTTCTAACACTCCTTATTTTTTCTCTAAAGAAATGATTATCACAAAAAAATCACTTAACGAAAATCAACTCAAATTTACTTATCAAAAACAGTTAATATCAGATCTAGATTATAAGCACAAGGAATGGTCAAAATCGATTAACAGTAAATTTTAAAAGCCTTCGTTGATTATATTTAAAAGTTTATTTCTTTTAATTGTATTTTTTTCTTCCCAATTAAGTGTTACTTCATCATTAATGATAGGTTTTGCTTCATAAGCTAGATACCAAAGAATAAATCCGACAGGAAATAATAAAATATGCATAGCAAAATTAGTTGACTTAAATCAAATATAGTGCAACACTTATAATGTGCAAGTGTGACACTAAGTTTTTTTTTAATTATGCCTTCTCCAAGGAAAAGAATTGGTTTTTTGCCAAGCGAAGAAGTGCATGAAATTATTGAAAAATTGTGCACAGCTAATGAGTTTAGTCAGTCAAAAGTCACAGGTTTATTGGTTGAGGAAGCGTTGAGGTCGCGAGGCGTGTTAAATGAATCTTATAGTAATAATCAAAATTATAAAAAGGATTTTATAAATTTTTCTTTTGATCAAGGAGCATTTTCTGAAAATAATAAATCTCAACTTAATGTAGACGAATATTCAGTTAATAAAAAAGTATTATCAGACAATATCAAAATGATGCATGAATTTATTGAGTTTAAGTATTTTAAGAAAGTTATGAAGCGAAACAACACTATTATTGAATAAATAGTGTCACACTATTAATGTTTATATGAGCATGCTTTTCAATAGAATTTAGGAATTAAACAAAGATAAATATTTTTGAATATTTCTAATCAACTTTTTAAAGAGGGATCCAAAATAAATTGAATCTTTAAAAATTCAGCGGACTAAATCCTCGTGGAGATATGAACCTTAGCCCGCTTTAAAAAAATAGCAATAAAAAAATATAAATACAATAAGTATGTAAATTTACTTTTGAATTTATATTGGCATATAAAAACTTTAAATATAAATGACAGTAAGTGAATTAAATGAAGATACACAGACTCAAATATGTGATCTTCTTAAATATCTTCAGCAAATAGAGAAACTTAAAAATAAAGATATACGAATTTTGCTTGATATGATAGTTAGAAAATATGGAGGAAAAGTAATAAATAAATGAAACGGCTAGTAATCCCACTATTATTTTTGCTTTCTTTACCAAGTGTTGTTCATGGCTCCCACTTAAATAATCAGAGAGAACTTATTGTCACCTCAGAAAGCACTAGGGAATCAATCAAGTTGGCAAAATACCTTAAAGATAATGGTGTAGTAAAATATTCAGCATATTGGTGTCCTAATTGCCTTTATCAAAGTGAATTATTTGGCAAGCAAGCTTATAGAGAACTAAATGTAGTTGAATGTGCAAGAGATGGCATAAATAGTCAAACTCAATTATGCATTGATAAAAAAATTAAAGGGTTTCCCACATGGGAAATAAATGGAAAACTAATTTTAGGTGTAATTTCTCTAAAAGAGTTATCAAAGTTGACTGGATTTAAGAATTAAAGAAATTGTAAGAAGATTTATGGCTAGATATTAAAGGTTATTTCTTGAGTACCTTTCATACATCCTCCAGCTGGATATTTAATTACTTTTTTTGATATTAATCCAATACTTATAGCAACTATTCCAATAACAAATAAAGCTCTTGATCTTTTGTTTGAGACGAGATATTTCATTGAGTATTTATACGTAATTTTACTAGGTATTATTAAATTATAACGTAGATTTTTTTGTTTAAAAAAATAAAAGTAACCCTAGATCTATAATTTTTTAAAATAAGTTTTAGATATTAGATATCTTGAAAATCCTTAATCAATAAATGCTTATATATGTTTTTTAGTATTTTTAGTTTGTATTTGACAGTCTTTTTATAATTAAAATGATACGTTTATTTTTTTATGAAAAATAAAGAATTTAATGTGACTCAAGGAATGGCTTTGTTACTTTTGAAGCCATTAAATTTACCCGCTAACTACGTCTTAAATCTCATAATTTATATAACTAATCCTAGTAACAATATTGGATACTAATAGTCTTCCCAAACTGGTTTGGTTCTCCTCCAACCTTGAGCAATTAACTTTTTCCATTCATCTCTAGCTTTATCAACTTTAAGTTCTTCTCTGGTTGTCAGAAGAGGTGGTTCTTTTCCTAAAACACCAAGAATTCTTCCAGAGTCAATAAACATATATTCAAAATATTTATCTTTATTTTGATTATTCTTTGAAAACCTTTTAACCCTGGAACGATTCGAATTTACAAGCCAAAAAATCTCTGTCAATCTTATTTATTTTATGTTTTCTCAATTGGAGCCATTGTTAATCCTTTGCTTAAGAGTTGCTCATAATATAGCTCTGCCTGTTCAAGGTTACCTCTCCATACCTCCGCCAATCCTGTCTTGTCAACTTTGATAGTTAGATCCCATGCCGTTTCTTCACTTATGCTTGGGATTATTGTTTTAAGACAATTTGCGACATGCTGAAAAGTATTAAAATTGTCATCAAGAACTATAACCCTTACTTCTGGATATTTTACCTTAGATTTTTTTTGATCTAAGACTGTGTCGAGTGAATTAATCATTATTGTTTTTAGCAGTTTAATTAAATTAAAGTTTAACCTATGTTCTTCAATTGAAAAGTATCGAAAATGTCTCGAGCGTGACTTGAACACGCGACCTGCGGGCTATGAATCCGCCGCTCTAACCAGCTGAGCTACCGAGACATGGGAATATTGTAAGGCATTGTTTGTACTTAATTACCATTTTGAAAATTTATTTGTTTGTGGGCCTCATATATAGCAATTCCGCATGCTACGGAAAGGTTTAGACTTCTAACACCTTTTTGATCATTGTTTCCAGTCTGTAAATTCGGCATAAATATTGATATTAAAAAGTCGCTTTTATTAATAATGGAATCTGGTAATCCTGAATCTTCTCTCCCAAATAGCAAAATATCATCTTGCATAAATTTAAAATCCTTCAAGTATAATCCATTTTTTTTACTGAAAGAAATTATTCTTTTTGTTGACTTAGACGTCAAAAATTTTTCAATATTCTCATATTTATTAACAGTAACTAAAGGCCAATAATCTAATCCTGCTCTTTTTAAATATTTATCTTCAAGTTTAAAACCCAAGGGCTCTATAAGATTTAAAGGTATATTAAAAGCTGCACATGATCTGGCTATGTTACCAGTATTTTGTGGGATTCTAGGTTCAAAAAGAGCGACTTCCAATTTTAAATAGGTATCTCAATACTTATTTCATCTATTTTGATTGCTCTGCCATTTATTGCCAGCCAATTATCTTTTGATATTTTGGTTATTCTCTTTTGAAGTTCGCCAATTCTTTCAATATAAGTATTACCAATTTTATATTCAGATACAAGACTCCAACCTACTTGTTCTCCAACAATAATTGTTATGCTTTTTCTTTTCATTAAGAGACTTATAAGTGAATTCATTTTTGTTGACCATTCATGCTGTTCCTTGCCAATACTTTTCATAACGAATCCGCCAATCGAATCAATTAATAATGGACCTTCTTCTTTCATTAGTGTATTTATTAGATCCGTCGTTTCTATTAATTTCCAATCTTTTGGCCTTCTTTTTCGATGTAGATTAATTTTATCTTGCCATTCTTTATCATCCAAATTGTTTTCAGATAAGGCAACATATGACAATTTTTTTACCCTCTTCGCAAGATGCTCCGCGAATTCACTTTTGCCACTTTTTGTCCCCCCTGTAATAAAAACTATATATGATGAATAATTACTAATACTAAAATCCTTGGCATTCATGAATTCTCTATTATTTAGAGAAATACCACCATGTTGCTAATGGAATAATTGTGGCAGCAATTAACAAACCTACGACTATATAAGTAGCAGTTGAACTCTCAGTATCATTTGATCTCATAGTGTTAAAATTTGGATCCACTACAGGGTTGTCAATAGATGAAGGCTGACTTTTTTCGTAATTTATAACAGTCTTCTGTTGAGTAATACCAAAAAATTTATTTATGCTAAAAACTTCATTCGCGTATGTTGTCGAAGGGATAAGAATAAAAATTAAGCCAGTAAAGATAAAAGAAAGTATATATTTATTGATTTTTAAGTTCATTTTGAAAGGTTTTGATTAATTATATATAAAAAACCATATGTTTGAGTAATTTTAAATGTACTAAACAATATAATATTTGCATAATTTAATTAGAAATAACATATTTAAGGTATGGGATTCAATGGGAAATCATTAATATTAATCGGTGCAATACTCTTTATTTTTCAAATAGCAAATTTCATTTCAATAGAAACAATCACTCCTGAGCTTGAAAGAGCACAAGTTTTAGCCGCAATAGCTTCATTAATTATTATTTTGATAGGTTTTTTATTTAAACAATTCGAACCATTAGCTGGTAATAAAGCTTCTTTAAAAGGAGAAAATAAGTTTCTCTTCGATAAAAACATGCCTGATGAAGTTATCGATGAACTTGCATGGGGTTCTGAAGCAATATTAACTTCTACAGCAGCAGCAGCAATATTAATTCACAATGATGGCGTTAATATATTGAGGAGGGGAATCACTTCAAGTAATGATTTTAAACCTGGGGAAACTTGTCTGAGATCTATAAAAGATATGAAATTAATATCATTAGCAAACACTAAGTTTTATCCTGGAAGAGATGAATTTTTTAATTTTTGTGCTGAAATCCCTTCTATCTTAGTTGTACCTATAAATAATAAGGCTTTTATATTAATTGGAGGCTGGAGTGCTAAGTGTTTTACGAAGTCTGATGAAAAATGGATAAATAACTGGTCAAAAAAAATTAATAATATTTTTTCTAAAAATAAAATTTAAAAATAAATTATTGATCTAACTCTTTTATCTTTTGCTTTAAAACTTACTGATTCAGTAGTTAAGTTATAATAGGCATTTTCTGAATTTATTTCATATTTATTTTCGTTATTTTCATCTTTTATTATATATTTTACTGGATTGAAAAATTCAATTATATTATCTGAACCCAATATGGCTTTTCCTGAATTTAAGATAATATTTTGATTTTCAAATTTTATATTACCCTCTAATAGATAGTTAGTATTTTCTATATTCCAAATAAAATTATCAGCATATAAAAAATCTCCATCTTTTTTAAGAGTTTTTAATTTAACATTTCCTTTCAATTTTAGGAGCTTATTGTTGTTTGATAATGTTGATTCCTCTGAACTAATGATATATTTAGTTCCTTCACCGTTAAGAATATTAATGATAGGGTTTTTTAGTTCGAATTTTAATTCAATAGTGTCATAACTTGAATTTGGACTAGTAATTGAATATATTTTTTCTCCACTTTTAGAGAAAATAGTCATATCTAAATTATCTATTTTTTGTATTACTTTATGTTCATCAATTTCATTTGGGGCACAACCAAGTATAAATAGTGAAAGGAATATTATAAATCTATAAATGTTGCTCATACTCCAGTTTATTTATGATTGGAGTGGGTTTGGGAAGACTTGAGTCACTTACTAATAATCCCCAACTTAATTGTTGTTTCCAAGGAATTTCTTCTCTGTATATAGAACCAAGTTGCTCATTAATTTTTGTAGATAATTCGGGCAATAAAGGTATTAATAACAATCCTATTATTCGGGTACTTTCTAAAACGTTATAAATAATTTGTTTAACTAAAGGTAGATTATCTTTATCTTTTATTAACATCCATGGCTGATTATCATTCAAATACAAATTTGTATTAATTGCTAAGCTAAGAACTTCATTAGCTGCCATATCTAATTTGTAGTTATCAAAGTTATAAATATAATTTTCAACTGCAATTTTGGCGAAATTCTCTAATTTATTTTCACTTGAAAATTTTTCATTATTTGGAACTTTATTATCAAACCATTTTCTAGACATAGACGATGTTCTATTTAATAAATTACCAATTGTATTAGCTAAGTCATTATTGATAATGTCAACAAATCTTTTATCTTGAAAATCTCCATCATTTCCTAATGATATGTCTTTAATGAGGTACCACCTTACAGGATCATTTCCATATTTTGTAAGCAATAAATCAGGGTCGAGTACATTTCCCAAGCTTTTACCCATTTTTTGACCCTCTCTTGTAAGAAACCCATGCCCAAAAACTTTTTTAGGAACTTTCATATTTGCAGAAATGAGCATTGCGGGCCAATATACAGCATGGAATCTCAGAATATCTTTACCAATAAAATGAACATCAGCTGGCCATCCTCCATTAATTGATTTTTCCAATGAATGTTCTGTAGCATCACAGCTAATGGCGCTTACATATCCAAGTAAAGCATCAAACCATACATAAAAGGTATGGTTATCGCAACCAGGGACAGGTATTCCCCATGAGACATTTGTTCTTGAAATTGAAAAATCCTTTAAACCTCTAGATACAAAATTTATAATTTCATTCTTTCTTTCTATTGGCTCTATAAAAGAAGGTTCATTGATTATTTTCTCAATTTCTTTTTGATATTTTGAAAGCCTAAAAAAGAGATTCTCTTCATTTTTCCATTCTAGATTTTTTTGATGTATCGGACACTTGTATGTTGATGAGTTTTCTGGATTATCTTTAAATTCTTCACAACCGACACAATACCAACCTTTTTGAACTCCCATATAGATATCATCTGATGCTTTTACTCTTTCATAAAATTCATTAACAACAAATTCATGATTTGTTGAGCTTGTTCTTATAAATTTATCAAAGGATATATTCCAACTTTTCCAATTACTATTAAAGACTTCTGAGATTTCATCACAATGTGATTTTGGTTCAATACCCTTTTCATTAGCTGTTCTTTGTATTTTTAAACCATGTTCATCAACACCAGTGATGAAAATAACATCTTCACCTGCAAGCCTTTTATACCTAGCTATTGAGTCACAAATTATTGTTGTATATACACTACCTAAATGAGGTTTATCATTAACATAATATAAAGGTGTAGTAATGACAAAACTCATAAAGCTTTTTTATTAATACTAACAAATATTTTTTAAACTAATAACAACCTATTATATTTATTATCTTATTAATAAATAAACTCTAAAAGATTACTATTATTTTTAATATATTTAACTTTATATATTTTATTACTATATATTTCTATTGATACAAAAAGATTAATAAGTATTTCTAGTGAATATTCTGGAAAAAAAACCAAAGCAATATTTTTTTTATGATTTATCCACTTAACAAATATTATTTTATAAAAGGATTTATTTTCATTCTTAAAAAATAATGTTAAATATTTAAATTTATTATTTTTGAATATATTATTATTCTCTGATTGTCTATTCTTTGAATAATCAATTATCTTAGAGACTGAATCTTTACTTAGAACTTCATAATTATTAATCTTATTATAGACTTGCCTTTGTATAATTAAATCAAGATATCTTCTCAATGGGGATGTGCTTTGTACATATATTTTAAGGCCTAATGATTCATGGATTCCTGGCTTAGTAGTTATGTAACTTCTTCCCATATATTGTTTTAATATTATATATTTAATATCACTATCATTATAATTATTAAGTATTTCAGCTGGATTACAGTTTAATTTTTGAATCCTAAATGCAGCAGCTAAATTATATTTATCTAAAAATAAACTTGTAACATAACCCATTAATATCATTGATTCTGCAACTATAATTTGTGATATTGTTTTCTCTAATTTAGTTAGTATAATCTTATCTTTATTTAATTTAATTTTACTATTAGGACTTTCAAAAATAATTGCTCCTTGTTTCTTTCTGAATGTTAAACTTTTTTCTAATAAATTTTTAATCTCTATTAATTCCATTTCTTCTTTAGGTTCTATTTCTAATATTTCATTTGCATCTTCATATGATAATTGATATTTTGGTTTTATTATTGCTTCAGTTATTTCATATTTATTTATTGATCCATCGTCATTGAATTCTATTGCTGCACTAATAGTTTCCGAAACTTTATTTTGAGCTAGATTTGCCTTTTCAAGAATATCTTTAGATAACATTGGGACATATTGATCAATTAAATATAAACTGCTATTTCTCTTTCTTGCATTTAAATCAATATTAGAGTCATGCAAAAAGAGTTTGCATGGATTACTAATATGTATCCATAAATTTTTTTTATTTCCTTCCTTTATTTCCAATGAAATAGCGTCATCAACCTCATGTGGATCATCAGAGTCAATAATATATGTTTTTAAATTAGTTAAATCTTTCAAATATTTGAGATATTAATTACAGTGCCAACTATATTCAATAAGAAATTATCCTTCTGGATTTACGAAGGGTAAAAGAGCTACAATTCTTGCTCTCTTAACAGCTAATGTAAGATCTCTTTGTTGCTTAGAGGTTAAACCTGTCATCCTTCTTGGTAGGATTTTGCCCCTCTCAGTTATGAATTTTTTTAGTAGTTCTACATCCTTATAGTCAATAGGATCTCCAGGTTTGATAGGTGATAATTGTTTTTTAAAAATTGAATTAGGCATGATTTAATTTGATTTGATTTGATTACTTAATTTCTTTGTGAATTGTCATTCTGTTTAAATGAGGATTAAACTTTTTTAGTTCTAATCTTTCAGTTGTATTTCTACGATTCTTTTCAGTAGTATATCTTGAGACACCATTTGATCTCTTAGGATCTGTGCTTGTCCTAGCTTCAGTACATTCTAGGGTCACTACAACTCTTGTCCCTTTTTTGGCCATTTTAATTAGTACTTTATTGTATAATTCTCTATTGTACATCTTCAACAAACTTTTTTGAAGATATACTCATTTCTTTTATCATCATTGATTAAAAAATATATATGAAAGTTTCTCAAAATTGGTTGAAAAATTTAGTAGAAATTACTTGTACTCCTAAAGATCTCTCAGAGAAATTGTCTATTGGTGGATTTGAGGTTGAATCATTAGAAGATTGTTCAGAAAATGTAAGTGGTGTTGTTTTAGGTAAGGTATTATCTGTTGTAAAACACGAAGGATCTAACAAACTTTCCATTTGCCAAGTTGATATTGGTAATTCAAAGAATCTACAAATTATCTGTGGTGCGAGCAATATTAAACCAAATATTTATGTTTATGTTGCTACTGTCGGCGCGAAATTAAATGCAGTTGATTTAACAATTAAAAGAAGTGAAATTAGAGGTGTCATGAGTGAAGGAATGATATGTTCACTGCAGGAACTTGGTTTAGAGGACTCTAGCGAAGGGATAGAGATCATAGATGAAAATTTAGCCTTAAAACATGAATTAGGTACTCCAGGGTCTGACTTGCTTCAATTAAATGATTTTATATTTGATTTAGCTATTACAGCTAATAGACCTGACGGAATGTCTGTTATAGGCATAGCCCGTGAAATTTCTGCCCTTTTAGAATCCACCTTTTATATTCCAGAATTAAACCATAAATATAATATTCAAATACTTAAGGAAATTAAACTTTGTCCAGAAGCTATAGAAACTAATTGCATTTATACAATAACCTGCGTTGATGGAGTAAATGGAGAGAAATTATCGCCAAATTGGCTTAAAGACCGTATAGAAAAATCAGGTATAAAATCTATTAATCTTCTAGTTGATTTGACAAATTATATTCTTTTAGAACAAGGTCAACCTTTGCATGCGTTTGATAAAGATAAATTGTCAAACTTAATTGGTAAAGAAGTTTCTCCAGAAGATTTCTCTGTAAGAAAAGGCAAGGATAACGAAAGCCTTATTTGCTTAGATGGTAGAGAATATGACTTAAATGACAATATCACCGTTATTACTTGTTGTGATAAACCGGTAGCTATTGCTGGGGTGATAGGCGGTTTAGAGACTTCAGTAACACATACTACCTCATCTATTTACTTAGAAGGTGCCGTTTTTAATCCAGTTACTATAAGAAAATCTTCAAAGGCGGTTGGCATAAGAACAGAATCTAGCAGCAGGTATGAAAAAGGGATTTCATCAAAAAATACAATAAGTGCAGTAACAAGGGCAATTAATCTTTTAGAAAAATATTTTTCTATTAATTCCCCAATCATCAATTCTTCCAATTTAATAAGTAATGAGGATATATTTATTAAACTACGGAGAAATCGAATACATAAAATTCTTGGTCCATTAATAATTAACGATCAATTTGAAAAAAGAAATTTATCTGATAATGAAATAGTTGATAAATTAACACTAATAGGTTGTACTTTAAAGAATAAAAAATATGGCTGGGATGTAGCAGTAATTCCTAATAGATCACATGATTTAATAAGAGAAATAGATTTAATTGAAGAAATAGCGAGATTAATAGGGTATGACAGATTTGACTTAAAACTTCCTAATCCAATTAACCCTGGAAAATTGTCATCAGAACAGTTGGCATTGAGAAAAGTAAAAAATGGTTTTATAGAAAATGGTTTTAACGAGGTACTAAGCTACTCTCTTGTTCCTGAAGATAATGAAAAACTTATAAAAATTTCTAATCCTTTGTTATTAGAAACAAGCTGTCTTAGAGATAATATCTGGAAAGAACATTTGCAGATAGTGAACCGTAATATAAAAGCTGGACAGACAAGTTGTTATATATTTGAAATTGGAAATATTTTTCAAAAGAAAAATGATTTCATTCAAGAAGAAGTTCTGAATGGTGCGATTTATGGAAATAAAAATTTTGGAAAATGGATAAATTCGGGTAAGAATGACGATCTTAATTATTATCAGGCCAGAGGAAAGTTAAAGGAGGCTTTATCATCTTTGAACATAAAAATTGAAGATAAACCCACTGATTCAATTGATTTTCTACATCCAGGAAGAACAGCTAAATTAGTTATAGAAGGGAAAGATGCAGGTTATTTTGGTGAAATACATCCCAAACTAATATTAGAAAAGAAGTCATTAAAAAAAGTTTATTTATTTAACATAGATGTTTCTAACCTATTGGGAGCTAGTACAAGAAAAAATAAATGGATTCCAATATATAAGCAATACCCAATTGTTCCGAAAATGGAAAGGGATATAAATTTTGTTTTCAGTAAGAAATTTTTAATTAGCGAAATAACATCACAGATAAGAAAAAAAGGAAAAAATCTCTTAGAGGATGTAAATTTACTTGATGTATTTGAAGATAGTAAATTTGGAGATGATCATATAAGTTATACGTTTAGATTATCTTATAGAGATAAAGATAAAACATTACTTGACTCGGACATTGCATCAATACATTCAAATATCATTTCTAATGTTGAAAAATATTTTCATACTAAACTGAGGAATTAAATGTATTGTTAATCTTATATGAGACTAAAAATTAGTCTTTAGATAATTCTTATATAAGATAGATGATAATCCTAAAAAACTAATTAATGTTGTATAATTGCATTCATGATCAATCTTATATCTCTACTTTTATCTTCTGTGCTGTGGGTACAAGTTCCCCAGTGGTCAGATGATTGGTCAAAATGTGCTATTGACATACCAGACGCTTCATGTCATTGGTATATAACTGCGCCAGATAATACTTTTGGAGATGGTTTTGATTGGGCAAGTGCCCCTTGGTTTGATGCTAATGGATTAAGCGATGTCCCTAGTATTGACAAACAAACTGCCATTGAAAAGCTTCAATCTAAGTAGTACTGTCTTTAAGGCAGTACGGAAGAAATTAAAAGGCACTTATAGCAATACTTTCTAGCTCTTATTAATTTCTTGGACAATGAAAGGACATAATTTATTGATTTATTGTTCAATTTTTAATTTCTCCCAGGCATTAAGGACATTGGACATGATTCATTCAAATCGATTAATTTATTTATCTTACTTATCTATTTTAAGACTAAATAGTAGACCAATAATTAGTCTTATATAAGAATTTCAATACAATTATATTTTTTATTTTTTAAAAGTAAATTTTATCTTAATTTCATTTATACATAATTTTTGCTTTCATAAATTTGAATAAAAATAATTGATTAATATTATAATTTTTTAGATTTAACAGTTATCTTATATGAGACTATTAATTAGACTTATAAATAGTCTTATTTGAGAATTACTATACTAATCTCTATATAGATTTTTTAGCAATTGATACGCTTCATTTAATTTTCTCATTTGATCTGTTGATCCTCCAGCATCTGGATGTGTCTCCAAGGCTATTGATTTATAGGCCTCCCTAATTTTACGGAATGTATGTGCTGATCCTGCTGATGTTGATAAATTCAATAATTTAAGTGCTCCATGTACTGTCATTGTTGAGTCCAAAGTTTCAAATGAATTTGATCTATTATTTCGCTTAAATCTACTTACAAACCTTCTCATAAGTGTTGGTATTCTATTTATCAGATCTGATGTAGCAAAAGGGTCTTCTAAAACGCCAATCATTAATAAAACAATTTCAAGGGATGGATTTTTCTTTACCCAAAATGGGCATAATTCTGAAATTAATTTATTGGCGGCACTCCAAGTAAAGGGTAGATATTCAGTTCCATCAAGATTTGGCCATATATCTCTTTCAAACCAATCCATTGAAGCTTCTACTACATGGTCATTAGGAACTGATCCATATAAGGTTTTCCAATGACTAATTAACTCAATTCGACATTTTATTAAATCAGTTTCTTTGATTGTATTAATTTGAATATCATTAATATTCTCCTTTAATTTTTCACTATTAATACTTCTTCTAAGATTCTTTACTTTTTTTTCAACGAAATTGGGAAGGCTTATATTTGAGTTGGCTTTTTCTTTATATTGATTGTTTTTTGTAGATCTTTTATTCAAAGATATCTCATTAACTTCTTTTTTTACGTCTGATTTAATTAATACCAATGCAGTATCTTCATCAATATTTAAATTTTCATTATTATTCTTATAGTTAAAGTCTATTTCTTGCTGTTGGTTCTTAGGTAGTAAATCATCTTCTTGAAGAAGTTCTTTAAGTATCTTTTCTATTACAGGTCCCCTTGCTCTAAATCCCCACTCTTTTCGCAATTGATCAAACCTGGAAATTAGTTCCTCAGGTAAATCAATTGAAATTCTTTTTGTATTTGAATTTTCAGGAATATTCAATAATATTTTCTTGAAGAGTATGGAATTTATTTAATTTTATTCAAAAAAAATTGAAAGTCCACAAGGAATATTGTTTTTAAATTAAAACCAATTTATTTTTATGTCACAAGTCAATTAAGTACCTTTTTATAATAAAAATAAAAAAAATGTTTAATTGTTATTCCAAAACATCTAAAGAAAAAAAGAGTTTTTATCAACACAAGAAATTAGAAATGCTCAATTATATTAAGGATTCACTTGAACGTAAAATTGCATCTGTAACAGCATCTATAGAAGTTCTAGAAAACCAAATAAGCAGGGATAAGGAAGTTGAGGTAACTAATTAGTATTCAAACAAAACTTTCTAGAAGTTTTTCAGGGCCAAATTTCTTTAAATAATTAATATTTGAATTTTCAGTTACTAGTAGATATCCTGCAAATCCTAAACCGTTAATACTGAAACCATGAATATGATCATTTTTTCTTTTTATAATAGCGATCCATTTATTAGTTATTAAAATGTTATAAGGACATATCGGTTTCTTATCACTAATAGGATCCCCAAGTCCCAATTTCTTGCATAATTCTAAGTAAAACTCAAAAAGACATGATGGATTTTCTATAAAATTAAATTTGGATACAATAATATTTTTTTTAAGCTTACTATCTAAATCTTGATATGAGTTCATCTCTAAAAACCACTTTTCTCTAGGGCATGATATCTCACCTTTAGATCTACGCAGAAGTTGAAAATGTCTGTGAGGTTGACTTGCTCCCGCAATTGGAGAACTATTGAAAAACCATAATCCACTAGTATCATTATTAACTTGTTGGATCGCTCTCCAATCTTTAATATCTAACCATCCATTTTGAGGTTTCCATTCATTTGTAATAAGTAAAATATGACCTTTTTGTACAGGGTACTTATTTAATATTAGTTGATGATTATCACCAATTTTATCAATTTCTAGTATCTTTTCCCAAGGACAAAACGGATTTTGCTTAGGACCATAAATTTTTTTTTTAATAAATTTTGAAGTATCGAGTTTCCTAATTATGAAGTCGTCTTTTTCATATAAATCTCTTGTAATAATATCAGTTTTGAGAGGATATAAAGATTCATCATCAATTGATAATTGAGTTTGTTCTAATGCTTTTTTCCAATATATTTCTAAACTCATTAAAAAAAATTTATCATAACCATTTTAAAAAAAAAAATAAACTTGTAATTACTTTTTATTAAATTGATATTCTTTCAATTTTTCAAGAGGTACTGATTCTAAGACTACAATATTAGTTGATTCTAATATTACTTTTGGTGCAAGACCGTCTAATAATGCTTGCTTCCACCTATCAAGACAAATACACCAATGATCACCATCCTTTAGTCCTGGGAAGGAATAAATAGGCATGGGAGTAATCAAATCATTACCTTGTGATTTACTATATTTCAGGAAATTATCATCCATCACACAACATATGGAATGATTCCCTCCATCATTCTTGTCATAGTTGCAAAATCCATCCCTGAACCACCCTGTCATAGGTGCGCAACTACAAATCTCAATTTTTTCTCCAAGGACATTTAACTGATTTTGATTATTTATGGTCATAGATTTTTTTAATAATAATAAAACACCAACATTTCTTTAAAAAAGGTTGACGAGTATGGGGGGTAAGGAGGTAATAATTCTAATAAGGTTTTTTTCATTATGGATTGGGACTTTACTGAAAACATAGCATTTAAAGCTCTTTATAAAGCTTTTAAAGATAGTGATGAAACTTCTGCATTAGAATTTTTATCTAGTGATGGTGCTTCATATTATCTTGAGTTAACACAGGACGCCGCGGGAGAGGGACTTGATTTAGGTGATAATGAAACGATGGAAGAAATTCAAGAAGAAATTATTGAAT
This sequence comes from Prochlorococcus sp. AG-347-L19, assembly GCA_003278895.1. Classification (GTDB taxonomy): domain Bacteria; phylum Cyanobacteriota; class Cyanobacteriia; order PCC-6307; family Cyanobiaceae; genus Prochlorococcus_A. Next base: position 28,318 of record QCCO01000004.1, read on the forward strand.
ATTTAGAAAACAACTAAAGATTTAGATTAAGCGCTGAAATATTTAGCTTTTGAGTGCAGTGAAATGATAGCTGTAGTACTTTGTTCTGGATGAAGTTGTTCAGATTCATCCATGGTCAAGCTTATTCTTTTTGTATCCAACAATGATAATTGTATGTTTGAATCAGATACTTTTGGACATGCAGGATAACCAAAAGAATATCTAGCTCCTCTATATTTTTGAGCTAGTATTTCTCTATTATTGTCTGGTTCTTCAGTACTAAAACCACATTCAATACGAATTAATGCATGGACATACTCAGCTAGAGCTTCTGCTAGTTGCACTGTAAGTCCATGGAATAATAAATAATCGCTATATTTATCTTCTTTAAATAATTTTTGAGAATATTCACTAGCAATATCGCCCATCGTGACTGCCTGCATAGGAAATATATCTATCGGTTTATCCTTTATCAAATCACAATAAAAATCAGCTATGCATAAATTATTCCCAGATTTTTGTCTTGGAAAATTAAATTCGGAAATTTTATTTAATGATTTATCATCAAATAAGAAAATACTATTATCTTTTCTACCGCATCTGAAATATCCATAAACTGCTTTGGGTGAAATAAGTTTTTTTTCTACAATTGTCTCTAACCATCTATCTAGCAATGGTTTAGCATATGAATCCAAATAGTTATTGTATTCATCTACGCTTTGGTTTTTTCCTTTTTTTATTTGCCATTGTCCGCTAAATAGAGCTTTTGTATCTAAATAAAAAATTAACTTATTTAAATCTATATCAATCTCGTTCAAGACTTTCGTTCCCAAGAAAGGGGCTTGAATTGGTTCTTCTTCATTTATAAATTTAGATCTTTTAAAATTTTCTTTTAAATTTAATTTAGAAGTCTCTATATCTATAGATATTGATTTTTTAACAGCTTGAGAGTTGGATTTCGATGAAGCTAAATTAATATTTATACCCTCATTGTTAATGAAACCCTCTGTATTTGACCAATTACCCTTTTTTTTATTATCCATATATTCATTCATAAATTTAAGATCAGTGAACGCGTCTTTTCCGTACAATATTTTCCCTTTATATATTTTGCTGCAGTCCTCATTTACAAATTTTGGGGTTAAGGCTGCGCCTCCTAATATTACTGGTACACTAATATTTTCATTGTTAAATGCTTCTAAATTATCTTTCATAAAAGCAGTTGATTTAACAAGTAATCCACTCATAGCTATGCAATCTGCATTGTGCTTTTTTTGTGCATCTATAATTGCTGAAACATCTTGCTTTATTCCAAGATTTATTACGTCATAACCATTATTTGTAAGTATTATGTCTACCAAATTTTTTCCAATATCATGAACATCGCCTTTGACAGTTGCAATTAAGAGTTTTCCATTTGATATGTTTTCATCTACAGTTTCCATATATGGTTCTAAAATTGAAACAGCAAATTTCATCGTTTCTGCTGATTGGAGTACAAATGGCAATTGCATTTGACCTGAACCAAATAAATCTCCTACAACTTTCATCCCATCAAGTAAAAAAGTATTAATTATTTCAAGAGGTTTATATTTTTTTAACGCTTTATTTAATTGATCCTCTAAACCTAATTTTTCTCCATCAATAATATGATTTTTTAGACTTTCTTCCAGAGTTAGATTTTTATTTTCAATGGATGCTTTTTTGAAATCTTGAATAGATAAATCTTGAAAAGCCTTGGTTAATTCTACTAATGGATCATAAATACAAATATCATCTTCAAATTCTCTTTTGTCATATATCAAATCTAAGCAGAGCTTTTTTGTTTCTTCAGAAATTTTTGATAAAGGCAAAATTTTATTTGGTGCGATGATAGCAGAATCCAATCCTGCTTTAATACATTCATCTAAAAATATTGAATTTAGATTAATTCTTGATAATGGTGAAAGACCAAAACTAATGTTTGATATCCCCAGTATGATATGAATATCTGGAAAATTTTCACGAATTTTTGATATAGCAGTAATTGTTTCTTTAGCGTTTAATCTATCTTCTTCTATCCCAGTAGATATTGGCAGAGCTAATGGATCAAAAAATAGCTCATAATCTGACAAGCCACATTCTCTAGTTCTATTAAGCGCTCGTTTTACAATGATATATTTTTTATCTGCATTCCTTGCCATTCCATCTTCATCAATAGTTCCTACAACAAGACCTGAACCATACCCTAAGGCTAAATTTAGTACTTGATCAAATCTTTCATTACCATCTTCGTAATTGGTGGAATTTATAATACATTTACCACCAGCTGACTTTAATCCACTTTCCATTTTGTCAGCATCTGTAGAGTCAATCATTAATGGCAAATTTATATTGGTGACTAGTCTTGAAGTTATTTCTTTCATATCTTTCACTCCGTCTCTCCCCACATAATCAACATTCACATCAAGAACGTGTGCATTTTCTTTTTGTTGTTGCTTGGCAATTGAAACTAGTCCATCCCAATCGTCGTTATTTAATAACTCCCTTACCTTTTTAGATCCACTTGCATTTAATCTTTCTCCTACAATCAAGATAGAATTGTCTTGTTTGTATGGTACAGAATTATATATTGATGATGCAGAAGGAATATAACCACTTAAATTGTTATTCCCAATTTTGTTAGACCTTTCGTTATAGGTAATTTCATCGATTATTGAAGAAAGATATTTAATATGTTCAGGTGTTGTCCCACAACATCCACCTATTAATTGAACTTTAAAGTCATATATAAAATTCATTAACTGCATCTTCAATTCTATTGGCTTTAATCTATAGTGAGCAACACCACCAATATTTTCAGGAAGTCCTGCATTAGGAATACAGCTTATAGCGAAAGGAGAATTTTCAGATAAATATTTAATATGTTCTTTCATTTGTTCTGGACCAGTTGCACAATTCAGTCCAAGGATATCTATGTTAAATGGTTCTAATATTGTTAATGCAGAGGCGATGTCAGATCCAACAAGCATAGTACCTGTTGTTTCCATTGTTATTGATACCATAATAGGTATATCTATATTTTTACTATCAAGTACTTCTTTAGAAGCTAATAAGGCAGATTTAATTTGTAATACATCTTGACAAGTTTCAATTAAAAGAAGATCAATTCCTCCATCTGTAAGACCATATATTTGTTCTTTATATGATTGCTTTAATTCATCAAAATCTATATGCCCTAACGTAGGTAATTTAGTAGTGGGTCCAATTGAGCCAGCAACAAACCTTGGCTTATCTACTGATGCATATTTGACAGCAGCCTTTTTGGCTATTAATGCAGCATTTTTATTTATCTCATATGCCTTATCCGCAATATCATATTCATCAAGAACTATTGATGAGGCTCCAAAAGTATTAGTTTCTATAACATGACAACCTGCTGCTAAGAATGAATTATGAACCTTTTCAACGACCTTTGGTGAAGATAAAACAAGGTTTTCATTACAACCCTCTAGTTCTTTTCCTCCAAAGTCTTCGGCAGTAAGATTTAAGTTCTGAAAAGATGTTCCAGTACCCCCGTCAAAAATTATTAATGGCTTTTCATCTCTATTTAAATAGGTTCTGAAAGATTCCATTTTTAGTTAAAAATTAATTTATTTTAGAGAAATTCTTGTTACCCAATTATCATAGTCTTGAGAACGACCTTCTGTTATTTCTATAAGCTTACTTTTTAATTTATTCATTATTGGTCTTTCACCATTTAATTCACTTGATTCAATTTTTTTAACTGGTGTAATTTTTGCTGCTGTACCAGTTAGAAAAACTTCATCTGCTATTAATAATTCTGTTTTATCAACAGGCCTTTCAATTACATTTATTCCAAAAGATTTTGCTAATTCAATTACACTAGCTCTAGTAATACCCTCAAGGATATCTTGATCAACACCAGGAGTGATTAAGTCTCCATTTCTTACTATAAATAAATTCATACCACTAGCTTCGCTTACCTTACCACTTGAATTTAATAACAAAGCTTCATCAAAACCCGATAAACTAGCTTCTGTTTTAGCTAAAGAACTAGTAATATAAGCCCCACTTATTTTTCCTCTTAATGGGAGAGATCTATCTTCTTGTCTAGTCCAACTACTCATTCTGCAAGAAACTCCATCTGGGGATAGATAATCTCCAAGTTCAATACAATACATAAAGAAATCTGTTTCAATATTGTGTAATCTTGGAGCTATACCTAAATCGCTTGTATATACGAATGGTCTAATATAAATAGGTTTTTCTGGCTTATTTCTTTTTATAACTTCCTCTAAGGCTTTAAAAATATATTCTTCAGAAATATCAGTTAAGAGTAATTTTGCACTTTGAGATAATCTTTTTATGTGTTTATCAGTTCTAAATAAAAGGAATTCTTCTTTATTTGTAGGGTTAGGTATCGCTCGCATTCCTCCAAATGCAGCAGTACCATAATGTAGTGCATGAGTAGCTATAGATATTTTTGCTTCTTTAAATGGTATACATTTACCTTCGAACCAGGCGTATGGAAGAAATTCATGCATATTCAATTTATTTAATTAAGGTAAACTTGTTTTATCCTACTTACGTATTCTAAACCTTATTTATATATAAAAATGCACAGGATATTAAATATAGCAGGAAATGAAAAGAATAAGGATGATTTAATTGAGCAACCAGCGGCAGATTTTATTTTTATAACAAGTGTCAAAGCTGATTTAAATCTCATCTCAAACTTATTGTTAGAAAAGGAATTTGCTTCATTAAAAAATAATATAAGAGCTTTAGAAATTTCTAATTTAAATTCCTCAGCTCAAATAGATAATTATTTATTAAAAACAATTAATTATGCAAAAGTTGTCATACTAAGAATTTTTGGAGATAAAGGTACATGGAACTATGGAATTGAACAACTTTTAAATTGGCAAGCAGTTAATAAAAAAAGGAAGTTAGTAATCCTATCAGGTACCGTTGATCAGGAAGTTTCCTTAAGTGAAATAAGTAGTATAGATAAAAATATTGCATTAAATATTTCTAGATTACTAAGAGCGGGAGGAATGGACAATTATAGAAAATTTCTTAATTGTTTAAATTATCTAAAGGTAAATGAAACATTAATTCCTGATGAGTTTTTGAATATTAGTTTTTATGCAGATCCTTATTTATATGATTGGAAAATTGAAAAAGGCGAAAAAATAGGAATAATATCCTATAAATCACTTTTTTTGGCTAATGAGATTGAAGTAAACGAAAAACTTAATTTGCAGTTACGAAGATGCGGACTATCGCCTAAAACGTTATTTATTTCCACACTAAAAGATCATATTATTCAAAAGAAATTGATAGATATTTTTAAAAAGGAAGATATTAAATTAATAATTACCACAACTTCATTTTCTTCATCTCAAATCAATAATAACGAATTAATTGAAAATTCTACAAATATTTTTACTTCTCTTAAAATTCCAATTTTACAGCTTCTCTCTTCAAATAGATCAAGAAAAAATTGGTTAAATTCATCCATTGGAATGAATTCATCTGATTTATTAATGCAAATAATTATTCCTGAATTTGATGGAAGGATTACTACCTGTCCTTCAGCATTTAAAGAAATAATTTCTGAAAAAAATACTCTTTACAGTGAAATAACCAGTTACAAAGCTGATCAAGTAGGTATTAAATGGATTTCAAAATTCGCAACAAATTATGTGAAACTTCAAAAACTTAATAATTTTGATAAAAAAATTTGTTTAATAATAAGTAATTATCCAGTAAAGAATGGAAGAATCGGTAATGGTGTTGGTCTTAATACACCATCTTCGATAATAAATATTCTTAACTGGTTAAAAGAAGAAGGGTATGATCTTGGATCTTGTAATTATCCTCAAGATTCTTCGGAATTAATGTCAATACTTATAAAAACTAGAACTAATGATCTTGAATCTCAAAATAATAAACCATTAGATTACTTACCACTTAGTGAATATTTAAAATATTGGAACTATTTAGAACTTGAACCAAAAAATATTATTGTTAACCGTTGGGGCAAACCATCAGAAGCTATCGATCTTGATAATGAAGGCTTCTCAATAAATGGTATTAGATTTGGAAAAATAACATTATTGATTCAACCTCAGCGAGGTTATGACGCTTTCAGTGATAGAGATATTCATTCTCCCGATCTTCCACCTCCCCATAGATATTTAGCACAATATTTATGGATTGAAAAAGTTTTTAACGCAAATGCTATTTGCCATATTGGTAAACATGGGACTGTTGAATGGTTACCTGGCAAATCTATAGGTCTCAGTAATAAATGTTTTCCAAATATTATTTGTCCAGCAATACCAAACATATATCCTTTTATCGTAAATGATCCTGGAGAAGGATCCCAAGCTAAAAGAAGAACTGCTGCAACAATTATTGATCATTTAACCCCTCCTTTGGATAGGTCAGAATTATATGGTAAATATTCAATATTAGAAAATTATTTAGACGAATATTTTGAAGCAAAATTATTAAATTCTAATCGGATAGAAATTATAGAAAAATCCATTTTTGAATTAATTAAAATGGATTTTAACGAAATCACTTTAAATAATAAAAATAATCAAATTGAAGAGATTGATTCTTTTCTTTGCAAAATTAAAGAATCTCAAATTAGGACAGGTTTGCATATTTTTGGTAATAGGCAGAATGACATTAATGAAATAAATTTATTCTTGTGTATCGCTAGAGTGCCAAATACGAATCGAATTGGGATTGTTCAATATATAGCAAAACATTTAAAACTAGATTTGGATCCTTGGACAAATAAATATGATCAAAAGTTAAGTGAAAATGATAAAAAAATATTATTGACTTTTTCCAACAAAAACATTTTAAACTTTAGAATGGCTATTGATTTTTTGGAACAACAAGCAAAGTATTTAATATATTTGTTTTTTTACAAAAAGAATACCAATATAAAAAATCTAGAAAAATATAAAAATCAAAAAATAATACACTATTTCTTTAATGAAAAAAAACATAATAATTATTTTTTATTATTAAAAAAAGAGATTCTATATCCAATCATTAATTCTTCATATAATGAAAAATTATCATTTATTAATTCATTAAATGGACAATATGTAAAAAGTGGTCCATCTGGAGCCCCTACGAGAGGTAAAACTGAAGCTTTACCCACTGGTAAAAATTTCTTTTCAGTTGATTCGAGAGGACTGCCAACTGAATCAGCATGGAGTGTTGGTTGTCAATCCGCTTCACAAATACTTGATTTATACAAACAAGATAATGGAGAAGATTTAAAAAATATAGCAATATCTGTATGGGCAACATCCACAATGAGAAATGGTGGTGAAGACATTTGTCAAATACTATATTTATTAGGAGTACAGCCTATTTGGGATGGACCCTCAAGAAGAGTAGTTGACTTAGAAATCATTCCTTTATCTGTTCTCGATAGGCCAAGAGTTGATGTTACATTAAGGATTTCGGGAATGTTTAGAGATGCATTTCCTCAGTTAGTTAAATTAACTTCTAAAGCAATAAATCTTATTTCTAATCTTAATGAGAATGATAAATTTAACCCTCTTGCTAGAGCATTAAAGGATGGTGATCCAATTAATCGTATATTTGGGTCAGCGCCAGGTTCATATGGAGCTGGTCTACAAGAACTAATATCAAATTCTAATTGGGAAAATATAGATGATTTTGGAGAATCTTTTCTTAATTGGAGTAAGTGGAATTATAGTGATAATGTTGAACCTATAGAGGATAAAAAATCATTAGAAAATGCTCTTAAAAATGTTCAGTTAGTTGTTCATAATCAAGATAATAAGGAACATGATATTTTAGATTCTGATGACTATTATCAGTTTCAGGGTGGTTTATCTTCTGCAGTAAAAAAATTAAGCGGTAAATTACCTGAAATGTATTATGGTGATTTATCTAAATTTGGATTATCTAAAATTTCAAAACTACAAGATGAAATTAATAAAGTTGTTATATCAAGAATACTTAACCCTAAATGGAAAAATGGAATGAAGGATAATGGTTATAAAGGAGCGTTTGAATTTTCAGCGACACTAGATTACTTATATGCTTTTGATGCTTCTACAGAAGTAGTATCAGATTGGTGTTACGAAGAAGTTTATAAATCATGGTTATGTGATCGGGATCTTAGGAATTTCTTTCTAGAGAATAATCCATGGGCTTTAAGAGATATTGCACAAAGATTTCTTGAAATTGTCAATAGAAAAATGTGGAATGATTGTTCTGCTGATGTCATTGAAAATTTAAAAAACATAATTATTAAAACTGATTCAATAATTGAAAAAAACGAATTCTGAATTATCTGCCTAATAGTGAAAGTCCATGACTATCTGTTCCGCATGTTTTTAGCATTGAATATTTATCTGCTAATTTATCTATTTCTGAACATACAAATAAACTTGGATTCCATATTTCATTAAGTTCATAATCATACCAAACCTCTATTCCATCAATACCTTGTATTTTGGCCTCTAGAATTAATTTATAAAAGGGAATCCTGTATCTAGCTGGATGAGCAAGAAATGATAAACCACCTGCTAATTTTATTGCTTTTATAACTGATTTAATATTTAAATCATTACCTATTGGAGATTCTCCAAGGATGTAAGGATTTAGGTATTTACTTTTTATATCTATTCCCAATCCAATTACATGTACTAAACATCCTAGAATCAAACAATTAATTTCTATTCCCGAAATTAATGTAAAAGAATCTTTAGGATAATTTTTGAGTATATTATTATTTTTTATATATTCATGAGCTTTAATTGTATGATGATCGGTTATTGATAAAAATTTCAAGTTATTTTTATAAGCTTGTTCTAAAAGTTCATACGGTTCTAGACTTCCATCACTAAATTTTGTATGACAGTGAAAATTAATATTTTTAGGACAACTATTTTTATTAATATTGGAAGTTAATTTTATTAATTCTTCTCTATTCATTACTTAATGAATTCTCATTTTTCTTTCTAATCTTTGCATATAATTGTATTGAAGCCAACATGAAAATAATTAGTCCAACTAAACTCCATGTAGCAATACTAGTCGGAAAATTATTTTTAAAAATAACTAAAAGTACAATTATAAATAATAATAGAGTAGGTAATTCATTGAATAATCTCAGATTTCTTGCTGAAATGGTTGAAGTACCATTTTGTAATGAATACATTATTTTGTAACAATAAGAATGATAAATTACTAATCCTAAAACAAAAGAAATTTTTATTTGCAACCACTTCTCACTTAACCAACCTGGTTGCATAATAACCATGCATATAGCCATACTTAAAGCTAATATCATCCCAGGTGTTGTGATTATATTCGCCAGCCTTTTTTCCATCAAGGTGTATTGTTTGTTAAAAGCAATTTTTAATTCATTATCCATATTTTTAGATTCTTCATGATATATAAAAAGTCTTACTAAATAAAAAAGTCCCGCAAACCAAACGGTTACACCAATAATGTGAAGTGATTTAAACCAGAGATATGCTTCAGCTGCCAAATTACTAAATTAATTTAACTATATATATTTTTAATATAGTTATATTTAACAATATCAAGAAATCTATTTTTCAAAAATTAATTAATATTTATAACTCGTTAAAATATTCATATATATCATTTACTGAATTTTTTCCAAGTCCTTTAACTTTTGATAAATCTTCTTTACTAGCAATTCTTATCGCGTCTATTGATTTAAAATGCTCAAGTAATTCTCTTATTCTTGATGGCCCTAATCCACTTATTTGGGACAATTGAGATCTATTCATTCTTTTAGATCTTTTTTCTCTATGAAAAGATAATGCAAATCTATGTGCTTCATCTCTTACCCTTCTTAATAGAAGAACTCCTTTTTGATTTACATCAGTATCAAGAGACTTAGTAAAGCCTGGAATAAATATTTCTTCATTTTTTTTTGCTAATGAACATATAGTAACTTCTTCCTGAAGATTTAATTCCTTTAATGCTTTAATAGCTGCATTTAACTGGCCTTTTCCTCCATCAATCATTATTAAATCAGGCCAATCTGAAAGAAGTTCATTGTCTAATTTACTATTCGTTTTATCATTTAATATTGAAAAATCCCCTCCGCTTTTTTTAAATGTTGACCATTTTTTAAACCTTCTGTGTATTACTTCATATATCGAAGCAAAATCATCACTATGTCCTATAAATACGTTTGGATCTTTAATTTTATATTTCCTATAATGCTGTTTAGAAGGTATCCCATCAATAAAAACGACTTGTGATGCTACAGGGTCGCTACCTTGAATATGGCTTATATCATAACCTTCAATTCTTTTAGGTTGTTCGCTTAATTCAAGTATTTGGGTAAGATCCTCAATTGATGATTCATTATCTTGTATCCCATTTAATATTCTATCTAATTCCAATTTTGCATTTTTTAAAACCATCTCTACAGTTTCATGTTTTTTATTTCTTTTTGGGATTATTATTTTTACTTTCTTTTTTCTTAGCTCCGTTAACCAATCCTCTATGGTTGATTGTTTTTGAAGGTTATATTGAATAAGAATTTCTGATGGTATTTCTACAGCTTCAACATTCATATAATGCTCTTCTAATACCTTTTGAAGAATTAGATTTTCATCTTCATTATTTAATTTTTGACTATAGCCAATTCTCCCAATGAGCTTACCAGATCTCATTTGGAAAATTTGAATACTAGCTACATTTTTTTCTGAAACTATTCCAAAGATATCTCTGTTAATTGAAGAGTCTGGTATTGATATTTTTTGTGATTCAGTTAATAATTTTAAACCTGAAATTTGATCCCTTATTTTCGCTGCATTCTCATAATCCAAATCATTTGAAAATTGCAGCATTTTTTTTTGTAAAAATATTTCTAAGTCATCATTTCTTCCCTGAAATATCATGGATACTTGTTTCATTATTTTTTTATAATCGTCAGATGATATAACTTCTTGACAAACACCTGGACATCTTCCTATTGAATAATTCAGACAGGTTCTATCTTTATAGACTGGCCTTGGTCTTTGTCTAAGTGGAAATATTTTTTTTATCATAAATAATGTTCTCCTTAATAATCCGACATCAACATAAGGTCCATAATATCTATCTAAATTATTTCTATTTCTTCTTCTTCTAGTAATAAATATTCGAGGATATTTTTCACTCCAAGTTATACAAAGATATGGATATTTCTTATCATCCTTTAAAAGAATATTAAAGTATGGTTTGTTTGTTTTAATTAAATTTGACTCTAAATTTAATGCTTCATATTCGCTATCTGTTACTATTATTTCTATTTCAGTAATTTGACGAACCATCAAACTTAATCGAGGAGTTAAATCTGAATAATTATTGAAATAACTACTTACTCTACTGCGTAGTTTTTTAGATTTACCAATATAAAGTAAGTTACTATCAATATCTTTAAAAAGATAACAACCAGATGAATTTGGAATTTCGGATAATCTTGATTTTAATAACGCCTTATTATTAATTAATTTATATTCTATTTTAAAATTATATTTTTTATCTATTTTTTCGATAGATGAATTACTCATTTATGATTATTAACCTCCATAATTCCAACCAGTTGATGATAAATTTAGTGAGTCAACATCATTATTCAGATAAGCAGATTGTACCTCTCCTACAAAAACGGTATGGTCTCCATGAGTAACACTTCCAACAACATTACATTCAACCCCACCAACACTATCAACTAAAATAGGCAATCCAAGCTCACCTAAATTAAATTCAACAGATTCAAATCTACCTCCTAATGCTTTTTGGGGTTTAAAGAAAACAGCTGCTAGATCTTTTTGATCACTTTTGAGAACATTTAATGAGAACTTATTGGTGGACTTTATTATTTCATGGCTAGAACCCTCTGCCCTAACTGCCATTACAACTAACGGAGGGGTGAAGGAACCTTGTGTCACCCAACTTGCAGTAAATCCATTCACTTCATTTTTATCCTCGTCTCTAACGCCACAAATAAATAATCCGTGAGGTATTTTTCTTAATAAGATTTTTTTTGCTTCTAGATTTAATGTCATAATTGATTTATCTAATAACTTTATTTTAACTAAATTTCTTATTCGATCATAATAAATTCATGAAAATTCTTTATCCAGGTACATTTGATCCTTTAACAAACGGGCATCTTGATTTAATAGAAAGGGCTGAAAAAATATTTGGCAATCTAGTAGTTGCTGTTTTAGAAAATACTTCTAAAACACCTACATTTAATCTTGAAAGAAGAATAATACAAATAAAAAATTCTCTTACTCATTTACCTAATATTGAAGTTATTTCTTATTCTGGTCTCACTGTTGATTGTGCAAATGATTTAAAAGCTAATCTTATTCTTAGAGGCTTAAGAGCAATGAGTGATTTCGAGTATGAACTTCAGATTGCTCATACAAATAAATCTCTTAATAATGATATTGAAACTATATTTTTATCGACAAATACAAATTATAGTTTTCTTAGTAGTTCTTTAGTAAAAGAAGTTGCAAAATTTGGTGGTGAAATTAATCACATGGTACCCCCTTCTGTTGAAAGGGATTTAAAAGAATATTTTAAATAATATTTTTATTAACAAGATTTCAAGTAATAAAGATCACGTAATAATTTAAAAGCTTTTTCTTTATCAATATTATTAGAATTTTGGATAATGCTGATAATTATTGGTTTTTCTTTTTTATATAAATAGCCAGATAAGGCAAAGACATTTGAAAGTGTTCCTGTTTTCCCAAAAAACTTTCCAGATAATTCACTATTTACAAATCTTTTAGCTAATGTTCCTCTCACTCCCATAATTGAAAGTGTAGATTGATAAGCTTGAAAATCATTAAAATATCTCATTTTATCTAAAAACAATACAACTAATTTTGTTGTAATTTTATTTTTTCTAGACAATCCACTAGCATCTGCAAAGTATGTATTAGTTAAGGGTAGGCCTTTATTTTCAAGCCAATTTTTCAATTTTATATAGTCATTATCGTTCCATGTATTTGAGGCATTTTTAAAAAGTGATTCAGCTGTAAAATTATGGCTTTCAGAATTTGTTAGAGTTAATAATGAAAGAATTGGATTTGAATATATTTTATTTATCTCCGTAATTTCTTTTAAATAAAATGTTTTTTCTGAATCAAAAAAATCTATATTTACTTTTGAATTTGGAAATTTGTTTTCAAGATAATTTTTAATAAATTTTTTTAATTCATAAATATCGTAATATTTATTGTGATTACTTTCTATTGCAAGAGTTGTAATTGGAGATCCATATTCGTAAATTTTATCAGTATTTGTCCAACCATTAGGCCAGTATAATTTTGAATCAATTTCTACTATATTAAAGTTAATAATATTATTTTCTTTAACATTTGATATTAGTTTGATTATATCTTCATAATTCAAATCTGGATCACCTTGACCGTGCAAATAATAATCGCTTATATTTTTTTTTAATAAGGATGTTTTTAAATTATTATTTAATTTATATTTACTTAAAACATAAGCTGATGAGAATAATTTTTGATTAGATGCTGGCAGCCTTGGAACATCCTCATTGTAGGAACTTATTATTTCCCCTTTATTATTAATAATTGATACACTAAAAGAATCATCAAGAGTTTGATTCAATAAAGCATCATAAGTAGAACATCTTTTGTTTTTAGTAATTATTCCCGGGAAATTAAAATAGATACTGTTTAATATAGTTATCTTCTGATTTGATAGTAAATATCTTATTAAGAAAGGAGATGTTACTAATACGAGAACAATTAAGAAAAATGAATAAACTTTTTTTATCACATCCAATCTATAAATTTACAAAAATAGATTCATTGTCAGGTTTAATTTCAAATTCTTTTTTAAAAAAATATTTTTTATTTTCTTCTTTGAAAAGCAACCAGTTATTTGGATAAATATGCATTAGAGCAGCTTTATTTAAAGGCTGAAGAAAATAAATATTTTTCCAAGTTTTGACAAAATTTTTACGTCTCTCTCTAATAACACTTCCTATACCAATATTGACATCTTCAAATTTTGGATTTAAGGAATAATGGGTTCCTTGATAATTATCAGACATAGGTTCAAATGAATCGAAATCATATGGTTGAGGTAGTATCGATATCATTGCACTATCAACATTATTTATATTATTTGATTCATTAAATGATTTAAAAGTAAAGATTTTATCTTTGATATCTGGATAGTCTCTTTGAGCCAAAGCCACGGCACCTTGATCAGCAAATGTAATGAATACATTATTATTTTTAGACAAAATCTTGTAGATAGTTATTCCAATTCTGTTAAACTTCAATCCTTCAAAATTAAATTCTATAGTAAATCTTTTATTTGAATCTAATAAACTCGGAATAATTGCATTCTCCATATTTTTAAGAGATTCATTTAAATCTTTAGGTAGTCTATAATTAGTTTCCATTAAAATTTGTCAATACATATTTGAATAAGTCCTAAAAATTTATCTATTTCTAACTTATTGTTTATTGATCCTAAAGTAACACGAATATTTGAATATAGTTCATCATCTTTTAAACCAATATTTTTAAGTGTTGAGCTAGGTTTCCCAGATGAGCTTGAACAAGCACTCCCACTACTTATGGCTATTTTATTTTCTGACATGAAATTAACAATCTTATAGGCCCTTATAGGCTGAAAAAGTTTATTTAATAGTAGAAATGAAATATGATTAGGAAGCCTATGTTCAATACTGCCCGTTATCTTTATGTGATTATTACCCTTAATTTTATGAAAAAAATAATTTTTAAGTTTATTTATATTATTTGAAGGAAATTCTGTTGTGTAATCATATAATTTTATTTTTCCTTTAATATTCTTTAATGATTCATACAATCCAGCGATTAGTGGCAAAGCTTGTGTACCTGGTCTAATTGAAAATTCCTGAGTAAGTGAAATGTCTTTATTTTTTAAAATTCGTCTAGACTTTTCTTTTGTTAAAAGAATACCAATACCTTTTGGTCCTCCAAATTTATGAGCAGATAAACTTAAAAAATCACACTTAAGATCTTTCCAACTGAATATTCCATTACTTAATATTTGAGTTCCATCTAAATGAAACATTAGATTTAATTCTTCACATTTGGAACCTATAAATTGAACAGGTTGTATTGTTCCAATTTCACTTTGTCCCCAAATAATTGATACAAGTTTAGTTTCATTAGTTAAAATTTTATCAATAGTAGAAATATTTAAAATTCCATCATTTTTTACTGTCCATTCGTAAATATCCCAATTTTGTTTTCTTAGTTTGTTAGCACAAATATTTGTTGCTTGATGTTCAACATTCGAGATAACAATTCTCCCATTTTTAAAGTTCTCATAAATATTATTAAATACAATATTTGTTGATTCCGAAGAACCAGATGTAAAAATTATATCTTCTGGTTCTGCTTCAAATATATAAGCAATTTTAGATCTAATTTTTTCAAGATATGTAGAACATTTTATCCCTAGCTCATATGTAGATGATGGGTTATGCCAATAATTCCTATAAGTTGAATTTATTATATTTAAAACATTCTCAGATAATGGAGTTGTGGATGCATTATCTAAATAGATAAAATTATTTTCCATTAATTTATTAAAATTGATCCTGAAAAAACCTTTTTAGCATTACCGGTCATCATGACTTCACAATTGTCTTTTGACCAATCAATTCTTAGATTACCTCCTGGTAAAGTTACAATTGTTTTTGAATTACAAAGGCCTAATTTATAAGCTGCTACATGAATAGCACAGGCACCTGTTCCACAGGCTAAAGTTGGTCCTGCTCCTCTTTCCCATACTTTTACTTTGATATTATCTCTATTTAGGATTTGACAAAAATGCACATTAGTTTTTTCTGGAAATAATTCATTTTCTTCAAATATAGGACCAAGTCTGGAAAGAAGAATTGATTCTATGTCTTGTACAAAAAATATTAAATGAGGATTCCCCATACCTACGGCATAACCTATATTATTAAAATTTTTCTCAATAAATTCATGTGAAGGAATTGAATTGATTTTTTTTTCAATTGTTGTTGGTATATTTTGACTCTCTAAAATTGGTACCCCCATTTTTACTGTAATTTGATCATTTATATATTTTGCAATTTTTAAACCTGCTTTAGTCTCAATTTTATATTCTATATTTTTATTATTCATTGAATCATTTACATGGAGATACTCAACTAAACACCTAATTCCGTTTCCACACATTTGTGCTTCAGAACCATCAGAATTAAAGATTATCATTTTTGCATAATTATCTTCATTAGCTTCATCTATGAAAATCACACCATCTGCTCCAATACCAAATTGCCTGTTGCAAATTTTTTTTATATCAAATATTCTATTTTTCGTGTAATTTTTATATAAATCATTTCCTCTAGTATCAATTAATATGAAATCATTTCCATTACCTTGATATTTTTCAAAAGTTATATTTTTCATTTTTATATTATATATTTTAAATTTTAATTATAAATTATTCCTTTTAACAATCTATTTCTATTTTATACGATGGATATTAAAATAATAATTTAATAATTAAAAATTAAGTGATTTCTCCCAATAAACAATATGAGGCTGATACCAATTTATATAATCCATCTGAAATAGAAAAAAAATGGCAGTCAATATGGACAGAAAATAATTTATATAAAACCAATGAATTAACCGAGAATAGCGATAAATTTTATGCCTTATCAATGTTTCCCTACCCTTCAGGTAATCTTCATATGGGACATGTTAGGAATTATGTTATTACAGACTTAATAGCTCGTTTCCAAAGGTTTAAGGGCAAATCTGTTCTACATCCAATGGGTTGGGACGCTTTTGGTTTGCCTGCTGAAAATGCAGCGATTGAAAGAGGAATTAGTCCAAGTGTCTGGACTAAAAAAAATATTTCTCATATGAAGTCACAATTAAAGCTTTTGGGACTATCAGTTGATTGGGAAAGGGAATTTGCAACTTGTGATGAAGATTATTATATTTGGACACAATATCTATTTTTAGAGTTATATAAAGCAGGTCTTGTATATCAAAAGGAATCAGAAGTTAATTGGGATCCTATAGATAATACAGTCTTAGCGAATGAACAAGTTGACTCAGAGGGTAAATCTTGGAGATCTGGGGCAATAGTTGAAAAAAAATTATTAAAGCAATGGTTTTTAAGGATTACTAATTATGCGGATGAATTATTGAAAGATTTAGAAAAATTAAATAACTGGCCAGAAAGAGTAAAAATAATGCAAGATAATTGGATTGGAAAGTCAATTGGTACAAATATTAATTTCAATATCAATACCAAGCCAGAAAAGATAATAACTGTATTTACAACAAGGCCAGATACTTTATTTGGAGTTACTTATTTAGCAATTTCTGTTAATCATTCATTAATT
The DNA here is from genome assembly GCA_003278895.1 of Prochlorococcus sp. AG-347-L19. Classification (GTDB taxonomy): domain Bacteria; phylum Cyanobacteriota; class Cyanobacteriia; order PCC-6307; family Cyanobiaceae; genus Prochlorococcus_A. Next base: position 45,785 of record QCCO01000004.1, read on the forward strand.
AAAAATATATCAGATCAAGAAACCCTACAAGATATAGAAAATCTTAAACAATATTTGAAAAATAATAAAAATAATGAACTCGAAAAAATAGGAATAAAAACTAACTTAATAGCAATAAATCCAGTTAATTCTGAACATATTCCTATTTGGGTAGCAAGTTATGTTCTCGATGAATACGGTACAGGCGCTGTTATGGGCGTGCCTGCTCATGATCAAAGAGATTTTGAATTTGCTAAGAAAAAAAATATTGATATTAAACAAGTAATAATAAAGGATAAAAGTAAACAAATTAAAGAGCTTGATGAAGCTTATGTGGAAAATGGATATCTTATTAATTCAAATCAATACAATGGCATAGAAAATACTATTGCTAAATTAAAAATTTCAGAGGTGGGAGTAAATAATGGATGGGCCGAAAATAAGATTCAATATCGTTTAAGAGATTGGTTAATATCTAGACAAAGATACTGGGGATGTCCGATTCCCATCGTTAATTGCAAAAAATGTGGATCTGTTCCTTTAAACCAATCGGAATTACCTGTTGCATTACCAAAAGATATAGATATCTCAGCAAACAAGATTAATGCTTTAGGTGATAATAATAATTGGATAAATACAACATGTCCAAAATGTGGAATATCTGCAAAAAAAGAAACTGATACTATGGACACTTTTATGTGTTCATCATGGTATTTTTTAAGATATCCATCTTCAAAATGTTCAAATAAGCCATTTGAAAAGATTGAAATTAATAAGTGGTTACCTGTAGATCAATATGTTGGAGGAGTAGAGCATGCAATATTGCATTTGTTATATGCAAGATTTTTCACTAAAGCTTTGCGGGATAATGATCTATTTGAAATTGATGAACCATTTAAAAAATTATTAACGCAAGGAATGGTTCAGGCCGCAGCCTATAAAAATAATAAAACAGGTAAATATGTTTCTCCTTCAGATATTACTGACATATCAAATCCTACAGATCCAAATGACAATACCAAACTCGAAGTTCTTTTCGAGAAGATGTCTAAGTCAAAATATAATGGTATAGACCCTGAATCAGTAATTAAAAAATATGGAGCAGATACAGCAAGAATGTTTATATTATTTAAAGCACCGCCAGAAAAAGATTTGGAATGGGGAGATACAGATGTTGAAGGACAATTTAGGTTTTTAAGCAGGATTTGGAAGCTTTATTTAAATTGTGCAAAAGATATTAAAAGTAAATCTAATTCATATCCAGATAAAGAAAAAAGATTAATAAAGTCAATTAATATAGCTATAAAAGAAATTTCAAATGACATATTAAATAACCAATTTAATACTGCTATTTCAGAACTAATGAAGTTTTATAATTCATTATCAAATACTATTAATGATGTAAATAATAATTTAAAAATTGATGCTTTAAAAACATTTTGTGTATTGTTGGCTCCATTTGCACCACATCTTGCAGAAGAAATATGGCATCTTTTAGGATTTAAAAAATCTGTACATTTAGAACACTGGCCTTCATTTAATGCAGAAGCACTAATTGAAGATTCATATGAACTAGTAATACAAGTGAATGGAAAAGTTAGAGACAAAGTAAATATTAATAATGATATGAATGAAGATCAAATTAAAGAATTTACTCTTAAAAGACCTAATATATTAAAATGGATTCAAGAAAAGGAAATAAGAAAAATAATTATTGTTAAAGGAAAAATTATGAATATTGTCGTTTAAGAATTTATTTTTTTAATAACTAATGAATTTGGATTTGACCAATCGCCCTTAACTAAATAATCATCATTACCGAAACACATTTCACGGAGTATGAAAAATATAGGTTCACTCACTGAATTATCAAATAATGATACTATTTCATCTATAGAATATTCTCCTCCTTCGTCTAATAAATTCCTTACTTTTTGTTGATACTCAATAATATTTGCTGCTGCTTTCTTTCCAGCCTCAACTCCAGGTTGATCATATGCATTTATATTTACTAATTCAGCGTAGAAAGATACAGCTCTCTCAAATAAAGCGATTAGGGCACCAAGTGAAAAACAATTTAATTTGTCTAATGTGATTGTGATACTTTGTCTGTTTTCACTAGATAGTGCTGATCTTGTTCCTTGCAAAAAACCAGAAAGATATTCTTTAGGATTCTCTTTATCATCAAAAATATTAGTAGATGGAAAATCTAATAATTCAATAAAAATACAAAAGAAATTATCAATACCATCTCTCAATTGCTGAACATAAGCATGTTGATCTGTAGATCCTTTATTACCAAAAACGGAAATACCTTGATTAACTTCTTCACCATTCCTATTAAATTTCTTACCTAATGATTCCATCACCAATTGCTGAAGATATTTACTAAATACCTGTAACCTATCTCTATAAGGTAATACGACCATATCTCTCTTACCAACGCCATCCCCAGTTAAATACCATGCAGATGATAATAATGCTGCGGGATTATTTTTAAAATCACTTGTACGTGTGGCTTCATCCATTAATGATGCTCCTCTAATAAATTCAAAAATATTTTCATTGATAAGAGCTAATGGGAGTAATCCTACAGAGCTGGTAATACTAGTTCTACCACCTACCCAATCTTGTAAATTAAATATTTTTAACCAATTTTCAGAAGTGGCCTTATTAAATAACTTACTATCTTTCATTGTTATAGCTATAGCATTAGAATTCCATTCAAGAAAATTGTTTTCGCAATGACTTTTAATGATTTCCATAGCAATTCTAGGTTCAGGCGTACCACCTGATTTGCTGACAACTACAAATAATGTTGTTGATAATTTTTCAGATAACTCTGCTAACTTTTCGCTAATTAAAAAAGGATCAACATTATCGATATAAGAAAAATTTAAGCCTTTAGAGCACTTCTGCAGGGACTCTGTAATAAGTAATGGGCCTAATCCACTTCCACCAATTCCTATCCAGAGAACATCAGTATAGTTCTGATTTTTTTTATTCTTAATATCTCCATTTAAAATTTGTTTTCCAAATGCAGAGATTTCATAAATATCTGTGTTAATCTCCTCCTCTATTTTTGAAGATGGAGATATTGACGGATTTCTAAGCCAATAATGTCCAACTTGTCTATTTTCATCAATATTTGAGATTGCACCATTTTCTAATTCTTTTATTGATGAAAAAACATCTATAAATTTTTCTTCTAAATTTTTTATATCTTTACTTGTGAAATTAATTTTGCTTATGTCTAACCAAAGATTAAGTTTTTTATTAAACCAAAGATAATTACAAAATTTATCCCAAGAGTTAAAATCTCCATTCATTTTATATATTTGTTTCTTTTGATTATCTTTTAATTATATCTATACGAATACTATATAAATTTGAATCATTTAAATTTGTTTAAATTTTTATCTTCAAATAAATATGTTTTTGTATTTAAACAATTAAATAATGGTTTTTTTTATTTCATATGAATTTATCATTGGATAAAAAAAACTTTGGATAAATCATTTAATTACATTATTTCGCCTGAGATATCTGAATTTAGAAGATTTACACCAAAATTAAAAATAGGTGTACTTGCTTCTGGGAATGGAACAAACTTTCAGGAGTTAATTAATCTTTCAAAAAAAGGAGACTTAGATATAGATATAAAAGTTCTTATAACTAATAAAGATGATGCTGGTTGTATAAAAAGAGCTGAAAATGTAAAAATACCTCACAAAATAATAAGAGGCAAAGACTTTCTGAAAAAAGAACTATTTGAATTAGAAATTATTAATACTTTAATTAATTACGACGTTGAACTAATTGTTATGGCTGGCTGGATGAAAATTGTCACTCCATTCTTTATTAATAAATTTAAGAATAAAATTATTAATATTCACCCATCATTACTTCCTTCATATAAGGGTGGTTCTGCAATAAAGGACTCTATATTAAATGGTTCAAAAATAACTGGTTGTTCAGTACATTTTGTTGATGAGGAGGTTGATAGTGGTTCATTGATAATGCAAGCTGCATTGTCAATTAGAGATGATGATGATATTGATTCACTTTCTAAAAGAATACATATATTGGAGCATAAAATTTTACCTCACTCAATCTCTCATGCTGGTTTTTTGATAAGAAGCAATTTTATGGAAAATTATTAGTTAACTCAAGACCATCATCCATTGAAAATCCACTCATAATATTTAAATTTTGAATTGCTTGCCCACTCTGTCCTTTCAACAAATTATCAATCACCGATAAAATAATAATCCTTCCATTTCGAATATCAACTTTAACAGATAGTAAAATTTGATTTGTATTTTTAACCCATTTTGTTGATGGGAATGTATCTACAGGTAAGACTTTAATATTTTTGAAATTTCTATAATAATTATCCAAAAGAATTCTGCAATCATCTGAAGTTAATCCTGGATCTCTTAATCTGCCATATATAGTCGAATGCATACCCCTTGAAATTGGGACCAAATGAGGAGTAAAAAGGAGTTCAATTTTATTTCCAGAAATTAAAGATGCTACTTGCTCGATCTCTGAGGTATGTCTATGATTAATCAATCCATATGCTGAAAGACCTTCTCCACATTCTGATAAGAGTAGCTTTTGGTTTGGTTCTCGACCTCCTCCAGAGGTTCCGCTTTTAGAGTCAATCACTATACCTTCATTTTCAATAATTCCTTGCGAAAGGTAAGGAACTAATGGAATAAGAGCAGATGTTGGATAACATCCTGGACATGCAATTAATCTTCCTTTAGAAATGGATTCTTTATTTAATTCAGGAAGTCCGTAGACTGCTTCTTTACATAAATCATCATCATTTCTTTTATAAATAGTAGCTTCTTTGGTATATATTTTTTTCCATTCATCTAAGGACTTATACCTATAATCAGCAGATAAATCAATAACTTTAACTCCTCTATCTAATAATTTCCTTGTCAAGGTTGAAGATAGGCCATTTGGTAAGCAAAGCAAAGCGACATCAGCATTTTTTGAAATATTATCTACTGAAATTTCTTCTATATAAGGATCATTTTCTAGATAAATAAAAGGAAAAATATCATTCCACTTTGATCCAGATGTTTTATTACCTCCTAAAAATGAAATGTTGTAGTTTTTATTTTTCTTTAAAAGATTTACCGCTTGAATACCGCCGTAACCAGTAGCACCTACTATTGCAACATTCATTTCTTTGAATTGGCAGACTTTGAGATAGGATTATAAAGTGTTGAATTTAAGGTAACTAAAACACTATTTTTCTATATTGATAGGAATAATGAAAGAAACAAGTCCCAAATCAAATAATGGAACAATTTTGGACATAAATGAATCTTTTAAAATTGAGTTTGATCCTATCAGCGATGCGTTGGCAGCCATAAGAAATGGTGAATGCATAATTGTTGTAGATGATGAAAGAAGAGAAAATGAAGGGGATTTAATATGTGCAGCTCAGTTTGCAACTCCACAGCAAATTAATTTTATGGCTACAGAGGGACGTGGTCTTATATGTCTTGCTATGCAAGGTGAAAAACTTGACTCTTTAGATTTACCATTAATGGTGGATAGAAATACAGATGAAAATCAAACAGCTTTTACGATATCAATTGATGCTGGACCTGAAAATAATGTTACTACTGGAATCTCAGCTGAAGACAGGGCAAAGACAATTCAAGTTGCTATAAACCCAAATACTAAACCTGATGATTTAAGAAGGCCAGGACATATTTTTCCATTAAGAGCTAAGAAAGGTGGAGTATTAAAAAGAGCAGGTCATACCGAAGCAGCAGTAGATATTGCGGCAATGTCAGGTCTTTATCCAGCTGGGGTGATTTGCGAAATACAAAATCCTGACGGTTCAATGTCAAGACTTCCACAACTTAAAGAGTATGCAAAACAGTGGGGAATGAAATTAATATCCATAGCTGATTTAATAAGTTATCGGTTTCAAACTGAAAGATTTGTATTTAGAAAATCCGATGCTGTACTTCCAAGTATTTTTGGTAATTTCAAAGCATATGGATATGTTAATGAACTTGATGGTTCAGAGCACGTTGCATTAGTTAAACAAAAATCATCAAAATTAAACGAACCTGTACTAGTAAGAATGCATTCAGAGTGCTTAACTGGCGATGCTTTTGGATCATTACGTTGTGATTGTCGCCCCCAGTTAGAGGCTGCTTTATCAAGGATTGAGAAGGAGGAAGAGGGAGTTGTTGTTTACTTAAGACAAGAAGGTAGAGGTATTGGTCTAATAAATAAATTAAAAGCTTATAGTTTACAGGATGGTGGATTAGACACTGTAGAAGCTAATGAAAAATTAGGTTTTCCAGCTGACCTCAGAAATTATGGAGTTGGTGCACAGATATTAACCGATCTAGGGATAAAAAAACTAAAGTTACTTACAAACAACCCTAGAAAGATAGCTGGATTAGGTGGTTATGGGATAGAAGTTATTGAAAGAGTTCCACTAGTAATTTGTCCAAACGATAATAATGCAGAATATCTAAGTGTAAAAAAAACAAAGTTAGGCCACATGATTGATGAAGATAATCATAATTCTAGGAATATTGATCCATTTATATCAATTTTTCTTGACGGAAAATATAAATCTATTGATCTAGTTCCAATAAAAAATAACGTTATTAAATTCTGTAGTGATAAGAACATTAATATTAAACTAGAAAGTACTCCAAGATTATTGGCTTTTTGGAATCGACCAAAATTAGTTTGGCGAATTTTGCATGATCAGAACAGAACTAATTCAAACATTACTGATGAAGAAATTAAGAATATAGAATTATTTATACAGTTTTTATCCAATTATGAAAATAGTACAAAAATTGGAATTATTGTTTCAAAAAACATTGAACAAGTATTACATCCAAAAAGTAGTATCAAATTAATCAATACTAAATTTACTATTAATAATGAAATCTTATTTTCATCTACAAGAAAATTTAATCTAGATAAAGAGACATTTAGTATTGTTTTTGAAGAATAAACTACTATTTTAAAGTTGCTTTTAGAATTTTTGAACCATTAGTAAGCTTTAACACTACATCCATATCATCAGTCTTACCAAAAACAGTATGAACACCATCTAGATGAGGCTGTGGTTCATAAACTATGAAAAACTGACTACCACCAGTATCCTTTCCTGCATGAGCCATAGAAAGTGAACCTTTTAGATGTTTATTAGAATTAATTTCGCATTTAATATTATATCCAGGACCTCCAGTTCCAGGCATACCAGATGCTCCATCACGAGTATTTGGACATCCACCCTGAGCCATAAATCCTGGAATAACTCTGTGAAATGCAAGACCATCATAAAAACCATCACTAATCAGGTTAGTAAAGTTTTTAACTGTATTAGGTGCGTCGTCAGAGAAAAACTCAATATTAATGTTCCCAACTTCCGTTTCAAATAATGCAGTTGTCATGTTTTATTTGTTTTGTAGTTAAATATTATTTTAATAGTTAAAGCAACTTTTCAAGGTTTTCCTTAATGGTATTTATATCAATGTTATCTTTATTACTATTTTTGTCTTTCTCCCAATTTTCAACCTCTAAGTTTTTCTGGGGTGGTGAAATTAATAACCTATCTTCTGCGGTTTTAGGTACGAAATTTTTTTCAACTAATTTATATTCATAATCTAATTTAATGCAGAAATCTTTTATTTCCTCTATGTTGATCATCTCAACTGTTGGCAAAGGAAAATCTTGAGCTTCTAGTAGACCACAATATCTTGTTGCATCATCTTTATCTTCAAACATGAGAACAATGGTCCTGCCTTTAAGTTCAATTGAATGAATTCCTTCCTTATCTGTTCCTGAATTATATAAAAGAACAAATATGTTCATAAGTATCGATCTTACTATTTAATATATTATTTGATTAAGAATCAGAAAGTGATAATTCTTGTAATCTTGTATATAAAGCAATTTCTTCATCATTTATATCAGCAGGTATTACTACCAAGATTTCGACATATTGATCACCTACATTATCTTCAAAAGTTAAACCCCTACCTTTCAAACGTAACATTCTACCCGTAGATGATTTTGGAGGGACTTGAAGTGTGACATTACCATCAAGAGTAGGAACCTCTACTGCACAACCAAGAAGAGCATCATGAGGAAATAATTCCAATTTATAAAGGACTCTTAAACCATCAATCCTTAGACCACTCTCCGTTTGAACTTTCAACTGTAGATAATGATCTTTACCTCCTCTTGCAATATTTTCAAGTCTTAAACGCCATCCATCTCCAGCAAAAGGCGGTGTATCTACTTCAACTACGGTTTCATCTTCAAGTTCTATTAAAATTGAAGCTCCATTTAGGGCCTCATGAGGAGTTAATTCAATAATTGTTTCAATATCTTGGTGGAGTTTAACTGGAGGCGGCTCTTCTGGAGAAGTTGTAGGGTATTCATAATGATTAAATTCATCATCATTTTTATTTGTAGATTCATCCTCAAATGGTTGATTATCATATTTCTCGTAATTCTTTGTTGAGTATTCATATCCAAATAGTGAATCAAGATAATCTTGAAAATCAGGGAAACCAGTCTTGAAATTATTGTTTTCGTAATAATCCTCGATATTTTCATCGGAACTATTTTTTCTTTTATTAGGATCACGAAGATATTCGTATGCTTCGTTAATTAATTTAAATCTTTCCTCCGCATTAAGATCATTTTTATTTAAATCTGGATGCCATTTTCTTGCTTCTCTTCGGAAGGCCTTTTTAAGTTCTTTATCATCGAAATCAGGGGATAAACCCAAAATCGACAAATAGTCTTTTTTAGAGGAAGTAGTCATTGTCCCATGGATCTTCGTCTCTAGAGTTACCATACCGTGAATTTCTATAATTTCTATTTATTTGATTATCCCAAGGATCATCATCCCAATAATCATCTGAAAAAAGTTCATCCTTTAATGATCCAAATGTATTTTTAATGCTCTGTAAGGGATTATTATCAGTTTTCTTTTCTGCTGCAAATTTTCTGTTTAAGCCGAATAATGCTTCTTGTAGAGCGCTTACTGAAATTTCTAATTCCTGAGGATCATCGTCGTCAATATATTCTTCAACATCTTGAATGGCTAATTCAACAGCTCTTTGCTGTCTTTCGGCACCATAAGGACCAAATTCCAATGAAGCATCCCTAAGTCTTCTCTCAGCTTGGGCAATAAGAGTTAGGGCATTATTTTTTCTATCTATTACAGATCTTCTCTTCCTATCTTCATTAGCTTTTGCTTTAGCTTCTTCAATTATGGAATTTATTTCTTTTTCATTTAAATTAGAACCTCCAGAAATTGTAACTGTTTGCTTTCTTCCTGTTGTTCTATCAGTTGCACTTACTTCTAAAAGACCATTAGCATCAATATCAAAAGCTACCTGTACTTGAGGTATTCCTCTTGGAGCAGGAGGTATTCCTGATAGTCTAAATTTTCCTAGTGATTTATTTTCAATAGCTAAAGGCCTTTCCCCCTGCCGTACTTGAACAACCACTGATGATTGATTAGCTTCAGAAGTACTAAAAACATCAGATTGTCGAACGGGTATTGGTGTATTACGAGGAATAAGTACCTTCATAAGACCACCTATAGTTTCTAAACCTAAAGATAAGGGAGTAACGTCATTTAGGAGTAAATCTTGTAAATCACCATTAATAATTCCAGATTGTATTGCAGCTCCTACCGCTACGACTTCATCAGGATTAACAGATTGACAAGGATCATTTGGTACAAGAGTCTTTACTAATTGTTGAACCATTGGGATTCTTGTGCTGCCACCTACAAGCACCACCTCATCAATATCTTCTGCGTTCCATCCAGAATCATCTAATGCTATTTGCACAGGCTCTAATAATCTATCTAGTAAATCTTGCGATAATGATTCAAATATTTTTCTATCTAAGGTTTCTTCAATATGTAGGGGCCCTTCTTTATTTGTTGTAATAAATGGCAAAGATATTTTTGTTTTTTGCAATCCTGACAATTCACATTTAGCCTTTTCAGCTGCCTCAGTTAATCTCTGTAAAGCTTGTCTATCCCTCCTTAGATCAATATCATGTTTAGTAAGAAATTTTGCTGCAAGCCAATCAACTATTTTCGAATCAAAATTGTTTCCTCCTAGCTGTGTATCACCACAAGTAGCCTTAACATCAAACACACCGTTAGAAATTTTCAATAAGGAAACATCAAATGTTCCTCCTCCTAAATCAAAAACCAAAACATTATTAGAAGAACTTTTTTCAAAACCATAAGCTAAAGCTGCAGCAGTAGGTTCATTTAGAATTCTATCTACTTTAATACCAGCTAATATTGCAGAATCCTTTGTAGCTTGTCTTTGAGATTCATTAAAGTAAGCAGGGACAGTAATTACTGCAGAATCAACAGTATCTCCAAGATATGTTTCAGCATCATTAATTAATTTTCTAATCAATGAGCTCACTAATTCTTCTGGTGCATACTCTCTTTCTGTATTTGGACTAAGAACCCTAACGCTACCATTAGTATTAGCCTTCACATTATAAGGAACGGAAATACTATTCTCATCTAATTCATCCCAGTCACTACCAATAAATCTTTTTAGGTTATAGAAGGTATTTTTAGGATTTAGAACAAGCTGCCTTCTTGCTTGCTCTCCTATTACTATTTCCTTATCTTTTGTAAATCCAACAATTGAAGGTGTAGTTCTGGAGCCCTCAGAATTTGCAATAACAATTGGACGACCAGCTTCTATAACTCCGACAACAGAGTTAGTAGTACCTAAATCAATTCCAACTATTTGCCCCATGATTTTAGATTGCTAAATTAAAGCAAAATTTACTAATAATTTAATTAATTTTTATCTTAGATATTTACATATAATAGTAAAAATCAAATATTTTCAACTTAATTTAAATAAATAAGATTATTTATAACTTGCCAAAAAGTTTACTATCTATTTTAAAACATTCTTTTCAGACAAAGATTTGATGTATTTAACCAAAATAAACTAATATAAAACGGAGAGAGAGGGATTCGAACCCTCGATAAAGTTGCCCCTATACAGCATTTCCAGTGCTGCGCCTTCAACCACTCGGCCACCTCTCCCAAGATAACCATTTTAACCTTTTATCAACCCATTTTAGAGGAAAGTTATTTGAAAAAGACTTTCACAGTCACGATTAAAAATAAGGAAACCGGAAAGGTTTACCGAGAACAGGTTAATAGTGATGATTACATACTTAAGGAATTTGAAAAGAAAGGCTTCAAACTTGCATTTTCATGTAGAAATGGTTGCTGTACAAGCTGTGCAGTTAAAATAATTTCTGGAAGTTTAAAACAACCTGAAGCCATGGGTGTATCTCAAGCCTTAAAAGATAAAGGTTATGCACTACTTTGCGTCGCTAAAGCGATTTCAGATCTTGAGGTAGAAACTACATATGAAGATGAAGTTTACGATTTACAATTTGGACAATATTTTGGGAGGGGTAATACAAGAGTTGCGCCACCTTGGGAATTTGAGGAAGATTAATTATCATGTATGAATTAAATGAAATAGAGGAACTTGCAAATCAAGTAGACTTATCCATTTTGTATGAAATAGCCAAGTATTCCGCTCAAATTGGTAATGAAATTTTAAAAGTTAATTACAATAAAATTCAGAAAATATCATCAAAGGGTAGGAGGGGCGATCTTGTTACCAATGTAGATTTGGAAGTTGAAAATAAAATAAAAGAATATTTATTAGAAGAGACACCAAACATATCTATAAATGCAGAGGAATCGGGTAAATTAACCAAATCTTCGGATTTAACGTGGTGTATAGACCCATTAGATGGTACAACAAATTATTCCCATGGATATCCTTTTTTTGGGTCTTCTATTGGTCTTGTATATAAAAATAAGCCAATTATAGGCGCAATATCAGTACCTTATTTAAATGAATTATATTCAGCCTGTATAGGTTTAGGCTCATTCTGTAATGATAGTGAACTTAAAGTATCAAACCCCTCTAATCTATCTGATAGTCTACTTGTAACAGGTTTCTCTTATGACAGATTTGAGACAGAGGATAATAATTATGCTGAATTTTGTTATTTAACTCATAAAACAAGAGGTGTTAGAAGAGGAGGTGCAGCAGCAGTTGATCTTGCATTTGTTGCGGCAGGCAAGGTAGATGGATATTGGGAAAGAGGATTAGAGGTATGGGACCTAGCGGCCGGTGCTATTATTGTTAAAGAAGCCGGAGGTATTATTTCTGATTATCCTTCAGGCGAATTTAATTTAAGTTCAGGAAGAATTTTAGCTTGTTCTCCCAGCCTTGAGAATGAATTAAAAAATGAACTAAATAAAGTCTCTCCATTTAAAAAAAATCTCTATACCTAAAATTAGTTAAATATTAATATGACAGATATAAAGGAAATTAAATTAGTCGATGTAAAAAATAACTCAAACATCATAAATAATCTAAATAGTATTTATAAACTATGGGGATATGAAGAGGTTTCACCCTCATTTATAAATACTTTAGAGACCATAAAAGGCCGAGGCGTTATTGACGAAAATCAGGTTGTAGGAATAGTAAGTAATAATTCATTATGTCTTAGGCCAGAAATGACAACATCAATTGTTAAATTGTCATCTACTAGATTAATAAATAAGAAAAGACCTATAAGGTTATTTACCAATGGAATGGTTTTTGATAAAAAACAAAATAATAAAAATTCATTTAAGTTACAAGAAAAATTGCAGAGTGGAATTGAATTAATTGGATATGATACAAATTACCCAGAAATTGAAGTTATTAATATTTTGTTTGATTCAATCGATAATATTAATTTGAAGAACGGTTGCAATTTATTTCTACTAGTAAGCACTACAAAAATAATGGACTTGATCCTGAACAAATATAAAAATAATAATTTTGAAGAAATTAAAAAAAGTC
>QCCO01000005.1 GCA_003278895.1 Prochlorococcus sp. AG-347-L19
AGGGGTTTTAAAACATGGATTGGTTCCAGTATTATGCGGTTCAGCTTTTAAGAATAAAGGTGTTCAACTTGTACTAGATGCTGTAGTTGATTACTTGCCAGCTCCAGTTGATGTGAAACCAATTCAAGGTGTTCTACCGAGTGGTAAAGAAGATATTAGACCTTCAGATGATAATGCTCCTTTCAGTGCATTAGCTTTCAAAGTAATGTCAGATCCCTATGGAAAATTAACTTTTGTAAGAATGTATTCGGGTGTTCTTTCAAAAGGAAGTTATGTAATGAATTCCACTAAGGATGCTAAAGAGAGAATTTCTAGATTAGTAATCCTTAAAGCTGATGAAAGAGAGGAGGTTGATGAATTGAGGGCTGGGGATTTAGGAGCTGTTTTAGGTCTTAAAAACACAACAACTGGCGACACTTTATGTAACACAGAAGATCCAATAGTTTTGGAGACATTGTTTATCCCTGAACCAGTTATCTCAGTGGCTGTTGAGCCAAAAACTAAAGGTGATATGGAAAAATTATCAAAAGCTTTAACCGCTTTGTCTGAAGAGGATCCAACCTTTAGGGTAAGCACAGATCCTGAGACTAATCAGACTGTCATAGCAGGTATGGGTGAGTTGCACTTAGAAATCCTTGTTGACAGAATGTTAAGGGAATTTAAAGTTGAAGCAAATATAGGAGCTCCTCAGGTCTCATACAGAGAGACCATTAGGTCTAGCTCCAAAGGTGAAGGTAAATATGCAAGACAGACTGGAGGAAAAGGTCAATATGGTCACGTTATTATTGAAATGGAACCTGCTGAAGTTGGTAAAGGTTTTGAATTTGTAAATAAAATTGTTGGCGGGGCTGTACCAAAAGAGTATATTGGTCCTGCATCTAATGGAATGAAAGAAACCTGTGAATCTGGTGTTCTTGCCGGTTATCCACTCATTGATGTAAAAGTAACACTAGTCGATGGTTCATTCCACGATGTAGACTCATCTGAAATGGCCTTCAAAATTGCAGGTTCCATGGCTTTCAAAGACGGGGTTAAAAAATGCAATCCTGTCCTTTTAGAGCCTATGATGAAAGTTGAGGTCGAAAGTCCTGACGACTTTCTTGGATCTGTAATTGGTGATCTCTCTTCTAGAAGAGGTCAAGTAGAAGGACAATCTGTTGATGATGGATTGTCTAAGGTACAGGCCAAAGTGCCCTTAGCCGAAATGTTCGGTTATGCCACTCAACTCCGATCAATGACTCAAGGTCGGGGTATATTTTCAATGGAGTTCGCAAATTATGAGGAAGTTCCTCGTAATGTTGCTGAAGCTATCATTTCCAAGAATCAGGGCAACTCCTGATCTCTAAACTAAAACACTATTAAACCCTCGATTCTTTAATTCAAAATGGCTCGCGAGAAGTTCGAAAGGAACAAACCACATGTCAACATAGGTACTATTGGCCATGTTGATCATGGAAAAACAACATTAACTGCTGCTATTACAAATGTATTAGCAAAAAAAGGTCAAGCACAAGCTCAAGACTATGGAGACATTGATGGTGCTCCTGAAGAAAGAGAGCGTGGCATTACCATTAATACAGCTCACGTTGAATACGAAACTGAAGGCAGACATTATGCTCATGTCGACTGCCCAGGACATGCTGATTATGTGAAAAACATGATCACAGGGGCAGCTCAGATGGACGGAGCCATTTTAGTTTGCGCTGCTACTGATGGTCCTATGGCTCAAACAAAAGAGCATATTCTTTTAGCAAAACAGGTTGGAGTTCCTGCTCTTGTAGTTGCTCTTAACAAGTGCGATATGGTCGATGATGAAGAAATTATTGAACTTGTAGAAATGGAAATCAGAGAACTATTAGATAGTTATGATTTCCCAGGAGATGATATTCCTATCGTTCAAGTTTCTGGTTTAAAAGCTCTCGAAGGCGATTCAACTTGGGAATCAAAGATTGAAGAATTAATGAAAGCAGTTGATGCTAGCATTCCTGAACCAGAAAGAGAAGTTGATAAACCATTCTTGATGGCAGTTGAAGATGTTTTCTCAATTACTGGTAGAGGTACTGTTGCCACTGGAAGAATTGAGAGAGGTAAAGTTAAGGTTGGAGAAGAAGTCGAAATAGTCGGAATAAGAGACACAAGAGTAACAACTGTTACTGGAGTTGAAATGTTCCGAAAACTTCTTGATGAAGGTATGGCTGGCGATAATGTTGGTTTACTTTTACGTGGTGTCCAGAAAGAAGATATTGAGAGAGGAATGGTATTAGTTAAGAAAGGATCTATAACCCCTCATACTCAGTTCGAAGGTGAAGTTTACGTTCTTAAAAAAGAAGAGGGCGGAAGACATACTCCATTCTTTGCAGGATATAGACCTCAGTTCTACATCAGAACAACTGATGTGACAGGTCAAATAACCGCATTTACCTCCGATGACGGCTCTAATGTTGAAATGGTTATGCCTGGTGACAGAATTAAGATGACTGGAGAATTAATTTGTCCAGTAGCTATAGAGCAAGGTATGAGATTCGCAATCCGTGAAGGTGGACGTACTATCGGTGCTGGAGTTGTTTCTAAAATCCTCAAATAATATATTAAATTTTAGAAATTTAACCTCAATCATTTAGTATGGGTAAAGGATAAGGGTCATTTGAACAATGACCCTCCACTTGACGTTATTTGAAACTATGACTGCATCAATTGCACAACAAAAAATAAGAATAAGACTGAAAGCATTTGATAGGAGAATGCTTGATTTATCTTGTGACAAAATAATCCAAACTGCCGATACTACTTCTGCCTCAGCAATAGGACCAATACCTTTACCTACAAAAAGGAAGATTTATTGTGTCCTTAGATCACCACATGTTGATAAAGATTCTAGAGAGCATTTTGAAACAAGAACACATCGAAGAATAATAGATATCTATAGCCCTTCTGCAAAAACTATTGATGCTTTAATGAAACTAGATCTCCCTAGCGGTGTAGATATAGAAGTTAAACTTTAACAAATCCCGAAACAGCTTTAAATTGATTAATATAAAAAAAATGAAGTGAGGTTTATATGGGAGAACTCTCAGTAAGGGAATTACCTTTATTTCCTTTGCCAGAGGTGGTTCTTTTTCCTCAAGAAGTATTGCCTTTACATATTTTTGAATCGAGATATAGGATTATGCTCCAATCTGTTCTTGAGAATGATTCTATGTTTGGGGTTATTAAGTGGGACCCAACAACTAAAAGTATGGCCAACATTGGATGTTGCGCACAAATTATAAAACATCAAACTGCAGAGGATGGGAGAAGTAATATTATCACTCTCGGCCAACAAAGATTTCAAGTCTTGGAAATAACTCGTTCAACACCATTTTGTTCGGCGATGGTTAGTTGGATTAGTGATGAGAATATTGACGACTTTCAAAAATTAGACTCCCTAAAAGATTCAGTAAAAGAAGCACTTAGTGATGTTATTAATTTAACGGGTAAATTGACTAATTCTAAGAAGAATTTACCTGATAAATTACCTGATAACCCCATGGATTTATCATTTTGGATAGGAGCTCATTTGGGCGGTCCTGTTGCAGAGGAACAGCAAAGACTTCTTGAGGAGAGAAATACATTTACCCGTTTGCAAAGAGAATTTGAAATGCTTGATCACACAAGAAAACAACTTGCAGCAAGAACAGTATTGAAAGAGAGTTTTCCTGATATAAAAGATAATTAAATGTTTGAATTATTATTTCCTTTTTGTTTAATAGTTTTATTCTTTATAGTCCTAGCTATAGTTTGGAGAAATAATGCTAGAAAATATATTTCTTCCGGGACAGTAGCTTCCGCATATGATGCTTGGACCCAAGATAAATTACTTGAGAGATTATGGGGAGAACATATACATTTGGGTTTTTATCCCCTAGAAAAAAAAAATATTGATTTTAGAAAGGCTAAAGTTCAGTTTGTTCATGAATTAGTCAAATGGAGTGGTTTAGATAAACTACCGCAGGGATCTAGAATACTAGATGTAGGTTGCGGAATAGGGGGAAGCTCTAGAATTCTTGCGGAATATTATGGGTTTAATGTCACGGGCATCACAATTAGTCCGGCCCAAGTTAAAAGAGCAAGAGAACTTACTCCTAATCGGCTAAATTGTGATTTCCAAGTTATGGATGCTTTGGATTTGAAGTTTGAAGATGGATCATTTGATGCCGTCTGGAGTGTTGAGGCTGGTGCACACATGAATGATAAAACTAGATTTGCAGATGAAATGATGAGAACTCTAAGACCTGGAGGGTATTTTGCATTGGCCGATTGGAACTCAAGAGACCTCAAGGCATATCCCCCATCATTTTTTGAAAAGTTAGTTCTTAAACAATTACTTGAACAATGGGTACATCCAAATTTTATTAGCATTAACGAATTCAGTAATATTCTTAGAAATAATGAAAATAGTTCAGGAAGAGTTATTTCCGAAAATTGGAATTCTTATACAAATCCTTCATGGTATGACTCCATTTTTGAAGGCATTCGAAGGCCCTTTGTAATTTTGTCACTTGGTCCATTTGCCCTAGTTAAGTCCATTAGAGAGATTCCAACAATACTTCTAATGAACTGGGCATTTAAAAAAGGTTTAATGGAGTTTGGAGTTTATAAATGTAGAGGATAAATTAATCTAGTTCAACATTTTCAGAAAAATAATTTCCAAAATCTACAAAATTTTTGCAAAGTGGTTCCAGCTTGTTTTTTAATTTAAGAAAATTCTTAATATTATTTTGATTATTGATTTCTAAATCAACATATATTATGTATTCGCCTAATTCCCTTTTTGAAGGTCTCGATTCAATTTTACTCATATTAAATCCAAAATCGGCAATGTAATTTATAGCTTTAAGCAATGCACCAGGTTGATTAGAAATTAATGAGAAGGCAAAACTGGCAATATTAGCTAAATTTGAATTTGATTCCTTGCTCAATAAAACAAATCTAGTGCAATTACCTGGAACATCATTAATAGGAAAGGCTAGTTCTTTCAGTCCTTCGATTTGAATTAATGATTTTGAACCGATAGCAGCTCTGAATTTACTACCCTTGACCATATTGACAGCTTCTGATGTTGAATTTGTTGGGAGAGGAATTGCATGTGGAAGATTCTCAGATAACCATTCTGAACATTGAGCTAATGCTTGAGGATGCGATAATACTTCTGAAATGTTTGAAAGTTCTCCATCACTAATTAATGCATGTTTTATAGGCAAAACAACTGCTTTATTTATAAAAATCTCAGGAAATTTCCAAAGTGCATCTAGGGTAGCTGTAACTCCTCCTTCTACAGAATTTTCAATAGGGACTACAGCAGCATCACAATTGTTATACGCTATTGATTTAATGACCGAATGTAACCCATTACATGGTACAAATATAGGTGTCTGAAAATTGGCAAGCTTTGATAATATATGGGCTGCTTTTTCTGCGTATGTTCCTTGAGGACCTAAATATGCAACTTGTTTGCGCATGATTAATCGTAAAAAAAAAAAGAAATCAATTAAGCATTGGAGGACTATAGAAAATGTTATTGTCTTTTGATGCTAAACAGAAACTTAAACTTTCTGTAACACGTAATAAAGAATATCTTTCTAAATATCTTTTGGAAGAAGAAAGAGTTGTTGGAGCAATGCTTGACTCCAAAAAATTAGTACCAGAAGGAGAAGGTAGATATAAGTATACAGTAACAAGTTTTAAGGTTTTTCAATTAGATATTAACCCTGTTGTTTCAATTGCGGTAGAAAATAAAGATGGAATTTTAAAAATGAGTGCCCTTGAAAGTAAGTTGGATGGTTTGGGGATGATAGATGATTTTAATCTTATTTTGAAAGCTAATTTGGAAGCAACTGATATTGGCTTAGAAGGTGAGGCGCTTCTTGGGGTATCTGTAAGTCAACCCCCTCTACTGAAACTGGTACCGAGGAAGATTTTGGAATCTACTGGTCATTCGGTTTTAAATGGGATTCTGTTGGGCATAAAGTCACGGGTTCAACAACAGCTAGTAAAAGATTTTTTAGCTTGGTGTGAATTAAATAAGATTTGATTTTTTTAAAAAACTTTTCCTATGAAGTTTAGTTATTCCATTTTTTTTGATTAAAGCAAGATGATCTCTGGTTCCATAACCTTTATTCTTAAATATCAAATATCCTGAGTATTTTTTTTCTAACCTCTCCATTAGATTATCGCGAGAAACTTTGGCAACTATGCTTGCTGAAGCTATCGAGATAAACTTTGAATCTCCTGATACTATGTTTTTCTGAATTCCGTTCCATGGCCTTAATAATAAAGGGCCATCAATTATTAATTCAGATGGCTTTTCTTTTAATTTTTTTAAAGCTCTTATCATTGAAAGTTCTGTCGCAACTCTGATACCTAACTTATCTATTTCTCTGGCAGAAGATTGCCCAATTCCATAATCTGAAGAGAGTAATAAAATTTTTGTTAAAAGTAATTTTCTTTTTTTGGGAGTTAGTTTCTTACTATCTGTTACGCCAAATTGTTTTAAGGTAAATTTATTTTTTTCAGTTAAAACTACAGCTGCTGCAAAAACTGGACCAAAAATAGCTCCCCTTCCAACTTCATCTATTCCAACTTCTGATACTTTATTCAATGCTTGCTGAAGATCTTCTTCTTCTTTTTCTTGAATTGTTTAGCTCATCTGTAAGTTCAATTTCATCCTTTTTATCTGTTAATACAACTTCATTATTTTCATTAGTCATGATTGTTAATTTCTCTTTAGAATTTGTATCTGCTTCAATTTTAATTTGAATCTTTTCTTCTTCTGATTTTGAGATTTTTTTTATTGGTTTTGCTTTTGTTTTTTTATTATTAATGGGTTTTTTCATTTCTTTATTACTATCTTTTAAACGCACAAAATTATTGCTGGTGAGATATTCTTTACCTAACTTTATAAGTGGATTAATTCCTAATTGACTGAAAACAATTTTTTCTTCATTAGTAAGATCAACTGTTATTATGTTTTTTTCTTTTGAATTTGATTGGTTCAAATTATCATTATCAATTTCTTTATCTTTTTTATTAGAAGAATTCTCTTTACTTAGGTCTTTGGGGTTAATAAATTCCTGGTCAATTGTTTTTTCCTGCTCATCAGTTGATTGAGAAGTATCTGTATCAAAATATTTTAGATTGTTTGATTGATTAGATTTATTTGCAACATTTTTAATTTTTATGTTAGAAATTTCGTTATTTAATATATTTTCTACATGTCCTGTACCATCGCATGCGGAACATTTTTTGCCGAATAATTCGTATATATTTTGACCTTGTCTTTTTCTGGTTAACTCTACTAATCCTAATTCAGTAAGCTGAGCTATCTGAGGCCTAGCAGAATCATCTTTTATTGCTGAGGTAAAATGCTCAAGTAACTGAAATTGATCTCTTCTAGATTCCATATCTATAAAATCTACTACTATAACTCCACCAATATTTCTTAATTTCATTTGCCTTGAGATTTCAACTGCTGCTTCACAGTTTGTCCACAAAACGGTTTGTCTCGAGTTTGCGGATCTTGTAAATGATCCAGAGTTTACATCGATTACTGTTAAAGCTTCAGTAGGTTCGATAATGATATAGCCTCCCGAAGGAAGATCTACTCTCGGCTGGAGAGCTCTTTGAATTGTTTTCTTAATTTCGTACTTTTCGAAAATATGTTGGTTTAAACTGTTATCGTGAAATTCAACATCTATATCAGATTCATAATTTATTAAAAAATCTTTTGCCCTTGCAACTGAAAATTTATTATCTATGATTAAACTTTTAGTTGATTCTTTAATATGATCTCTCAAGATCTTAAGAGAGAAATCATCATCTCTTTTTACTAAATTTGGCGGATTAGAAGCCTCAGAAACTTTTAATACATTTTCCCATTGTTGAATTAAATTTTCTAAATCTTCAATTAGAAGTTCTTCTTTTATCTTTTCAGCCTCTGTTCTAAATAATAAGCCTGTGCTAGGTGGTTTTATTAAAACTCCAAGAGCCTTCAAACGGCTTCTTTCTGTTTCTGTATTAATTTTTCTTGAAATATTTACTCCTTGGCCATATGGCTGTAGTATCAGGTATTTTCCGGGAATTGAAATACTTCCGGTTAGTCTAGGCCCTTTAGATCCTGTGGGTTCCTTTATTACCTGTACTAGAACTTTTTGTTTTGGTTCTAGTAATTCAGTTATTCCAAATGCCCCTTTTTTTAGTCTTAGTGGACCTAAATCTGAGACATGGATAAATCCATTTTTCTCACTTTCACCAATATTTATAAAAGCGGCATCAATGCCAGGGAGAACATTTTCAACTGTTCCTAAAAAAATATCGCCAATTTGATATTGACCTTGTGCGACGATTAATTCATCAACTCGATCATCTGTGAGTAGTGCTGCTATTCGAGCCTGCTCAGCGATGATAATTTGCTGAGACATATATTTGATTCTGAATGATTTGGATTTTGAAAATCGTCTAAATGAATGGATTAAATTTTATCTTTTAATAAAGCAATTTTTTTTAGCTATAAATATTTACTTTTTAAAAATTAATAAAGTTAATAGTGATTGAATTCTACTATTTATAAAGCTTTAAACGATTTTCAAAATAATTGAAATTGATTTCAAAGCTATGATTATCTCTTAAATTAATCATAACTAAAATTATTTTAACATTTAATCACCACTAAAGCACGTTAATACATTATTCTAATATTGGTGAAATTTTTTATCTAAAGTGGTTCAAGTAAACGAAAATTATTTAAAACTCAAAGCAGGCTATTTATTTCCAGAAATTGCTAAAAGGGTAAAAATATATTCTCAATTAAATAGTAGTGCTGAAATTATCAAGCTTGGTATAGGAGATGTTACAGAACCATTACCTAAAGCATGCTTAGTGGCTATGGGTAAAGCTTTAGATGAAATGGGAACAACAGAAGGTTTCAGAGGTTATGGACCAGAACAAGGTTATTCTTGGCTGAGAGAAAAAATATCTGAGCATGATTTTATTTCGAGAGGCTGTCAAATTTCACCCGAAGAAATCTTTGTTTCTGATGGTTCAAAATGCGATAGTAGCAATATTTTAGATATTCTTGGCAAAAATAATTCAATTGCTGTAACAGATCCTGTCTACCCAGTTTATGTAGATAGTAACGTTATGACAGGCAGAACTGGTGATTCTCTTGAAAATGGTACTTATCAAGGATTGACATATCTTGCAATAAACGAGGGGAATAACTTTCTGCCAGAACTACCTGAAAAAAAAGTTGATATTTTATATCTTTGTTTCCCAAATAATCCGACTGGAGCAACGATTAACAAAGCAGACTTGAAGAAGTGGGTTGACTATGCTCTTCAAAACAAATCCTTAATACTTTTTGATGCAGCTTATGAAGCATTTATTCAAGATGATGATATTCCACATTCAATATATGAGATTGAGGGAGCAAAGGATTGCGCGATTGAATTTAGATCTTTTTCAAAGAATGCAGGGTTCACTGGAGTTAGATGTGCTTTTACAGTAATACCTAAAAATCTCAAAGGTTTGAGCTCAACAAATGAAGAAATAGAGTTATGGTCTCTTTGGAATAGGCGACAATCTACAAAGTTTAATGGAGTAAGTTATGTGGTTCAGAAAGGAGCGGAGGCCGTTTATTCTCTTGAAGGGAAGCAACAGGTGAGAGGTTTAATTGATTTTTATATGGAAAATGCGAAAATTATGAAAAATAAACTTCAGAATTCAGGATATAAAGTTTACGGTGGGGACAATGCTCCTTATATTTGGATTAAAGTTCCAGATCAAATGACATCTTGGGACTTTTTTGATTTCCTTCTCCAAAAAGTTAGTGTAGTGGGAACGCCCGGGAGCGGATTTGGATTAGCAGGAGAGGGTTATTTTCGTTTATCAGCATTCAACTCTCGATCAAATGTCCTTGATGCAATGGAAAGAATAATTAATATATAATTGTTAGTACAATCTAAACTCAAATAAATTTAATGCTATCTATAAAGTTAGAACAAAGTGTAAATAATAATTCAGCAGTGATTGAAAAGAAACCTGCTGAATTAAAAAATAAATCTCCAAAATATAAGGTTTTACTTCATAATGACCCAGTTAATTCTATGGAGTATGTCACTATTTCACTGCGAGAAGTTGTGCCGCAATTAAGCGAACAAGATGCTATTGCCATAATGCTTGAAGCACACAATACTGGTGTGGGGTTAGTAATTGTTTGTGATTTAGAGCCAGCAGAATTTTACTCAGAATCATTAAAATCTAAAGGAATTTCTAGTTCAATTGAGAAAGAGGATTAATAACTATTGAATTCATTATTTAGAATGAGCTAACTTTCTTTCTGATAAAGGACGGACTTTTAGGGATTCTTTCAAGGAGGACTTTCCATATTCTCTCTCAAGAATGTCGATAACTGTTTTCCCAAATTCGTCTTCTGTATTATCAAAAGCTTCTAAGCAAACCTGACCAAGTTTTTTCCCTAATGAGCCTGGATTCCAAAGAAGTTTTCTCGCAGTCCAAGGCATCATGCTCATTGGATTATAATTTGGCTTTAAAATTTTTTGTTCCAAGGCGTATTTCTCAAGAAGAGTGTGAGGTTGCAAACCAATAAAGAATATAGCTGGATCAACTAAGCCTTTACCAAAAATATTTTCTAATTCTCTATGATAAGCAATTGTTTGTCTTATGGTGCTGGGCGTTTCATCAAAAACATTAAATGAATAATTGACTGAAACATGATTCTTGAAACCTGAATTAACTAGCATTCTGCAATTATTTAAAACAGTTTCAAGGTCATACGCTAATCTCATTTTTCTAACAAGTTCTTGAGATCCTGATGTGATACCTATTTCAAAATAGCTCATACCTGTATCAACCATAAGTTGAGCTAGCTCAGCATCAATATTATCTGCTCTGATGTATGCAGCCCAATTGATATCGTCCCAGCCTTGATCTTTAATTGCTTGCAAAAGTGTTTTTGCATCTTCAATATGTTTTTTGGCTGGAATAAACTGTGCATCGGTGAACCAAAATCCCCTTACTCCAAGATCATATAATTGCTTCATTTCGTTGATCACTTCCTTAACAGGATTAACGCGAACCTGCTTCCCCTCCACAACTGTATAAACACAGAAACAACAATTATGGGGACAACCTCTTTTTGTTTGTACGCCTACGTAATAGTCTCCACTGTCTATATACCAATTGAATTCAGGCCATATTGATTTAATATATTTATAGTCGCAGGCAGTTTTAACAGTTCCTGAAGGTTGTTCATGAATTAATCTGTTCCGAGGTTTTTGTCCGGCAAAATAACATCTTTCTTCTTCTACAGAATCTCCCTTAATTATTTTTTCTATAAGATTTTCTCCCTCTCCAACAGAAATTACAGTTCCTTTTGGAAGTAGATTTCCTAATTGTTCATAGAAGACGCTAACAGCTCCACCTCCTAAAATTACTTTTACATTTTTGTTATATTTTTGTGCTCTTTTTAGTCCCATTTTGACTAAAGAAGTATTTCTATATATTTCTCCATAATGAGATGCAATTAATTTTAATCCTCCCCAAGAACCTCTAATTTTTTTAAGGATATTTTTTGAGTAGAAAACTTCAAAAGAGTTTTGTAGAGGATTTCCACTTCTACCATCAACAGGTGCATAAATTTGTATATCTCTCCATGAAAAAATGATTAAATGTGGTCTAAATTGATCAATTTTTCTAGCTAAATATTGGGATACTTTATTAGATGGAATTATTGCTAGATCAATGAACTGCTGCTCTATACTTGGAAAACATTTATGAATATGATCTGCTAAATAAATAGGTCCGATTGGAAATATTGGATTACAGGGCAGTCTTACAGTTAGTATTTTTCCATAATGCTTTCTGTCGTAATTTTTTTTATTTAGTTTTTTGAACTTCAAATTAAAATTCATGCCATGAAATTTAATTAATTTATTTTCTTTAAGAATCTAACTACTTTATTACTAATTTGGAGAAATTAGAAATTCTAAGAAAATACTTACGAAAATTTTATTTGATTTATATATCAGAAATCATATAAATCCAGCATACTTTGAGAAGTTTTAATCCATCTATCCATCTAGATATATTTGGTGCTCCAGATTTTCTAGCATAATACCTAACAGGATAATTTAGTATTTTAATGTTATTGTTTGCAGCTTCAAATATTATTGTAAAATCTCCAAACGGGTCAGCCTCGGAATCCCAACTTCCATTTTGTTTCATAAGTTTAAAGAATTTTCTTGAAAAAACTTTTGTTCCACAGAGTGTATCTGATATGGGCTTATTTATGAGAATTGATAGAAAAATTGCAAAAAGTCTATTTCCTATATAATTTGCCCATCTCATAGCATCTTTTTCCATTGGAAAAGTTGTTCGGGCGCAATTAATTAGGATATTTTTATTTTTGGTTGATTCCAAAATTGCTGCAATACTGTCATCAATATCTACAGTAAAGTCACTATCAATTATGGCAAGTGTCTCACCCGTAGAAATATTAAATCCATCTACGACTGCATTTTTCTTCCCTTTAGAAGTTTGTCTTAAAAGAGATATCTTGAAGAAATTTGAGAAATTTTCTTTTAACTCTTTCAAAATTTCATATGTATTATCTTTACTATTACCTTCAACAAATATAATTTCTAATTTATTGGGTATATCTTTGAATTTATTTAAAGCATTAATTAAAAGTTCTTTATTACCAGCTTCATTTCTTGCAGGTATTACTATTGATATTAAATTTTCAGAACTATTTTCACTATATTTATAAAAAACTATTTCAAGTTCGTAAGCAAGTTGTTTTATGATTGGTATCTTTCGAAAAATATTTTTTAGAGATTGTGGAATTACATTGGTGGGCAGAGGAGTTAGTTTTTTTGCTTTCCATCTAATTGATCTGTAGTTATAAATTTCTGCTAGAGATTCAATATCGCATAAAGTTATTCTTGCTTTGCTGGTAGTTTCTCTAAAAATTCTTGAATCTAATTTTAGCCATCTTGTAATTGGCTCCCAAGTATTGCCACGGACTTTAATGGAAATAAATTCGTTATTATCTTTAAATATTTTATGAAGTTCATTATTATTTAAATTCCAACTATTAAAATATTTCATTATTAAAGACTAAAAGCGACAACTTATTATAGATTGATTATTTAATTTTTTAAAATTAATTTCCAAGGCTTTAAAGTATCATTTTCATATATCACTTCAAAAGTAAAATCAGATTTTTTTATCTTTTCAAAGTCAGTTGTCCATGCTAATTCTGATTTTTTTAACTGATCAATACTTTCTAATCCTTCACCAAGTTTAGGAGTTAATAAAGCAATTCTTATTATTTTTGATTGGGATCGAGTATTTTTTATTCCTGATTTATCAACTTTTATCGTTTGATTTTTTACTATATCTAGTGATGATACGTACTCCATTTTTTCTCTTAGTTCTCTAGATCTGTCAGTGAATAATCCTGATTGCAAAAGAAATGATGTTAATAAGTAAGGTCCAATTATTAGAGTTATTAACATTTCTTTGAATGAGTTTTTATGTGTTAAAAAAGACCAAGATAGTCCGAAAAATAGTAATCCTAGGATTAGAAATGTATTTTCTCTAGAGTTAAGGTAAATAGTATTTTTGATGAAAAAATAATATGTGAAAGTTAGAGCAAATATAAATAATGGAATTATTTTTGAAGTTATAAATAAAAAAATTTGGCTATATCTTTTAGAATTGAAAAAATATTTTATTCCTACATAAGCATTTAATGAAAAAATAGATGAGATTTGTAGAGTATAGTAGGGCGTTTTAGTTGAGAAAATACTCAGAGTTATTATCAATATTAAGGGAAAAAAAGTGAGTATATATTTATTCTCTCTACTTTGAGATATATTATGTATTGTGCCAATAATTGCGAAAAAACTCCATGGCAGAAATGTTGTGGGTATGTTCCAAAAATAATAATAAAAAGGATTTGTAAAAGTATTTTTATTAGATAGAAAGTTAAATTTTTCGACTAAGTGAAAAATAATATTTTTTTCTAAATAAGGGTTTATAGAAAACGTCCAAAACAAAAAAGGAATAAATCCAATTATAAGTCCAACCCAAAAAAAATTACTGAATAAATAATTCTTTTTTATTAAAAAATAAGGTATGAGTGATATTAATGGTACAAAAACTAAAAAAGTTTTCATCATGAAAGCCAAACCAATCCAAATTCCAAAAAGCAGAATATAGAATTTGTTATCTTTACTTTTTATTTTGACTAAGGAAAATAGTCCTGTAGTTACTAAACATGAATAAATAATATCTTGAGTAGCTAAGTGTGAGTAGTCAAACCATAGATATGTAGTAGAAAGTATTAGAGGAGATATAATTGCATATTTTTTATTAAATAATTCTTCATGTAATTTATAAGTTATAAATAACATCAATATTGAAGCGACTGTTGTAGGTAAATATGCAGAAAAAATATTTCTTCCAAAGAAGTCTTGTGACTTTGCTATCAAAAACTGTAATCCTATTGTTCTATCTAATATGTACTCATCCCACCAAAGGGGAATTGTCCAATTGCCTTTGTCCAGTATCCATCTAGCTTGTAGGGCATAAAATCCTTCATCAAAAGCAATATAACTTCTTTTGCCAAAATAAAATATGAGAGGAATAAAAATAATTAGTTTAAATAGATATTTAAATTTTGAGATTCTATTAAACATTTTTAAATTTAATTTGCTTTTGAAATGCCGATAATTGGAATTGAACCAATGACCTACTGTTTACGAGACAGTTGCTCTTCCGCTGAGCTATATCGGCAATACTAAAATATTGATTTTTTCATATAAAATTGATTTTATAATTTAATTTATTAATGTCAAAAATAGATCCTGAATTAAAAAAGAAATTATTGAAAGAGTCACAGACTCCCTTCAAAGGTTTAAGGAGAATATTGTGGATAGCTTTTAGCGGTTCAGCATTTTTAGGTCTTCTAATAATGCTCTCCAAAATTGCAAGTGGTGGTGAATTACAGCAAAATAATCTTTTTATACAATTTGGTGCTTGTATATTATTCCCAGCTTTATTGTTCATTGATAGGAATAAGGATTGATAAAATATTTAATTATTGAGTTAATTTCCTTTTTTTGGTTACAAATTTAAATGCTTCGATTATGTCTCCCTCATTCCAAGAAGAGAATTTATCGCACCCAACTCCACATTCAAAACCTGTATTGACTTCTTTAACATCATCTTTAGACCTTTTCAGTGAGTCTAAGTTGCCTTCAAAAATTACTTTATCTGATCGAATAACTCTAAGCGAACAATTCCGTTGTAATTTACCGGTTTGTATATAACAGCCTGCTATAGCTCCTTTGCCAACTGAGAAAGTTGCTCGAACTTCGGCTTTTCCTAAAGATTCTTCAACAAGATCAGGTTCAAGTAGTCCTTCCATTGCTAACTGAATATCTTCTAAAAGTTTATAAATTACTTCATATTCTCTTATATCAACATCATTAGCATCAGCTGCTCTCTTTGCTCCAGACGCCAATGAAGTGTTAAACCCAATGATTACAGACCCAGATGCAGCAGCGAGATCTATATCTGTCTCAGTTATTTCTCCAGGAGCAGAAAGAAGGACTCTGATTTGAACTTCATTTTTTGGTAATTGCTCTAGTGATCCTAATATAGCTTCAACACTACCTTGAACATCAGCTTTGAGAATTAAGTTTAGTTCCTTTAGCTCTCCATCATTTGCTTGAGTTGATAAGGACGATAAGCTAACTCTTCTGGAGGCCATTTGCTGAGCTAATTTTGTGGCTCTAGCATCTGTTGCCCTTTCTCCTACGATTGCTCGAGCAGTTTTTTCATCAGGGTAGACTTCGAATTCATCACCTGCTGTTGGGACTTCACTGAATCCTAGTGCTTCCACTGGGTATGATGGACCTGCTTCTTTGATTCTAGTACCATGTTCATCAACCATTGCTCTAATTTTTCCGAGGACTGAACCCGCAGCTAAAACATCTCCAGATTTTAAGGTTCCATTTTGCACTAACAAAGTTGCCACAGGTCCTTTGGCTTTGTCTAGGTGAGCTTCAATAACAGTTCCTTTTGCAAATCTATCAGGGTTAGCTTGTAGATCTTCTACTTCTGAAACTAATAAAATCATTTCGAGCAATTTATCAATGTTTTGTTTTTTGATAGCACTCACTGGAACCATCACTATATCTCCTCCCCAATCTTCAGCAATTAAATCTTTTTCAGATAGTTCCTGCTTTACTCTGTCTGGAGAAGCTCCTTCTTTGTCGATTTTATTTATTGCAACGACAATTGGTACTTTTGCAGCTCTTGCATGACTGATAGCCTCAATTGTTTGAGGTCTGCAACCATCATCTGCAGCAACGACGAGAACTGCTACATCTGTAACCTTTGTACCCCTCGCTCTCATTGCAGTAAAGGCTTCATGACCAGGGGTATCAAGAAAAGTTAATTTTTTCTTTTGAGATTCATGTTCAAATTCAACTTGATAAGCTCCTATGTGTTGAGTGATTCCCCCTGCTTCCCCCGAAGCCACTCTTGATTCTCTGATGGAATCTAAAAGACTTGTTTTGCCATGATCTACATGCCCCATCACTGTAATAACAGGTGGTCTTCTTATTAGATTATCAATATCTGCAGATTCAATCATATCTACTGTTTTCTTAGCAGCTTCTTGTATATCATCTTGTAAAACAGGTACCCCAAATTCTTCTGCTACTGTTTCAATAGTTGCTAAGTCGAGTGATTGAGTAACAGTTGCCGTTATTCCTTTAAAAAAAAGAGATTTGATTATTTCAGAACTTTCAAGACTTAATTTATCAGCTAATTCTTGAACTGTTAAATTATCTTCAGGGACTATGATCATTTCAGGCCGAATTTGTTTGGCTTCTTTGGCGGCTTTTAACTCCATAGCTCTTCTTTTCTGCCTTTGCCTAGTAGACTCTTTTTTCTTCTTTTTAAATTGTTTTATAGTTTTTTGAGATTTGGATTCGTCAGACTTTTCTTTCTTTGGACGCGCCAAGCTAGCTGATAAGATTGAAATTTTTTCGCCTGAATATCCACTGGTTTCAGATGTTAATGAATCATCATTTTCGCCGATAATGTGAACTTTTTGTCTTTGTTTTTGCGGATTTCTGCTTCTTAAGGCCTCAAGTTTTGCGCTATCGTCCCAGTCTGCCTTACCAGGTTTTTTAGAATTATTTGAAAATGTTCTATGGGGTGGTTTTTTTGTATTAGGGGCACTATTAGGTCTAGTACTTGGAGCTTTCGCCTTGTGTTTGGTTACCTCAATATTTTGTTTTTCGTTATTCTTTATGACTCGTTTATCATTCTCAGATTTATTGGTTTTTTGAAGTTGTAAGAGCTCATTAGGTGATACTGGCTTTCTAATTCCTGGTGACTTTTGACCATTGAACTTTGTTCCAGGTCTGTTGGGCATACCGGGTCTATTAGGAGCACCTGGCTTATTTGTATTTGATTGCCTATTAAAAGAACCAGGTCTACCTTGATCTGATGGTTTGTTTCTTAATCCAGGTCTGTTAGTCATACCAGGTCTATTAGGCATACCAGGTCTATTAGGCATACCAGGTCTATTAGGAGCACCAGGCTTATTTGTATTTGATTGCCTATTAAAAGAACCAGGTCTACCTTGATCTGATGGTTTGTTTCTTAATCCAGGTCTGTTGGCCGTAACAGGCCTATTTGGGAAAGTTTGTTTAAAAGAAATGTTTTGTTTATTATTTTGCTGATTGGGTCCTTCTCTTCTTATTGGAGCTCCTACGAGCTCAGGAGGTGACATTTTGTTATTAATATTTTTTGTTTTAATATTGTTCGTATTTTGGTCAGGTTTATTTGATATTTGTCTTTGCCCCCCTGAACTGGAGATATTCTGGGAAGATTTATTAGATTTAATATTATTATTAATATTTTTAGGCTTAGCAATTAGTTGAATAGGGGGTTTTACAGGACTTTTTATAGGTGGAGTTGTGATATTTCGGAAAGCTTTCTTATCTTGGTTGAGATTTTGTGAAGTTTTACTCTTTACATTTCGATTTGTAAGATTTGCTTTAGATTGTGAACTGTTGGTATTTGTGGGTTTATTTAGATTTGTAGGCTTATTTGAAATTATTTTTTGACTTGCAGTGTTATTAAACGGTTTTATCAACAATGGCTGTTTGTTGTGATTTTCTTTAAGAGGCTTCTCTTTCAAAGAAGAGACAACAGAAGATTCATTTTTTTTATTTTGTTTGTAATTATCTTTTTTAATTGAAGGCTTATTAATAGAAAGTATTTTTTTATCTGAATTTTTTTTGTTAATAAGATTTTTTATTTTTTTTGCTTCTTCTGCACTAATTGAGCTGCTATGACTTTTTACTGAAATTGAGAGTTTTTGAGCGGCGTCCAATATATCTTTGTTGTCCAGATTTAAGTCTCTGGAAAGTTCGTAAATTCTGATTTTATCGCTGATAGTCATTTAATCTGATTGTACTCTTTTTTTGGGAAATTAAAGAGGATTTAAGTTAATTATATTCCCTTATTGGGATAGTCATCGTAGCTTGTAATTTCTTCTTCAAAGATATCAATAAATTCAGGTTCTAAAAATGTTTTTAAAGCTTTTTGAAGCTTTTTTTTGATCTTGGAATCAGAGTAACATTTTTTTGACTTGCAAATGTAAGCTGATCGACCCATTCCCTTTTGCAACATAATACCTTGCTTATGATCTTTAGTAATCTTTAAAAGATATTTCCTGTCAAATGTTTTTCTGCATGAAATGCATATTCGCATAACAGGGGTTTTTTGTATCACCGTTTCCTCTCCTCTTTGGGGGATATTTCACCATCTTGAGCAGCCTCTACTTGATCACTATCAGAGAAGCCTTCTTCTTCATATGTTTCTTGTTCATATTCTTCATCATCTTCAGGAAGAGGGTAAAGCTCTCTTAATCTTGCATCTTCCGCAGCACGCTCAGCTTGTTCTGCCTCTAATCTAAGCTCAGCTTCTCGCTGGAGATTCTCTTCATCTTCCCTTTGAACGATTAATTCAGAGACTGCAGCATCTTCTGCTTCTTGATCATATTCATGTGAGTTTTTAACATCAATCTTCCAACCAGTTAATCTTGCTGCAAGTCTTACATTTTGTCCTTCTCTACCAATTGCGAGACTTAATTGATCAGGAGGAACTAGTACATGCGCGTGTTGACCTGCTGGGTCAACAAGTCTCACAAGATCGACTTTCGCAGGACTTAAAGAGTTTAAAATATACTGGATTGGGTCAGAAGACCATTTAATAACATCAATTTTCTCTCCTCGCAATTCATTTACTACTTGTTGGATTCTTGCTCCTCTCGCTCCGATGCAGGCACCTACAGGGTCAACTTCTTGTTCGACGCTATCTACAGCTACTTTTGTTCTTGGCCCAACAGCTCTTGAAGGAGGATTTGCTTCTCTTGAAACAGCAACAATTTTCACTGTGCCTTCTTGGATTTCCGGAACTTCATTTTCAAATAAATAAACGACCAATCCAGCATTTGCTCTACTTACAAAAAGTTGTGGTCCTTTTCTGGCTATTTCGCTAACTTCTTTCAAGAAGACTTTGAAAGTTGCATTGGCTCTGTAATTATCATTTGGTAATTGATCTCTTTTTGGAAGTTCGGCCTCTACCTCAGGTCTTCCAATGCCCGAACTAACTCCCATAATTACTGATTGTCTTTCAAATCTTATAACTCTTGCAGTTAAAACAGGATCTTCCAAATCTGCAAATTCTTCTTGGATCATTTTTCTTTGTTGATCTCTTAATTTTTGGGCTAAAACTTGCTTTGTTGTTGAAGCAGCCATTCGTCCAAAATCCTCTTTTTCTGGAGTAACGTCTAAAACAACCGTGTCACCTATTTGAGCATCATCAGCTACTTGTTTAACTTCTAGTAAAGATATTTGGTGATCTTCGCTTTCAACATCTTCTACAATTATTTTACTTGATAAAATCCTATAACCCTCTTCATCTAAATCTAGTCCTACATCAAAATTACTAAAGTATTCTTCATCAAATGGATCTTGGTTAGCTCCAATGTAAAAAGTTCTTCTATATTTTTCATATCCCTTTAACAGCGCTTCGCGCAAGGCTGCTTCAACGATATTAGGAGGTAACTTTTTTTCCTCACTAATGTCTTCAATAAGATTGTTTAAACCTGGGAGAATAACTAATGCCATCTATGATGGGAAAATTGAATAATGGTTGAAAAATAATTAATCTTTTAAGGTACAAAGACTAATCTTTAATACTTCATCTAGAGGGATTTTCTTTATCCTACCTTTAATGTTAATGGCTAAATAATCATTAGACTTTTCATAAAGTAAACCATTAAGAAATTTTATTTTTGAATTCTTTTGGTTTAACTCAACATTAACTGGAAAACCCTTAAAAGTTTTGAAGTCTCTTTCTGAGGTTAATTCATCACTGACTCCTTGACTACTAATTTCTAACACATATGAACAATTGAAAAGATTTGATTTTTCTATTTCCTCAGATGCTGGGGTATTAAATAGTGCACAATCATCTAAAGAAATATCATCTCCATTTGTTTTTTTTATAATTATTTCAACAACAATTGGATTTTGATTAGTTTGTATATTTAAATCATAGATTTCTAAATCCCTTTCATTAGCAACTTTTTCTAAGAGAGTTTCTAGTTTACTTTTTTTTTCTTTATTCAAATTTATTCTGAATTTCTATAAAATTATTTTCACACATTGAGAAGTTTTTTCTTAAGTAAAATTAAAAGTTTGTATTTTATGGATGTAAACAAAAAAACAACAATAATATATTTCTTCAATTAGATTTATCAAATAAAGTCAAAAAGTATTAATTTAATGAAGTTTCTCAAGATTAAGTTTATAAATTTAATCCAAATATTCATTATTGTTTCTTTTTGTTTAGTAAATTTCTTTCAAAAAACTGAAGTTTTAGCTCTAGCTTCTTTTGAAAGTCCCAATTTCGTATCATCTGCAGTTAAAAATGTTGGCCCTTCAGTTGTCAAAATTGATACCGAGCGATTGGTAGAAAGGCAACAATTTGACCCTACTTTACTTGACCCTTTATTGAGGGATTTACTTGGTGAACAAGGAATAGCTCCTGAAAGAGAGAGAGGTCAAGGGTCTGGAGTTATCATTAATGAGAATGGTTTGGTTCTTACAAACGCTCATGTTGTAGAAAGAGTCGACGATGTTTCAGTTACTTTGGCAGATGGATCTGTTTGTGATGGTCAAGTTCTGGGCACAGATGTAGTAACTGATCTAGCTTTAGTAAAAATTGATGAAAATGTTTATGCTGGTTCTGCTCCATTAGGAAATTCCGAAGATCTTGAAGTTGGCGATTGGGCTATAGCTCTCGGGACTCCCTATGGTCTTGAAAAAACAGTTACCTTGGGGATTGTTAGCAGCCTACATAGAGATATTAATAGTTTAGGATTTTCAGACAAAAGACTGGATCTTATTCAGACTGATGCGGCAATAAATCCAGGAAATTCTGGAGGACCACTCATAAATTCCAATGGTGAGGTAATAGGTATTAATACATTAGTAAGAAGTGGTCCTGGAGCTGGTTTGGGTTTTGCGATTCCTATTAATTTAGCTAAAAGTGTT
This sequence comes from Prochlorococcus sp. AG-347-L19, assembly GCA_003278895.1. Lineage (GTDB taxonomy): Bacteria > Cyanobacteriota > Cyanobacteriia > PCC-6307 > Cyanobiaceae > Prochlorococcus_A. The sequence goes on from QCCO01000005.1 coordinate 21,711, forward strand.
TCTGATCAGCTTCTTGAAAACGGGGAAGTTATTCATCCATACTTAGGCGTACAATTGGTTTCTTTAAATCCTAGAATTGCTAAAGAACACAATCGAGACCCAAATTCGTTAGTTCAATTACCTGAAAGAGATGGAGCTCTAATTCAATCAGTTATACCTAATAGCCCAGCTGAAAAAGCTGGCTTAAGAAGAGGCGATTTAGTAATAGCAGCCGAAAATATCTCTATAAAAGAACCTAAAGCTTTACTGGATGAAGTAGAAAAAGCTCAGATAGGAAAAGTATTCCTTTTAAATATTTTGAGAGATAATAAAGAGATACAGATAAATATCAAACCAGAACCTCTTCCAGGTTTGACATAAATCACCCATTGAAATTTAATAATTTATAGCCATTAGAGAAAAAGATTTTGGATTCACAAACTCAAATGAAACAAGCAGTTGCTGATGCTGCAATAAAAGAAGTAAAGAGTGACATGATACTCGGATTAGGATCTGGATCTACTGCTGCGTTAATGATAAAAAGCCTCGCCAATGAAATTCATCTTGGAAAACTTCAAAATATAAGAGGCGTTGCAACTTCTTTTCAATCAGAAGTTTTAGCTCTTGAACTGGATATACCGCTAATAGATTTGGCTTCTGTTTCTCAAATTGATTTAGCTATTGATGGAGCAGATGAAGTTGATCCAGGATTCCAATTAATAAAAGGAGGAGGTGCATGTCATGTTAGGGAAAAGTTAGTGGCATCTAAAGCTAATCAATTGCTGATTGTTGTTGATGAAACTAAACTTGTACAAAATTTAAATCAATCTTTTCCTTTACCAGTAGAAGTTCTTCCAAATGCTTGGAAGCAAGTTCAAGGAGTGATTTCAGAATTGAATGGCAGTTCTTCTTTAAGAATGGCTACTAAAAAAGCTGGACCAATTGTTACTGACCAAGGAAATCTCATCCTAGATGTATTATTTAATGATGGTATTAAAAATCCAAAAGATATTGAAATGACAATAAATAATATTCCAGGAGTATTAGAAAATGGATTATTTGTTGATCTTACAGACAAAGTATTAGTTGGTAAAATTGAAAACAACATGTCAGTGGTTTACTCACCCTCAAGAGCTAACTAATTTTCAAATCTTATTTGTACTGAGTTAGCGTGGCTATGTAAGCCCTCACTTTTAGCAAGATTAATAATATCAAGGCTATTAACTTTTAAACTCTCTTCATTAAATTCTATTATTGAAGTATTCTTCATGAAAGTTTCAACCCCCACAGATCCACTAAATCTAGAATTTCCTGATGTGGGTAAAGTATGATTTGGCCCAGCAAGATAATCTCCAACAGCTTCTGGGGTCCATTTCCCTAAAAAAATAGCTCCTGCATTCTCTATACCTGCAAGAATTTTTTTTGAATTTTCTGTAATAATTTCTAGGTGTTCTGGGGCAAAGTTATTACTTAGTTCGATACATGATTCATAGTTATCGCAAATCACAATTAACCCCCAATTTTTTACAGATTGCATGCAAATTTCTTTTCTTGGATGATCATCTATTGTTTTATAAAGTTCTTCTAAAACTTCTTTTGCCTGGTTCTTTGATGTAGTTAGAAGTATTGATGAAGCTAAAGGATCATGTTCTGCTTGCGCTAGTAGATCAGATGCTATATGACTGCTTTGAGCTGTTTCATCTGCAATGATTAATATTTCACTTGGACCAGCTAAAGAATCAATCCCTGTAGAGCCATAAATAAGTTTTTTCGCGGTAGTAACATAAATATTCCCTGGACCTGAAATAACGTCTACTTTATTTATTTGATTTGTGCCAAATGCTAAAGCACCAATTGCTTGAGCTCCTCCAATTCTAAATACTTTATTGATCCCTGATAAGTAAGCTGCAGCTAAAACAGTTTTGTTTATTTCTCCTTCTTTATTACCAGGAGATACCATTATAATTTCTTCTACTCCTGCTACTTTTGCAGGTATTGCATTCATTAGTACTGTACTTGGATAAGCAGCCCTGCCTCCAGGAATATAAATACCTGCAGTTTTAACTGGTCTCCATCTTCTTTGGACAATATCACCATATTCACCTTTTATAGAGAAAGATTGAGGAATTTCTTTTTCATGGAATTTCTGAATTCTTTTATGAGCTACCTCAAGTGAGCGTTTCAAATTGTTATCAATTTCATCCCATGCATTCTTTATTTTATCCGCACTCACTTGCATAGGGTCAGGGATGAAACCATCAAATTTTTTTGTATATTTTTCTACCGCTATATCTCCAGAAATTTTTACCTCTTCAAGTATTTCTTTAACAATGGCATTTATCTTATTATTGTTATCTGAATTAGTACGAGTAGAAATCCTTTCTAATTCTTCAATAGCTTCTTTTTTATTATTTATGATCTTCATATGATTGATTTTCAAATTGAACGGTTCAAGACCAATTAAATAACTATCTAAATTATATATGATTGATTAGTAGTCGATTTATTTGTTATGATAATAATCTTCTATTTATTTACCCCCTGTGGCTAATAACAAATCAGCAAAAAAGAGAATACAAATTGCCGAAAGAAATCGTTTAATAAATAAGTCTTATAAATCTACAGTTAGGACTTTAACCAAAAAAACCTTAGAGAATTGTGAAAAATATAAAAAGACCCCTAATGAAGAGAACAAAAATTTAGTGAAAACAAGTCTTAATAAAGCTTTTAGCTTAATCGATAAAGCAGTTAAAAAGAATGTACTTCATAAGAATAACGGTGCTAATAAAAAATCGAAAATCAACAATTTTGTAAAAACTGCACTTACCACCAAGTAGAGAGATAGATCAAAATTATGAGCGATATCGAACTCATAGACTCCCATTGTCATTTAATATTTGAAAATTTTGAAAAAGATATTGAAGATGTTGTTCTAAGATTACGCTCTAAAGGTGTAAAAAAATTAGTTCATGCGTGTTGTGATTTACAAGAAATTCCAAAGTTGAAAAAAATATCGCAGAAATTTAATGAAATTTACTATTCAGTTGGTTTGCATCCGCTAGAAGCAAAAAAATGGGAAGAAAGCTCAAAATCTCTTTTAAGAAAATCAGCTCAAGAAGATAAAAGAGTTGTAGCTATTGGAGAATTAGGTTTGGATTTTTTTAAAAACGAAAATAAAAATCAGCAAATTGAAGCACTTATTCCGCAAATGGAGTTAGCTTATGAACTTAAATTGCCTGTAATTATCCATTGCAGAGATGCTGCAAATGAAATGATTGAAATATGTAATGACCTTTTTAGACAAGGAAAATGTCCTAATGGTGTACTTCATTGCTGGACTGGAAACTCAAATGAAATGAAGCAATTCTTGGATCTTGGCTTTTACATAAGTTTTAGTGGAATATTAACTTTCCCTAAAGCATATGAAATTCATGAGTGTGCCAAAATAGTTCCAAATGATAAATACCTAATTGAAACTGATTCACCATTTTTAGCTCCTGTCCCTCATAGGGGGAAAAGAAATGAACCTGCATTTGTTGAAAATGTTGCCAATTTTATGGCAGATTTAAGATCTACTGAATTAATCACAATTGCTAAAGAGTCATCTAAGAATGCTAAAGATTTGTTTAAATTTGACTTGTTAATTTGACATGGAAGCTGTTATTATTAAGAATTACTTGAAGTTTTTCTCAATTTTTTTAGCTCTAGCTTAAACAGTTAATTATTAACAGCATTAGACAAAATTTAAATCTTCTTCATTGAAGTTAAATTTTGTTGAAATAGAGATTCAATGATTATCTAGAATAAGTGAAAAGTTAAAGAATTAAATATTGAGTAGATTAATAGTAAATAGTAAATCTCACAAAATCGCAGGTTTTCTTGGATGAGCAGTAGCGCTTTACAGGTAGCAAAAACAGCTACTTATCTACCAGATTTAGTTGAAGTACAAAGAGCAAGCTTTAAATGGTTTTTGGAAAAGGGATTAATAGAAGAACTGCAAAATTTTTCTCCCATTTCTGATTACACAGGTAAATTAGAATTACATTTTATAGGTGAAGAGTACAGGTTAAAAAGACCTAGACATGATGTGGAGGAAGCCAAAAGAAGAGATGCTACATTTGCATCTCAAATGTATGTAACTTGTAGGTTGATTAATAAAGAGACAGGGGAAATTAAAGAACAAGAAGTATTCATTGGCGAATTACCATTAATGACTGAAAGAGGAACTTTTATTATTAATGGAGCCGAGAGAGTTATTGTTAATCAGATTGTTCGAAGTCCTGGAGTATATTTCAAAGATGAACTGGATAAAAATGGTCGACGGACTTACAATGCCAGCGTTATCCCTAATAGAGGTGCATGGTTAAAATTCGAGACTGATAAAAATAATTTACTCTATGTAAGAGTTGATAAAACTAGAAAAATTAATGCACATGTTCTTATGAGAGCAATGGGTCTTTCAGATAATGATGTGGTTGATAAACTGAGGCATCCTGAGTTTTATCAAAACTCAATTGAGTCAGCTAATGATGAGGGTATAAATTCAGAAGATCAGGCATTGCTCGAGCTATACAAAAAGTTACGTCCTGGTGAACCACCTTCAGTGTCTGGTGGACAGCAGTTATTACATAGCAGATTTTTTGATCCTAAAAGATATGATTTGGGCCGAGTTGGTAGATATAAAATAAACAAAAAATTGAGACTTACCGTACCAGACGATGTGAGAACACTTACCCATGAAGATGTACTTTCTACTATTGACTACTTAATTAACCTAGAATTGGATATTGGCGGCGCTAGTTTGGATGATATTGATCACCTTGGTAATCGGAGGGTTAGATCTGTTGGAGAACTTCTTCAAAATCAAGTTAGGGTTGGACTTAATCGTTTAGAAAGAATTATAAAGGAAAGAATGACTGTAGGAGAAACAGATTCTCTAACTCCGGCTCAACTTGTCAATCCCAAACCTTTGGTTGCTGCCATAAAGGAATTTTTTGGCTCCAGTCAATTAAGTCAGTTCATGGATCAAACTAATCCTCTGGCTGAATTAACTCACAAGAGAAGAATCTCAGCCTTAGGTCCAGGAGGTTTAACTCGAGAAAGAGCAGGATTTGCGGTAAGAGATATACACCCTTCACATTATGGAAGGTTATGTCCTATTGAGACCCCTGAAGGTCCTAATGCAGGACTTATTAATTCCTTAGCTACCCATGCAAGAGTTAATGAATATGGTTTTATTGAAACACCTTTTTGGGAAGTTAAGAACGGTAAAGTTAATAAAGAAGGTAATCCCGTTTATCTTTCTGCTGATTTAGAAGATGAATGTAGGGTGGCTCCTGGAGACGTAGCAACTGACAAGAACGGTAACATTATTGCAAATCTAATACCAGTAAGATATAGACAGGATTTTGAAAAAGTTCCTCCTTATCAAGTTGACTACGTTCAGCTTTCTCCGGTTCAGGTAATTTCAGTTGCTACTTCGCTTATACCTTTTTTGGAACATGATGATGCTAATAGAGCTCTCATGGGATCAAATATGCAACGCCAAGCTGTTCCATTGCTCAGGCCAGAACGTCCTTTAGTTGGCACAGGTTTAGAATCCCAAGTTGCTAGAGATTCCGGAATGGTTCCCATAACCAAAGTTAATGGAACTGTATCTTACGTAGATGCTAATGAGATTGTTGTTAAAGACGAGCATGGTAATGAACATTTTCATTATCTTCAGAAATATCAAAGATCAAATCAAGATACTTGTCTCAACCAAAGACCTATAGTTCAAATTGGAGATAAAGTTATATCTGGTCAGGTTTTAGCAGATGGATCAGCCTGTGAAGGAGGTGAAATAGCACTTGGCCAAAATGTTTTAATAGCTTACATGCCATGGGAGGGATATAACTACGAAGATGCAATACTTGTGAGCGAGAGAATGGTTACTGATGATTTATATACTTCAGTACATATTGAAAAATATGAAATTGAAGCAAGACAAACAAAACTAGGACCTGAAGAAATCACTAGAGAGATTCCCAATATCTCCGAGGAAAGCTTGAATAATCTTGATGAGATGGGAATTATTAGGATTGGAGCTTTTGTTGAGAGTGGAGATATTCTTGTAGGAAAAGTGACTCCAAAAGGGGAATCAGACCAACCACCTGAAGAAAAACTGTTAAGAGCTATTTTTGGAGAAAAGGCTCGAGATGTGAGAGACAATTCCCTCAGAGTACCTAAAACTGAAAAAGGAAGGGTTTTGGATGTTCGTATTTATACTAGAGAACAAGGTGATGAATTACCTCCAGGAGCCAACATGGTTGTTAGAGTTTATGTGGCTCAGAGAAGGAAAATACAAGTAGGTGACAAAATGGCTGGGAGGCATGGTAATAAAGGAATTATAAGCAGAATCTTACCGCGAGAAGATATGCCTTATTTACCTGATGGAACGCCTGTAGACATAGTTCTTAATCCTCTAGGAGTTCCAAGTAGGATGAATGTTGGTCAAGTTTTTGAATTATTGATGGGATGGGCAGCCTCCAATTTAAATTGCCGGGTTAAAGTTGTTCCATTTGATGAAATGTATGGAGCTGAAAAATCACATCAAACTGTTCAAGCATTTTTAGAGGAAGCTTCAAAACAGCCAGGTAAAGCATGGGTTTATAATCCTGAAGATCCTGGAAAGTTATTACTTAAAGATGGTAGAACAGGAGAACCCTTTGATCAGCCAGTTGCTGTCGGGTACTCTCATTTCCTCAAATTAGTCCATTTGGTGGATGATAAAATTCATGCTAGATCTACTGGTCCTTACTCTTTGGTTACACAGCAACCATTAGGTGGTAAAGCTCAGCAAGGTGGCCAAAGGCTTGGAGAAATGGAAGTATGGGCTCTTGAAGCTTATGGAGCCGCTTATACTCTTCAGGAATTGTTAACAGTTAAATCTGATGACATGCAAGGAAGAAATGAAGCTCTTAATGCGATCGTAAAAGGTAAACCGATCCCAAGGCCTGGGACTCCTGAGTCATTTAAAGTTCTGATGAGGGAATTACAATCTCTTGGCTTGGACATAGGGGTTTATACAGATGAAGGAAAAGAAGTAGATCTAATGCAAGATATTAATCCGAGAAGAAATACTCCATCAAGGCCGACTTACGAATCACTCGGAACCTCTGAATATGAGGAAGATTAAATACTCAATTAGAACCCTTTAATTTAAATTCGCTAAAAATGACAAACAGCAACTTAAGAACTGAAAATCACTTTGATTACGTAAAAATTTCAATAGCTTCTCCACAAAGAATAATGGATTGGGGTCAGAGGACATTGCCCAATGGACAAGTAGTTGGCGAAGTTACGAAACCTGAAACTATAAATTACAGGACACTTAAACCAGAAATGGACGGACTGTTTTGTGAAAAGATTTTTGGGCCCTCTAAAGATTGGGAGTGCCATTGTGGAAAATATAAAAGGGTAAGACATCGCGGTATTGTTTGTGAGAGATGTGGGGTTGAAGTAACTGAAAGTAGAGTAAGAAGACATAGGATGGGTTATATAAAACTTGCTGCGCCAGTATCCCATGTTTGGTATTTGAAAGGCATCCCTAGTTACGTTGCAATACTTTTAGATATTCCGCTTAGGGATGTTGAACAAATAGTCTATTTTAATTGTTATGTTGTTCTAGATCCAGGAGACCATAAGGAACTTAAATATAAGCAATTACTCACTGAGGATGAGTGGCTTGAAATCGAAGATGAAATTTATGCTGAAGATTCAACTATCGAAAATGAACCCTTCGTTGGAATTGGTGCTGAGGCACTAAAGCAATTACTGGAGGACCTTGATTTAAATCAGGTTGCTGAAGAGCTTAGAGAAGAAATTACTAATAGCAAAGGTCAAAAGAGGGCAAAACTTATCAAAAGGATAAGAGTTATTGATAATTTCATTGCAACTAATGCAAAACCAGAATGGATGGTTTTAGATGCAATCCCAGTTATACCTCCTGATCTTAGACCTATGGTTCAGCTTGATGGGGGAAGATTTGCAACTTCAGACTTAAATGACTTATACAGAAGAGTTATAAATAGAAACAATAGACTTGCGAGGCTTCAAGAAATTTTAGCTCCTGAAATTATTGTAAGAAATGAGAAAAGAATGCTTCAGGAAGCAGTTGATGCCCTTATAGATAATGGGAGGAGAGGAAGGACTGTTGTTGGAGCAAATAATAGAGCTCTTAAGTCCCTTAGTGACATAATTGAAGGAAAACAAGGAAGATTTAGACAGAATCTTCTTGGAAAGCGTGTTGACTATTCAGGAAGATCTGTAATAGTTGTGGGTCCTAAATTAAAAATGCATCAGTGTGGTCTGCCAAAAGAAATGGCGATAGAGCTTTTTCAACCTTTTGTAATTCATAGATTAATACGACAAAATATTGTGAATAATATTAAAGCTGCAAAAAAATTAATACAAAAAGCCGATGACGAAGTTATGCAGGTACTCCAGGAAGTTATTGAAGGCCATCCAATTCTCTTAAATAGAGCCCCCACCCTGCATCGTTTAGGAATTCAAGCTTTTGAACCTAAATTAGTTGGAGGTAGAGCGATACAACTTCATCCTTTAGTTTGTCCTGCATTCAATGCTGATTTTGATGGAGATCAAATGGCGGTTCATGTTCCTTTAGCTTTAGAAGCACAAACCGAAGCACGCATGCTTATGTTGGCCAGTAACAATATTCTTTCTCCAGCTACTGGGGAACCAATTGTCACTCCATCACAAGATATGGTTTTGGGATCTTATTATCTGACGGCCTTGCAACCGAATTATCAAAAACCAGAATTCGGAGATAAAAATACTACTTTTGCTTCATTAGAAGATGTCATTTATGCTTTTGAAGATAAAAGACTCGGTTTACATGAATGGGTTTGGGTTAGATTTAATGGAGAAGTTGAAGATGAAGACGCAATGAGTAGCCCACAAAAAACCCAAGAACTAGAAGATGGCTCAAGATTAGAAATCTGGAATTTAAGGAGGGACAGATTCGACACTGATAATAATTTAATAAGTAGATTTGTTCTGACAACTGTTGGGAGAGTAGTTATGAACTATACCATTATCGACTCTGTATCTAAAACGTAATCTTCTAAAACTATTTTTCTTTTACTTTAAAAATCATGACTTCATCTAAACCTAAAAAAACATCTAGAGTCCGCAAAACTCCAAAAAACTCAAAAAAGAATAATCCAGTAACAATGCCAGCTCTCCCTAAAACGCCGCCATCATTTAAGAATAAGGTAGTTGATAAGAAAGCCTTGAAAAATTTAGTCTCTTGGGCTTATAAAACTCATGGAACTGCAATAACAGCAGCTATGGCTGATAATCTCAAGGACTTAGGTTTTAAATATGCTACACAAGCTGCTGTCTCTATTTCAGTAGATGACTTAAAAGTTCCTGAAGCTAAGCAAGATTTAATAGGTCAAGCAGAAGAGCAAATATCTGCTACAGAAGAATGCTATAGACTTGGTGAAATTACCGAAGTTGAAAGGCATACAAAAGTTATAGATACATGGACTGAAACCAATGAAAGATTGGTTGATGCTGTAAAGAATAATTTTAATCAAAATGATCCTCTTAATTCCGTTTGGATGATGGCTAATTCAGGAGCAAGAGGTAATATGTCCCAAGTAAGACAACTTGTTGGTATGAGGGGATTGATGGCTAATCCTCAAGGAGAAATTATTGACCTACCTATAAGAACCAATTTTAGAGAAGGACTCACTGTCACTGAATATGTAATTTCTTCTTATGGAGCAAGGAAAGGTTTGGTGGATACTGCCTTAAGAACTGCGGATTCTGGTTATTTGACTCGAAGATTAGTTGATGTCGCTCAAGATGTAATTGTTAGAGAAGAAGATTGTGGAACAGAACGATCAATAATTGTAGAAGCTGAAGATGGTAAATTTGGAGCAAGGCTTCTTGGTAGGCTTACCGCTGAGGATATTTTTGATTCTGAAGAAAACCTTGTTGTGCCCCAAAACACTGCAATAGATCCTGCGTTGTCTGGAGAAATTGAGAAAGCATCTATTAATGAAGTAAAAATAAGATCCCCATTAACATGTGAAGCTAATAGATCGGTTTGTAGGAGGTGTTACGGATGGGCTTTGGCTCATAATCATTTAGTTGATTTGGGTGAGGCAGTTGGAATTATTGCTGCTCAATCGATTGGAGAGCCAGGAACTCAATTGACAATGAGAACTTTCCATACTGGGGGTGTATCAACTGCTGAAAGTGGAGTAGTAAGATCAAAAATTTCTGGTAGAGTTGAATTTAGTTCAAAAGCAAAAGTTAGAGGTTATCGAACTCCCCATGGCGTAGAAGCTAAACAAGCGGAAATTGATTTCATACTAAAGATAGTTCCTCAAGGAAATAATTCTGGCAAAGCTCAAAAAATTGAAGTTTCTAGTGGATCATTGTTATTTGTAGATGATGGTGAAGAAATTAATTCTGATATGACTGTTGCTCAGATTACTGCTGGAGCTGTGAAAAAGAGTGTTGAAAAAGCAACAAAAGATGTTGTCTGTGATTTAGCTGGTCAAGTTAGGTATGACAAGGTTATTCAACCTAAGGAGGTAACAGATAGGCAGGGTAATATTACATTAAAAGCTCAAAGATTAGGCAGATTGTGGGTTTTAGCAGGAGATGTTTATAACTTACCACCTAATGCAAGACCGGTTATCTCATCTGGAATATCTGTAGATGAAGGTACTGTTTTAGCAGAAGCAAGCCAATCAAGTGAATTTGGAGGACAAGTTCGTTTAAGAGAATCAATTGGAGATTCAAGAGAAGTTCAAATTGTTACTACTTCAATGTCTTTAACTAATTTTAAACTAATTGAAGAATCTACTCACTCAGGTCAGATATATAATTTGGAATCTCCTGATGGAACATCTTATCGTTTAAATATTTCCCCCGGAAGTAAAATTAGTAATGGTGAGGTAATTGCAGATTTAAGTGATGAAAGATTCCGTACAAAAACTGGAGGTCTAGTAAAATATGCTCCGGGATTAAGTGTCAAAAAAGCAAGATCATCTAAAAATGGTTTTGAAGTAAATCAAGGTGGGACATTGCTCTGGATTCCTCAAGAAACACATGAAATAAATAAAGACATATCTCTTCTAATGATCGAAGATATGGAATGGATTGAAGCTGGAACAGAAGTTGTAAAAGATATTTTTAGTCAAACATCAGGAATTGTTACTGTTACCCAAAAAAATGATATCCTTCGTGAAATAACTGTAAGAAATGGAACTTTTCATGAGTGTGATGATGAAGAAGTTTTGAATAGATTTTCAGAAGAAGGAAATCTTGTGAATCCAGGAGAGAAGATTTTAGATGGCGTGGATAATACTGAAATTCTATATGTTCAAAAATTAGAAACACCTAAATCTCGAGGCTTGTTACTAAGAACTGTTGAGGAATTTACGATTCCTGACCAAGCGGAATTACCCCAACTATTACATGTTAAGCAGGAAAAAGGGCCACATTTAGGCTTAAAAGCTATCCAAAGGCTTACCTATAAAGATGGTGAATTGATAAAATCAGTTGAGGGAGTTGAGTTACTTAAAACACATTTAAGCATTGAAAGCTTTGATGCGACTCCTCAAATGACTATTGACGTTGAGTCGATTGAAGATAAAAAAGATGCATCAATAAATAGATTAAATTTAGTAATATTGGAGTCTATTCTTGTAAGAAGAGATACTATATCTGACTCAAGTCATGGCTCAACACATACAGAACTTCAAGTTGACAATAATCAATTAGTAAAAGCAGGAGACGTAATTGCTACTACTCAAATTCTTTGTAAAGAGAAGGGATTGCTTCAATTACCAAATGTTGTTGACGATGAGCCCATAAGAAGGTTAATTGTTGAAAGAGAAGAAGATAAAATTAAAATTAAAATTAGTGATAAAGCAGTAGTTAAAGTTGGTGATCGTGTAGTTGATGGTGATCCTATTAGTAAGTCTATAAAATCTACTTCCTGTGGAGAAATAGAAGAAGTTTCTAATACTTCTGTAACCTTAAGACTTGGCAGGCCTTATATGGTTTCTCCGGATTCAGTTTTACATGTTAAAGACGGAGATTTAGTTCTTAGAGGAGATGGTTTAGCTTTACTAGTTTTTGAAAGGCAAAAAACTGGGGATATCGTACAAGGATTACCTCGTATTGAAGAGTTGTTAGAAGCTAGGAGACCCAGAGATTCTGCAGTCCTATGTAAAAAATCTGGAATTGTTCAGATCAAACAAGGTAATGATGAAGAATCAGTTTCTCTATCGGTAATTGAAAAAGATGATTTAGTTAATGAATATCAACTATTAATAGGAAAAAATATAATGGTTAGTGATGGACAACAAGTTGCAGGTGGAGAAACTTTAACTGATGGTCCAATTAATCCGCATGAACTATTAGACTGCTATTTCAATGATTTAAAAGATCAAAAACCTCTTATAGAAGCAGCTCGAGAATCTATATCAAAACTACAAAGAAGTATGGTGAATGAGGTGCAAAATGTTTACAAGTCGCAGGGTGTTGCAATCGATGATAAGCATATTGAAGTTATTGTTAGGCAGATGACAAGTAAAGTCCGTATTGAAGATGCAGGTGATACTACTCTTTTACCTGGCGAACTTATTGAGTTGAGGCAAGTTGAAGATACAAACCAAGCAATGGCAATTACAGGAGGAGCTCCAGCAGAATTTACTCCTGTATTGTTGGGTATTACCAAAGCCTCTCTAAATACAGATAGCTTTATTTCAGCAGCATCTTTCCAAGAAACAACAAGGGTTCTTACAGAAGCTGCAATTGAAGGTAAATCTGATTGGTTAAGAGGTCTAAAAGAAAATGTTATTATCGGTAGATTAATACCTGCGGGTACTGGGTTTAGCGGTTTTGTGGAGGAATTATCCTCAGAGGCTGGCCCTCATCCCGATATCCTTGCAGAAGAATCTGGCGGCTATAGAAGAGCACAGAACTTAAGGCCAGATTATACAGTTGACATGCCACAAACACCTGCCGTAAGTTCTACTGCAATACTTGATGATCCTAGTGATGAAGATTTGGAAACAACGAGGAACAGACATGGAATCGATCCTTCTTCGAGTAATTTCGCAGCCTTCGCAAGACCTAATGCTGAAAATCAATTTTCGGAAGATCAATTACCAGATCCTGCAGCATTGGAAGGATTGCAGGAAGAGGGCCTTTTATCTGATGAATAAATATTTTCTTTTATTATTTTTAGTGACTAGAATGGATTTTTTAATTCTAAGTGATGATTAAGCCAGAGATTGTACCAAAAAGAAAATTACCCCGTTATGGATTCCATTTTTATAATGAAAGGCTTAATGGAAGAATGGCAATGATTGGTTTTATTGCTCTTATTCTTACAGAATTCTTTCTAAAACATGGTTTGCTGTTATGGTGAAATTAGTTTTTAAATAAAGACTACTAAATTTGAAAAATCTTGTTGGAAGTAGTCTTAAAGATTTAGAAAATGTGGCTTTAGATTATGGTCAGGCTGCTTTTAGAGGTCGCCAAATTTATAATTGGATTTATAACTATAGAAATAAGAAGAAAAATATTGAACAAATAGACATTTTACCTTTAGATTTTAGAAAGAAGTTAAAGGATGATGGTTTTAAAGTAAGTGAGCTCAGTATTCAAGAAAGAAACTTAGCTAAAGATGGCACTTTAAAATTATTACTGTCTACAGACGATAATGAAAGTATTGAGTGCGTTGGTATACCAACTGAAAAAAGATTAACTGCTTGTCTCTCTAGTCAAGTTGGTTGCCCAATGGACTGCAAATTTTGCGCAACTGGCAAGGAAGGTTTGAAGAGATCTTTAAAAGCAAGTGAAATTTTAGATCAAATTTTATTTATTGAAAATGAAATGAATAGAAAAGTGACTAATATTGTTTTCATGGGTATGGGAGAGCCCTTATTGAATATTGATCACTTACTTTTGTCAATTAAATCTATAAACGAAGATTTTCAAATTAGTCAGAGAAAGATAACTGTAAGTACAGTTGCCGTTCCAAAAATGATAGGTAATTTATCATTAAAGTCTTTTCAAATTTTAGGTAAATGTCAATTTACATTAGCAATTAGTCTTCATGCTTCAAACCAAAAAACAAGAGAAACGATAATACCTAGTGCAAAAAACTATGAGATTAAAAATATAATCGAAGACTGTAAAAAATTCGTAAGAGATACTGGTCGTAGGGTTAGTTTTGAATACCTAATGCTTAGTGGGGTGAATGACAAATTAGAACATGCTTATGAATTGAGTAATTTGCTAAAAGGTTTTCAATGTCACGTAAATTTAATACAATATAATCAAATTAAAGATGTTGATTTTAAACGAACCTCTTTTAAAAATCTCCAATTATTTCAATCTAAACTTATTAACAACGGCATAGCTGTTAGCTTGAGAAAAAGTAGAGGTCTTGATAAAAATGCTGCATGTGGTCAGCTGAGACAAAATGCAAAAGTAACTAATTTTACATAACAAAAATTTTTTAAAAGTCTCTTAAACAGGTTATTATTGTTTTAAATAATTTTAAATCTTTGGGTTTTATTAAGACAAAAATTTTACCTTTCGCTATCGTTTTACTTTTTGGGATAGCTTTCTTTGCAGTTAGTGCAAGAATTTGGTTGCCAGGAGATATGATGTCTCCTGCTCCCATAAATTAATATTTTTAGTTTTCAAAAATGACAACAAATAAAGATCCTAATAAAGAAAGCTTGGTTGATATTGCTGTTGATCCAGATGTTTTAGCGAGAGAATTGGCCTTAGAAATTGAAATAGATCCTTTAGAGCAAATTGATGAAGATTCTTTCCCAAAAGGTTTAAATATAATTCAGGAGTGCAACGAAGCATTAAAAATGCTTAAGGGTAACAGAGAAGAAAGAATACAGGGCTTAAGAGTATTTTGTGAATATAGAGATTCAAGATCTTTCCCCCTTTTGTTACCATTACTTGATCAACCTTGTCCTGTTGAAAGAATGAGTGTCGTATATGCTTTGGGTCGTAATCCCTGTCCTAGAGCGGTCGAGAAGCTTGTCAGACTTTTGGAGACTGATGATAATGCTTATGTTAGAAGAGCGACTGCATGGAGCTTAGCTAATTATGATAATCAAATTGTTTTGGAGCCATTAATAAATGCTTTGAAGAACGATGTAGCTGCAGTAAGGTTATGGTCATCTAGTTCTTTAGCTGAAATCGGAAATGTTTCTTTGGAAAATGCTCAATTGGCAGCAGAACAACTTTTAATAAGCTTAAAAATAGATAATGAACCAGGTGTAAGAAGTAATTGCATCTGGTCATTGTGTAGATTGTACGAAAAATTGAACAATACATTTCAAGAAAGTTTTGTCGATGAATGTACCAAAATAGCTCTTTTCGATAAAGAACCATCCGTTATGGAAGAAGCAAAAACAGCTTTAGATTCGATGGGGATGCAAGGTTTTTATAACTAAATTTCTTAATTTATTTTTATTAGCACATTACTGAAAAAAGTTTATTTATTAGATATTCAATATAAAAATTAAAATTAATTAACTTGTACCAACTGAAACAAAAAAATTTCGTTATTCTATATAAAGTAAAAGTACTCAGTACTTGAATTTAATGCCTCAAAAAACATTGAGATTCAAAATTCATCAAGACGGAAGAGTTGAAGAGACTGTCGAGGGATTTACTGGTAATTCATGCAATGAAGCTACAAAAAATCTCGAAGACGCTCTCGGCAAAGTAACAGTTAAGAATAAAACATCTGATGCTTTCATCTCTAATCAAAGTGAAAACTTAACACAATTAAATAACGAATCTAATGTCACATTTTAGTACGATTAAAACCCAGCTTAAAGAAGCAGAGCCATTAATTAAGGCTTTAAATCATTTCGGTTATAGTATTAATCAAGAAGAAAAGTTTGTAAAAGGATATAAAGGTCAATTCACAGCCGTTGATATAAGTATGCATTTACCAGGCAATACCCAAGTTGGATTTAAATGGGATAAAAATTCTAATGCATATGAATTAGTTACTGACCTCGATCTATGGAAATTTGAGATTCCAGTAGAAAGATTTATCTCAAAAGTTACACAAATGTATGCTTACCAAACAATCATTTCTAAAACGCAAGAAGATGGATATCAAATAGTAGAGCAAAAAAATAAAAATGATGGTTCTATTGAATTGGTCTTAACCAAGTGGGAAAACTAATGTCAAAATATGGATTTTACGGATCCATTTCATAATACTGAAGAAAATATTGAAATTACCGGCTATGAGCCCGTTTTAGGAGGTCAGTTAGCTGAAAAAGCTGTATGGGTTGATGAAGCTAAGTGTATTGGTTGTCAGTACTGTGTTCACGTCGCTTCGAACACTTTCACTGTTGATGAATTTCATGGTAGAAGTCGAGCTATTAGGCAAGATGGAGATAGTTCTGATGTCATACAAGAAGCAATAGATACATGCCCTGTTGATTGTATTCATTGGGTCAAATTTGAAGAATTGAATGATTTAGAGGATAGTCTCGATAGGGATATGTTTCAAACATTTGGAAAACCACCGAGAATGAATAAGCACTAATTTCAAAAAGATGCAATATCGTAGATTTGGTAGAACCAATCTGAAGATTCCTGTTATATCTTTAGGTGGTATGAGATTTCAAAAAAGTTGGGATCAATTAGATTTTTCTGAGGTTTCATATGAAGAACAAAATAAAGTAGAAAATATATTAGATCTTGCAACACAGCATGGTTTAAGTCATGTAGAAACTGCGAAGTACTATGGAACTTCTGAGGTGCAATTAGGAATGTGTTTTAAGAATACTAAGAAAATCCCAAATATAATCCAAACAAAGATTCCACCAAATAGTGATCCGGAAATTTTTGAGCGAGATGTATTATCTAGTTTTGAAAAATTGAAAGTTAAAAAAATTGATTTGTTAGCAATACATGGTATTAATACTGCTGAACATTTACATCAGGCTATTCGAGATGGAGGTTGCATTGATATTTTGAGGAATTTTCAAAAAGAAAATTTAATTGGATCTATTGGATTTTCAACCCATGGAAAATCTTCACTTATTGAAAAGGCCATATCAACAAACTTATTTGATTATGTAAATTTGCATTGGTATTTCATTAATCAGGAAAATACAAAAGTTATTAATTTAGCCAATAAGCATGATCTTGGGGTTTTCATAATAAGTCCCACTGATAAAGGGGGACATCTTCATACTCCATCAAGAAAAATGTTGGAATTTTGTAAACCACTTCATCCTATAGTTTTTAATGATCTTTTTTGCTTAAGAAATCAAAATGTCCATACTTTGAGTGTGGGCATTGCAAAAGAGACAGATTTTGCTCTGCATTTAGAAGCTGTCTCGTTGCTATCAGAATCTGAGAAGTATGTGCCTAAGATAATTAACAAATTAATGCAGGAATCTATTAATTCCTTAGGTTTAGAGTGGCATCAAAATTGGAATAGAAATTTACCAAGTTGGGAATATACGCCGGGAAATATTAATATTCCTGTTCTGATTTGGCTTTCAAATTTAATTGATTGGTTGGGTATGGAAGGATATGCAAGAGCTAGATATCAATTGCTTGGTAATGGAAGCCACTGGTTCCCAGGATTCAATGCAAATTTACTAGATGTAGATGTTTCTGAAGGACAATTATTGAAAGTATTAGAAGGTCATATAAATCCAAAAAAAGTTATAAAAAAATTGAGAAATTTAAAAGAAAAGTTTGGAGATAAGAACGCTAAAAGATTATCAAGAAAATAATTTTATAATGGATTTTTTTCAGGTTTGCCAACTTTTCTTGGGTAAATTTCAGGACAAAAATTCTTTGGTTGAATAAGAAGAATATTTCGGGTGCCTTTATTTCTTGGTAATTGTATCTCTTTTTTATCTTTAACTTTCCCTTCTAATATTTTTAAAGTTTTATCTAGATTTTTGCTTTCTTCATTCGTCCATTTGCCACAATATAAAACTCCAAACCCCTCTTTTTTTAACATTGGCAGAATATATTCTGAAACTGTTGATGGATTACTAACTGCTCTAGTTGTTGCAATATTAAAATTATTTCTCATTGACGATTGGTGGGCTAAGTTCTCAACTCGATCATTGATTACATGAATATTGTTTTTGAAATTGATCTGTTCAACTAAAATTTTTATTGCATCTGTTTTCTTTTTCAAAGAATCAATCAGGTATATCTCAGAATTAGGATGAGTGATTGCATAAGCTAAACCTGGGAAGCCACAGCCTGATCCAATATCTAAAAATTTTTTATTATCAAAATTAATATTCTTGAAAGCTTTGAATGGCCAAATGCTGTCAAAAACTTGAGATACCCAATAATCATCCCCATCAGTTAATCTTGTGAGATTGGTCTTATCATTTAATTCTTTAATTTTAATTTGTAACTCTTGAAATAAATTTATTTCTTCTTCAGTTATTAAGGAAAGAATTTCTTCTGGAATGTGTTGTTTTTTCATTTCGTTATAAATATGAATTTTAACCATCCATTAAATACATTCTATTTAGTAAATATTTATTAGAATTACAATATTAATAAAAGATTATTTTGAAAGGGGAAACTTCCTATTACAAAATTTTAGGTGTAAATGAAAATGCATCCAATCATGAATTAAGAAAGGCATTTTGTAAACTTTCTATTGAGTTGCATCCTGATACAACTTCATTAGAAATAGATATTGCTAAAAGTAAATTTCAAGAAGTTCTTGAAGCTTATGAACATTTAAATAATAGTAATTTAAGGAAAATATATGATGACAAACTAAAAGAAAACTTTAGAAGTAAAAATAATACTAACGTTTTAAATAATTTAGTAATCCATTCTAATAATCAAAATTTAATAGGAAATAGAAGACCTTTTTCGAATGGAGAATTGTTTTCGTTGTTTCTTTTAATTATCATAATTTCTATAAGTTTAATTTGTTCAATTTTTATTGCTTCTTTTACTGGAAAAGAATTAGATACAATACCGCTTTGGCTAATTAAATAATTTTTTAAAAAGTCTGTGAATCCCTCTAAAAAACCTATCAATCAAAATTCACTGCAATCATTGGAATTGTGGCTAACAGATTTAGGAGCTGTGAAGGATATTAATAATCCATCTAAATGGTATCTGTTACTTTCAAATTGGAATGCAACTATTATTTTTGAACAAGAAGATTTAAGTGTTATTTGGGAAAGTGAAGGACAAGAAACTAAAAGATTATTTTCCTATTGCATTAATAGAGAAGATGTGGAAAATGCAATACTGCAGGGACCTTAAATTTCTATCTAAAGATTTTCTAAGATTTGCCTTATTATCCAGTAACTTTTTTCTAATTGATCATCGGTTATACAGAGAGGTGGCAAAAGATAAATAACATTCCCGAGGGGTCTAATAAATAAACCTTGCTCTATTGCAAGACTCTTTATTTCTTTCCCAATATCATTGAAATAACCTTTTTTATCCCCAATATCTAAATCGAAGGCAGCAATTGTGCCGGATACCCTTATTTTTTTTATGTAGGGTAAGTTTTGAAATTTAATTAATTGAGATAAATGTTTTTCTTCAAATGAAAGGTATTTGTGTGGTTCTTTTTCTAATAAATCAAGGCTAGCGTTTGCAGCAGCACAACCTAAAGGATTAGCAGTAAAACTATGTCCATGCCAAAAAGTTTTTCTTGGGGAATCATCAATAAAGGATTGAAAAATTTTTTCTTTACATAAAGTTATTCCCATTGGCAAAAATCCACCAGTTAACCCTTTTGAAATACTTATTAAATCGGGAACGATTTTTGCCTTTTGAAAAGCAAAAAGACTTCCACATCTTCCAAACCCAGTCAAAACTTCATCGGCAATTAACAAAGAATTATTATTGCTTATAATTTCTGAAACTTTTTTTATAAACTGAGGCCTAACCATATTCATTCCTCCTGCTCCTTGAACAAGTGGCTCGAGGATTACTGCAACTGTGGGAGTTTTAAGTAGAGTTTCTAATTTTTGGATCGCCTCATTTTCTTTATTTTCTACTTCTTCATCGTTCATCCAAGTTGAAGGCCAGGGGACTCTTCTAACTGGGAACATAAGATTATCGAAATTCTCATTAAAAATATTTCTTTCACCTAAAGCCATTGCTCCAAATGTATCGCCATGATAGGCGCCATCAAAAGCCACTATTTGAGTTCTTGTCTCTCCTTTATTTTGCCATGATTGGAAGGCAATTTTTAAAGCGACTTCCACTGCAGTAGAACCGTTATCAGAAAAGAATAACCTTTCTAGTTTTGTTAATTCACTAAGTCTTTCCGCCAATTTTTTTGCCTGTGGATGTAAAAAATCAGCAAATATAACTTGCTCAAGTTTTTTTGATTGATTAAAAATGGCATCCGCAATGTATTGGTTACTATGTCCATGAAGAGTTACCCACCAACTACTGATTGCATCTATTAGCTCTTTTTTAGGATTTTTAGTAAATAGAAGGGCATCTTGACCATGAGTTACTTCTATTTGCGGTTTGCTGTTATTGATTTGTGTAAAAGGTGGCCAAATATTTGGGTGCCAATCTTGATTTGGAGTTTTTGAATCCAAAGATTTCATTTAACTTATTTTTGAGTTTAAAAGTGAGATCAACTTATTCTTGATGTCTAGTTCTTTCCATAGTATATCTAAATTGTTTGAGTCCATTTTTTCGATGTAAGGAAATTCAGTAATTAACGGAATACCACTAAAATCAACTAGAGTTCTTGGATTATCTAGGTGTTTTTCACCATTCACAATTAAACCTAAGATCTCAATATTTCTTCGTTTTAAGGCCTCAATACTAAGCAGGGTATGGTTAAGTGTGCCAAGTGAGCTCTTACATACAAGTATTACCGGAAGATCCCATTGTTTTATTTGATCTATTTGCAAAAAATTGCGTGTTATTGGAACCATTAATCCACCTGCAGTTTCTACAATTAATGAGCCTTGCACTTTTGGCAATCTCAACTTTTCAAAGTTAATAGTTTTTTGATCTATTTCAGAAGCCCAATGAGGAGATAGCGGTTTCGTAAAGACATAGGCTTCTTTGATGATTTTCTCTTTACTTAATTGTGCAAGTTTTTCAACAGTTTGACTATCAGTTTGCGATTCAATACCACTTTGAATAGGCTTCCAATAAAAAGAATTTAATCCTTTAACGAAAAAAGAGCTTATTAAAGTTTTTCCAATATCAGTATCTGTTCCACAAATTATAAATTTGAAAACACTATCCTCACTTCTCATAATTTCTTTATGATTTGAATCTCAATTTGCCATGAAAGGTTAACTGTATTATTGTAATTCTTTGGCCAAAACTTTTGAATTTTTTTTAACTCCTTCACTGTTTTGTGTTTATAATTTGTTGATTGCGCCCCTACATTTTTAATGCTTCTAAAAAGTTTATATACATCTTCAAAATTTTCAAGATAATTAAACTTTTCTGAATAATGAATTTCAGTTGATTTGAAATCTTTTAATAATTCTTTAGAGCAAAGAAAATTAAGACCACTATATTCAATATCAATTTTTCTACAAGTATCTTTCCATTCAGGAAAACAATTTTTTGTTGGATAAGAAATGATTAAAAAACCTCCAGATTTTAATTTACTAAACCAATTTTTTATTATCTTTTCTGGTTTGTTTAACCAATGGATACAAAAGTTAGATGTTAATAGAGAACAGTTATTGATTTCAGGAGGTAAATAATTATTCAAATCCCATAAAATTTTTTTACTAGATAATTTATTCTCAAGAAGCATTTTTTTGCTGAAATCAATTCTGGCTACTTTTTGGGAAGAAAAATTTCTTTCTATTTCATCAGCTAACATTCCTGGTCCTGAGCCTAGATCTATCCATTCACCTTTTTTTTGGGGATTTAATTCTTTGATAAGCTGAACAATCTTTTTTGCAAAAAATTTCTGAATATTTGAATGCTCTAAATACCGATATGCAGCATCATTGAAATTATTTTTTATTTTCTCAGTCCACTTTTTACTATCCATTTTCATCATTAAGAGTATTTAGTAAGATGTCGTATAAATTTAGATTATTCAAGCAATGACCTTGTTGAGCTAATTTAATTAAAATTGGATTCCTATCAAGAATTTTTTTTAAGGAATCTAAGAAGTTATTATTTGATTCGTTATCTAGAATCAAATCATTTTCTGATTTTATAAAAATAATTTTGCAATCTTTTCTTAAAAATAATGGCATATCTCTATTGATGTAAAGTTGTTTTAAATCACCTAAAAGAAGATTTTTATTTAAACTCTCTAAACTTTTATAAAAGATATTTTTAAAACTATTATTCATATGATTTGGCATAAATGATCTATGTATAAATTCTTTCAACATATCCTTAGTTTCGTCTTTTATGATTTTTGTTTCCATTCTTTTTAGAGACTTCAAAATAAAGTTTCTCTTATTACTTAAAGGAAGAAAATTATTAAAAGAATTTATAAGAACAATATGAGTTGCTTCTTTTAAGATTTTTTTTTGCATTAAATGAAAACCAAATGAATGGCATAAAGTCATTCTGATTTCTTTTTTAGATTCGCTTTTAATCCATTTTGCTTGATAATTATTTGTTGAAAAATAGCCCCTTTCATTATCTTGCCAATGCCAATTATTTTTTAAAAAATCAACTTTATAGTCATCCCAGAAATATTTATTTAGTCCCCACCCATGTTGAGTAATAATTTGTTTCATTTAAACTCTTTTAATACTGCAATGAAATTTTTGAGCAGATTCAAATCTAAGTTTCTTCGTATTGTTATTCTGATTCTTGATTGCCCAACTGGAACAGTAGGGGGTCTTATCGCAATTGCTAAAAACCCATTTTCTTCAAGATATTTTTGTAGATAAATTGCCTTCTCTTCTTGGCCAACAATAATTGATAAAATGTGAGAATCTCCCTGAATTGGAAAACTAAAATTTTTAATAATTTCATCTTTCCATATCTTCGCAGAAGATAACAACTCATTACCCCATTCTTTATTTTCTAAAATTTTTTTTAAACCTTCTAGTGCTCCAGCAGCTAAAGATGGTGCAAGAGCGGTTGTGTATCTAAATGCACCACTTGTTTGGATAAGATACTCACCAATTTCTGAATTGGAGGCTATGAATGCTCCACCGCTTCCAAATGCTTTTCCAAAAGTTCCAGTAATTATAGTTATATCTGAACGGAAATTAAAACTTAAACCCCTGCCTTCAGGGCCTAAAATCCCAATTGCATGGGCTTCGTCAACTAATAATTGAACACTATTTTTGTTGCAAATTTCAGTTATTTCTTTTAGCGGAGCAATTGATCCCTCCATGCTATAAAGAGATTCGACAACAACTAAAATTGAATTTTTTGTGGGGTTAGACTTAATAATTTTATCTTCTAAATCTTTTAAATTATTGTGTGAAAATCGAACTAGTTTAGCTTGCGTGGCTTTAACTCCAACCAATAAAGAGTTATGGATTAATTTATCTGCTATTACAATACTATTTCTGTTTGCTAAAGTCTGGATAGCGGCTATATTTGCTTGAAATCCGCTTGGGAAAAGTAATACTTTATCTTGATCAAGCCACTTGGCAAGTTCTGTTTCTAATAATTTATGTATTGGTCTTGAACCTGTAATAAACCTAGAGCTTCCTGAACCAATACCTTCTAATATGCTTATCTCGTAAGCAGCTTTTATTAAATCCTTGTCCCTACTTAATCCAAAATAATCATTACTGCATAAGTCTATAAGTTTTTTATTTTGCGAATTTAAACTTAGAAGTTCGAATGATTTTTTACCTAAAGAAAATGTTTTTAATTTACGGATTCTATTTTTTGGAATTTTTATTTTTTTCATTTTGGCAAAATAAATTTAGTGGATTTAATTAAAAAGATTTAGATTTACTATTAAAGTTTGCAAGGTATTTTTTGTTTATTAATATCTATATAGATCATATATTAAGAAGTTAACTCATCCTCCCTTCAATCACAATTATTGCTTAATTTAGAGGAATATTTCCCCTTTCCACTAGATGATTTCCAATTAGAAGCAATTCGGGCTATTAATAGCGGAAATTCTGTTGTTTTAACGGCACCAACAGGTTCGGGTAAAACATTGATAGGTGAATTTGCTATATATAGAGGGTTATCTCATGACAGTAGAGTTTTTTATACAACACCTTTAAAAGCACTATCAAATCAAAAGTTTAGAGATTTTGCTAATCAATATGGTGATAATAAAGTTGGTCTTTTAACTGGAGATATAAGTATCAATAGAGAAGCACCAATCTTAGTTATGACTACTGAGATTTTTAGGAACATGCTTTATGGCGAATTTGATGAATTTGATGATCCCTTAGAGAATTTAGAATCTGTGATTCTTGATGAATGCCATTATATGAATGACCCCCAAAGAGGCACAGTTTGGGAAGAAACTATAATCCATTGCCCTACTAGAACTCAAATAATAGCTTTATCAGCAACAATAGCCAATGCAGATCAACTACAAAATTGGATAGAAAAAGTTCATGGGCCCACAGTACTAATTAATAGCGATAAGAGACCAGTCCCACTTGATTTTATTTTTTGTAGTTTTAAAGGGCTCCATCCACTTTTAAATAATAAAGGTAATGGAATTCATCCAAACTGTAAGATTTGGCGAGCTCCTAAAGGGCAGAAAATGAGAGGAAAAGTTGGCAGGATAATGCAACCAAAGTCTCCCTCAATTGGCTTTGTGATCTCCAAACTAGCTGAACGAAATATGTTGCCAGCTATTTATTTTATCTTTAGTAGAAGAGGATGTGACAAGGCTATTGAGAATATAAAAGACTTAACTTTAGTAAGTTATTCAGAAGCGAATATGATATCTCAAAAATTAGATGTTTATCTTAAAAATAATCAAGAGGCAATTAAAGATAAATCTCAATGCGAGGCATTAAAACGAGGTATTGCATCTCACCATGCTGGATTATTGCCTGCATGGAAAGAATTGGTTGAGGAATTATTTCAGCAAGGTCTGATAAAAGTTGTTTTTGCAACTGAAACTCTTGCGGCAGGAATTAATATGCCCGCAAGAACCACTGTTATTTCTTCTTTATCAAAAAGGACAGAAGATGGGCACAGATTATTATTTAGCAGTGAATTTTTGCAAATGTCAGGAAGAGCTGGAAGAAGAGGAAAAGATACCCAAGGATATGTTGTTACTTTACAAACAAGATTCGAAGGTGCCAAAGAAGCAAGTGCACTGGCTATTAGCAAACCAAACTCTTTAGAGAGTCAATTCACTCCTAGTTATGGTATGGTACTAAATCTTTTACAAAGTTATACTTTAGAAAAGTCTAAAGAATTAATTAAAAGAAGTTTTGGTAGTTTTTTATATTTAGGTGAATCTTCAGGTGAGAATATAATTCTTGAAAATTTAGATAAGGATTTAATTGAATTAAAAAAAATTACATCTAACGTTTCATGGAAAGATTTTGATGCCTACGAAAAGTTAAAAAATCGTCTTAAAGAAGAGAGAAGAATATTGAAAATTTTAGAAAAACAAGCAGCAGAAAAATTATCAGAAGAGATCACTAATGCACTCCCATATATCAAAGATGGAAGCTTAATTTCAATCAAAGCTCCTCAAATTAAAAGAAAAATTGTTCCAGGATTAATTTGTAAGAAAATATATGACTCTCAAAAAATAAAGAGTCTATTGTGTTTGACAGTTGATAATTTATTTATTCTTATAAAACCCTCATACATTGTAAGTATTTTTAATGATTTGGATGCAATTGATGTCTTAGGACTTGAAGTACCAAAGATGTATTTTTCTGGAGAGGTATTTAGGGGAGATGATATGTCGCAGTGTTATGCGGATCGAATTTTAGAAGTTTCTAAAAAAAATGATTTACAAACTCCACAATATGATTTGTCAACAGAAGTTTTGGCACAACAGCAACAAATTAATAATTTAGAAGAAACAGTTAATGATCATCCCGCACATAGATTTGGAGACTCTAGGAAATTAAAGAAATATAGAAAAAGAATTGTTGATGTTGAACAAGAAATATATATGAGAAAAAAACTTCTTGAAGATAAAGAAAATCATAACTGGAGAACTTTTACCGATTTGATTAAAATTTTGAATCATTTCGGTTGTTTAAATGATTTGGAATTGACAGAAGTTGGACAAACAGTTGGTGCAATAAGAAGTGAAAATGAACTATGGATGGGTCTTGTTTTAGTTAGTGGTTATTTAGACGATTTAGATCCTCCTGACTTAGCTGCAATTATTCAAGCTATATGTGTTGATATAAGGAGGCCTAATCTTTGGTGTAATTTCAAGCCTTCTTTAAAGGTAATAGATGTTTTTAATGAATTAGATGGTTTAAGAAAATTAGTCGCTTCTCAACAAAATAAGTTTCATATTGAAATTCCTATCTATTTAGAAACAGAGTTGACTGGAATTATTTCTGAATGGGCAAGAGGAAAAAAATGGAAAGATTTGGTTTTTAATACTTCATTAGACGAAGGTGATGTAGTGAGGATTATTAGAAGATCAATTGATGTTCTTTCTCAAGTGCAATACTGTATTGGTGTTAGTAATAAATTAAAAAGCAAAGCTAAGCTAGCGTTAAAAGCTATTAATCGTTTTCCTGTTTCTGAATCTAATGATCTTATAAAAGTCTCTGAAGATATCAATCCTGCAACAAAAAGAATTGACAATAATTCTTAAATTTTTTTAATTAAATCATTGAATTGATATTCATTGCTTCATCAAATTCATCTTCGTTTAAATAACCTAATTTAAGTGTTGCCTCTTTTAAATTTAATGATTCTTTGAAGGCAAGGTTTGCAATTTCAGCTGCTTTTTCATAACCAACTTTTGGCACTATGGCTGTAACTAACATTAATGAATTTTCTAAATTTAACTTCATTTTCTTTTGATTAGGCTCCATACCATCAACTAATTTTATTCTGAAGTTTTCTATTACATTTTTAAGTAATTTTAAACTTGTGAGAATATTAAATCCAATAAGAGGCTTATATTCATTCATCTGTAAAGTGCCGCTAGAATTTGCCATTGATACTGCATACTCAAGACCCATTATCTGAGTACAAACCATCGATAAGGCTTCGCATTGAGTTGGATTTACTTTACCTGGCATGATAGAACTTCCAGGTTCATTTTGAGGAATAATTAGTTCATATATTCCTGATCTTGGACCAGAAGATAGAATTTTTATATCATTTGAAATTTTAAATAATGCACCTGCTAATATTTTTATCTGACTCATTACTTGAGCAAGACGATCATGCGAGGCCATTATAGAAAAATTATTTTTTGATTTATAGAACATTAGATTAGTATCATCGGAAATTGATTTTATAGACTCTTCACAAAATCCTTTTGGACAATTAATCCCCGTACCAACTGCAGTTCCTCCCAGAGGTAAGAAATACAATTCATTCAGACTCATAATAATTGCATTCTCAGCATCTTTAAGTTGCTCTGACCATCCTGATATTTCTTGCCCAAAAGTAAGGGGAACTGCATCTTGAAAATGGGTTCTTCCTATTTTTATAAGGTCTTTCCATTCTTCACTTTTTTTATCAAGGATCTTAGTAAGTTCTCGTATCGTTGGAACTAAATTTTTGATTATCTCATTTACTACTGATATTTGAATAGCAGCAGGAAAAGTATCATTAGTTGACTGAGATTTATTGACATCATCATTAGGATGAATTGGTTGATGACTACCAAGCTGTGAATTTGTTTTTAATGCTGCAATATTTGAAATTACCTCATTAACATTCATATTTGTTTGCGTGCCACTTCCAGTTTGCCAAACCTTTAAGGGAAACTGTGAATCATGAAGCCCATCAAGTATTTCTGTACATGCCTCTACAATCAAATCTTTTTTTCTTTTATCTATTAACCCTAAATTGAAATTAGCGATTGAAGCAGCTTTTTTTATGAGTGTGAGTGAATAAATTAATTCAATTGGAATTAATTCTTCTCCAATAGAAAAATTTTTTATCGATCTTTGTGTTTGAGCGCCCCACAAAGCTTCAATGGGAACCTCTATTGTTCCCACACTATCTTTTTCAATCCTAAAGTTTTTTTTCATTACTCCTCTGAAAACACTGGTTTAACTTAGATAACGTTTTCAGTAATCTTAGATACCTAACTTCTCCCATATTACACTTAAATTATTGAGATGAATTGAAGGATCAAAACATTCTTCTAAGTCACTTTGATCAATAAAATTCATTATTTCATTATCTCTCTCTACATTTTGTTTGAAATTCCCATTTTCGGTATTCCACGCAAGATGCGCATTTTTTTGTACTAAGCTATAAGCTTTTTCTCTAGACAACCCTTTCCCTACAAGCAAAAGTAAAACTTTCTGACTAAAGATTACACCACCATATATATTTAAATTTTTGAGCATATTTTTTGGATAAACTTCCAAATTGCTTACTATATCTTTCATTTCCCTGAGCATAAAATGCAAACAGATTGATACGTCAGGTAACATGATACGTTCATTTGAACTATGGCTTATATCTCTTTCGTGCCAAAGTGGAACATTTTCTAGTGCTGTTAATACGTAACTCCTCAAAACTCTTGCTAAACCACTTACTCTTTCACTTCGAATAGGATTTCTTTTATGAGGCATGGCAGAACTTCCTTTTTGCCCTTTTGTAAAGCCCTCCTCAACTTCTAAAACATCAGTTCTTTGTAAATTTCTTATTTCAGTTGCGAATCTATCAAGAGAAGCGCCAACTAGTGCAATAGTTTGAACATATTCTGCATGCCTGTCTCTCGATATGACCTGCGTACTTGCTGTATCTGGCTTTAAGCCGAGTAAATCACAAGTTATTTGTTCTACTTTGGGATTCGTATTAGCGTAAGTTCCCATTGCACCACTTATTTGTCCAATAGCTACAGATCCTTTCAGTGTTAACAATCTTTTTTTGTTCCTTATTATTTCTGCTAACCATCCAGCAAGTTTAAAACCGAAGGAAATTGGCTCCCCATGAATTGCATGAGATCTGCCAATCATTAGGGTGTTTTTATGCTTCCTTGCTAATAATCTGACTTCATTTTCTAGGTTCTCAATTTCTTCTAATAATAATTCGCAAGAATCTTTTAACTGAAGAGATAAGCCAGTATCAAGTACATCACTACTGGTCATGCCAACATGTATGTATCTTCCAGAATCTCCTACAAATTCATTAACGCTTGTAAGAAATGCTATGACATCATGTTTAACTTCTTTCTCAATTTCTGTAATTCTAGATTCATCAAACTTTGCATTTGAACGTATCTCTTTCATGGCATTCTCAGGAATTTTCCCCAGGGAAAAATTTGCTTCACATGCAGCTATTTCAACCTTAAGCCAACTCTGGAATTTTGCGCTATCAGTCCAGATTTTCCCCATTTCGGGTAATGTGTAACGCTCGATCACAATTTTTATTAATTATCAATTTAAACTTTATAACCAAAATCGAATTATTGCTCTATACCTTAAAGATGTACTTGCCATTGAAGATATTTGCTTAGCTATTATTTTCTTATGTAACATTTTTCTGGCTAATTAAGAAAGCTTAAATATAAAAATGTTTTGCATTTATTCCCTTATTCCTTTCGTTAATAATGGGTAATTTTTTAGTTCTTATTTAAAATTGGAAGGTATTAAAGAATTTGGATCTTAATCTTGTAGAAGTTCATTATTCAATCTTTTTTTATTGATTAATATATGATTAAAAAAAGTAGATTAGACCTTTATCTTCTTAAAAGTGGTTTATGTGAAACTCGTCAAAAAGCCCAAGGTTTAATTCTTGCGGGCAAGGTTAGAGATATTAATGGAAAAGTATGGGATAAACCTGGACAACAAGTATTAATTGGATCTGAGTTTTTTATTGATTCTGAACCTATGTTTGTATCAAGGGGCGGCGAAAAATTATTGGAGGCATTTAATAAACTTGAAATTAAAGTAAAAGATAAAATATGTATTGACGCAGGAATCTCTACTGGGGGATTTACTGATTGCTTATTGCAACAAGGAGCAAAGTTAGTTTATGGGATAGATGTTGGGTATGGGCAGACTGCATGGAAGATTAGAAATAATCCAAAAGTCATACTTTTTGAACGAACTAATATTCGAAATTTAAAACCCAATGATCTTTTATCTAGAAGTAATGAGTTACCAAATTTTGTGGTTGCTGATTTGTCTTTTATTTCATTAAAGTTAGTTTTTAAATCTATTGGTAATTTATTAAAAGGTGATAGTATTGAGGGAATATTTTTGATTAAACCGCAATTTG
This sequence comes from Prochlorococcus sp. AG-347-L19, assembly GCA_003278895.1. GTDB lineage: Bacteria > Cyanobacteriota > Cyanobacteriia > PCC-6307 > Cyanobiaceae > Prochlorococcus_A. The sequence continues at coordinate 52,086 of QCCO01000005.1, forward strand.
AGGTAGGTAAAGATAAAGTCAGTAAGGGCGGTGTTGTTCGCAATCCCAAATTCCATACTGAGGCAATAGAATCTGTTATCTATGCTGCTAAGAATTTTCAATGGAATATAAAGAATTTGATAGCTTCTCCTCTAGTAGGTCCTGCTGGAAATCATGAATATCTAGCTTGGATGACCCTAGGAAGTCAATCAAATAAAAAGATTAATAGTGAATATATACAAAATTTAGTAAAAGAAACTCTTTGAATTAGAGAGCTTCTTCGTCTTTATCGCCAGTTCTAATTCTTACAACAGAATCAATTGATGTGATGAATATTTTTCCGTCACCTATCTCTCCAGTTTTTGCTGCTTCAGCAATTGCATCTATGACTGAATTAACCTTTTCATCATCTACGACAACTTCTACTTTAAGTTTTTGAAGGAATTCAACAGTAAATTCGGAACCTCTATATCTTTCAACTTGTCCTTTTTGCCTTCCAAAACCTCTTACTTCACTAACTGTCATTCCAACAATACCGGAGTTTACTAATGCAATTTTTACATCTTCCAGCTTAAATGGACGTATGATTGCTTCAATTTTCTTCATGATTAAAGATTGAACATTCCTATTTTAATTGTTTTTTGGGAAAACATCCAGCATTGAAATATCAGAAAAACATTCGATATTAAGACCTGCATTCGTGGCGTCTTCAATTAAAAGTTGAGAATTTTCTTCAGAAATTATTACCGTACTATTTGACAAAGCTTCCCACTGATCATTTTCAAAGTGTGTTTGAAGCCATAACATTCCAAATGCGCTTTTTGGTTGAAGGGATTTATTTAAGTTGTTATCGATAGTTATCAAACAAATGTCCATTAATTTTTCATTGAACTAATCACATATAACCCTTTTGGCCGACATTATGAATGTTACAACTGATACAAAAATAAGATTTAACAGCTTTTGACTTAGTCAATTGTAATACTTAGATTTTTTGATACATTTGCGAATTTTTATCTTTATATATAGTTTTTATATAGGTTTAGTAAAAAAGTTCTACTAAAAATGAATACAGCTAAATTAGAAGATTCGACTCAAAGACCGTTATATGGTGAAAGAATTATTGAAGAATCAAAAATAATTTGTTTCGATAATCCAAACAAGAAAAGAATTTATGAAATTTCTATTCAGTTACCTGAATTTACATGTAAGTGCCCCTTTTCTGGTTATCCAGATTTTGCAAAGCTAAATATTTTTTATCAACCTAATTTGAAAGTCTATGAGTTGAAGTCTTTAAAGCTTTATATTAATAATTTTAGAGATATAAAAATATCACATGAGGAGGTTGTGAATAGAATTATGGATGATTTAGTGAATGAAGGTTCACCCCACTGGATACATTTAAACGCTGCATTTAATCCCAGAGGGAATGTTTCTATGCAGTTAGATATTTTTAGTGGGCAGAAAAGAAATTAAAATTTTTTTATTTCTTCTGATAATTTAAAAAATTCTTTTTTAAAACCAACAAGATTTTTATTACTAAGGCCTCCAATAGATAACTTTTGTGATTCTACATTTACCAGAATCCATAATTGGTTAGTTGGTATAAGGCTTATTATTGTTCCAAAAATTATTAAAATAAAAGAAAAGTAAATAAATGGTATAGACGGATCATTTTTAATTATTAAACCACTGCTTGGGATTATTTTTTTCAGAGATACTTTTGAAGAATTAACTTCTAAAGGATTGTCATTGATATAGAGATTATTCCCGGAAAAATTCTCTATATTCGAAATTTTAAGTGGACCGTTTTCATTATCTATTGTTAAGAGGAAATTTTTTTTTGTCTCCGATCCTAATTCAACTAAAACTCCCCAAACTTGATTACCTATTTCGGGAATCTCCTTTAATTGTAATTGATAAAGGATATTATCTATTTCTAAAACAACATTTGATATCGCCCAATCTGCTTGATAAATAGTTAATCCTTTAAACCTGATTGGGTGATTAACTTTGGTTGTTTTTATTTCATTCAAATTTAAATCTTTAGAAGAAAAATTTAATTTTGAAACAAACTGTTTGGGTACACCATCACTTTCTCGTTCTATAAAAAAATCGACTAATTTTACATTCGCTTTTGAGTTTGTGCTCTCATTAACAAGATCCAAAGTTTCTCCAGGTAGTAAATATTGTTCTTTTGATTGACTTGTAAAACTTCCATATGCTGAACCTATAAGTAAAACTATTAATCCGATATGTACAACTAAAGGACCGATTTTTCCAATTAAACCCCTCCTTGCAGAAATATGACTTTTAAATTTGTATGTTTTCCATCCTCTTTTTTTAAGCAATAAATCTATTTTTGATATTTGTTCTACATCTTGATTGATTGGATGACTTGTAGTTAGTTGCAGTTTGCTAAATTTTTTTTCGCTGTTGTATTCAATCCATTTTAATGAAGCTTTTAATGAAGGGATTTGCCTCCTGAAACTACAAGCTGCTAGAGAAATGCAAAGAAGAATTAATGTAAATAAAAACCAAAAGCTTGTATATATATGATCCAATTGAAGTTTTAAGACTTTTTCTCCATCTAAAAATCCAAAAATGGGAGCACTATCGAAATTATCAATATAGAATTTATTATTACTTCCTTGAGGTATAAAAGTACCTATGCCGCTTGTAATAGCTATGAAGATTATCAGAGATATGGCGAATCTTAAACTTGATATTTTTAATATAAGATTCTTAAAAATAATCATTTAAATCCAATTTGATAATAAATTTAATAACCCTAGGGAAACTAAAAATATCCCACTTAAAGTCGGAATTATTTGACTAAATTTTCTAAGCGCTAAAAATTGTTTTAAGTTTTCTGCTGTAGCTCCTGCAACGATTAATGGGGTTACTTGACCTATCCCAAAGAAAAATAAAAAAATAATAGATATTGTTGGATTTTTAGCTTGCGATACCCAAGCTAGAAGAGTTGCTAAAACTGGAGTAATGCAAGGTGAAGAAGCTAGTCCAAAAGTAGTCCCTATGGCAAAAGGTGCTATAAATGTTGGTATTTTATCTTCAATTATTTTCATATCAGGTCCATTCGGGAACTGAAACTTTAAAATACCTAGTAAATTTAAACCCATTATTATTGCTATCAAGGCAACGATCGAAGTGTAAGAAGATGGGATTTGCCCATATATCCTACCTAAGAATCCACTGGCAGCACCAAGGGCAACTAGGGAAAAAACGACTCCTCCTGAAAAACTAATAAGTTTAAATTTATTTTTCTCTGTTCCTCCTATATAAGCAATAGTGATTGGTAGTAATGATAATGAGCATGGACCAAGACTCGTTAAAAGTCCTGCGCTGAAAACCAAAAATATAGTAAATGGTCCAGGATTATCAAGGCCATTCTGC
>QCCO01000006.1 GCA_003278895.1 Prochlorococcus sp. AG-347-L19
TCATATCATCGAATGATTTATTTGGAATGTAGAGGTTTTATTTTGATTTGAAAACTATATTTTTATTTTATAAGTTTTAATTTAATTTATCTATGAATTTGATTATTGTTAATTTGTATTTAAAAATTTTTTAAAGAAGTGCTTCTGTTTATTTGAATTTAAAAATTTTTTAATGGCAAAAAAAAGAAGAAAGTTAAATAAAGATTTTGAGAAAAAAATATACTCATCAAAAAAAAATGTAGAACTAGTATTGGCAAAAATTTATGATATAGATGATGAAGACATACAAAAAGAATATATCAGCGCTTTTAACAGGGTGGTTCATTTATATGATGAATTAAAAGAAGATTATGAACGACAAGGATTTTCAGATAATTCGGAAGAACTTCTTATAAAATATAAAAATGCTTATAGTCTTTTCGAAGAAGAATTTGAAATTTAGATTCAATTTCTAATTAGGGTTTTGTAAGGTACAACAGGAATTTCAATTAGCTTCCCTTCTTGGAGATCAGATTGTTTCTCTTGTAAATTCTTTATACATAGCAATACCCTTTTCTCCTTTTTGCAAAATTTTTTTATTTGATAATCAGTAAGTGATAAAGATACATTAGTAAGTGAAAAAAAAGCCAATAAAAATAATGATAAATTTAATACCAATTTCATCGTATCTTTCCTGAGTATCTCTAATTATCTTTTAATAATCATTTCTTATTATAAATATCTATAATACGTTTTAGTTCATCTTTACATAAGTCTGTTGAAATAAAAACTTCTTGGGCTGTTTTACCCTTTCTTGCAATTGCTTTATACCCGTTTATGGTTTTTACTGACAATCTAATTATCAATTTAGAAGATCTTCCTCTAGCTCTTGATATGGCAGCTGGAGTTATGGTCTTGATATTTATATCTAGTGCTAACTTTTGGAGTATTGGGATTAGACCTTCTATATTTGTACTATGATTTAAAACTAATCTTCCCAATTTTAATTTATTTTTATTCTATTCATAAAAACTTGTTTCTGAGAAATTAACTTTTGCTTTGAAATGATTAAAAATTTTAGATGTCTGTTATATTTATAAAAGTGATTTAAATCTAATGATCTTTCAAATAGGTTGGGCAGCATTGGCTGCAATTTTTACTTTTTCAATTGCTATGGTTGTTTGGGGAAGGAATGGTGACGGATCCATTGATATATGATTTCATTTTTAACTTATGAAGTCTATTTGAGTAATTTTCTTATCTTAACATCATTTGTTTTACTCATATTTATAACTTTTGCTGTAATTTATATATCCTATATCTCTTGGAAAGATAAAAAAAGATTAAAAAAATAGATATTATTAAATTTTACCATTTTTCTTATCTTTAACTCTGAGTTCTTCAATTAATTCTTTTGCTTGTTCCATTTTTGAAATGCTGCTTTTATAAATTCCAATATCTTTTTCTGCTTTATTAGTTGATAAGCTTAACTTCTCAAAAATATCTGAGGTGATCTTGTTTATATCTGATTCCTTTTTCTCTTTGATATCTTGGGAGTTCGAAATTAATATATATATCCCTAAGTTCAAAATTCTTGAAGGATAAAGATTAGAATTGCTTTTTTCTTGTAATAATTTCAAAATATCTTTAGATGTTTTATCCTTGAATTCCTTTTGTGATTTTTGAGATATTTCATTAATTTCCTTCGCTTCAAAATTTGTAGAACTACATAAAGATTCAAAAAGAAGATCCAAATGTTTCTCAGGTTTGTATCCTTTCAATAATTCTTTGAATGTTTCAGTGAGACCAACGCAAAAGAGGAAATCTTGCGTAAATTCATTTTGATGATTAAGAAGATTTAGTTCGACAAGCATTTCATCAACTATTCTTTTATATAAACCCGGAATAACGTAAGGGAATTTTTCATGAAATAACTTTTTGCTATCTGAAACAGTCAATTTTTCTTTCAATTTTTTATATGTAAACCTTAATAAGGTTAGCGTATGTTGACTCAATATAGTTAATATCTATTAAACAGATAAATATTATTATGATCCCTTTAGTTTTAGAAGAATCTGGCGGCAGTGAAAGAGTCTTTGATATTTATTCGAGATTATTAAGAGAAAGAATAATCTTTTTGGGAGAACAAGTTACTAGTGAAACTGCTAACAGAATTGTTGCCCAATTATTATTTCTAGAAGCAGAGGACCCAGAAAAAGATATTTATATGTACATAAATTCTCCTGGAGGATCTGTATATGATGGGTTGGGTATTTTTGACACAATGCAGCATGTTAAGCCTGACATACATACAGTTTGCGTAGGTTTAGCAGCTAGTATGGGTGCATTTTTACTTGCAGCGGGTACTAAAGGTAAAAGAAGCAGCCTTAGACATTCAAGAATAATGATACATCAGCCACTTGGAGGTGCTAGAGGTCAAGCCAGTGATATAAGAATACAAGCAGATGAAATTTTATTTTTGAAAGAGAGACTCAATACTGAATTATCAGAAAGAACGGGTAAAGATTATGACACTATCAAAGAAGATACTGATAGAGATTTTTATATGTCTCCAAATGAGGCGGTTGAGTATGGATTAATTGACTTGGTGTTAGATAAGAAACCTATTAAAATTTAGCTCAATAATTGAGGTGTTCTCACTTTCTCTGGGATTTTGGTGAATTTGGAAAGAATATTTACAAATTCTTCACCGTCTAATGTTTCTTTTTCTATTAATAAATCTACTATCTTATCCATAGCTTCTCTATTCTTGCTGACTATAGCGTAAGTTTCTTTATAACATTCTTTGACCATTACTCTCACACTTTCATCTATTTGTTTAGAGATTGAATCTGAAACTTCACTTCTTGTCATTAAATCTCTGCCAACAAAAACTTCTTGATTGCCACTTTCTAGAGCTATCGGACCTAAATTACTCATCCCAAATCTCGTAACCATTTGACGAGCCATAGAAGCAACTTGCTGAAAATCACCACCCGCACCTGTTGTGATCTCACCTTTTCCAAAAACAACATCTTCTGCAGCTCTTCCACCTAACGCGCCCATTATTCTGGCTTTTAGTTGAGCCCTGCTAACAAGTGTTTGTTCATCGTCTGGAGTAAACCATGTTAATCCTTTAGCTTGACCTCTTGGGATGACAGTAACTTTTTGAACCGGATCATGAGCTTTCACAAGTGAACCGATGAGAGCATGTCCAACTTCATGATAAGCAATTAATCTTTTGCTTCTACCATCTGTTAGGGGAGAGCCCTCCATCCCTGCTACAATCCTATCTACAGAGTCATCGATTTCAGAAATACTAATAGATTCTTTTCTCCTCCTAGCAGTTAATATCGCAGCCTCATTTAATAAATTTGCTAAATCTGCTCCAGTAAACCCTGGTGTTCTTCTTGCAATACTTTCGAGGGTTAAATCCTCTTGAAGTTTCTTATTCCTAGCATGAACTTCCAATATTGATAGTCTTCCCTTTATATCAGGGGCATCAACAGTTACTTGTCTATCAAATCTGCCTGGTCTCATTAGAGCTGAGTCTAAAACATCAGGTCTGTTCGTTGCTGCAATTATTATTATGCCACTATTACCTTCGAAGCCATCCATTTCGGTAAGCAATTGGTTGAGAGTTTGTTCTCTCTCATCATTACCTCCACCAATACCAGCACCTCTTTGCCTCCCGACAGCATCAATTTCATCTATAAAAATTAAACAAGGACTATTCTCTTTAGCTCTTTTGAAAAGATCTCTTACTCTACTAGCACCTACACCAACAAACATTTCAACAAATTCAGAACCTGATAATGAGAAAAATGGTACACCTGCTTCACCTGCAATTGCTTTTGCTAAGAGAGTTTTACCAGTACCTGGAGGACCTACTAATAGAACTCCTTTTGGAATTCTTGCTCCAACAGAAGTAAATTTTTCTGGTTTTTTCAGAAAAGTGACAACTTCTTGTAAGTCTTGCTTGGCTTCATTAACACCTGCAACATCATCGAAAACAACTCCCGTTTCAGCTTCCATTGCAAATCTTGCCTTTGTTTTTCCAAATTGCATTGCTTGACCAGGGCCTCCGGGCATACCATTTGACCTTCTGGCTAACAAAATTAAACCTCCAATTAAAATGGCTGGAAAAAGTAAATTACCCAAAATTCCTAATGCAGGGGGAGCTGTTTTAACTGGATGCACGTCAAAACTTATCCCCTCATTTTTTAAAATATTTATGAGTTCTGGTGTTAAGCCTGGGAGATCAACACGCAATCTTTGGACTTTATTATCTAAGTCCGAATCTATTGTCTCAATGACTGCATTTCGGCCTCCCTCAAAAATATCGACAGATGTAACACGTCCTGAATTAATGTAATCTAAAAATCTACCGTAACTAACTCTTGCTACCGCAGAATTTCTTGGTGCAACAGTAGTTCCATTAGATTTAAGAGAATCAATATTGCTTGAAGATAAAAATTGGTAGGAGAGCGCTATTACTAAAACTATAGGTAAAGCCCATAAAATTAATGTTTTAAATTTCTGATTCATTAATTTGTTTAAAGTTAATTCTAATATTCTAGAATGAATAAGCTCATTTCGTTGATATTTTCTCTAACTTTATGCTTATACTATTTTTAAATGATCCAATATTATAAATGAAATTTGAGATCAAAGATAAGGTTAAGTTAATTGCCCCAGTCTCTTACTTGAAGACTTCAGATAATATGCCGATGTTAAGACCACCTGATTTAGTGGCAATTGATGAAATTGGAGAAATCGTATCAATAAAATCCCCAGATACCGTTGAAGTCAAGTTTAGAAGAGGTTCATTTTTAATCGATATTGATAAGATTGAAAAAAAATAACTTAAAAGTTTTTCTTCCACATTTTAGAGATTTCTATACATATTTTCTCATTTCCAGAAACACACAGAAAAGGTTTCGAAAGGTATTTTTTAGTCAATTTAAGGATATCTAACGAAGATATTTTATCTATTTTTGAATTTAAATCGATCTCAGAAATTGGTGAAATACCATAACTAATTAATTGTATCTTTCTTTGTAAAATTTCATCCAGTGATTGATTTCCTAATAAAAAAGAACCTTTTAGTTTCTCTTTTGCTAAAAATATTTCAGCATCAGTCAATGGATTAAAAAGAAAATTTTCCCATAGTGTTGATAAAAGTTCAAAAGCAAATAAGGCTTGTTTATTCGATACTGATAAATAAATTAAGAATGGAGCATTTCCACTCCTTATAGGATAATAAACGCCTAAATCGTAAGTTATACCATGTTTCTCTCTAAAAAGTCTAAATAAAGCAGCGCTCATGCCATAAGATAAATATGACTCCAAAACTTTTAGAGGGAAATATTCACAACTTCTTCGAGAGCAAGTTTGGTCTCCCAACATTATTATTGTTTGATTTGAATCATAATTAATGTGATCAAATCTGTTCATAGGATCTAAATTATGATTTATATGCACAGATTTTTCTTTTGGAATTTTTTTATCTAATGTCCCGTAATTTTTCCCATTTATTTCAGGATTATTTGAAATTATATACTTTTCTCTTTTTTTAAAATTTTTAAACTCAAGCAAAACATCTTCATAGGTAATCTTTGAGACATCATTTGCATTACCAATTGTGTTAAAACCATAAGGATGATTTGAGTAAATAATTTTTCTCCATTTTTCAAAACAAATATTGAATGGATTCTCTTTATCTTTTTTAATGTGATCAATAGAAGATTTTTTTACTTTTTTAAATTCAATTTCCGAGAGTGTTGGCTTATCAATTATTAAATCTAATAAGGGTAATAATTTGTTGAAATGTTCATTGAGGGATTTAATGCTTATTGATATACCATCTTCAAATACTTCTTGATTTAATTCTGCTCCGTAGGACTCAATATACTCCGAAAGAGTGAAATTATTAAAGCCCTCACATCCTCTTGTAAGTAATGAACTGAGGATCTTGTTTATACCTTTTTTGCCAACACTATCCACGTCACTGCCTCCTTTAATCCAAATTGAAGCAATTGAAAAATTCCTTTTTTTATTATTTAAAAAATATCTTTTCAACATTTACTAGGGGATGCAACTAATGTGAATTTTTCTCCACGGATATATTCTGTGATCTCTTTAAAATTATTCAAATCATTCCAATAATTTAAATGACTTTCTAAATTATTAATTGAAGATTTTCTTCCCCAAAGAAGTTCATTTCCAAAGAATGAAGAAAGTTGTGTAGATGTCTCTAAATTAAAGATATAGTTACTTTTCACAATATTTATTGCTTTTTTTATTTCATCCAAAGTCAAGGCTTTACAGTTGGAGATCTCATCTATTGTTTTATAAATTTGCTGTTCTACTAAATCAATATCTTTTGACTCACAACTTGCTTCAATTATAAATAATCCGCCTAATTCTCCAGCATTTACATCTACATACACCGATTCAACAAGATTATTATCTTCTTTTAAAATCTTTACTAATCTACTGTTTCTTCCAACAGAGAGTATTGATGATAATATTTCTAGTCCAATAATATTTTTTTGATCATTGAGGTTTGGGATAAACCAAGCCATAAATATTCTTGAAAACTCTAAATTATCAAACTTAACTGACTCTCTACCATTCCTGATTTTTAAATAAGGTTTATTTTTTGGATTAATTAAATTTGGACTTCTATTAATCCCAGATAGATCACTTTTTTCAAAAGTTTTATAAATATCTTCAGAAAGGTTCCCAGCAATTGCAATACAAATTTTTTCGGTAGTGTAATGTTTGCTATGAAATTTCACAAGGTCATTTATCTCTAAGTTTTTAATACTATGTTCAGTTCCCAAGATCGAATTGGCATAATTAGGACTTAACCAAACCCTTTTCAAAAAATAATTATATAGTCTTTCTTCAGGCTGATCATTTTGTTGTTTTATTTCATCAATAACTACCCCTTTTTCTTTTGTAAATTCATCAGGATTAAAATCTGGAGCAACGACAATATTTGTCAAAAGAGCAAGTGATTCTTTAAAGTTATTGGGTGGAACTAAGACATGGTAATGTACATCATCATAACCAGTTGAAGCGTTACTTACTCCGCCTAGTGATTCAATTTTATGGTCAAACTCACCTGGCATTATTTTGTTAGATCCTTTAAAAATCATATGTTCTAGAAAATGAGCAGTGCCATTTTTATCAACATCCTCAAATGAAGAACCTGCTTTGCACCAAATATCAATGCTTATAAGCGGCAATTCTTTATTGTCCACAAAAACACATTTAGTTTTGCTTGAATGGGTGTAGTAGTTAACATCTCCTACTTTCATTTCGGTTCTCTCTTTAAATTCTATTTTGGTACTTTTTAGCCTTGTTGTCTGAATCTTTAACTAAAACAAAATTAACTGACCCTCTTATTTTGTATTTGTTACAAAATATTAGAGAGCATAGATCCATGCTTGAGGACCTTAAGAGTATAAAAATTGATCCAAAACTAACTAATATAATATCTAAAGAAATTGGCAGAGAACTTTATATTGAAAATGAATTTCATAAAGCAAAAGGTTTTAGAAAGTTACATATTGAAGTAGCAGAATTTTCAAAGAATCTTAAAATATTACACTGCGTTTTTTTTCCTGATCCAAAGTTTGATATCCCAATTTTTGGGATGGATTTGGTAAAAATAAATGATATTGTTTCTGCTGCCATTGTTGATTTATCCCCGGCATCACAAAACCAAGGTTTGAAATACGAAAAATTACTCTCTGAAGTTGATAAAAGTTCTTTTACCTCTTTGAGAGAAATTCCTAAATGGGGGGGGATTTTTTCTAATAATGTATTTTTTGCTTCCTTAAAAAGTAAATCTGAAAAAAATGATTTTTGTAGAGTTGTGGATGAATACCTCACTATTTTGATCAAATTAAGTAAGAGAGCTAAATCGGAAGTTAATGAGGAAATTATCCAAGAGAGAATAGATTTTCAGAAAAATTATTGTTTTCAACAAATGAAAAATGAGAAGACTAGCATGGTCCTTTTAAAATATTTTGATGAAAAATGGGTCAATAACTACATAAAAACAGTACTCTTCGATTTTTAATGAAATTAAAAATATTAAAAAATTTATTTATTTATTTTTTATTATTTACACCAATATCTCTTGGTGTTGTTTCCTGTTCTGGAAATAATAAATCTAGTTCAAAATTTAAAGAGGAAATAACTTCAGATTTCATACCTCCTATTACAGCTGTTGCCGCACTTGGTCAACTTTCCCCTTCCGGAGAGATTAGGCAATTGGCAGCTCCAATAAGTCAGTTTGGCTCTTCCCCCCGAATTGTCGAAATTTTAGTAGATGAAGGGGATTTCGTAAAAAAAGGTGATATCCTCGCAATCTTTGAAAATGGAGAAAAATTAATCGCTGATCTTGAAAGAAACGAAAATCTTCTTAATATTATTAACGAAGAAATTACCCTAAAGAAAGATCAAATTCAAAGGTATAAGCTGGCTTTGAACAAAGATGTATATTCTTTTGTAGAGTTTTCACAGAGAAAGGATGAATTATTAAAATTGCAAAAACAGAAAATAAACTTTATCGGAGATCAAAAAAACATCAAGATAGATCTATTTAATTCAAAACTAAGGAGTCCAATAGATGGTTTTATCCTTGGAATAAATACGAGAGTTGGTGAAAGGCCTCAAAATGAAGGGATTTTGGATATTGGTTCTAGTCAAAAAATGGAAGCTTTGATAGAGGTTTATGAATCTGACATAGATAGGGTCTTTATCTCTCAGAATGTTGAATTGAGTAGTGAGAATGGAGGTTTCCAAAAAAATCTTAAGGGAAAGGTGATTAGGATTAGTCCTCAGGTAAAACAAAGAAAAGTTCTATCGACTGATCCAACAGGGGATGCTGATTCACGAATTATCGAGGTACTAGTAAAACTAGATCAAGACTCTATAGATATCGTTAAAAACTATGCAGGAATGAAAGTGATTGCAAAATTTATTCCCTAATGAGTTTTTCTTTTTTAAAATTTAGAAAAATACCATTAGCTTGGTTGTTATTGACTAGGCAACCATTAAGGTTAGCTGTTGCCATAGCTGGAATCAGTTTTGCAGGGATTTTAATGTTTATGCAATTAGGTTTTAGAGATGGTTTATTCGATACGAGCGTAACTATTCATAAACTTCTAGATGCTGATCTTGTTTTGATAAGTCCCAGATCAAAAAGTTCTATAAGCATGAGTGGATTTCCAAAAAGAAGATTAATTCAAACTCTTGCAGTAGAGGATGTTGAAAAAACTGCTCCCGTTAATCTAAATTATTTACTTTGGAGAAATCCCGAAAATCTTAAAACTAGATCAATACTCGCATTAGGTTTTAATCCCTCCGATTCACTTCTTTTAGATGAGGGATTCACAAATAAAGCTTACAAATTGAGAAATCCATCAAGAGTTCTTTTTGACAAACTATCTAGACCTGAATTTGGACCGATTGAAGAATGGTTCTTATCTGAAAAAAAAGTTGAGACTGAGGTTGCTGGTAAAAGAGTAATTGTTGAGGGCCTTGTGGAGTTGGGACCATCTTTTGGCGCAGATGGTAATTTGATAACTAGTCGAGAAACCTTCTTAAGACTTTTTCCTGCTAATCCTCCTGGTAGTATAGAAATTGGTTTGGTAAAGCTAAAAAAAGGATCTGATCCTGAATTGATTTCAAGGATATTAAATTACTCACTCCCAAATGATGTTAGGGTTCTTACAAAGAATCAATTTATAGAATTTGAGAAGAATTATTGGAAAAATAGTACTGCAATAGGTTTTATTTTTAGTTTGGGAGCATTGATGGGTTTCGTTGTAGGGTGTGTGGTTGTTTATCAAATTCTTTATAGTGACGTTACGGATCACCTCCCAGAGTACGCCACATTATTGGCAATGGGGTATAGACTAAAGTCTCTTTTCTTTGTTGTAGCTAGAGAGGGGTTTTTGTTGGCATTGTTTGGTTATTTACCTGCTTATTTCTCTGGTCAAATACTTTACTCAGTTATAAGAAGTTCTACTAAACTCCCAATAATAATGGACGCAGACAAAACTATTTTAATTTTCGTATTAGTTTTAGTTATGTGTATGGGTTCCGCCGCTGTTGCGATGCGTAAATTAGTTGATGCTGATCCTGCCGAAATTTTTTAACAATTGAAGATAAATGGTTAAAGCTAATAAATCAAAAAATAATGTTAAAAACCTTAAAACAGTCTCAATAAATAATTTGAGTCACTTTTATGGAAAAAATGAGAATAAAAAACAAGTTCTTAATGACGTTAATTTAAATATTGATAAAGGAGAGTTGGTTCTTTTGAAAGGACCTTCTGGATGTGGTAAAACGACTCTTCTAACATTAATTGGTGCCTTGAGAACCTGTCAAAGTGGAGATTTAACTGTATTAAATAATCAGTTAAATGGAGCATCAAGGAAAACTCGTCAGATTCTTAGAAGAAGTATTGGAATGATTTTTCAAGGTCACAATCTTCTGAGATGTTTAACAGCAGAACAAAATGTCCAGATGGGTGCCGATTTAATAAAAGGTTTAACATATTTGCAAAGACGTGAAATAGCAAGGAATTGGTTGTCAGCTGTAGGATTAGAAGAACATCATAAAAAGTTGCCAAATGACTTATCTGGTGGGCAGAAACAGAGAGTAGCAATTGCTCGAGCTTTATCTGCTAATCCAAAACTTTTATTAGCTGATGAGCCGACTTCTGCTTTAGATAGTGTCACAGGAAGAGAAATAGTAACCCTTTTAAGGAAACTAGCAAAAGAGCAAAATTGTTCTGTACTTATGGTGACGCATGATCCAAGAATTTCTGATATGGCTGATAGGATATTAAATATGGAAGATGGTAAAATATATAGTGCTCATAGTGAGCTAATATAATTAAAAGTTAAAAATTTTATGTCTAAGAGAAGGAATCTAAAAAAAGAAAAGCAGGAACGTAATAGAGCCTATGCTAGAAAATTCAAAAAAAGGAAATTAAGAACTGATGGAAGACCTGATGGTGGAAACGTTACAGGCACAGCAAATAATGGCGGTGCAGCTGATTAGGGAATATCTTTTATTTTTATCTTTTGGAGTTTAATATATCATGCATATTTAAGACATAATCATGAATGTAAGTATTGTTATACCGACTTACAATAGATTACCTATATTAGAGAAATGTCTATTTGCGCTTGAGAATCAAAAATTAAATACAAATATCCGTAATTATGAAGTAATAGTAGTTGATGATGGATCAACTGATGGGACAACCTCATGGATAAATAAAAACAAAGCTAATCTCCCGCACGTTATTCTATTTCAGCAAGAACATGGTGGGCCTGCACTTGGAAGAAATTTGGGGGTAATTAAATCAAAATTTGAAATTATTATATTCATTGATAGTGATCTTATTGTTTTAGACAATTTTATAAATTGCCACGTAGAAAAATTACTTGCCTCTTGGAGAAAAAATGATAAAAAATGTTTTACCTATGGCTCGGTAGTCAATACATCTAATTTTCTAAATCCTCAAAGTGAAAAACATAAAATAATGGACACTTCTTTTGCATACTTTGCTACTGGGAATGTAGCGATATCAAAAGAATTGATTTTAAGTGTGGGATTATTTGATACTTCTTTTAGTCTTTACGGTTGGGAGGATTTAGAACTTGGAGAAAGATTAAAAAAAATTGGGACAAAACTAATTAAATGCCCAAATGCAGTAGGTTTTCATTGGCATCCGCCTTTTAATTGCGAACAAATAGATTCATTAATAGCTCAAGAAAAAGAGCGAGCAAAAATGGCTTTAGTGTTTTATAAGAAACACCCAAATTTAAGGGTAAGATTTATGATTCAATTAACTCCTCTTCATAATTTACTTTGGCAAATTCTTTGCTTGGGAGGACTAATCAGTGTTGATAGAATCCTTCCTTTGTTAAGATTCCTAGTTAATAGAAGAAGAAATAGACTTGCACTTGAGATACTTAGGGTCCCTCTAAATATGATATACATTGAAGAGTTAACCAAATCAAGATAAAAAACTTTTAGAAATACACATCACTTGCTAGAATATTATGAGTAAATTTCACACATCTGACAGTTTCGGGTGAATTTTTAATTTTAATTCCCAGTCAGATGGAGGCGAACCCGAAACCCTTTTTTTAATTATGGCTGTTGTATCACTATCAGAAATGATGGAAGCTGGTGCTCATTTTGGGCATCAAACTAGACGTTGGAACCCCAAGATGTCTAAGTATATATATTGCGCAAGAAACGGAGTTCATATTATTGATCTTGTAAAAACAGCATTGTGTATGAATAATGCTTATAAATGGACTAGAAATGCAGCAAAAAGCGGTAAACGATTCCTATTTGTAGGTACAAAAAAACAAGCATCAGATGTTGTAGCTCAAGAAGCTACCCGATGTGGAGCTGCATATGTAAATCAAAGATGGCTTGGAGGGATGTTGACTAATTGGACAACAATGAAAGCTAGGATTGAAAGATTAAAGGATCTAGAAAGAATGGAAAGTAGCGGTTCAATATCAATGAGGCCTAAAAAAGAAGCTGCAGTATTAAGGAGAGAACTTGAAAGATTACAAAAATACTTAGGTGGACTTAAGGGTATGAGAAGATTGCCAGATGTAGTTGTATTGGTTGATCAGAGAAGAGAATCTAATGCAGTATTAGAAGCTAGAAAATTAGATATCTCATTAGTATCAATGTTGGATACAAATTGCGATCCGGATTTGTGTGAAGTTCCAATTCCTTGTAACGATGATGCCGTTCGATCTGTGCAACTTATTTTAGGAAGACTTGCAGATGCCATAAATGAGGGTAGAAAAGGCTCTAATACCGAAAGAAAAAATTAAATTCCAATTTAAAACTTACTATTCACTATTTTTTATTAATTCAAATGGGAAACATTACAGCAAAACTTGTAAAAGATCTTAGAGACAAGACTGGTGCAGGAATGATGGACTGCAAAAAAGCACTTAACGAAACTGACGGGAATTTAGATAAAGCTTTGGAATGGTTAAGAAAGAAAGGCATAGCTAGTGCTGAAAAGAAATCGGGAAGAGTAGCGGCCGAAGGGTCAATTGGTAGTTATATACATACAGGATCAAGAGTAGGAGTTTTACTAGAGTTAAATTGTGAAACTGATTTCGTTGCTAGAGGTGATATATTCCAATCTCTATTGAAGGATGTCTCAATGCAAGTAGCAGCATGCCCAAATGTTGAGTATGTATCAATTGATGAAATACCTGAAGATGTTGTGGAAAAAGAAAAGCAGATTGAAATGGGTAGGGATGATTTATCTGGAAAACCAGAACAAATTAAAGAAAAAATAGTTGAAGGGAGAATAGCAAAAAGACTTAATGAGCTTGTTTTGCTCTCGCAACCCTACATTAAAGATAGTTCTCTAACAGTTGAGGATCTTGTTAAACAAGCAGCTGCAAAAATTGGGGAAAATATCAAAGTAAGACGCTTTACAAGATATACATTGGGTGAAGGTATCGAAAAAAATCAGATGGACTTTGCTGAAGAGGTCGCATCAATGCAAACAAACTAGTCACTTGAATGATTTGAATAATTTAAATAATTACATAGATAGAGATAAAATTAATTCTCAATTAGAGAGAGCAGAGATACAAAAAAGAATATTAACTAGAAATATCTATAGGGAATATGAACTTTATCTTAATCTAGTAAGAGATCTACTTTTCATCTCTGTAGAAAAAGGCCTCAATCAAATATATAGTTATCCAACAATTAATGATAATTTCTTAAATGAAAATGAATTCTTTAGTCTTTTTGAAAAAGAAATAAGTAAATTAATATTTACTAATTTGCCCTTTTTAACAGTAGAACAATTAAAGATAAATGAATTTGAAAAAAAAAATATAAATAAGGAGATTAATTTTTGTATTTTTGATAGTTCCACAAAAATAAAGGATGATCAAAAAGAAAAATTTCAATTTGAAGATGGTTTTCAATTAAAAGAACCCATTCAGTTCGAGATTTCTGAAGACTTATCAAATAGTTCTGAATATTATCAAGCTCATGATTATGAGACATTCGTATCACTTGATTTAGATGATAACCAAAATAATAATTTTTTATCTAATAACAATATTTTTGAAAATTTAGGAGTTGAAAAACAATTTATTTCGTCCTTACTTGAATTAATAGGAGAAGAAAAGGTGGAAAAACCAAGATATCAAGAAAAAGAAAATATCAATCAAATGGATAATTTACCAAAAAATCAGATTTTTAATGATTTTGATTTAATAGACAAGTCATTGGAAAAATTACTATTTAATCTTTCATATAATATCAATCAAGAATTATTCAAGGCAAATCTAATAAAAAAGATGATATCTAAAGATACCTTCGATTACTTAGTAGACAAAAAATTTATGATAAAACATCCATATCCTTTTGTTATTAATTTCGAATTAAACTTAAATCGGTCATCATTAATCGGCAATAATTTTCCAAGCATTATTTTCTTCAATATATCTACTATTGAGTTAGAGTTTAAAAATTTAAATCTTTCTATTCAAAGGAACAAAATAAATGAGCTAAAAAATCAATTTCAGCGTTTGATTAAAAAAGAGACATATTGGAGGCAAAAAGAAATAACTTTGAATAAGATACGTTGAAAAAATAACTCTTTTTTCAAATGTGACTATTAGCGAAAATAATAATAAATTAATTAAAGATTGGATAAGACCTCTTCAAAAATCTCTTACTATTGAAACTGAAAATAAATTTATTAATACCTTAGGAAGGGAAAAATATTTTAATGATTATTTGCATGAATCATTAAAAAAATTAGATAATCTAAATCTCTCAGAAAAATATTTAAGGATATTTTATGAATTTTCTAAAAAATTTAATGATTATAATAAATTAGATGAAAATCAAAGAAAAAGGTTAATTATAGATACAAGAAAAAATCTCTATAATCTAGGTAAAACTCTAGAATTAGAAAGTTCTAATAATTTTAATAATAATGTTTTTCTGAATAAAGCTGATTCAAGTTTGTCTTTTGATTCAGATATTTCATTAATAAAAAATGTAGGAAAAGTTTATAAAAATAAGCTTAATGAATTAGGGATATTTCATATAAAAGATCTAATTAATTATTTCCCACGAACATATCTAGACTATACTAATAGAGTCAAGATAATAAATTTAAAACCAGAGAATTTATACACGTGCATCGCAAACGTTAAAAGATTTTATATTCATAAGAGTAAAAAAAACAGTAATTTATCAATAATGAATATTCTAGTTTCTGATGAAACGTCTTCAATAAAGGTTACAAAATTTTTTTTAGGAAGAAGATTTAGATCTTACTCCTTCTTCACATCTCAAAAATCTTTGTATATTCCTGGAACCAAATTAGCAATTTCCGGTAAGGTTAAATTGACAGAGTATGGCAAAACTTTTGTAGATCCGCAGATTGAAATTCTTAAGGATAACAATGATAATTTTAATTTCTCAGGCAAAATATTACCCTTGTATTCATTAGGTGAAGCTCTATCAAATATGAGTTTTATAAAACTTATGAAAAAGGTACTAATTTATGCAAAGCAATCTCCAGAAATTTTAAATAAAAAGCAACTTGATTCATTATCTTTATTATCAAAAGGAGAGTCGTTGATTAATATTCATTTCCCACCAACTCAAAAGGCACTTATTGAGTCAAAAAAACGTTTGGTTTTTGATGAGTTATTCCTACTTCAAATAAAATTCCTACTTAGAAAAAGAAAGACGATTAAAAATGTAACTTCCCAACAATTACCTCAAAAGAAATCTTTATTAAAAGAATTTTTAAATACTTTTCCTTTTGAATTAACAAAATCTCAAGAAAATGTTTTAAATGAAATTAAGAAAGATATATCTAATAACGTACCAATGTCTAGATTGCTTCAGGGAGATGTGGGAAGCGGTAAAACTATAATTGCAATAGCGTCTCTTTTACTTGTCATTGAAAAAAACCTGCAAGGTGCATTTATGGTCCCAACTGAGGTATTGGCAGAACAGCATTATAAAAATTTATTAAAATATTTGAATCCCCTTTTAGTTTCTGTTGAACTACTTACTGGGAATACTCCTCAAAAAAAGAGAAAAGAAATTTTCTCTAATTTGAACAATGGATTAGTTGATATCCTCGTAGGTACTCATGCATTATTTGAGGATAAAGTCATCTTTAATGCATTAGGCATGGTCGTAATTGATGAACAACATAGATTTGGAGTTACTCAAAGAAATAGATTACTAAATAAAGGAGAAAATACTAACTTGTTATCAATGACAGCAACACCGATTCCAAGAACTCTTGCGCTTTCTATTTATGGTGATTTAGATGTGAGTCAAATTACAGAACTTCCTCCTGGGAGAGTTCCTATAACAACAAAAATAATTTCAGAAGATGAGTTAACTAACTTGTTTAAGATTGTTGAAGATGAGATCAATAAGGGAAAGCAAGCTTATGTGATTTTGCCACTTATAGAAGATTCAGAAAAAATGAATTTAAGCTCCGCAAAGAAAACATTCAAACATTTATCAGAAGAGGTCTTTTTTAACAAAAAAGTTGGATTATTACATGGCAAATTAAGTTCACAAGAAAAGAATGAAGTAATTAATTCTTTTTTAAAGAATGAAATTAATATATTGGTTTCAACCACAGTAATTGAGGTTGGCATTGATGTGCCTAACGCCACAATTATGATTATTTATAATTCCGACAGATTTGGATTGTCCCAGCTACATCAATTAAGGGGGAGAGTTGGTAGGGGATCAACAAAATCTTTTTGTTATCTGGTAACCCCCGATAAAAATGGATTAGAAAATAAACGACTTTGTGTTTTGCAAAAATCTAATGATGGCTTTTATATTGCTGAAAAAGACTTGGAGCTTAGAGGACCAGGCCAGATTTTAGGATATAGACAATCTGGATTGCCTGATTTTGTACTGGATAATTTACCTAACAATAAATTTCTTATTGATAAGGCTCGTGAAGAGGCTATTAAGATTGTTAGTGATGATCCTGACTTAAAAGAAAATATTGTTTTAAGGAATATACTAATTGATAATTCTGATAATAAATTCATTCATGATTTCTTAAATTGAAAATTATCATTGTAATTTTTGATATATATGTCACCATAAATCAATTGCAAATTTCAATTGAAAATTTGGCATAAAATACCAATTAAAGATAATGGAGATAAATTAATAGCTATACCTAGCTGCCTAAAGTTTTTAGATCCCCACCCTTACTTTCATTTAGGAGCACCTTACAAAGATAGAACTTCTATTTGGAAATTAAGAGAGGAGGTTGTAAATAGATTAGTAAAAGTAAATGATTATTTGATATCAAAGAGTAGTTTTAACCTTTTAATTTATGACAGTTGGCGACCTTTAGAAGTCCAGGAATTTATGTTTAAAAGAGCATTTTTATTAGAGTGTGAAAAATCTGATATTGATATTTCTTTTGAAAATATAAAATCTTATCCTTCGATTTTAAAAAAAGTTGAAAAATTTTGGGCATATCCTTCTCATGACACTAGGTGTCCTCCCCCTCATTCAACTGGCGGTGCATTGGATGTTTGTTTATCAGATAAAGACGGAAATCTTGTTGAAATGGGAAGCATGGTTGATCAAATGGACGAGACCTCAAATCCTTATTTTTATGCAAACATGAAGAATGAAGGAGCAATTATTTGGAATAGTAGAAGAAATTTATTAAGGGAAATTATGACTAAATTCGGATTTGCTCAACATCCTAATGAATGGTGGCATTTTAGTTATGGTGATCAATTATGGGCTTGGGAAAATAAAAAAGCAAATGCCCTATATGGAAAAATTTAAATTTTATTGATTTTCGTTTAGTAAATTTAATATATAATTTTCATCTTGAGTATTTATAAAATCTCCGAAATCCAAATCCAAATTACTCTTCCAATCATCAAATAATGGTTTAAGAGTTTTTTCTAAATCGTTAAGTTCCATTCTTTGTAAAAATGGTTTAGCAAGCCTTTGTAGATTTTTACTTCCCCCCAACCATAATTGGTATTTGTTTTGCCCACTTCCAACAAGTGCTAATTCGGCCATATAAGGCCTGGTACATCCATTCGGACATCCTGTCATTCTGAATAATATTGTTTTTTGTATTTTTAGATCTAATAGTAAATTTTCAATCCTTTTTAGTACATCAGGTAATATTCTTTCAGCTTCAGTCATTGCAAGACCACAAAGTGGTAAAGCGGGACAAGCTAAAGCGTGTCTTTGTATTTCATTAATGTTTTCTAAATTTTCGTATCCAATTTTTGATAGAGATTTTTGAATTTCACCTTTGTTTTTATTGGGGATATTACAAAGTAAAATATCTTGATTAGGTGTGAGTCTTAAATCTAAATTATATTTTTTAACAATACTTGTGATGGTATCCTTCTTCTCTCCAGATAATCTTCCTGACAATAATGGTAAACCTACAAAATGGGATGTTTTATTTTGTTTATGCCAACCTAGGTAATCAATAAGAACCTTATCAGGTTCTTTTCTAATTTTTTTAATTTCTTTTTTGAAATACTTATCAGAAAGTATCTTTTTGAACCATTTAATACCTTTTCTATGAAGAAGATATTTCATTCTAGAATTTTTTCTTGATTTTCTATCACCATAATCTCTTTGAATAGCCACAATGCTTTGTATTAATTCATAAACATCAGGTTCTTCCACATATCCAAGTGGATCTGCAATCCTGGCAAAGGTCTCCTCATTATTATGTGTGCGACCCATGCCACCTCCAACATAAAAGTTGCATCCTTCTAAATTTCCATCTTTAGAAGTAAAGGCAACTATTCCTATGTCATTTGTAAGAAGATCAACAGAATTGTCCCCAGGAACTGTCACGGCACATTTAAATTTTCTCGGTAAATAAGTTGAACCATAAAGAGGCTCATCTTTTATTCCACTAAAAACATTATCTTTGAATTGGAGCTTCCTAATTGCTTCAATATCTTCATCAGGCTTTATGGTGTATTCTAAATCTCCATCAGCCCAAAGTTCTAAAAAAGTGCCTTGGCCAGCCATTGGGGTGAGAAGATCTGCAACTTTTTTTGCCAATGCTCTTGCAATATTATAGTCTGGCGAATCAAATGGAGCTGCAGGAGCCATAACATTTCTATTAATGTCTCCACATGCAGCTAATGTGGAGCCCATTGAATTTACTATTGTTTGAATTACTTCCTTTAGGTTCTCCTTTCTGATTCCATGCATTTGAAAGGCTTGTCTTGTAGTGGCCCTAAGTGTTCCATTACCTAGTTTGTCAGATAATTCATCTAATGCTAAAAATAATTTCCCAGGGACTTCACCGCCCGGATTTCTTAACCTAAGCATCATTTGCCAATCTTTACTTTTGCCCGGCCTTCTATTTTCCCTGTTATCTTGTTGATAACTACCATGAAATTTTAATAACTGAACTGCATCATTAGTAAAATGATCACTTTCATTGACTAATTCTGTAGCAAGTGGTTCCTTAAGAAATTGGCTACTTTTTTTAAAATTTTCAAATTTAGAGACTTCTAGTCCATTTGCTAAACAAACAGTCTCTCCATTTGCAGAATCTTTTTTCTTTTTTACTTTCTCAACCTTGATCAAAGGACCAAAACATATCTCTTTTTATACATTAGCGAAAAGCTTATTTAACTGGTAGTAAATTATAGTAAGTGAAGTCATATTTTTTTCTTGTCTAAATATTTACTTGAGATAGGAACAGAAGAGTTGCCCGCAAAATTTTCTCATTCTGTTCTAGAGCAATTTAAATCTCTAATTGAATTTGAATTGGATAAAAAGTTAATCAAATTCGAAGAAATAGTTGTTACCTCCACACCAAGGAGGATAGTTCTACTTCTCGAAGGTTTAGTTGATTATGCAGAAGATAAGATAATAGAAAGAAAAGGGCCTAAAGCAAATTTGGCTTATTTAAATGGATGCCCTACTAATGCTGCTTTAGGATTTGCTAATAGCTTAGATATAGATGTAGGTGAGCTGGAAATAAAAAACACGGAAAAGGGTGATTTTGTATTTGGAAAGAAAATTGAGAAAGGACTATCAACAAAAATTTCTTTGTCTTCGATTATCCCAAAATTAGTAAAGAGTCTTCAAGGCCCTCGATTTATGAAATGGGGGGGTGGGAACATGAAATTTTCAAGACCTATTAGGTGGATTGCCTCTATTTATAATGATGAAGTTCTTGATTTTAAATTTGATGAATGTGATCCAATAATCAAAATAAGTAATAAAACAAAAAGTCATAGGTTAATCAATGAAGTTTTAGATGTTCAGAATCCTGACGATTTTTTTGAATTATTGAAACGAAATAGAGTAATAGCTATTCGAAAAGAAAGAAAAGAAAAAATTGAAAGTTTAATAAATCAGGCATCTAAATCTTTAAATCTGAAACCTGACCTTTCAGAAGGATTACTAAATGAACTTACTGATTTAGTTGAATGGCCAGACTTAATTATTGGCAAATTTAGTAATGAATTTCTTGACCTTCCGGTTGAAGTTCTCTCAACAGTCATGAAAATTCATCAGAGATACGTTCCTCTTTTATTTAAAAACGAAAGTTTTTCTAAACTAGATTTAAGCTCTGAAAAAAATATTAGTACAACTTTCTGCGTTATTTCAAATGGTCTTGAAGAATCAAATAATAATATTGCCAAAGGTAATGAGAAAGTATTAAGGGCAAGGTTTTCAGATGCAAAGTTTTTCGTAGAAAGTGACAAAAAAGTTGCTTCAATCGAAAGAAATGAAAAGCTTAAATCTGTTTCATATTTAAAAGGACTTGGAAATATATTTCAGAGGGTAGAAAGGATAGAGGAAGTTACTAAAAAAATTCTTAAATTTTTAAATGATAAGTCTTTAGAAGAAAAAAAAATAATAGAAGCTGCTAAATACTGTAAAAACGATTTATGTAGCGAAATTGTTTTCGAATTCCCTGAGCTGCAAGGAATAATGGGTGGTAAATATCTTAAATATGAGGGATTTAGTGAGGATGTTTGCTTGGCTGTCGCTGAACATTATTTACCTTCTTTTTATAAAGATGCTTTGCCCTCCACAAAATATGGTGCAATAGTTTCCATAGCAGATAAGGTCGAAACTTTAATAAGTATATTTATTTCTGGTAAACGTCCTAGTGGATCATCTGATCCTTATGCTTTAAGAAGAAATTTAAATGGAGTGATTAAAATAATTTGGGATTATGAACTTGATTTACCTTTAGATAAATTATTCAACGAACTTATTGATTTTTGGAAAATCGTATTTCCGAATTTAAACTTCTCAAGAGAAACAGTATTTAATGATTTAAATGAATTTTTAGTTCAAAGAATTGTTAGTCATCTTGAAGAAATATCACTAAGTAAAGAATTAATAAAGGCCGTTTGCACTTCTGATGAATTATCTCAAAAAAGAGTATTGAATATTGTTGATCTTAAAAATAGGATTAACTCAATTATCAATTTTAACGAAAAGGATAATTTTGTTGAAATCCAGAAGGTAATCACTAGGGTAAGCAAATTAGCGAATAAAAGTGATATTTCAAGAGACGTTCTTTCAACAAGAGATTATGTAAACACAAAACTTTTTGAAAAAGATTGTGAATTCAAAGTTTTTGAATTTATTGGAGAATTAGAAAAACTTTTTTCAAAAGGTTATTGCAATTATTTGGAACTTCTAAATTTGTTTAAAATTAATATGAACACTATCGATGATTTATTTGATAATGAAAAGGGAGTCCTAATAATGTCAGAGGATTTAAAAATAAGAAATAATAGACTCAATTTGTTGAGCTTAATTAGAAATTATTCTCTAAAAATTGCCGACTTTACACTTTTGAACTCTTAACTTTAATCCCTCCCTTTATTGAATAATTTTCTAGCATTTTTTCTACCTCTTTATTTTCCCTAACAGCACTATCAACGGGTTTATATTTTAGAGGCGCTAGGGCTTTCCCTCTTAAAATCGAACCAAGTGTAAGCATCGTAATTTTTAGTTGCTGTAATGGTTTCATAGAGACAACTCTTTTGTATAAGTAACTATCAAAAGTAAGTCTTTGAACATCCATGTCATCACACATCTCAACAAAGGCTTCTCTAGCAGAATCATTTCTGTAGAAAATATTTTGAAGGATTTCTAGCACCTTATAAGTTGTGCCATATTTTTTATCCCATTTTTTAAGATAATTTTTTAAATCTTTTTCTGATGGTATTACTTGACCGTTTTTTGATGTTTCAACAATTTCTTCAGCACACATTCTGCCGCTTTTTGCAGCAAAATAAATACCTTCTCCAGAACTTTTTGTAACATAACCAGCTGCATCACCAACCAATGCCATTCTCCCAACTACCCTTCTTGGCCTTGGATGCTCTGGAATAGGGTGAGCTTCTACCTTTATTACTTCACCATTAACAAGTCTTTTCTTTGCTCTATTTCTTACACCCTCTTGAAGTCCTTTGATTAATGACTGATTCTTTTGCATGGTTCCTGTGCCCACAGCAACATGATCATATTTAGGAAATACCCACCCATAAAAATCAGGAGAAACATCAGTTCCAACATACATTTCAGCAAGATCTTCGTAGTAACTCATTTCTTCTTTAGGCAATTTAATTCTTTCCTGAAATGCTATAGCAACTTTATAATCACCTGCATCCATTGCTTTTGCGACTCTGCTATTGGCTCCATCAGCTCCGATCAAAAGGTCAACGGTGAGCTCTTTTAGTTCCCCTTTTTTATCTCCATTCGTAAAATCTGAGTAGGAAAGCTTATATGGCCCTTGATTATTATCGCCAGTATCAATAGAAGTAACTAATCCATTTATTAATGTAGCACCAAGATCTGATGCCCTGTTGCGCATAAAGGCATCCATAACTTCTCTTCTACACATCCCAATAAACTCATTATCACTTTTCCCATAAACTCTATCTAAACTTATATCTACTTCTCTATTTGATGGAGATATCATTCTCATATGCCTAACTTTTCTATCAATAATTGACTCGGGTAAATCAAATTCTTCGACCATGCAAAGTGGAATTGCTCCTCCACATGGTTTCGCATTATCTAATTTTCTCTCGAAGAGCCAAGTTTTTATTCCAGCTTTAGCAAGTATTTCTGCCGCACATGAACCACTTGGACCTCCACCAATAACAGCTACCCTCAACATATGAAAAAAAATAATACTGTATATAAAAACTACATCTTTTTTGCTTATAAAAGTGCATTTCTTAAAATAATAGTTAATATCGAAATATCTTTTCCAAATTCACTTCTAAATATTGGAACTAAACAAAGATATCGATCAATTTGATATACCACTTGCCAAAAGAACTTACCTAAATAATCCAAATTCCACTTTATTAAAAAAACTATTAATATTTTCTCCATTTCTTTTTCTTATTTTTTCTTTCGTTGCATTGCGATTAATTAAAAATATAGAAATAGGATCTCTTGATAATCTCAATTTTCAGGCTCAGATAAATCACGATCATAGAATTTTAGGTCATTTACCCTATGCGGAAATTTCTAAGGAGAAACTAGTTTTAATTGAGCCTAATATTGAAGTTCATATGGATATGCGCGATTCTCTACTAAAGATGAGAGAAGAAGCCAAAAAGGATGGGATATATTTAGTCTTCTTGAGTGGTTATAGATCAATAAATTTGCAAAACGATATCTTTTATTCTTTAAAATCTATTAGAAATCAAGAAGCGGCAGAAAGAGCTAGAGTTTCAGCCCCTCCGGGGTATTCCGAACATAGTACAGGTTTTGCAATCGATATTGGTGATGCTACTCAAAGAGAAACAGACTTTGAAACCGACTTCGAAAATACTGAGGCCTTTAGATGGTTAATAAAAAATGCAGCTAAGTTTCACTTTAAATTATCGTTCAATAAAGACAATAAATATATAGATTACGAACCCTGGCATTGGAGATATGAGGGGTCAATTGAAGCATTAAAAGTTTTTGAAAGCTCAAATAGAAAATTATAAATCTAATTGATTAATTTAATTATTCAATAAATTATATTTTTCAAAGTCTTAAAGAGAAAATTCTCATAATAAGCATACTTTGAGTTAGCCTTAATAAAGTCAATCTAAAATTTATATAAATTCTATAAATGTCATCTTCGATAAAAGAAATTAGAAATGTTGCAATTATTGCTCACGTAGATCATGGGAAGACAACTCTTGTAGATGCATTGTTATCTCAATCAGGAATATTTAGAGACAATGAAGTTATCCCTACATGTGTAATGGATTCAAATGATCTTGAAAGAGAAAGAGGGATAACAATTCTCTCAAAAAATACTGCAGTTAACTACAAAGATACCAGAATTAACATTATAGATACACCTGGACATGCTGATTTTGGAGGAGAAGTTGAAAGGGTTTTGGGAATGGTTGATGGTTGTCTGCTTATTGTTGATGCAAATGAGGGACCTATGCCTCAAACAAGATTTGTTTTAAAAAAAGCATTAGAAAAAGGACTTAGGCCTATAGTTTTTGTAAATAAAATTGATAGACCACGAGTAGTACCAGAAATCGCAATTGATAAGGTCCTTGATTTGTTTTTGGAGTTAGGTGCTGATGATGATCAATGTGATTTCCCTTATCTTTTTGGAAGTGGCTTATCTGGTTTCGCAAAAGAAGAAATGGAATCTAACAGTGATAATATGATGCCTCTTTTTGAAGCTATTATTAGACACGTTCCTCCTCCAGTAGGTGATTCTAATAAGCCTCTTCAGCTACAAATAACTACTTTGGACTATTCTGATTTCTTAGGCAGAATAGTAATTGGGAAGATCCACAATGGAACTATAAAAAATGGCCAACAGGCTAGTTTAATTAAAGAAAACGGAAAAACTATAAAACGTAAGGTAAGTAAGCTTTTAGGATTTGAAGGATTACAAAGAATTGATATAAATGAAGCATTTGCAGGTGATATTGTTGCTGTTTCTGGTTTCGATGACGTCAATATTGGTGAGACCATAGCATGTCCCGATTCCCCTCATCCTCTTCCATTAATCAAAGTTGATGAACCTACCTTAAATATGACTTTTGTTGTCAATGATTCCCCATTCGCGGGTAAGGAAGGGAAATTTGTCACTAGTAGACAATTAAAAAATAGATTGGAGAGGGAACTTTTAACAAATGTTGCCCTGAGAGTAGAAGAAACTGATTCTCCTGACAGGTTCTCAGTTTCAGGAAGAGGAGAATTACATCTAGGGATATTGATCGAAACTATGAGAAGAGAGGGTTTTGAGTTTCAAATTTCACAACCTCAAGTAATTTTCAGAGAAATTGATAATGTGGAATGTGAGCCAATAGAGACTTTGGTTTTAGATGTTCCTGAAGTATCTGTTGGTTCTTGCATCGAAAAACTTGGATCTAGAAAGGCAGAGATGAAAAACATGCAGACAAGTTCAGATGGTAGAACTCAATTAGAATTTCTAGTACCATCAAGAGGATTAATTGGATTTCGCGGGGAGTTTGTAAGGATAACAAGAGGTGAAGGTATCATGAGCCATTCGTTTTATGAATATAAACCTAAAACAGGAGACTTTGAAACCAGAAGGAATGGCGTTCTTATTGCTTTTGAGGAAGGTGTAGCTACATTTTATGCTTTAAAGAATGCAGAAGATAGGGGAGTATATTTCATTAAACCTGGAGTTAAAGTTTATAAAGGAATGATAATTGGTGAGAATAATCGACCTCAAGATCTTGAGTTAAATATATGTAAAACTAAGCAGTTGACTAATATGAGATCCGCAGGGGCAGAAGAACTTGATACTTTGCAGTCACCTGTGGATATTACCCTTGAAAGAGCACTCGAATATATTGGTCCAGATGAAATGCTAGAGGTAACACCGGATTCAATAAGAATGAGAAAAATAAATAAAAAGAAAAAAAATTAGTAATTGCTTTAATGAACGAAGAAAGTGCAAAAAGTTTTCAAGATTCCCTTTTTACAGCTTTAAATCTTTTTAACAATCATGAATGGTACGAGGCTCATGATGCTTTTGAAGAAATATGGAATTCCGTAGATGGTGACGAAAGACAAGTTATCCAAGGAATTCTACAAGTATCTGTTTCTCAGTTTCACTTAAGTAAAGGTAATTTAAATGGGGCTACTATTTTGCTTGGAGAGGGTTTAGGCAGAATAAAAACTAGAACCAAGATTGATTTAGGGATTGATCTTGAATCCTTCTGCCAGTGTTTGGAAGATTTATTAAGGAAATTACAATATAGAGAACTATTAAACGAGAACGATAAGCCTTTTTTGAAACCTCTTTGATGAATATATCTTTATCTTCAATTAAATTATTATTATGTATTTATTTTTTTTTCAAGAAAGTAAGAAAACTAATCGATCTCAAGGAAAATGAACCTAAATATTCATAATGTATCTCTTTCAATTAAAGGAAGATTAATTGTAAATGATGTTTCCATAACTGTTAATCCAGGGGAAGTTGTAGGTTTGATGGGACCTAATGGTGCTGGGAAAACTACAACTTTTAATCTTGCAGTTGGGAATATAAAACCAGATAAAGGTGAAATTTTAATGAATGGGAAAAATATAACCAATCTTCCTCTACCAATTAGATCAAGACTTGGGTTAGGGTACTTAACTCAGGAAGCGAGTATATTTAGAGACCTCACAGTTAAGGATAATATAGATTTGGCTTTACAAAATTCATCTTATAGTAGAGCAGCGATAAGAAATAGAAGAGAACAATTAATTAATGAATTTAATTTAAATAACTTTGTAGATAATTATGGTTATCAACTTTCAGGAGGAGAGAGGAGGAGGTGTGAAATTGCAAGGGCTCTCACTGTAGGCAGAAAAGGACCTAAATATTTGTTACTAGACGAACCTTTTGCTGGGATAGATCCTCTGGCCGTTAATGATCTAAAGAAACTTATTCTTAAATTAAGTAGTGATGGGGTGGGGATTCTCATTACAGACCATAATGTGAGGGAAACCCTACTAATTACAAACAAATCATATGTATTAAGTGAAGGAAAAATTTTAGCTAACGGTTCATCAAGTGAATTGGCTGATAATCCGATAGTCAAGAAGTATTATTTAGGAGATAATTTCAAACTTTGAAATGCTTTTTTTAAAATAAATTAAAACTTTATTATTAAAGATTTTCTCATATGAGAATGATTTTAATTATTATTTGGTTGACATTAAATATTAAAACTTGAGAAATTTCTATAAATGATACTAGATAATTTTTTTAAAAATTTAATATATGAACCGGTTTCACTTTTAGGTCTTTTAGTTTTTTATTTTTTATTAATTAACTTACCAATATCTTTGGGTGCAGTTTTTAAAAAAAAGTCTTCTGCTGCTGTAAGACTCATTACGATTTTAGTGAATTTATTAATAACATTACAATTACTTTTTAGGTGGTCAATTTCTGGGCACTTTCCTATTAGCAATTTGTATGAATCTCTTTATTTCCTTACTTGGGGTTTCACATTAGGTCAACTATTGGTTGAAAGAGAATACCAAGCTCCAATAATTCCTTCAATTGCTATACCTATTGAATTACTGACTGTGGCTTTTGCTTGTTTTGTTTTACCTGAGGATTTGAAATTATCATCCAATTTAGTTCCAGCTTTAAGGTCTAGTTGGTTAGTGATGCATGTTAGCGTCGTAATGCTTAGTTATGCAGCATTAATAATAGGTTCTTTACTTTCAATGTCCGTTTTGTTTATCAATAAAAATAAGCCACTTCAAATCAGAAGTAGTTCTACAGGTATAGGAGGATTTAAACTTTCAAATAATTATCCCGTAAATGATTTAGTTGAACCTATTGAATTTTCTCATTCAGAAGAATTAGATACATTAAGTTATCGTTCTATATTGGTAGGTTTTGTTCTTTTGACTCTCGGTTTAATTTCAGGTGCAGTTTGGGCTAATGAGGCTTGGGGCACTTGGTGGAGTTGGGATCCAAAAGAAACATGGGCATTTATCTCATGGTTGTTTTATGCCGCTTATCTGCACATGAGAATAAGCAAGGGTTGGCAAGGACGCAAACCAGCATTATTAGCATCTACAGGCTTTTTAGTTGTTTTAGTATGTTATTTAGGAGTTAATTTTTTGGGTATAGGTTTGCATAGTTATGGATGGATATTTGGGTGATTTCTTAATCATCAAGAACATTTATTGAGGTTCTGAAAGAACATTCCCTTTTTGTGCTTCTTGTGCAACTTTTCTCAAGTCATCACATCCTTCTTTTAATGTTGGGTAAGCAAACATTCCGCTACCTGCAATGAAACAATTAGCACCAGCATCGGCACATTGTGAAATAGTCCAATTTGCTTTTATCCCCCCATCAACTTCAATGTCGACATCTAAGTTTTTTTCGATAATAAAGTTTCTTATTTCTCTTATTTTATTAAGCATTGTTGGTATATAAGCTTGTCCTCCAAAGCCTGGATTTACTGTCATAACCAAAACATGATCAACCATATCCATTATGTTTTTAATCATTTCAAAAGGAGTATGAGGGTTCAATGCAACAGAAGGAGATCCTCCTAAATCTCTAATTCTTCCTAGAACTCTATGCAAATGAATATTTGCCTCGGCATGAGCTATTACTACTCCTGGTTCACCATTTGCCCCTTTTGTAGCGTTTACATAAGATTCAAGCATTGTTTCGCAGTTGTACTGGCTTACCATTAATTGAGTTTCAAAAGGGACATTGCAATATTTCCTGCATGCAGCAATCATTTCAGGACCAAATGTAAGATTTGGCACGAAATTTCCATCCATAACATCAAATTGAATTCTATCTACCCCGGCTACCTCGAGCTCTTTCACACATGCCCCCATATTTGCCCAATCTGCTGGTAAAACTGAAGGAATTATTTGAATTGGTCTATTTGCACCAGTTAAATTTGCTTGATTTGACTCAGTCATTTAATTTTTAAAATATTTAATAAAGATACTATATTTAGTTGTTTATTCCTAATTTCAAGTCGCGGCCTGATAAAGTAACAGCTGTAAAGAGTTAAAAAAAGCTTACTAGCATAATAATTCTCATAAAAAATTGCATTTTATATGAGATCATACTCAAAACCTTTTAGAAAATCCTCAAAATTTAATTGTGAATCAAACTTTAATTCAAGAAATTCTCGAAGTTGTCGAGCAAGCAGCTATTGCCTCAGCAAAACTAACAGGACTTGGTCAAAAAGATGAAGCTGATGCTGCAGCTGTCGAAGCAATGAGATTGCGAATGGGCAAAATTGAAATGAAAGGGAAAATTGTTATTGGAGAAGGTGAAAGAGATGAAGCGCCCATGCTTTATATAGGTGAAGAGGTTGGTAGTGGAAGTGGCCCAGGGGTTGACTTTGCAGTAGATCCTTGTGAAGGAACTAATCTTTGTGCGAATAATCAAAGAGGTTCTATGGCGGTTTTAGCTGCCTCTGATACGGGTGGTCTTTTCAATGCTCCTGATTTTTACATGAACAAATTAGCAGCGCCTCCTGCGGCCAAAGGTAAGGTTGATATTAGAAATTCAGCTACTGAAAACTTGAAGATACTAAGTGATTGCTTGGGCCTTTCTATTGATGAGCTTACTGTAGTTGTAATGGATAGAACTAGACATAAAGATTTAATTAAAGAGATTCGAGGATGTGGCGCAAAAGTACAGCCGATTTCTGATGGTGATGTTCAAGCTGCGATTGCATGCGGTTTTGCAGGAACTGGAACACATTGCTTGATGGGTATAGGTGCAGCTCCAGAAGGTGTTATTTCAGCTGCTGCAATGAGAGCTCTCGGCGGACACTTTCAAGGACAACTAGTTTATGATCCGGCAATCGCTCAAACTTCTGAATGGGCTGATTACACAAAAGAAGGAAATATAAAACGTCTTAATGAAATGGGCATAACAGATATAGATAAAATCTATGAAGCAAATGAATTGGCATCGGGAGAAAATGTTGTTTTCGCTGGAAGTGGAATAACTGATGGATTATTATTTGACGGAGTTAAATTTGAAAGAGATTGTGTTAGAACAAGTAGTCTAGTTATTAGTACATTAGATAGTACTGCAAGGTTCACAAATACTGTCCATATAAAAGATGGTGCTAAGAGTATCAGCCTTTAAAAATTTACTTTTGATTTTATGCATATTGTTGTCGTCGGACTGAGTCATCGCACGGCACCTGTCGAAGTGCGAGAGAAGTTAAGTATCCCTGATCAAACCATAACAGAGTCATTGAAAGCATTAAAAGCTTTCTCTGATGTATTAGAGGTGTCAATTTTAAGCACTTGTAATAGGCTGGAAATATATGCGCTAGTAAAGGATAAAAATACTGGAATTTCATCTATTAAAGAATTCATATCAGAATATTCTGGAATTATTTTTGAAGATTTAAATCCACATCTTTTTTGCTTTAGACAGGAAGAAGCAGTTTTGCATTTGATGAAAGTCTCGGCAGGACTCGATAGCCTCGTTTTAGGGGAAGGACAAATCCTTTCGCAGGTAAAAAAAATGATGAGATTAGGTCAAGAGAATCAATCTACTGGCCCAATTCTTAATAGATTATTAACTCAATCAGTTAGTACAGGTAAAAAAGTAAGATCCGAAACAAATTTAGGAACTGGAGCTGTGTCAATCAGTTCAGCAGCGGTAGAACTAGCTCAATTAAAAATTGGACAAGAAAAGGGTTTTGATACTCTTGTAAGCTTGGAGTCAGAGAACGTTCTTGTTGTTGGCGCCGGACGAATGAGTAGGCTTTTAATAACTCATTTAAAATCTAAAGGATGTCATAAACTTATCCTTTTAAATAGAAATATTGATAGAGCATTAAATCTTGCTCAAGACTTCCCTGATTTAGATATTGTTTGTAAAGAGTTAAACGAATTAGAAGAAAACATATCATTATCTTCGCTAGTTTTCACCAGTACTGCTTCTGAAGAGCCAATTATTGATCTCGCAATAATTGAAAAATTAAATTTGAGTAATAGACTTAAATTTATTGATATTGGTGTACCGAGAAATATATCTAATGATGTCAAGCAACATGAATTTGTAAAATCATTTGATGTTGATGATTTACAAGAGGTCGTTTCGAGAAATCAGGAATTTAGACAGAAAATAGCAAAGGAAGCGGAATCTTTAGTAGAAGAAGAAAGGATTATTTTTCTAGAATGGTGGGCAAGTTTAGAGGCGGTTCCAGTAATTAATAAACTTAGATCAGATTTAGAGTTAATTAGAAAAGAGGAATTACAAAAAGCACTTAGTAGGATGGGACCAGATTTTTCGGCTCGAGAAAGAAAAGTTGTGGAAGCGCTTACTAAAGGAATTATCAATAAAATACTTCACACGCCTGTTACCAAGTTGAGAAGTCCTCAATCAAGAGAAGAAAGACAAGTTTCTTTAAAAATTGTTGAAAAATTATTTTCTCTGGTAGAAGAAGAAAAAAATAACTAATTTTTCCCATTTATATTAAGTTTTTCTAGTGATTTATCGAAATACCTTCGTAAACTGACCATTGGTATTTCTAAATATGCCCATAATCAGTTACTTTAAATAGTTGTATATCTACCTCTATTAGATTGAATGAAGCGTGTGTTGGCCATAATCCTCGGAGGAGGAAAAGGTTCTAGACTTTACCCTTTAACAAAAATGAGGGCTAAACCTGCGGTGCCATTGGCAGGTAAGTATCGTTTAATAGATATCCCAATTAGTAATTGTATAAATTCTGGCATTGAAAAAATGTACGTATTGACCCAGTTCAATAGTGCATCTCTAAATAGACATATAGGAAGAACCTATAATTTAAATGGCCCTTTTGGTCAGGGATTTGTAGAGGTTTTAGCCGCGCAACAGACTCCTGATAGCCCTAAGTGGTTTGAAGGTACTGCTGATGCTGTAAGAAAATACCAATGGTTATTTCAAGAATGGGATGTTGATGAATATTTAATATTGTCAGGCGATCAACTGTACAGAATGGATTACAGTTTATTTGTTCAACATCATAGAGATAATGGTGCTGATTTAACTGTTGCAGCTTTACCTGTTGATGAAGCTCAAGCAGAGGGTTTTGGCCTCATGAGAACTGACGATCTTGGGAATATAAAAGAATTTAGTGAAAAGCCAACTGGAGAGAAGTTGAAGGCAATGGCAGTAGATACTTCAAAATTTGGATTAAGTAAAGAGTCAGCTGCCGAAAAACCTTATCTAGCCTCTATGGGTATTTACGTTTTTAGTAGAAATACCCTTTTCGATCTTTTAAATAAATTTCCTAATTATACGGATTTTGGTAAGGACATAATTCCAGAAGCACTTGATAGGGGAGATACTCTTAAAAGTTATGTATTTGATGATTATTGGGAAGATATCGGAACCATTGGGGCATTCTTTGAGTCCAACCTTGCCTTGACTGAGCAACCAAAACCTCCATTTAGTTTTTATGATGAAAAATTTCCAATTTATACAAGACCAAGATTTCTCCCCCCTTCTAAACTTGTAGATGCTCAAATTACTGATTCAATAGTCTGTGAAGGTACAATCTTGAAGTCATGCAGTATTTTACATTGTGTTTTAGGGGTAAGAAGCAGGATTGAAAGTGATTCGGTTCTTGAGGATACTCTTGTTATGGGGGCAGATTTCTTTGAATCGCCTGAAGAGAGGATTGAATTAAGAAAAGGAGGCGGAACACCTCTTGGAGTAGGTGAAGGAACTACAGTAAAAAGAGCAATTCTCGATAAGAATACAAGGATTGGGGATAATGTTGTGATAATTAATAAAGATCGAGTAGAAGAAGCAGATAAGCCAGAATTAGGCTTCTACATAAGAAATGGAATTGTTGTAGTTGTTAAAAATGCAACTATTGCAAACGGAACTGTTATTTAAATTTTTTCGATCATTTTTCGCTGACATAAGTATTTTTTTTGAGCAATTTTGTTTAGTTGCATGCACACTATATTTATTGAGTTTTTTAATTTTTTATGTCCAAGGCACATTTTGGTTTAGTAGGTCTTGGTGTTATGGGCGAAAATTTAGTTCTTAACGCAGAGAGAAATGGATTTTCTAGTGTAGTTTTTAATAGAACTTACTCAAAAACTGAAGAATTCTTACAGGGTCGAGGCCTTGGGAAGAATATAGAAGGAGCTGAAACTCTTCAGGAATTTGTTAATAAGTTAGAGAGACCTAGAAGAATTCTTATGATGGTTAAAGCTGGGCCAGCAACAGATGCTGTCATTGATAATATTTCTGGATATCTCGAGGAAGGAGATTTATTAATAGATGGCGGTAACTCTCAATTTAAAGATACAGAAAGAAGGGTGAATACTCTTGAAAGTAAAAGTTTTGGATACATCGGAATGGGAGTCTCTGGGGGTGCCAAAGGAGCTCTAGAGGGTCCAAGCATGATGCCCGGCGGTACTAAGGCTTCATATGATGCAATAGAGAGCTTACTAACAAAAATGGCTGCCAAAGTTGAAGACGGACCATGTGTTGCATATGTAGGCCCAGGCGGCTCAGGTCATTTTGTAAAAACTGTTCATAACGGAATTGAATATGGAATTGAACAAATACTTGCAGAAGCTTATGACCTTATGAAGAGAGTCAAAGGTATGAATGGAGAGCAGATGTCAGAGGTATTTGGTATTTGGAATAATACTGATGAATTAGCTTCTTATCTTGTTGAGATAACAGAGATTTGTCTAAATACAAAAGATGATATAACTGGAGATGATGTCGTGGAAAAAATATTAGATAAAGCTGGCCAGAAAGGTACAGGTTTATGGACTGTTGTGAGTGCTCTAGAACTGGGGGTATCAGTCCCAACTATTTATGCATCTTTAAATGCAAGAGTAATGAGTTCTTTAAAAGAGCAACGTAGTGAGATTGAAAAAACTATTCCATCTAAAGAGATAGAGGATTTTGATTTAGGAAATGTATCAGATGGAATGAAACCTTTATTTGATGCTGTAGTCCTTGCCACAATTGCTAGCTATGCCCAAGGTATGGATATTTTAAGAGAAGCATCTTCAGTATATAACTATGGTTTGAATATGCCGTCAATTGCACAAATATGGAAAGGTGGTTGCATAATTAGATCAAAATTATTAAGTAAAATTCAAGATGCTTATAACAAAGATCCTGATCTAAAAAATTTAATTTTTGATGATTGGTTTAATAATGAAATCGCGACAAGATTAGATAACTTAGCTAAGGTAGTTTCTCTATCTACAAAGGCAGGTATACCAGTCCCATGCTTATCCAGTACTTTAGATTATTTGAATAGTTATAGAACCAATAGACTTCCTCAGAATCTTGTGCAGGCAATGAGAGACTGTTTTGGCTCTCATACATATGAAAGAATTGATAGGGAAGGTAGTTTTCATACTGAATGGATGAAATGATTGAAAAGGTCAAAAATGGATACACCTTAAACATATACAAAGACAAGTTAGAACTATCAACAGCGGTTTTTAAGTTTATTCAAAGCCATATCATTCATACTTTAAAAAAGAAAGATAGATTTAAATTTTGTGTAAGTGGAGGTTCAACTCCTAAATCTGTGTATCATCTCTTATCTAATAATGATCTTCAATGGGATATGGTTGATGTCTTTTTAGGAGATGAAAGATGTGTTGATCCAAATTCAGAATTAAGTAACTCGTTAATGTTGAGAAATTCTTTACTTTCTAATTTTGGATCTAAAGCTTATTTTTATGAAATTTTCAATGATTTAAACGCTGATGATGAAACTACTAAAAATCAATTTATTTCTAAATTATTTGAAAAATGCGGATCAAACCCTCCAACTTTTGATTTAACATTATTAGGTCTTGGAGATGATGGTCATACAGCCTCACTATTCCCTTATCAAAAAAATAATAATGTAGATGATTTTGTTATTTTTAATGAAGGTAAAGGTTTAAAAAGAATTTCATTAACTCCAAAGGTTCTTTCAGCTTCTTCAAAGATAGTATTTTTAGTTAGTGGAGCTTCTAAAAGAATTGCTCTTGAAAGGTTATTAGATGAAAAAGAGCCACCAGATAGAACACCATCAAAATTAATAAAATCTATTAATCAAATTTCAATATTTTGTGATCAAGAATCAGCAAAAGAATTAGAAATTTAGTTAAAGTCTATTAATAATTTAAATTATTTAATGAGTAAGAAAAAATTTTTATTCCAGAAAAAGGAGTTCGATGGTTGGAAAACATTAAATGATACTGTTATGGGCGGATCAAGTTCAGCTTTTTGTGAAAGCTCAAATTCGGGTTTGATATTAAAGGGTAATATTGTCGAGAAAGCAGGAGGATTTGTTAGTTGTAGATCTTCTATATATAAACCTTCTTTAAATGTATCTGAGTATTCATCCTTTGAATTAAATATTGATGGACAAGGAAGAACTTTTAAATTTGCTGTCGCTTGTGAAGATGATCTACTAGGACTAACCGAATTTATTCCTGGTGGACTTAGATGGATTAAATCATTTCCAACAAAAAAATTCGGGACAACAAATGTTCAAATTCCTTTTAGTGAGTTAAAACCTTCAGTAAGAGCTAATAAAGTACGTTTCCCATTTAAATTCAAGCCATCTAAAATTAAAAGATTGCAATTACTACACTCTAAGTTCGGTGATGATGGATTACTTAATAATGAGTTTAAACAGGGTTCAATAAAAGTTTTAATTAAATCAATAAGTGTTATTTGAAAATCCACCTAAAAATATAGAGAGCTTAATCGCTAAGTCAGCAGATTTAACAAATAAACCTTTTGTGCATTCTGTTGTAAAAATAAATGGTGAATACGAATTCGAAGATGAAGATATTGATTTAACAGTTAATATCTTATGTAGAGATAAAGAAGGTAAAAGATTAGAAATTTATGATCTTGAATTAGAACTTTTTAAATCAAATAAACAGTTGGTTTTAGTAATCTCTAAGCTTAACTTCCCTGATGAACCAATATTATGGTGTGGAGTTAAAACATTATGGATGGATAGCAATAATGGGAAAAAATGCAATTCACCAAAATACAGCGCTAGATTGGAAAATTTAGCAAATAGGATAAAAAGTTTTATTGATTAAGAAAAAAAATTGAGCTGATTTATAAATCAGTAACAGCCCCTAAACTTGATGTGCTTACGATTCTCGAATATTTTGAAAGAATTCCTCTTTTGTATTTTTGAATAGGTTTTACCCAATCTTTTTTTCTTTTTTCTAATTCTTCGTCAGATAAATCAACTTCAATTAGTTGTTTTACAGCATCTACTGTAATTAAATCACCTTGTTTTATTAGAGCAATATTTCCTCCTACAGCAGCCTCTGGAGCTATGTGACCCACAACAAGACCATAGGTACCGCCACTAAATCTGCCATCGGTAATTAAAGCCACCTTCTCTCCTAGCCCTTGACCAACAATTGCAGATGTTGGAGCTAACATCTCTCTCATACCTGGTCCTCCTACAGGACCTTCGTTTCTAATAACAACAACATCACCAGCTTTGATATCGTTATTTAATATCGATTTTAAACAATCCTCTTCACTTTCAAAAATCTTTGCGGGACCTGTTAATACAGGGTTTTTTACTCCGCTAATTTTGGCTACAGAACCTTCGCTCGCTAAGTTACCTTTTAATATCGCTAGATGTCCTTTTTTATAAAGAGGGTCATCTATGTCTCTTATGACATTTTGATTTGTTGGAGGCTTATCTGGAATATTTTGTAAATATTCTGAGATGGTTTTTCCTTCAATGTTTTTGCAATCGCCATGAATTAATCCTGCATTCAAAAGTATTTTCATTACTTGTGGAATCCCACCTGCCTTATGAAGATCCACCGTCACATATTTACCACTCGGTTTAAGGTCACAAATAACGGGTACTTTTTGTCTGATTCTCTCAAAATCATTAATGTTGATATCTATTCCTGCAGTATTCGCGATAGCTAAGATGTGCAATACCGCATTTGTTGATCCGCCAATTGCCATAATTACTGATATTGCATTTTCAAATGCTTTCTTAGTCATTAGGTCTAGAGGTCTTATATCTTTTTCTATTGCAGAGACTAATATCTCTGCACTTTTATCTGCACTTAGTTCTTTTTCAAGATCTTCAGCAGCCATAGTGGAACTGTGAGGAAGACTTAACCCCAATACTTCAATAACCGCAGACATTGTGTTAGCTGTAAACATTCCTCCACAG
Organism: Prochlorococcus sp. AG-347-L19; assembly: GCA_003278895.1. Classification (GTDB taxonomy): domain Bacteria; phylum Cyanobacteriota; class Cyanobacteriia; order PCC-6307; family Cyanobiaceae; genus Prochlorococcus_A. The sequence continues at coordinate 37,278 of QCCO01000006.1, forward strand.
CTACCAGCACCAGGAATACAATTTTTCTCAACTTGGATTAGCCTTTCTTCATTAATTTTGCCTGATGTTAATTGTCCAACAGCTTCAAATGCACTAACAACAGTAAGATCTTCTCCATGCAATTTCCCAGGCTTTATTGTCCCTCCATAAATGAAAATTGAGGGAATATTCATTCTTGCAATCGCAATCATGGCACCCGGCATATTTTTATCACATCCACCTATAGCAAGTACTCCATCCATACTCTGAGCATTGCATGCTGTTTCAATTGAATCAGCAATAACTTCTCTTGAAACTAGGGAATATTTCATGCCCTCTGTTCCCATAGAAATCCCATCACTTACTGTTATGGTCCCAAACATCTGAGGCATCCCTCCCGACCTTTTTATTGACTCTTCAGCTTTTAGAGCTAACTTATTTAAACCCATATTGCATGGTGTTATGGTGCTGTATCCATTTGCAACTCCAATAATAGGTTTATTAAAATCTTCATCATTAAACCCAACAGCTCTTAACATCGATCTGTTAGGTGATCTTTGAACACCTTGGGTTATTGCAGATGATCTGAGTTTATTCATATTATTTGAGAACCTTTTTTATTCTATTGCCCCAACTCTTCAAGTTGCTTCCTCACATCAGCAATTGCAGAATTAAGTTGCTCAACTTTCTTCTCTAGATTCTCTCCTTCAACTTCATTTATATTTTCATTTGAATCAATCGCTTCTGAACCGTCTTGAATTCTGGAGGTATACATCATTGCTTTTTGTTTTTTTTCCTCCTTCCTTTTGTCTGCTTCGGATATTAACCACCATGCTAGACCTGCTGCTCCAATAAAAGCACCACTTATTAATGATAAAAGATTATTTGAAGACGAATCTCTGTATTCAGACATTGGTAAAATATTTACTCCTACATTCTATATTAGTTCTTATCTTGAAATATAGTACTTAAACGCGATAAAGGATTCCCAATACCGGGTACCAATAATGGTGTTTTTTCGTCTTCCTCATCTATGCAAGAAGTGTAAATTACCTGATTCGGGAATAATTTTGCAATTTCATTTAACCCTTTATTTGAGCAAATAGCAGTTATTAAAAGAATCCTATTTGAATCAACACCTAATTCCTTTAATTTAATTAAGGTTTCTAATGTGGTTGATTTTGTCGTTATTTGTTCTGAATAAAATATAACTCCTTCATTTGATTCAATAGTTTTAGGAAGTTCTCCTAATGAGAGGGTTGAATTAGGAATTACTTCTTTAGATCCAAACCAAAGAGATAACCCTTCGGGCAACATTGCGAGCACTTTTATTGGATAATCAGTATTAATAAAGAATCCATCTGTGTCCCCATTATCAGTATTTACTATTTCTTTTTTATATGGCAGCCAATTACGTAATGCTTCATATGTAAGCCATTTCCCTAATTGCTCATATCCTGTTGAGTACAAAATATCTGGAGTATTTTTTTCTCGCAATATTGAAAGCCAATGTTTTATTAATGGATGAGGAGGAACAATAACCTTTAGTGACATTGCCATATATTTTCCTTTAAGATAATCTTACAAACTTTAAATACTTAAGTTCTAAAATACAGTCTTATTATGATTAAATCAATTGTTTTCCCCTCACTAAAGAATGCATTAATTACTTTGTTGTTCGTTGGGATTTTATTTTTTAATTCTGTAAATTCTGCATGGGCTAAACGACCTCCTGAGATTAGAAACCAGCAAGACCTTAATTTAGAGCCAGATATGCATGGTCAAGATTTAAGCGGTAACGAATTCGTTAAGTTTGATTTGAATGGGTTTAATTTTAGCGAAAGTAATTTAGAAGGCGCGGTGTTCAATAATAGTAAATTGCAAAATTCAAAGTTTAATGGAGCCAATTTAAGAGATGCACTAGCTTATGCAACAGATTTCACAGATGCAGATCTTTCGGATGTTAATTTTACAAATGCTTTATTAATGGAGAGTAATTTTGAAGGAGCAAAAATAGATGGTGCAGATTTTACAGATGCAGTTCTTAGTCGTACACAACAAAAACAATTATGTGCGATTGCTAATGGCACAAATAGTTCTACAGGAGAAAGTACAGAATATAGCTTAGGTTGTTAATCTTAAAAAATGAAAAAAAAAATACCAGTTATAGTAGTTTCGGGATTTCTTGGTTCAGGTAAAACAACTTTTCTAAGATATCTATTAAAAGAGAGTAATAAAAAATTTGGTTTAATAATTAATGAATTTGGTGATGTTGGAATTGACGGTGATTTGATTAAAAGTTGTGATAAATGTGATGAATCTGAAGACGACTGCGTAATCGAATTAAACAATGGATGTTTATGTTGTACTGTTCAAGATGATTTTGTTCCATCAATAAAAGCTCTCCTAGTATTTAATCCTCCTATCGAATCAATAATTATCGAAACAAGTGGCTTGGCACTGCCAATTCCCTTAATTCAAGCACTTCACTGGCCTGAAATTAGGTCTTCCATTTACCTTGATGTTGTTGTTGGTATCGTTAATGGAGAATCAATGCTTAATGGTTCACCAATTAATGATTTAAATAAAATAACAGAACAATATAATGAAACAGATAAAATTGATCACAACGCCACTATAGATGAACTTTTTGAGGAGCAACTAGAAGTCTCTGATATCGTTTTAGTCTCTAGATCAGATATCTTAAATGATGATCAGTTTGACGTTGTAAAACATAAAATTCAAGGAAGTCTAAACTCATCTACACCAGTCATTAAATCCAATAATGGCAAAATTGATTTGAATTATCTATTTGATTTTAATTTTAAAAAAGAGACTTATAAAGAGTTTTTAACTGAAGAACATGACCATAATCATGTTGAACTTGTATCAGATTCAATTAAATTAAATTATTTCCTTGAAAAAAATGACTTTGAAAAGGAGATGTCAAAAATCTTGGATGAATTAAACATTCTTCGAATAAAAGGACGTATTTGGATACCAAACAAATCATTACCTTTACAAATACAAATTGTTGGAAAGAAAATTAATACTTGGTTTGAAGAAGCTCCAGACAATTGTTGGAGACCAAATGATAATGCTGGGCTTGAATTAGTAATAATTTCCTTTGATGAAAAATCTATAAAAACTTTCAATAAAAAAATTAAAGAGAAATTTAAGATTTTAAGTGAACCAAAAATAGCAATTTGACATTATAGTTAGCTGCCGGGATACTTAAACAGTAGACAGCCCAAGATGAAAAATCCAAAATTTGCTTTAAAACAAATAATCTCTGACGAAGTTACATCAATTGATAAAATAAAATGTTCAAAATGTGGAGGGGCAGGAAATTTTAAAACTCATGAAAATTCAAGAAGAACTTGCTTAGTATGTTTTGGTAGAGGCTACATAAATATCTAATAACTCAGAAAACCTTAAGGTAAAAATATTTGTTTATTAATCAATAGTACTTTTTATTAAAATTTAAACTAATCTTCTAGTAGAAATTAATTTTTAATTGGACCAATTTGCTGTAAAAGTTTTTGTAAGACTAAGACCCTCAGTTTTAGATCCAGCAGGGGAAGCTACTAAATCTGCCTCTATAAAACTTGGAGCCGAGGGAATAAAATCATTACGTATAGGGAAAATGATTGAGGTGAAAATAGAAGGTAATGGTGAAAACGAAGTAAGAGGAAAAATTGATTTGTTGTGTGATAGGTTATTCGCAAATACTGTTATTGAAGATTATGAGTATTCACTAGAAAAATTATAAGATGGATAATTTTACTGTAGGAGTTGTTGTCTTCCCTGGTTCTAATTGTGATCGTGATGTTTCATGGGCATTGGAAGGTTGTTTAGACATAAGAACAAAATACCTGTGGCATGAGTCTTCAGATTTAAGTGATCTAGATGCAATAGTTTTACCCGGAGGATTTAGCTATGGTGATTATTTAAGATGCGGAGCAATTGCGAGATTCTCTCCATTAATAAATGCCTTGGATGAGTTTGTTAAAAGCGGTAAAAGAGTTTTAGGAATTTGTAATGGTTTTCAAATTTTGACAGAATCAGGATTTTTGCCTGGTGCTCTTGTTGCAAATAAAAATCTTAATTTTATCTGTGATGACGTTGAACTGGACATCGTTTCTTCAAAAGGAGGTTGGTTTAATAATGTAGATGAAAAACAAACAATTAAATTGCCAATAGCGCATGGGGAAGGAAGATATCATTGTGATTCTGATACTTTAAAGAGACTTGTAGATAATGAATTGATCGCTTTGAGATATAAAAATAATCCCAATGGATCTTCATTCGATATCGCAGGCATAACTAATGAGAAGGGAAATGTTCTAGGTTTAATGCCTCATCCAGAGCGAGCATGCGACGAGACAATTGGTGGGACTGATGGTCTCTTTACATTAAAGTCATTAATATTGAAATAAAAAAAGACCCCCAATTTTGGAGGCCTTTTTTTATTTAATTTGGGAGGAAATTAAACGGTAGCTTTTACTTTTGGATCCAAATCACCTTTTGCGTAAAGATCAGCAAAATAATTAGTGCTGTTTTGTTTGATCTTACTTGCTTGACCTTCGCACCAGAACTGCTTGTATCTATCAAGACAAACTTGCTTCATGTATTTTCTAGCAGGCTTGTTGAAATGTCTTGGGTCGAAGTTTGCCTTATCAGCAAATGCTGCCTCTCTAACCGCGGCAGTGAAAGCAAGTCTGTTATCAGTATCAATGTTGACTTTCCTAACTCCATTTCTTATTCCCTCTTGAATTTCTTCAACAGGAACACCATAAGTTTGAGGAATTTCACCGCCATATTTGTTAATGATATCCAACCATTCTTGAGGAACTGAACTAGATCCATGCATTACAAGATGGGTATTTGGAAGTGCTTTATGAATTTCAGCAATTCTGCTTATTGCAAGAACTTCTCCTGTAGGTTTTCTTGTAAATTTATAAGCACCATGACTTGTTCCTATAGCAATAGCTAAAGCATCGACTTTTGTTTTAGCTACAAAATCTGCAGCTTCTTCAGGATCAGTCAGAAGCATATCTGTAGAAAGTTCACCTTCAAATCCATGACCATCTTCCGCTTCACCTTTTCCTGTCTCTAATGAACCTAAGCAACCCAACTCTCCTTCAACACTAACTCCAACTGAATGAGCAAAATCTACTACTTTTTTAGTAACTGCAACATTATATTCGTAACTAGCGGGTGTTTTTGCATCTGCCTCTAGAGAACCGTCCATCATTACTGATGTGAAACCATTTATTGCTGCTGAGTAACATGTTGATGGCTCATTACCGTGGTCTTGGTGCATTACCACTGGAATATTGGGATATGTTTCTGTCGCAGCAAGGATTAGATGACGTAGGAAAATTTCTCCTGCATAATTTCTTGCCCCTCTTGAAGCTTGGAGGATTACAGGACTATCAGTTTCATATGCTGCTTCCATGATTGCTTGAACTTGTTCAAGGTTATTAACATTGAAAGCTGGAATACCGTAACCATTCTCAGCAGCGTGATCTAAAAGTAGTCTTAGTGGAACGAGGGCCATAATTAAAATAAGTTAAATGCTATAGAAAGCATATGTTTCCGAGAGTTTAGTATAAAGAGGTATCAAATGTCACGTCATTAGATATACAAAATACTAAATTAAAGAAACTTATTTTATGACCCAGAGTACATTTTTAGGATTTTTTTAGTTAATAAGTGTAGCCTGCCACAAACAATTGTTCATCAGATGAAGGTTGAGATCCTGCTACATAGACACCTTTTGAAGCCTCAGAGTTTGCTTGAGCTCTTGCTATTAACGCTTTTTGACCTCCTTCAATGTCGCTTCCTTTCCAGGCCTTTAAGCATGAGTGCTGTAATGCTCTTCCATAGGAGAATGAAACATTCCATAAAGCTTTCCTGTAAAGAGTGTTCATATTATTTAGATAAACAGAAGCAGCTTCTTCGCTTAACCCTCCTGATAAGAAAACTATTCCAGGAACAGATGCTGGAACGCATCTTTCCATAGTTCTAATTGTCATTTCAGCAACCTTCATAGGATCAGCCTTTGTTGGACAATCTGCTCCATTAACAGTCATAGAAGGTTTTAATAGAGTGCCTTCTAGAAAAACTCCATTTGCTTGACAGGCACTATAAACCTGCTTTATTACCTCTTCTTGAACTTCAGCAGTTTTTTCAATAGTATGGTCGCCGTCCATTAAGATTTCAGGTTCAATAATTGGTACTAACCCAGATTCTTGAACTGATCTTGCATACCTTGCTAATCCCCAAGCATTCTCTTGAATTGATAGTTTTGAAGGACAACCATCATTTGTAATTTGCAGAACTGCTCTCCACTTTGCAAATCTGGCACCTTGTTCATAATATTTTGCGGCTCTTTCAACTAACCCATCTAGGCCAGAGCAAAAAGTTTCTACATCTCCTCCTCCTGGAAGTGGATTTAGGCCCTTATCGACCTTTATCCCTGGAATAATACCTAAATCATTTAGTTTCTTAACCATTGACTCGCCATCTTGGTGATTCTGATTAAGAGTTTCTTCGAAGAGGATTGCTCCACTTATATATTTGCCAAGACCTTCTGTAGTAAAAAGCATTCCTCTATATGCCTTCCTATTGTCTTCAGTATTCTCAACGCCAATTCCAGCGAGTCTTTTACCTACTGTTTTAGTGGATTCATCTACCGCTAATATTCCTTTTCCTTTAGAAGCTAGTAATTGAGCATTTTCTTTAAGCTCATTTTTGTAATAATTTAAAGCCATTCTTTAATAATTCAATTCAATTGATTTTTCCAGAATATGAAAAAAAAATAAAATCAATCCAATACTTTATCGGGTGATAATTGCTACTTATAAATGTATAGCCTTAAATTTTGATACTTAATCCACTTTTGGAAGATTCTCTTATAGCTTCGCAAACTTTATGACTAGCAAGTCCCTCACATAAGCCTGGGATTACAGGTGTTCCATTTATTATACTCTGGGCCCATAAATTTTGAATTTTCAAAACTGGAGCTATTCTCCCATCAGTCCATGTTTTTTCAAAATTAAAACTTAAATCTGCAGTTAGATTTTGTATTTTATTTTCGTTGTTTGAATATTTTAAATTAAAACCATGTACATAATCTTTTTGGTTTTCGCTTTTAAGAATTAGTGAACCTTCGCTGCCATATATTTCTAAACTAAATCCTCTACCATTTTTAGAAATTGATGATAAAGATACCTGACATGGAATAAGATTCGAGCTGTAGTTTGATATTTCTATATTGGCTAAACATACATCTTCACTCGTAACATCATTTAAATCAGATGAATTAGGTAAAGGTCTTTTTTTTATTGATGTTGCTAACTTGCCAGACACGTTTATTGCTTCTCCAAAAAACCAATTCAACATATCGAATGCATGAGTACCTAAAGCGCCAATAACTCCTCCACCTTTTTCTTCCAATGAATACCAATTCCAAGATCTTTTGGGGTCGGATCTACTGCCCATTAACCAATCTAATTTGACTAAATATATATCTCCTAAGATATTTTCATCAATAAGTTTTTTTGTCTGAAGGAAAAGAGGTACTGCTCTATATTCAAAATCAACACATACGCTTAAATTATTAATCAAAGATATTCTCTGAAGCTCTTCAATTTCTGAGGAGGATATTGAAACGGGTTTTTCTAGAAGCAAATGTTTATTGTTCTCAAGTGCGCTTTTGGCTAATTTAAATCTTGATTCAGGAGGGGTCGCAATTATAATTCCATCAATATTTGTAGCGTTAATTAAGTCATCCCAATCATGAAAAAAATCTAAGCCCGTTTCTTTTTCTAATATCGATTTTTGTTTTTTCTCGTAATGATAAATAGCTACAGGAGTTAAGTAATCAGACTCTTTTAATGCCTCTAAATGAACTTTTTTACCAAACCCCAGTCCAGCGATTGCTATTTTTAATTTTTTATTTTTAGAATTCATTTTACCCACTAATAAACTCTGAACAGCTATTTTCAATAACAATATCTATGAGTTCATCATTATTAGAAGTTTGCCATTTTGAATTGAATTGAGGTATTCCATTTATGGAAGTATCTTTGAACTTTTTTTCATCGCAATTAATTCTCATTACATAAAGTGATAACTCACCATCATCATCTGAATTAGTTGGATTTTTAAAGAACTTTGTTAATACACTTATTTCACCATTTGGAAGCTCTTTAATACTGCCTTTATCAAGCCATTCTTTCCCTTCATTATTCTCTTTTAGTAGGACCCAGTCAACATTTCCTATTCCATAAGAATATGGAGCAAAATTTAAAATAAAAAATAAAAGGCTTAAAGAAAAATAAAAGAAATTTGAAATAATTCTCATTTTACATATTTGCTTTTACAAGTTCTTTTACACCATGAATTTTTAAAATTTTAGTCAAAGTATCCTTGAGATCTTTCCTTTTAACTATTACATCAACAAAACCATGTTCAAGCAGATATTCAGCTGTTTGAAAATTATCGGGTAATTTTTCTCTTAATGTTTGTTCTATAACCCTTCTTCCAGCAAAACCAATAAGAGCTCTGGGTTCCGCCAAAATTAAATCACCTAACATTGCAAAGCTTGCTGTTACCCCTCCAGTGGTTGGATGAGTTAATAAGGGCATATAAAGAAGATTTTTTTCTTTATGTTTTTTTAGTGCGCCAGATATTTTTGCCATTTGCATGAGACTTAACATACCTTCTTGCATCCTTGCCCCTCCAGATGCGCAAACAATAAGAATTGGAAAATTTTCTAAAGTTGCTTTCTCAATTATCCTTGTAATTTTTTCACCAACTACTGAACCCATGGATCCTCCCATAAATCGAAAATCCATAACAGCTAATGCTAAAGGCATTGAATTTACAGAACAGATACCTGTTACGACTCCATCTCTTAAACCTGTACCTGCTTGACTTTCTTTAATTCGATCAGCATACGCTCTTCTATCTTTAAAACCTAAAGGATCTGTAGGACTTAGTGAACTATCCAACTCCTCGAATGAATTTTTATCAGCAATTATATTTATCCTTTCATCGCTATTAATCCTATTGTGGTGTCCACAATTACTACAAACATTGAAATTTGAAATGAGGTCTTTTCTATAGGCTACTTGCGAACATTCTGAACATTTAACCCACAAACCATCTCCCTCATCAGTATCTTGCGAAACTTTCCCAACAAATTGATCTTTACGCCTTGCGGCAAACCAGTCGATTAATGACACAACGTTTTCTGTTTTTTCTATTTAAATCTAAATTAGGTACTTTTATCAAGAAAGATATATAAAAATTTGAAATCCTCTAGATTAAAAACTCTTCAAAGTAAAAAATATAATTATTTGAATTGATAATCCAAAATTAAATATTATTTATTTTTTTCCTCAATCATTTTGTGAATTATTGGAGTGAGAATTAGTTCCATTGCGAATCCCATTTTCCCTCCATTTACTACGATACTTGTTGGACTTGACATAAATGAATCGTTAATCATTCCAAGCAAGTATTGAAAATCAATCCCCCATTTCTCTCTTGCACCTTTCCTGAAATGTATGATCACAAAGCTCTCATCAGGAGTTGGGATATTCCTGCATATGAAAGGATTAGAGGTGTCAATTGTGGGAATTCTTTGGAAATTAATATCGGTTTTGCTGAATTGTGGGCATATGTGATTTATATAATCAGGCATTCTTCTCAATATAGTATCCACAATGGTTTCCGCTGAGTAACCTCTTTCTGCGTTATCTCTGTGAATTTTTTGAATCCACTCTAAATTTGTTATCGGAACAACACCAACAAGCAAATCAGCATAAGAGGCAACATTGTATCCATCACCTTCTACCCCGCCATGCAAACCTTCATAAAAGAGTACATCTGTTCCCTCAGGAATATCTTCCCATGGAGTAAATTGTCCAGGTTCTAAGGATGTCCCAAGTCTTGTATTATGTTCTTCTGCTTCTTCAAGACTATGTAGATAATATCTTTTCTTTCCTCCTCCAGTTTCACCATAGATTTTAAAAAGTTCTTCTAACTTGTCAAAAAGATTAGCCTCTGGACCAAAATGAGAGAAATTTTCACCTTTTGAAAGAGCCTCTGCCATAGCTTTTTTCATAGGCATTCTTTCAAATCTGTGGTAACTATCACCTTCTACAACTGCAGGAACAATATCTTCTCTGGCAAAAATATGCTCAAAGGCTCTTTTTACTGTACTTGTTCCTGCTCCTGAAGATCCTGTTACAGCAACTACTGGATGACGTTTTGACATTTTTTAAAAACAATATCTCATGATTCTGACAGGTCATATGCCAACTTTATGTTTTACTTAAAAATTTTTTTTATTTATTAATTTTTTTTTAAATTTCATCCATTATTTTATCTCCGATTTCACTGCAAGATAAAACTTCAGAAGACCAATCAGCTAAATCTGCTGTTCTAAATCCTTTTGATAAAACTTTATCAATGGCAGTTTCTAAATTTTCTGCGGCTTTTTCTTCATTTAATCCAATTTTTAACATCATGGAAGCAGATAAAAGCATTGCTATAGGATTTGCTATATTTTTACCTGCTATATCAGGAGCCGAACCATGAACAGGTTCAAAAACTCCTGGACCATTATTATTTAGAGAAGCAGATGGAAGCATACCTATAGAACCAGTTAACATTGCGGCTAAGTCGCTTAAAATATCTCCAAATAAATTACTTGTTAAAATTACATCAAATTGACCAGGATCTCTAACTAATTGCATCGCTGCATTATCGACGTACATATTGCTTAGAGATATATTTTTATCTTTTGAAGTGATATTTAAAACGGTATCTCTCCACAATTGACTAACCTCAAGAACATTTGATTTATCAACAGAACATATTTTTTTATTTCTTTGGTTAGCAATTTTTATTGCTATTTCAGTTATTCTCTCTATTTCGGCCGAATCATAAACCATCGTATTGAAAGCTTTTGGGATATTTGTATTTGTTATATGCCCTCTTGGTTTCCCAAAATAAATTCCCCCTATTAATTCTCTTACAACAATAAGATCTACATGCTCAACAATTTCTTTTTTTAATGTACTTGAATCTAATAGAGATTTTCTTATTTTGACAGGCCTGATATTTGCGAAAAGGTTTAGGGCAGATCTTAACTTTAGTAACCCACTTTCGGGCCTTAATTCTCTTTCAAGAGAGTCATATTTAATATCTCCAACACATGCTAAAAGTACAGCATCACTTTTTTTGCATTGATCTAGTGTCTCATCTGGAGCAGGAGTCCCATATTTTTCATAAGCTACCCCTCCAAATAATTTCTCAATAATCTCAATATCGAAATTATGATTTTTTGAAAGCTTTTTTAAAACTTTTTTTGAAACTTCTGAAATCTCTGGTCCAATTCCGTCTCCTGACAATAAAACAATCTTATATTTCTTCATTTAAATTTTTGTTTAATAGAACAATAAATTATTGCTTGTCTAATTGTCTAAGTTTTTTTGCTAATTCTGGTAATTTTTTAAAAATACTTGAACTCCTTAGCCATGATTTATTTTCCATCGCGGGAAAACCACTAATTACCTTGCCATCTTCTATGTCACAATGAATTCCGCATTTTGAACTCGCTATGACATTATTACCAACTTTTACTCTATTATTGACTCCCACTTGCCCTGCCAAAATAACACCATCTCCAATATTTGCTCCTCCAGCTATACCAACTTGAGCTGCAAGTGCACAATTCTTTCCAATTTTTACTCCATGACCTATTTGTATTAAATTATCCAACTTTGTTCCCTCATCAATAAAAGTAAATCCAACTGCTGGTCTATCGATACAACAATTCGTTCCAATTTCTACGAAACTCATTATTTTTACACCACCTTTTTGAGGCATCTTTACCCATTTGCCATTTTTAGGAATAAAACCAAATCCCTCTGATCCAATAACAGAATTTGAATTAATTACGCAATTATTTTTTAGAGTGGTATTTTCGTAAATTACACAATTTGGATGAATTATATTATTATTTCCTATTCTAACATTGCCTAAAATTGATGATCCAGGAAAAATATGATTATTGTCTCCAATTACAGTATTTTCTCCAATATAGACGTTAGGTCCAATATGGCAATCTGTTCCTATTATTGCTGTTTTATCTATAACTGCTGAAGCATGAATTCCTGGTTTGAAATTGATAGTTTTATATAAGCAATCCAATACTTCTGCAAATGCAATTCTTGGATTTTTAACGATTACGTTTGATATATTTAGTTTCTTTAGGGCACTAACGATCTCATCGTTATTAGTAGTTATTATTGCTGATGCTTTAGTTTGATCTAAATTTTCTTTAAGGATATTATTTTCTTCTAAAAAAGATATTTGATGCTTAACTGCAGTATCTAATGAGGCAGCATCATCTATATTTAAATTTTCGAAAATATTGGCACTAATAAAATTTGAATTTCCTTTTTTTATTAGATTAACTAAATCACTTAAAAGCATTTTTCAGTTTTAATTTTTTCTAAGAGAGAGCAAGAACATCTCTGTGTACGACAATTATCGAGGAGTTGTTATTTTCTTTATTATTTAAGATACTTCTTAATTTGTCGCTACTTATTGATACTAAACCTTTTGCAACTTCTTTATCATTTGTATTTACGATTTTAACTGCCTGATTAATCGTAAAGTTTCCTTCTACATTCTTAACACCAACCGCTAAAAGTGAGGCACCTTTTTTTTTAATTGCAAAAGAAGCGCCATCATCTAAAGTGATTTTCCCTACTGTTTGAATTGCATGTGAAAGCCAACTTTTTTTGTTTCCTATAGGTTTTTCTACTGGATAAAATAAAGTCCCAATTTTATTATTATTAAAAATATCAATTAAGTTTTTTTTATTAGTTCCATCTACCAGTTGGACTTCAACTCCTCCTTTTGTTGCTATTTCTGCAGAAATTAATTTAGTAGAAATTCCTCCTGTTCCCCATTCATTATTTGAGTTTTGAATATTTTTATTTTTAATTTCTTTTAATTCACTATTATGAACTTCTTTAATAGGTTGCGCATCTTTATTATTACGTGGATCTTTTGAGTATAGATTTTCAATATCGGTTAATAAAATAAGCTTATTAGCATTTATAGCTAAGGCAACTAAAGCAGAGAGGGTATCATTATCTCCATATTTAAGCTCTTCATTTGCTACGGTATCATTTTCATTTACTATCGGAATAACATTCAAATCGATTAATTTTTTTAAAGTTTTAGATGCGTTATTGAAGGATTCTCGTGAATTGAAATCAGCTTTAGTTATTAAAATTTGAGCAATATTATGACCTAATTTATTAAATACTTTATCGTATAAGGACATTAAATTAACTTGACCTACTGCAGCAGTAGCTTGCAGGGTACTTAAATCATTTGGTCTCGTTTGAATATTTAATTTTTTGCAACCTAATCCAACGGCGCCACTAGTCACTAAAATTAATTTATTTCCTTTTGAAAGAAAACTAGTAAAAGATCTAGAAAGGTTTTCAATAACTTCTTCTGTAGATGTTCCCTCTGTTCCTCTTAAAATACTAGTACCAATTTTTATAACCCAAGTTTTCATTTTATAAAATGAGAAATTAATTTTTCTATTGTCAAAGTTAAATTAAATTTTATAGGCAAGCCATCTCTATTCAATCGCTTAACTAATATTGTTTTTATATTACATCTATTCCCAACAATAATATCAGTAAAAATTCTGTCGCCAATAATGGCTATATTTTTTGGCTCTCCGCCAATTTCTTTGATAGCATACAAAGTTTCTTTTTTTCTTGGTTTTGATGCATTGTATTTGTACTTTAAATTTAATTCTTTCGCTATTTTTGCGATTCTTTTTTTTGATGGATTATTACTTATTAGATATAAGGAGAAAAGTTTTTTAGATTCTATGATCCAATTTTTTACAGCTTTTGGGATCATATTTGATCTTCTATTAACAAGTGTCCCATCCACGTCTAGTAATAAAGAATTAATTCCTTTTTTTTGCAACTCAGATTGAGAAATCTTATATATTGGTAAGTTTGAATCCCAATTTACTTTTAGGATAGATCTCATTGATTTTAAGAACTACTTTTTTCAAGCTCAGTTTCAATCAGAGGTTGAATTTTATCGAACTCATCATCTTCAACTAATAAGACACCTTTGTCTTTTAATTTACCCACAATAAAAAAAGGATCTAGTGGTATATATAAGCCATATTCTTGGTCAAAAAGATTAAAGTTAACGAGCAATTCATAACTCTCACTATCATCATCGACGTAATCTTCTTCTAATTCATCGTAAATTGGTTCTTCAAGTTCTCCTGATACTGTTAATGTAACTGCTGATCTAATAAGTCTTAGATCATGCTCTTGAAGAACTGCTTCAGCATTTTTTAGTATTTGTTCGTTTTTATCTATTTTTTCAATTAGTTCAGGTTCATCTTTTTCATTTATCTTAAAAAGACTTACTGGAGTATCAACTGGCGTTAATAAAGCATATTCTTGGCCTTCAACATTTACTAATTGTTCAAGATAACAAAACAGCTCGTTTCCATTTGAGTCATTTAATAAAAGAGTCTGTGCATCATAATTATCATTTGAATTGGCTTCTTTCATTTTAAAATTATCTATCCTTTATAATACTAATATTTTATCTGACGTTTACCAGCTATTTCTTCTAATTCAGGACCCTCTTCGATCCATTGTTCAAGTATTATTTTTGCCGAAAAACTATCAATCAATCCGGATTTATCTTTTTTTATTCCAAACCTATATGAAGATTCCCAAGTTGAACTGTGTTCGTTGACGTAAGAAAATGGAAGCTTTAATTCATTTGAAAGTAATTGACCGTAATTTTTACAGTCAATAGCTTGAGTTGTCATTTGACCTTTGTCATCTAGTGGAATACCCACAATAAACCCAGTCAAATTAAATTTATTAATATAATTTCTAATGATTTTAATCTCTTGATTATTTTCAAACCGTTTTACTGCTGGAAGTATATTTGATGTTATGCAGAGGGGATCACAATAAGCTAATCCTATTCTTTTGGCACCTATATCCAAGCTCAAAATTGACTTGGGTTTGGGTTTGCAAAATTTCACTTTGTTTTTAATGGAAAAGGAGATGGATATGGATTGCCTTGTGGACTTAATTTTTCAAAGATTGAGTCCAAAGATTGATTTATTATATTTACTTGTTTGGATTCATTTTTAACTATTGTATTCCTGATGAGAATTATTTCTTGATTTTTTTCTTTGAGATTACATTCTTCGAGAAAAAGATTTAACTGAGAATTTTCTTTATAGGTTTTTAAATATGAAACAGGTGATTTTTCAAAAAATTTTTTTATAAATTCTTTTAAAATAGAATTGAATCTATTATCCCAATTTCTACTTATAGTCAAAGTGTAAATTTCTTCATTTTGATAAGTAATATCTTTTAAAATTGTACATAAAACTGAATTTTCATATATTAAGGCACCACTTTTAGAATTATTTCTTCTAAGAATGTCACCTTGATCAAAATCTAAAATATTTCTTATTAAGGGAGATTGATTTGATCTTATGAAATTAACTATTTTTAATATATTTTGTTTATTAATGTTTTGGAATTCATTAATTAATGAATAGG